>NZ_JAKFDS010000053.1:0-3256 GCF_036676055.1 Brevundimonas sp. | reverse complement strand
AGGCGCAGCTCGATCTGGCTGTAGTCGGCGCTGATCAGGACATGGCCGGGGGCGGCGATGAAGGCCTGGCGGATCTGGCGGCCGGTCTCGGTGCGGATCGGGATGTTCTGCAGATTGGGGTCGGACGAGGCGAGGCGGCCGGTGGTGGCGGCGGCCAGCTGGTAGGAGGTGTGGACGCGGTCGGTGGTCTTGTCGGCGGCCTCGATCAGGGCGTCGGTGTAGGTGCCCTTGAGCTTGCTGAGCTGGCGCCATTCCAGCAGCAGGCGCGGCAGGTCGTGGGTTAGGGCCAGTTCTTCCAGCACGCTGGCCTCGGTGCCCCACTGGCCGGAGGCGGTCTTCTTGCCGCCGGGCAGCTGCATCTCGCCGAACAGGATGTCGCCGATCTGGCGCGGCGAGCCGACGTTGAACGGGCGGCCGGCGAGGGCGTGGGCCTGCTGCTCCAGCTCGGCCATGCGCATGCCGAACTCGGACGACAGCCGCTTGAGCCGGTCGGGGTCGACGCGGATGCCGGCCCGCTCCATGTCGGCCAGCACGGCCGGCAGGGGGCGTTCGAGGGTCTCGTAGACGGTGATCAGGCGTTGCTCGCCCAGCCGCGGCTTGAGGATGCGCCACAGACGCAGGGTGACGTCGGCGTCCTCGGCGGCGTAGCAGGTGGCCGGTTTCAGCTCGACGTGTTTGAAGGATTTCTGGGCCTTGCCGGTCCCGGCGACCTGTTTGAACGGGATCGGCTCGTGGCCGAGGTGGAGCCGGGCCAGCTCGTCCATGCCGTGGCCGTGCAGCCCGCCTTCCAGCACGTAGGAGATCAGCATGGTGTCGTCGATCGGGGCGACGCGAATGCCCCTCTGGGCCATGACGGCGAGATCGTATTTGCCGTTCTGGGTGACCTTGAGGACGGCGGGATTCTCCAGCAGGGCTTTCAGGCGCGCGAGGGCCTCGGCCTTGACCACCTGGGTGATCGGCTCGCGCGTCTCGGCCTGTTCGCCGAAGTCGAGGCCGCCGGCGCTGGCCGCGGGCTCGTATTCGTGGGTCAGGGGGATGTAGCAGGCCTCGTTGGGGCCGACGGCGAGGGAGACGCCGCACAGGCCGGCGTGGGTGGCGCTGAGGGCGTCGGTCTCGGTGTCGAAGCCGCAGACGCCGGCCAGGGTCGCCTTCTCGATCCAGCGGTCGAGCTCGTCGAGGGTCTGGACGCAGACATAGGCGTCGCGGTCGAAGGTCTGGGCCTGTTCCGGACCGGTCGGGACCTGGCCGTAGCGGGGCGTGGCGACCGGGGCGCTCGGGACCTTGGGCCGGGCGACGAAAGCGGTGCCGTCCTTCGCCGGGGCCTTGCCGTCGCCGACGCGGCTGCGCAGCGAGCGGAACTCCATCCTGTCGAGGAATTCGGCCAGCCGTTCCGGATCGGGGTCGCGGACGGCGAAGTCGTCGATCGGCTCGGGCGCGGGGGCGCTGCAGTCGAGGCGGCACAGCTCGCGGCTGAGGCGGATCTGGTCGGCGAATTCGATCAGGGTCTCGCGCCGCTTGGGCTGTTTGATCTCGTGGGCGCGGGCCAGCAGCGCATCAAGGTCGCCGTACTCATGAATGAGCTGGGCCGCGGTCTTGGGGCCGATGCCGGGGGCGCCGGGGACGTTGTCGACGCTGTCGCCGATCAGGGCCTGGACCTCGACCACCTTGTCGGGCGTGACGCCGAACTTCTCGAATACGGCCTCCTCGGCGAGGCGGCGCTCCTTCATCGGGTCCCACATGACCACCGAGGGGCCGATCAGCTGCATCAGGTCCTTGTCGGAGCTGACGATGACCGCCTCGCCGCCGGCGTCGCGGGCCTTGCAGGCATAGGTGGCGATCAGGTCGTCGGCCTCGTAGCCGGGCAGTTCGACGCAGTGGACGCCGAAGGCGGCGGTGGCCTCGCGCACCAGCGGGAACTGGGGGATCAGGTCCTCGGGCGGGGCCGACCGGTTGGCCTTGTACTGGTCGTACATCTGGTTGCGGAAGGTCTTTTCCGAATGGTCGAAGATGGCCACCAGATGGGTCGGGCCGTCGTCGCCCTTCATGTCGCGGATCAGCTTCCACAGCATGTTGCAGTAGCCCTGCACCGCGCCGACGGGCAGGCCGTCGGACTTGCGCGTCAGCGGCGGCAGGGCGTGGTAGGCGCGGAAGATGTAGGCCGAGGCGTCGATCATCCACAGCCGCACGGCGGGGCCGTCCTGGGTGAGCGGGCGGTCGGTCGTCTCGGGGGCGGCGTCGGTCATCGGCGGAACATAGGGGGACGCGGCCCCGCCGTCACCGCCCGGCGGCTACGAGATCCAGGTGTTCTTGCACTCGCCGACGGTCCAGCCGGCGAAGCCGGAATGAACGCGGCACTCGTAGCCCATGCCGGCGAGGGGGCCGTGCAGGATGCCGGTCTCGATCAGGGCGCCGCGGCCGTCGTAGCGCGGCTGTTTGAACGACACCCACTGGATGCGGTCGCCGGGCCGGTGCGGACGGTCGGGGTCGTGGGTGGCCGGGAAGTCCAGGCCGAACCGGCTCCAGTCGCAGCGCGGGGCCCAGCCGGAGCCCTCGTCGTCGAGCCAGAGGGGCGGCGGGACGTTGTCCGTCGCATTGAACCGGTAGTGCTCCTTCGCCACCGCGGCGATGACGGCGCAGTCGTTACCGGAATCGGCGATCGGGCCGGGCGGCGACGGCAGGGGCGTCGCGGGGGCGGCGCAGGCGCCCAGCAGGGCGGTCGAACAGGCCAGGGCGATCACAGGGCGCATGGGAGTCCTCATCGGGAACGCAGGCCGGTGATGGTGCGGTTGGGCGCAATGTCCTCGGCCGAGGTGATCAGGTGAACGAGGGCGGGCCGGCCGGCGTTCCGGGCGGCGGCGAGCGCGGCGGGGAAGTCGGCCGTCGTCTCACAGCGGATGCCGAAGGCGCCGAAGGCCTCGGCGTATTTGACGAAGTCGGGGTTCTTCAGATCGGTGGCGATGGTCCGCGCGGCGCCGGGATAGTGGGTCTCCTGGTGCATGCGGATGGTGCCGTAGGTTCCGTTGTCGACGACGACGACGACGACATTGATCCCGTACTGGACCGCGGTGGCGATCTCCTGCCCGGTCATCAGATAGTCGCCGTCGCCGGCGATGCAGATGACGTCGCGGTCAGGATGGACCGACTTGGCGGCGATGGCGGCGGGATAGCCGTAGCCCATGGCCCCCGAGGTCGGCGCCAGCTGGGTGCGGCAGGCGCGGTGGCGATAGAAGCGGTGCAGCCAGGCGGCGAAATTGCC
>NZ_JAKFDS010000052.1:0-8164 GCF_036676055.1 Brevundimonas sp. | reverse complement strand
CGCATCAAGGGCGTGCTGACCGAGAAGTTCGGCTACACCAACCCGATGCAGATGCCCAAGCTGGACAAGATCGTCCTCAACATGGGCATCGGTGAAGCCGTGGCCGACTCCAAGAAGGCCACCGCGGCCCTCAAGGATCTGACCGCCATCGCCGGCCAGAAGGCCGTGCCGACCAAGGCCCGCAACTCCATCGCCGGCTTCAAGCTGCGCGAGGGCATGGTTGTCGGCGGCAAGGTCACGCTGCGCGGCGACCAGATGTACGAGTTCCTGGACCGGTTCATCACCATCGCGCTGCCGCGGGTGAAGGACTTCCGGGGCCTCAAGGGCACCAGCTTCGACGGTCGCGGCAACTACGCCACCGGTCTGAAGGAGCACATCGTGTTCCCCGAGATCAACTACGACCAGATCGATCAGATGTGGGGCATGGACATCATCGTCTGCACCACGGCCAAGACCGATGAGGAGGCCAAGGCTCTCCTCACCGAGTTCAAGTTCCCGTTCGTGAACTGAGCGGGAAGGGATAGAGCACAATGGCTAAGAAGAGCGCCGTGAACCGCAACGAGATGGTGAAAGCCCTCGTCGCGAAATACGCCGACAAGCGGGCCGCCCTCAAGGCGACCGCCAACAACGAATCCCTGCCGCTTGAGGAGCGCTTCGAAGCGCGTCTGAAGCTGGCGGAGCTGCCGCGTAACTCGGCCGCCAACCGGATTCGCAACCGCTGCGAGGTGACGGGCCGTCCGCGCGCCTATTACCGCAAGCTCAAGATGAGCCGTATCGCCCTGCGTGAACTCGGCAACCTGGGTCAGATCCCGGGCCTGACCAAGTCCAGCTGGTAAGGGGAGCGACAGATATGATGATCAACGATCCCCTGAGCGACATGATCGCTCGCATCCGGAACGCCGCCATGCGGAAGCGTTCCAAGGTGCTCACCCCGGCGTCCCGTCTGCGTCAGCGCGTCCTCGACGTGCTGCAGGACGAGGGCTACATCCGCGGCTATTCGCTGGTTCAGAACCCCGGCGAGTTCCCGCAGTTCGAGATCGAGCTGAAATACTTCGACGGCCAGCCGGTCATCGCCGAGATCGCCCGCGTGTCCAAGCCGGGCCGTCGCGTCTATTCGGCGATCAGCGACCTGAAGCCGATCAAGAACGGCCTCGGCATCTCGATCCTCTCCACGTCCAAGGGCGTCATGTCGGACACCGCGGCCCGCGAGGCCAAGGTGGGCGGCGAAGTCCTCTGCAGGGTCTACTGATATGTCCCGTATCGGCAAACGCACCATCGCTGTTCCGAAGGGCGTCACCGTCACGCTCGACGGCCAGACCGTGTCGGTGAAGGGTCCCAAGGGCGAACGCTCCTGGACCGTCGCCGAAGAGATCGAGGTCTCGCAGAACGACGAGGGCATCAACCTCGGCCTGCGCACCGACACCCAGCGTGGCCGCGCCATGTGGGGCCTGTCGCGCACCCTGGTCGACAACATGGTCGTCGGCGTCACCACGGGCTTTGAAAAGAGCCTGGACCTGGTCGGCGTCGGCTATCGCGCCGCGATGAAGGGCAACGCCCTGTCGCTGCAGCTCGGCTTCTCGCACGACGTCGACATCCAGCCGCCCGCCGGCGTCACCTTCGCGGTGCCGAAGCAGACGGAAATCAAGATCTCGGGGGCCGACAAGCAGGCCGTCGGCCAGATCGCCGCCGTCATCCGCAAGCTGCGTCCGCCGGAGCCCTACAAGGGCAAGGGCGTGCGCTACACGGGCGAAAAGGTCCGGCGCAAGGAAGGCAAGAAGAAGTAAGTCATGGCCACCACGCTCAAACAGAACGCCAAGCGCCGCGCCGAGCGCACTCGCCGCCGCCTGAAGGCTGTGGCCAACGGCCGCCTGCGGCTGTCGGTCCACCGCTCGGACAAGAACATCTCGGCCCAGATCATCGACGACGCCCAGGGCGTCACGGTGGCCGCCGCCTCTTCGCTGGAAGGCGAAAAAGGCAAGAAGCCGAAGGGTTCGGACACCGCAGCCGCGGCCGCGATCGGCAAGCTGATCGCCGAACGCGCCATCGAGAAGGGCGTCAAGGACGTCGTCTTCGACCGCGGCGGCTACATCTATCACGGACGGGTGAAGGCGCTGGCGGAAGCCGCGCGTGAAGCCGGCCTGAACTTCTAAGGGACGCGACAGATGGCGCAACAACCCCAACGCGGCGGCGGCGGCAACGATCGCAACCGGCGTGACAATCGCAACGCTCCCGCCGTCGACGGTCCGGATTCGGACATCGTCGAAAAGCTGGTGCACATCAACCGCGTCGCGGCCACGGTCAAAGGCGGCCGCCGGTTCTCGTTCGCGGCTCTGATGGTCGTCGGCGACGGCAAGGGCCGCGTCGGCTTCGGTCACGGCAAGGCGCGCGAAGTGCCGGAAGCCATCCGCAAGGCGACCGAAGAAGCCAAGAAGACCATGATCAAGGTTCCGCTGCGCGAGAACCGCACCCTGCACCACGACGGCAACGGCCGTTGGGGCGCCGGCAAGATCATGATGCGCGCCGCTCCTCCGGGAACGGGCGTCATCGCGGGCGGTCCGATGCGCGCCGTGCTCGAAACCCTCGGCGTCCAGGACGTTGTCGGCAAGTCGACCGGTTCGTCGAACCCCTACAACATGATCCGCGCCACCTTCGAAGCTCTGAAGGTCCAGTCGTCGCCCCGTCAGGTGGCCTCGAAGCGCGGCAAGAAGGTCGCCGACCTGATGGGCCGCCGCAACGACGGCGCCTCGGCGCCCGAAGCTGTGGAGGGCTGATAGATGGCCAAGACTGAATCCAAAGCCACCGTCACCATCCGCCAGACCGGCAGCCCGATCCGTCGCAAGTCGGACCAGCGCGCGACCCTGGCCGGCCTGGGCCTCAACCGCATGGGTCGTGAATCGACCCTGGAGGACACCCCCTCCGTCCGCGGCATGATCGCCAAGGTCGCCCACATGATCGAAGTGGTCGAGAAGTAGGAACTGCGCCCGCCCTTTCGGGGGCGGGGCAAGTCGCCGCTTGCGGCGGCAGGGCAGGGGCGGCTATAGGCCGCCCTTCCTTGCGTTTCGGACCCGTCCGGCGCGCAACAACGACATCAACGCCGAGTCCGCTCCTGCAGCGGGCGCTAGCACCCGAAAGGATCAGGCACATGAAACTGAATGAAATCCGCGACAACGAAGGCGCCCACAAGAAGCGCATGCGCGTTGGCCGGGGCCCGGGCTCGGGCAAGGGCAAGACCGCCGGCCGCGGCGTCAAGGGTCAGAAGTCGCGTTCGGGCGTCGCCATCGGCGGCTTCGAAGGCGGCCAGATGCCGCTGTACATGCGGATGCCCAAGCGCGGCTTCAACAATCCGAACGCGCTGAAGCTGGCCGAAGTGAACCTGTGGCGCCTGCAGGAGGCGATCGACGCCAAGAAGCTGGACGCCAAGGCCGAGATCAACGGCGAGGCCCTGGTGGCCGCCGGCGTGATCCGTCGCGTCAAGGACGGCGTCCGTCTGCTGGGCACCGGCGAGATCAAGGCCAAGCTGAACCTGGTGGTCTGGTCTGCGACGGCCGGCGCGCTGAAGGCCATCGAGGCCGCCGGCGGCTCGGTCGAGCAGCAGCGTATCGCCGCTGAAGCCAAGGCCGCCGCGCGCGTCGAAAAGCGCAACGCCGCCAAGGGCAAGGCTCCGGCTCCCAAGGCGCCGCTGGGCGACGCCAACAAGGTCTCGGCCCGCGCCAAGCGCACGGCCGCCAAATAAAGCTTGAGGGGCGCTCTCGCTAAGAGGGCGCCCTTCGCCTATCTGGACGCAGGCGCCGGATTCCTGTCCGATGCGCCGCGTTCTGACCAGTCGGGGTGACGACACATGGCTTCGGCCGCCGAACAACTCGCAGCAAACATGAACATGGGCTCGTTCGCCAAGGCGACCGAGCTTCACAAGCGTCTGCTGTTCACGCTGATGGCCCTGCTGGTCTACCGCGTCGGCACCTATGTGCCGGTGCCCGGGATCAACTCCGAGGCCTTCCTGGCGTTCTTCCAGAACCCTGACAGCCAGCGCGGCATTCTGGACATGGTCAACATGTTCTCGGGCGGCGCGGTCGAGCGCTTCGCGGTCTTCGCCCTGAACGTGATGCCGTACATCTCGGCCTCGATCATCGTCCAGCTGATGGGCGCCGTGTATCCGCCCTGGGAAAAGCTGCGCAAGGAAGGCGGCGAGAGCGGCCGCAAGCAGCTGAACCAGTACACGCGCTATCTGACCGTGGTGCTGGCGCTGTTCCAGTCGACCGGCATCGCCATCGGTCTGAACGCCCAGCAGGGCTTCGTCGACAACCCGGGCATCTTCTTCATCGTCTCGACCGTGACGGTCCTGACCGGCGGCACCATGTTCCTGATGTGGCTGGGCGAGCAGGTCACCGCCCGCGGCATCGGCAACGGCATTTCGCTGATCATCATGGCCGGCATCGTGGCCGTCCTGCCGGGTACGATCGCGCGGATGTTCGGCATGGCCCAGCAGGGCGTGATGTCGCCCTTCACCCTGCTGCTGATCACCGCCCTCGCCATCGGCGTCGTGGTCTTCATCGTCTTCATGGAGCGCGCCCAGCGCCGGCTGCTGATCCAGTATCCGAAGCGCCAGGAAGGCAACCGCATGGCCGGCGGCGAGCGCTCGTTCCTGCCGCTGAAGGTCAACACCGCGGGCGTTATCCCGCCGATCTTCGCCTCGTCGCTGCTGATGCTGCCGACCACGGTCGCCCAGATGACGGCCACGGCGGACCTGCCGTCCTGGATGGACTGGCTGCCGGCGTTCACGGCCCAGATGCAGCACGGCCAGCCCATCTTCATGGTCTTCTACGGCGCGCTGATCATCTTCTTCTGCTTCTTCTACACCTCGATCACCTTCAACCCCGAGGATACGGCCGAGAACCTGCGCAAATACGGCGGCTTCCTGCCGGGCATCCGTCCGGGCAAGCGGACGGCCGAGTATCTGGACTATGTGCTGACCCGCCTGACCACGATCGGCGCCATCTACATCACCGCGGTCTGCCTCGTGCCCGAGTTCGTCGGCGCCCAGCTGGGCGGCGGTCTGATCTTCGGCGGCACCTCGATCCTGATCGTCGTCTCGGTGACCATGGATACGGTCGCCCAGATCCAGTCCCAGCTGCTCGCGCACCAGTACGAAGGCCTGATCAAGAAGGCCAAGCTGCGTGGCCGGGGCCAGGGTCGCGGCAAGGGCGTGACCGCGCCCGCCAGACGCTGAAGCCGGGCCGGGGAGGGGCGGCGATGAACCTGATCCTGTTCGGACCTCCGGCGGCCGGCAAGGGCACGCAGGCCAAGCGGCTGGTCGAGACCCGCGGCATGGTCCAGCTGTCGACCGGCGACATGCTGCGCGCCGCCATCGCTTCGGGCTCGGATCTCGGTCGCGAATGTCAGGCCATCATGTCGCGCGGCGACCTGGTGTCCGATGACATCGTCATCGCCCTGATAGAAGAGCGCCTGCCCGAGGCCGAGGAGGCCGGCGGCGCCATCTTCGACGGCTTCCCGCGGACGGTGGCCCAGGCCGAGGCTCTGGACGCCATGCTCACCCGCAGGGGCGCCCGGATCGACCACGTCGTGCGCCTTAAGGTCGACGACGCCGCCCTGCTTGAGCGCGTCGCCCGCCGTTATGCCGAACAGGGCCGTCCGGACGACAATCCGGAAAGCTTCAAGGTCAGGCTGGCGGCCTACAATCGCAACACCGCGCCCCTGCTGCCCTATTACGCGGACAAGGGCCTGCTGACCGAGATCGACGGCATGGGGGCGATCGAGACCGTCTCGGCTGCGATCGACGCCGCGCTCGGCGCCTGAATATAAGCTGAGCGCTTTCGGCCCCGGCGCGTTCATGCCCCATGTGGCATATGCGACGCGTGGAAACAGGACCGATCCTCACACCTGACCGGCTTCGCAAGGCGGGGGCCTTCGCCGTCGTCCTGATCGCCCATGCCGGCTTGTTCGCCCTGGTGGCGCGCACCGCGGCGACGCCCCCGATGGCCTTGCCGCCGGTGATCGAGGTGGAGCTGTTCCGGCCCGTTCCGCCTCCGCCGCCCCCTCCGCCGCCCGAAGAGCCCTCCGAAGACCCCGGCGGCGGCGCGCCGGCCGCCCCGTCGCGCATCCATGTCCCTCCGCCCCCGCGCGAGCCCGTGCCGCCCGAGGTCCCGGCCCCGCGCGAACAGGCGCCCGAGCCTGAATTGGTGGTGGGCATGGCTCCCACCGCCTCGCCGACGCCCGGCATGGGGCAGGGCGGGGAAGGGACAGGCAGCGGCTCCGGGATCGGGGCCGGCGACGGTCCGGGGCGCGGCGTGCGCACAGGCCCGCGCAACCTGCGCCAGCCGCCGCCGGGCGGCCTGCGTCGGTATCACCCGCCCGAGGCGCTGCGCCGTGGCGTCTCCGGAACCGCTGTGGTCAGTTGCCGGATCCGCGAGGACACCATGCTGGACCAGTGCCGGGTGGTGAGCGAGACTCCGGCCGGCCAGGGCTTCGGCGCCGCCGGCGTCGCGGCGGCCGTTGCGGAATACCGGTTCCGTCCCGCCACCATCGACGGCCGGCCCGACTACGACCTGCGCGCGGTGATCACTCTCCGTTTCGGGCGGAACGCTCCCTGAGCGAACCGTCCGCGGAGCGCCGCGAGGCGTTGACGCGGCGTGAATCCCCTGTATAAGGCGCGCTTCCGCGAAGGGCGTCGACGCTCCTGGTCTGTTGACCGGAGCGTTTGTTGCGTCCGCACACGCGTATCTGGAGAGCTTCGTGGCCCGTATCGCTGGCGTCAACATCCCGACCAACAAGCGCGTCGAAATCGCGCTTCAGTACATCCATGGCATCGGCGCGCACGCGGCGAAGGACATCACGGCCAAGGTCGGGATCGAGCCCTCGCGCCGGGTGAACCAGCTGACCGACGCTGAAGTGCTGCAGATCCGCGAGACGATCGATCGCGACCACACCGTCGAGGGCGACCTGCGCCGCGAGACGTCGATGAACATCAAGCGTCTGATGGACCTGGCCTGCTACCGCGGCCTGCGTCACCGCAAGGGCCTGCCGGTCCGCGGCCAGCGCACGCACACCAACGCCCGCACCCGCAAGGGTCCCGCCAAGCCGATCGCCGGCAAGAAGAAGTAAGAGACACCCATGGCCAAGGAACCGGGTCGCGTAAAGAAGCGCGAGCGCAAGAACATCACCTCGGGCGTCGCCCACGTGAACGCGTCCTTCAACAACACCATGGTGACCATCACCGACGCGCAGGGGAACGCCATCTCCTGGTCCTCGGCCGGGCACATGGGCTTCAAGGGTTCGCGCAAATCGACCCCGTACGCCGCCCAGATGGCCGCCGAAGACGCGGCCAAGAAGGCCAGCGAGCACGGCGTGAAGACGCTGGAAGTCAACGTTTCCGGTCCCGGCTCCGGCCGTGAGTCGGCCCTGCGCGCGCTGCAGGCCGCCGGCATGACCATCACCACCATCCGCGACGTCACGCCGATGCCGCACAACGGTTGCCGTCCGCCCAAGCGCCGCCGCGTCTAAGCAGACATCGACCGACTAATTCTCCGCCGGTCCTGCCGCCCCTGACGAGGAGCGAGGGACCGGCGAACTCCGTTTTCGAGGGACATCCATGATCGAACGTAACTGGCAAGAGCTGATCCGTCCCGAGAAGCCGCAGATCGAGGCCGGCTCCGACCCGCTGCGCAAGGCGCGCCTGGTCGCCGAGCCCCTGGAACGCGGTTTCGGCGTGACGCTCGGCAACGCCCTGCGCCGCGTTCTTCTGTCGTCGCTGCAAGGCGCGGCGGTGACGGCCATCCAGATCGACGGCGTCGTCCACGAATTCTCGTCGCTGGAAGGCGTGCGTGAAGACGTCGTCGACATCGTGCTGAACATCAAGCAACTGGCGCTGCGCATGCACGCCGAGGGCCCGAAGCGCATGACCCTGCGCGCCACCGGCCCCGGTGCGGTGACCGCCGGACAGATCGAGGTCCCTTCGGACATCGAGGTGCTGAATCCCGACCACGTCATCTGCACGCTCGATGACGGCGCCTCGGTGCGCATGGAGCTGACCGTCCAGAACGGCAAGGGCTATGTCGCCTCCGAGCTGAACCGTCCGGAAGACGCCCCGATCGGCCTGATCGCCGTCGACGCCCTGTATTCGCCGGTCAAGCGCGTCGCCTATCGCGTC
>NZ_JAKFDS010000051.1:0-13198 GCF_036676055.1 Brevundimonas sp. | reverse complement strand
CCGGCGATGCGCAGCGGCAGGGCGACGTTGTCGCGGGCGTCGAACTCGGCCAGCAGGTGGTGGAACTGGTAGACGAAGCCGATGCTGGCGAGGCGGATGTGGGTGCGGGCCCGCTCGGGCAGGCCGCCGACGTCCTGGCCGTCGATGCGGATCTCGCCCGAGGTCGGACGCTCCAGCAGGCCGGCGGCGTGCAGCAGGGACGACTTGCCGGAGCCCGACGGGCCGATCAGGCCGACGACCTCGCCGGGCATGACGTCGAGGTCGACGCCCTTGAGCACGGTCAGGGGACCGGCCGCCGACTGATAGGTGCGGGTGACGCCGCGGACCGAGAGGACGGGGGTTCCGCCGGCCTTTGGACCGGCGGCCTTCCTGGGGGCCTTACTCATAGCGCAGGGCCTCCACGGGATCCATTTTGGCGGCCCGCCACGAGGGCAGCAGGCTGGCGACGCAGGACATGAACACCGACCACAGGGTGACCCAGAGAACGTCCCACGGGTCGACCTCGGCCGGGATGGCCTCGAGCATATAGACGTCGGCGTCGAACAGCCGGACCTGGAACAGGGCCTCGAGGAAATGCTGGATGGCCCCGATGTTGAGGCAGAACAGCAGGCCGAGGATCAGACCCGTGACGGTGCCCGCCACGCCGATGGCTGCGCCGGAGATGAAGAAGATGCGCAGCATGGACATCTGGCTGGCCCCGACGGTGCGCAGGATGGCGATGTCCCGGGTCTTGTTCTTCACCAGCATGACGATGCCGGAGATGATGTTCAGGGCGGCGATGGCGACGACCAGGCCGAGGATGATGCTCATGGCGACGCGCTCGACCTTGAGCGCGCCCCAGAAGGCCGCGAGGCGGTCGCGCCAGTCGCTGACGATGGCGCTGACCCCCGCCGCCTCGCGCACCGGGACCAGCAGCTCTCCGACGCGATCGGGCTGGGCCACCTTAAGCTCGATCACGTCCCAGACGCCTTCCTTGCCGAAGAACAACTGGGCCTGCTCCAGCGGCATGAAGATGAAGGCGCGGTCGAAGTCGGCGGTGCCGGAGCTGAAGGTACCGCCGATGCGATAGGTCTTCTCGAGACCGCCCAGGTTGCCGAGGGCGCTGTCGGCGCCGGTCGGAGAATAGAGGCTGATAGGGTCGCCGACGCGCAGGCCCATGCCATCGGCCAGGGCCTTGCCGATCAGGATGTTGTCGCCGCCGTACGCGCCCTGGCCGAACGAGCGCCGGGCTTCGTCGGTCAGGCTGTTGTTGACGTATTCCATGGAGTCGAGGTCGCCGGGGCGGATGCCGCGGACCAGGGCGCCGGTGGTCTGGCCGGCGGCGCGGACGATGCTCTGGCTCTCGGTCAGGGGGGTGACGCTGACGACGCCCGGGACCCTGGCGATACGCTGCACGGCGGCGTCGCGGTCCGGATCGACGAGGATCTGGCCCTGGACGTACATGTGGCCGTTGAAGGACAGCATGCGGTCCAGCAGCTCGTTCCGGAACCCGGCCATGATGCTCATGACCACGATCAGCGCCATCACCGCCAGGGCGATGGCGACGTAGGAGATGATGGCGATCAGGGCGATGCCGCCCTCGCGCCGCCGGGCCCGCAGATAGCGCAGGGCGAGGCCGAACTCCCAGGCCGAGAAGGGGCCGGCGGGTTTGGTCGGCCTGATGGCCGCGGTCTCGTCCGTCATGCGGTCAGCCTCGCCATGGCCTCATCGAGGGACACGGAGATCTTTTCGCCGGTGGCGCGGCGCTTGAGCTCGACGACGCCGTCGGCGAGGCCCTTGGGCCCGATGGTCAGCTGCCACGGCACGCCGATCAGGTCGGCGGTGGCGAATTTGCCCCCGGGGCGCTCGTCGGTGTCGTCGTAGAGCACGTCCTTGCCGGCGGCCTCGAGTTTGGCGACGGCGTCCTCGCAGGCGGCGGAGACGGCCTCGTCGCTGCTGCGCAGGTTGATGACGACGACGTCGAAGGGGGCGACGGCGTCGGGCCAGATGATGCCGCCCTCGTCGTGGCTGGCCTCGATGATGGCGCCCAGCAGGCGCGAGACGCCGACGCCGTAGCTGCCCATGTGGACGTCCGTGTCCTTGCCGTCGGGGCCAGCGACCCGGGCCTTCATCGGGGCGGAGTATTTCGTGCCGAAATAGAAGATGTGGCCGACCTCGATGCCGCGGGCGGACAGGCGGTCGCCTTCGGCCGTCTGGCTCTCGAAGGCGGCGGGATCGTGCATCTCCTCGGTCGCGGCGTAGAGGGAGGTGCGGCCGTCGACGATCGACTGCAGGTCGTCCCAGTCTACATCGGCGCCGGGGGCGGGCATTTCGACCAGCTTGCGGTCGCAGAAGACGGCGCTCTCGCCGGTGTCGGCCAGGACGATGAACTCGTGGGAGAGGTCGCCACCGATCGGACCGGTGTCGGCGCGCATCGGCACCGCCTTCAGCCCCATGCGGGCGAAGGTGTTGAGATAGGCCACGAACATGCGGTTGTAGGCCTTCCGCGCCGAGGCCTCGTCGATGTCGAAGCTGTAGGCGTCCTTCATCAGGAATTCGCGGCCGCGCATGACGCCGAAGCGGGGGCGGCGCTCGTCGCGGAACTTCCACTGGATATGGAAGAGGTTGAGCGGCAGCGCCTTGTAGCTCTTCACGAAGCCCCGGAAGATGTCGGTGATCATCTCCTCATTGGTGGGACCGTAGAGCAGTTCGCGCTCGTGGCGGTCGGTGATGCGCAGCATCTCGGGGCCATAGGCGTCGTAGCGGCCCGACTCGCGCCACAGGTCGGCGAGTTGGAGGGTGGGCATCAGCAGTTCGACGGCCCCTGCCCGCTCCTGCTCCTCGCGCACGATCTGCTCGATCTTCTTCAGCACCCGCAGGCCCAGCGGCAGCCAGGCGTAGATGCCGGCGGCCTCCTGCTTGATCAGACCGGCGCGCAGCATCAGCTGGTGCGAGACGATCTGGGCGTCCGAGGGCGCTTCTTTGAGCGTGGGCAGGAAGTAGCGCGACAGGCGCATGGTCAGAATCCGGCTTGGGAGGCGTGGGACACGAGCTTTAGCCGGGACGACGGGGCGAAAGCTAGGCGGTCAGCGTCAAACGCGCGGATTGGGCCGGGGATGCGGTCAGGGATGCGGAAGCGCGATGCCGTAGCGCGCCGCCAGATAGGGGATGATCGCCTCGTCCTGCAGGAAGCGGCGGCCGGTGGCGGCGCTGGTCTCAGCTTCCGGCCAGTCGAAGGCGCCGTCCAGCACCAGGATCGGGCAGGACTGGTGGTCCTCGCCGACGAGGTCGATGACCGGCTGGCGCGGGCGCGGGAAGTCGAGCCGGGTGATGTCCAGCTGCGTCTTCAGGTCGGGATGGAAGGCCAGCACGCCCTCGATGACGGCGCCGGCGGGGCAGTACCACGGCCCGCCGAGGTCATCGTTCCAGCCCGGATTGACGAGGAAAAGACGGTCGGTCATCGGCTCAGTTCCCACCCGGAGGGGCCAGATCCGGCAAGGGCATCCAGCCGATCCAGATCAACACCATCACCAGGGCCCACAGGACCAGCGAAACCCAGCTGGTGGTGATGAATTTGCGTTTCAGGCGGGGCTGCGTCGGCGCGCCCCACTGGGCCCCGTCGGTCGGACGTTCCTGCGCGTCCTGGGACATGCCCAGCGGCAGGACGGCGAACAGCACCACCCACCAGCAGACGATGTAGATGGCCAGCATGGTGACCGGTCCGATCGGGAAATCCATCAGTGGGCTCCTGCCTTGGGCGTTTCCATCAGTTCGACGAGGACGCCGCCCATATCCTTCGGGTGCACGAAGATGATCGGCGTCCCGTGGGCGCCGATGCGCGGCTCGCCCGTGCCGAGGATGGTCGCGCCCCTGGCGCGCAGGGCGTCGCGGGCGGCGAGGATGTCCTCGACCTCGAAACAGACGTGGTGCTGGCCGCCCTTGGGGTTCTTGGCGAGGAAGCCGTGGATGGGCGAATCGTCGCCGAGCGGCTCGATCAGCTCGATCTGGCTGTTCGGCAGATCGATGAAGCAGACCCGCACGCCCTGGGCCGGGAGGTCGAACGGTTCGTGCGCCTTCGTGGCGCCGAGCAGGTCGCGGTAGAGGGCGACGCTGGCCTCGATGGACGGGGTGGCGACGCCGACGTGGTTCAGTCTTCCGATCATGGAAACGACTTAGCCGTTCCGGAGGCGCGGGAGAAGGCGCGGGGTGTCGCGGATGTCGGACCGCGGGCTCAGTCCCGACCGAAGGCGAAGCCCCGCGGCGCAAAGGGGCCCGGTTCGACGATCCGGCCGCCCGCGGTCCAGCGGAGCGACTCGATCTGCAGCCCCGCCGCCGCCGCGGGCAGGCGGGCGCGCAGGTGAATCGCGGCGCCGGGCGTCAGCCGGGCGGCGCGCGCGCTGACCGGGGCTCCCACAGGCCGCCCCTCGTGGTCGAGGAAACGGATCCGGACCGCCGCCTCGACGCAAGGGACCTCTGCGATATTGGCGAGCACGCCGACCCAGGTCCGGCCGCCGAGGGTCTCGTGCATCACCATACTGCGGGCGAGGACGACGCCGTCGAGGCGGCGGATCGCCCCGATCGCGCCAGTCGGCCCGGGCCGGACGCGCGGCCCGGCCGCGATCTCCGCCGTATTCGCCATTGCCTTGCCTGCCTCCATGGGTGAGGCTCAGACCCTGCCTGGCGCGAGTGGTGAGCGGCATGAGCAACTCCTGAGGTCTTGCTGAAAAATGGCGCCCGGCCGCTTCCGCTTTGAACGCTTTCAGCTCGATATCCACGACCGCCAGCTCCGGCGGGACGATGCGCCGGTGGAGCTGAACGGTCGTTATCTCGACGCCCTCGCCCTGCTGGTCAGCGAGCCGGGGCGGCTGATCTCGAAGGACCGCTTTCACGACGAGGTCTGGCGCGGCGTGCCGGTCACAGACGAGGCCCTGACCCAGTGCATCCGGACGCTGCGGCGTCAGCTCGGAGACGATGCCGGCCGGCCGCGCTTCATCGAGACGGTGCCCAAACACGGCTACCGCTTCATCGCGTCCGTCGAACGGATCGGCGAGGACGCCAGACCGGGGCCGGAGGCGGCGACGCCGGAGGTCGCGGCGCCCGGGGCCGCGGCGGGCGGTTCCTGGACGGAGTTCGGATTGCTGGGCGGCGCAGGCATGGTCGGCGGCGGCGTCGCGGGGGCCTTCGTAGGATTGTTCTACGGCTTCGGCGCCGCGCCCGAGCCGCTGCAGGCGGGCATGGGCGCGGCGTCGGTGCTGCTGGTCCTGATCTGCATCAGCGTCGCGCTCGGGCTGATCGCCGGCGCCGGGGTGGGTTTCGGCATCGCCGCGGCCGGCTTTGCGCCCGACCGGAAATGGCTGTGGAGCCTGCTCGGCGGCGGGGCCGGAGGCCTGTTGATCGGGGCGTTCGGCAAGCTGATCGGCCTCGACGCCTTCAACCTGCTGTTCGGTCAGTCACCCGGCGAGATCACGGGGGCGGCCGAGGGGGCGCTTGTCGGGGCCGCCCTGGGGCTGGGCGCGTGGCTGGCGGGCCGGTTCCCGGGTCCGCCGCGGCGGACGCCGGGATTCGCCGCCGGAGGCCTGGCCGGGGCCGCGGCGGGTCTGATCATTCCCCTGATCGGCGGGCGGCTGATGGGCGGCAGCCTCGATCTGCTGGCGCGCCAATTCCCGCAGTCCCGTCTGAGCCTCGATCCGATCGGCGCGGTGTTCGGCGAGACCGGCTTCGGGCCCGTCAGCCAGGTGGTCACAGGCGGGATCGAGGGCCTGCTGTTCGGCGGCTGCGTGGTCGGGGCGATGATGCTGGCGCGGCGGGCGATGCGCCAGCCCCGGTCCCGATAGCGGCCGGAAGCCAGCCGTCGCTCCTGCTCAGTCCGCGGCGCCGTCCATATCGACCGCTTCGGCCACCAGCCGGCGCCAGACCGGATCGGTGTCGTCGACCAGATCGACGTCCTCGAGCAGCGCCACGGCGGAGTCGCCGTCGGGCAGGATCAGGCCGAGGACGTCCATCTCCTCGCCTTCGGGTCCGAGGTGGCTCTCGGCCTGGACGGCGATCGCGGCCAGTTCGCCGTCGGCCTCCCACCAGATGACCGGCTGGGGCAGATCCATGGCTATGGGTCGGGGATCGGCGGTGTCGGCGAGCGCGAAGACGGCGCGTTTGGCCTGGACGTCCTCCAGCGTCGCCACAGCGCCGGTGAAGGCCTTGAGCCGTGACCAGTCGTCGACGTCGAAGCCGCCGCCGTCCTCGTCGTGTGTATCGTCATCCGGGGTCATCGGGGGCCTCCGTGGCGAAGTGGCCTTTCCGCATACGAGAAAGGGGCCGGCGACCCAAGCCGCCGACCCCTTGATCGATCATCCCGGAAGGGAGGAAGCCTTACTGGCCGCCCGTCATCGAGGCGACTTCGGCGGCGAAGTCGGGGCCCTCGACCTTTTCGACGCCTTCGCCGAGGGCGAGGCGGACGAAGCCGGCGAGGTGCAGGCCGGGGTGGCCCAGTTCCTTGCCGGTGTCAGCGACCAGCTGCTCGATGGTCACGTCCGGGTTCATCACGAACGGCTGCTTGGTCAGCACCACGTCCTTCTGGAATTTGGCGATCTGACCCGAGACGATCTTCTCGATCATGTTCTCGGGACGGCCTTCTTCCTTGGCCTTCTCGGTCAGGACTTCGCGTTCCTTCTCGACGGCGGCCGGGTCCAGATCGTCGGTGTTGAGCGAGAGCGGCGCCGTGGCGGCGACGTGCATGGCGATCTTGCGGCCCAGTTCGCGCAGGGCGGCCTTGTCGCCGCCGCCGTGCAGGGCGACCAGCACGCCGATGCGGCCGAGGCCCGGCGACACCGCGTTGTGAACGTAGGAGGCGACCACGCCTTCGTCGACCGACAGGCGGGCGGCGCGGCGCAGCTGCATGTTCTCGCCGACGGTGGCGATCAGCTGGGTGACCTCGTCCTGGACCGTCTTGCCGGCTTCCAGTTCGGCGCCGTGCAGGCCCTCGACCGTGGCGTGCTCGAGGCCCAGTTCGGCGAACTTCTTGGCGGCGTTCTGGAACAGGTCGTTGCGGGCGACGAAGTCGGTTTCGGCGTTGAACTCGATGGCGGCGCCGACTTCACCAGCGCCGACTTCCTTCGAGGCGACGGCCACGAGGCCTTCAGCGGCGACACGGTCGGCCTTCTTGGCGGCCTTGCTGAGGCCCTTGGCGCGCAGCCAGTCGATCGCGGCGTTGATGTCGCCGTCGGTTTCCTGGAGCGCCTTCTTGCAGTCCATCATGCCGACGCCGGACTTGGCGCGCAGTTCCATCACGAGGGCGGCGGTGATCTCGGCCATGGGTAGTCTCCTTGGGTATGCGTATGCGGGAACGGCCGGGCTGATCTAGCCCGGCCGTATGTCAGTTTCGCCGTCGGGAAAGCGGGTCGGATCTAGACCGCGGCTTCCTCGGTTTCGACGGCGTCGTTGGCCTCCGACGTGGCGGCCTGGGCGGCTTCATCGGCCACGGCCGGTTCGGCGGCGGCGATCATTTCCTCGGCCACGGCTTCCGTGCCGGCCGGAGCGGCGTCTTCAACCTTGGCCTTGGGGGCCTTGGCTTCGCGCAGCATCGGCTCTTCCGGGTTGACCGAAGCGCCCAGGTCCACGCCCGACGAGGCGGCGCCGGCGGCGAGGCCGTCGAGGACGGCGTCGGCGATCAGGTCGCAATAGGTCTGGATGGCGCGGGCGGCGTCGTCGTTGCCCGGGATCGGATAGGTGATGCCGTCCGGATCCGAGTTGGTGTCGAGGATGGCGATGATCGGGATGTTCAGCTTGCGGGCCTCAAGGATGGCGATGGCCTCCTTGTTGGTGTCGATCACGAACATGATGTCGGGGATGCCGCCCATGTCCTTGATGCCGCCCAGCGACAGCTCGAGCTTGTCCTTCTCGCGCTGCAGGTTCAGCAGCTCCTTCTTGACCCGGCCCTCGCCGCCCGACTCCAGCAGGCCTTCCAGCTCGCGCAGGCGGGCGATCGAGCCCGACACGGTGCGCCAGTTGGTCAGGGTGCCGCCGAGCCAGCGGTTGTTCATATAGTACTGGGCGCAGCGCTGGGCGGCCTCGGCGACCGGATCGGCGGCCTGGCGCTTGGTGCCGACGAACAGGACGCGACCGCCCTTGGCGGCGACTTCGCGCACGGCGACCAGGGCCTGGTGCAGCAGCGGGATGGTCTGCGACAGGTCGATGATGTGGATGTTGGAGCGCGAGCCGAAGATGTAGCGGTCCATCTTCGGGTTCCAGCGGTGCGTCTGGTGGCCGAAGTGGGCGCCGGCTTCGAGCAGCGAACGCATGGAGAATTCAGGCAGAGCCATGAGGGTAGTTCCTTTATCCGATTGATCCGCCGCAGGCGCTGTAAAGACCGAAGTCCTCGGATTGGAGCGAACAGGATTTCTCCCTGACCGCGCCACGCCTGCGTGTGAAGTGGGCGGGCATGTAGGCCGGATGCCGGGAAAAGGCAAGCGGCGACCGGGGCTCAGGTCCCGCGCGGCTTGGCCCGGTTGGTCGCTTCAGCCTTCGTCGGGTCCTCGGGCCACGGGTGGCGGGGGTAGCGGCCGCGCATGTCGGCGCGCACGGCCGCCCAGCTGCCGGCCCAGAAGCCGGGCAGGTCCTTCGTCACCTGCACCGGACGCCGGGCGGGGGACAGCAGGGCCAGGGTCAGCGGGACGCGGCCGCCGGCGACGGCGGGATGGGTCGTGACGCCGAACAGTTCCTGCACCCGGATGTCGACACGAGGACCGCCCTCGGCGGCGTAGTCGATGGCGGCCGAGCCGAGGGGCGTCTCCAGCCGGGCCGGGGCGAGGTCGTCGAGGGCGCGCTGGCGGTCCCACGGGATGAGGGTGCGCAGGCCCTGCTCAAGGGCGGCGTCCGAGATGGCGTCGAGCGACTGGACGCCGTCCAGCAGCGGCCACAGCCAGGTTTCGCATTGGTCGCTGAGGCCGGCTTCCGACACGTCAGGCCAAGCCTCGTCGAGGCCGCGCAGGAAGGTCAGCCGGGCGCGCAGGGCCGAGGCGCGCTCGCCCCAGCGCAGGGCCTTGAGACCGTCGTGCTCGACTTCGCTCCGAAGGGCGGCGGTGATGGCGGCCCGATCGGGCGCGCCCATGATCTTCTCGTCGACCACGATCGCGCCGACACGACGGATGCGCTTGAGGACCATCCGTCCGGAGGGCTCGCGGGTCAGCCGGTCCTCGATTTCGAGACGGTGTTCGAGGGCGGCGGGATCAAGCGGCGCGGCGAGGCGAATGCGGTCCCGGGCGTCTCCCCCACCGAGCTCCGCTACCGCGAGCCACGGCTCGCGCGCCAGCAGGTCGGTCGGGTCGAGAAAAGCGCCGCGCCCGGAAGCCAGAAGGAATTCGCCGGGCTTGCCGCGCGCCCTGGCGACGCGCTCGGGGAAGGCTTCGGCCAGCAGGGCGCCGGGATCGGCCTCTCCCCCCTGCCCGGCCCCGGCGGCGCGGGTCCAGCGGTCGGCCAGCTTCAGCGCGTCGCGGGCGCGTTGTGAGCGGTCGCGCTCAAGGCCCCGCAGGCGCTCGCGCAGATCCGGGTCGTTCCCGCCGAGACCCGGCTCGGACAGCACCGCGGCGAGGCGCGCGCCGAGCGCGGCGTCGCCGGCGTCGCTGGCCACAGCGATCATGTGCGCCAGACGGGGCGGCAGCGGGATGCGGGTGAGGCGGCGGCCGTGGTCGGTCAGGCCGCCGGTCCCGTCGAGCGCGTCGAGGCGCTGAAGGACCTTCCGGGCCTCGGCGAAGGCGCCGGCGGGGGGCTGATCCAGCAGGGCCAGCCCCCCGGTCGTCCGCGCGCCCCAGCGGGCGAGGTCGAGGGCGAAGGCGGTCAGATCGGCCTCGAGAATTTCGGGACGCTGATGCGGGACAAGGCCGCGGGTCTGTTCCTCGTCCCACAGTCGGTAGCAGACGCCCGGCTCCGTCCGCCCGGCCCGGCCGCGCCGCTGTTCGGCCGAGGAGCGGCTGACGCGGACGGTGGCGAGGCGGGTCAGGCCGCTGGACGGCTCGAACCGGGGCACGCGCGACAGGCCGCCGTCGATGACCACGCGTACGCCCTCGATGGTCAGGCTGGTCTCGGCCACCGAGGTGGCGAGAACGACCTTGCGACGGCCCGGCGCGGCGGGCTCGATGGCGCGATCCTGAACCGCCTTGTCGAGGGCCCCGTAGAGCGGGACGACGTCGACAGCGGGGTCGCGCAGGCGCCCGGCCAGCCGCTGGGCGACGCGATGGATCTCGCCCTGCCCCGGCAGGAAGGCCAGCACGGACCCGGTCTCCTCGCCAAGCGCCTGAGATATGGCGCGGGCCATGGCGTCCTCGAACCGTTCGGCGGCGTTGCGGCCGGAATAGCGGGTCTCGACCGGGAACATCCGCCCCTCGGCCTCGATCACCGGGGCGTCGTGCAGCAGCCGGGAGACGCCGGCGATGTCCAGGGTCGCGGACATGACCAGCAGACGCAGATCCTCGCGCAGCAGGGACTGGCTTTCGCGCGCCAGGGCGAGACCGAGGTCGGCGTCGAGGCTCCGCTCGTGGAATTCGTCGAACAGCACGGCCCCGACACCCTCGAGGCCGGGATCGTCCAGAATCATCCGGGTGAAGACGCCCTCGGTGATGACCTCGATCCGCGTCCTGGGCCCGATGCGGCTCTGCAGCCGGGTGCGATAGCCGACCGTCTCGCCAGTGGTCTCGCCGAGGGTCGCGGCCATCCGCTCGGCCGCGGCGCGCGCCGCCAGCCGCCGGGGTTCCAGCACCAGCACCTTGCCGCCGGCCGGCCACGGCTGGTCCAGCAGCGCCAACGGCACGACGGTGGTCTTGCCCGCCCCGGGCGGCGCCGCCAGAACGGCCGCATTCGTCGCGGCGAGGGCGGCCTTCAGCGCTTCGAGGACGGAATGGATGGGCAGCATCCGCTGCGGTCTACCCGCAACGAACGGGGTCACGAAAGCGTCGTCGGTCGTTCACCGATTGGAAACCGCGTTGCCAGCGCGAACAAGCGCCGCTAGCGTCCGCGCCAAGCCGCAGAGGGCGGCACGAAGTCGGAGGGGTAATTCATGTGGCGCGTTAAGTCGCTCGACGCGATCCTGGCCACGGCCGAGAGAAAATCGCTTCATCGCTCGCTCGGCCCGGTTCAACTGACCTTGCTGGGCGTCGGAGCCATCATCGGCACCGGCATTTTTGTCCTGACCGCGGCGGCCGCCCAGAAGGCCGGCCCGGGCATGATGTGGTCGTTCGTGATCGCGGGCGCCGTCTGCGCCGTGGCCGCGCTCTGCTATTCGGAACTGGCCTCGATGGCCCCGGTGTCGGGCTCGGCCTACACCTATACCTATGCGGTGATGGGCGAACTGCTGGCCTGGATGGTCGGCTGGGCTCTGATCCTGGAATACGCCGTGGCGGCCTCGGCCGTGTCGGTGGGCTGGTCAGGCTATGTGCTGGGTCTGATCGAGAACGCCATGGGGTTCGACTGGCCTGACCTGTTACAGGCCGGACCGGCCTGGAGCATGAACGGCTTCATCCCTACGCCTGACTTCTCGGTTGGCATCGTCAACATCCCGGCGATCATCGTGGCCTTGGCCGTGACCCTGCTGCTGATGATCGGCACCACGGAAAGCGCCCGCGTCAACGCCATCCTGGTGGCCATCAAGGTGGCCGCCCTGACGGCCTTCATCGTCCTGACCCTGCCGGTCATCAAGGCCGCCAACTTCCAGCCCTTCGCGCCCAATGGCCTGTTCGGCGAGTCGTCGGGCATGGGCATCATCGGCGCCGCGGCGTCGATCTTCTTCGCCTACGTCGGCTTCGACGCGGTCTCGACCGCCGCCGAGGAGACCAAGAACCCGCAGCGCAACGTCCCGATCGGCCTGATCGGCTCGCTGGCCATCTGCACCGTCTTCTACCTGCTGGTCGCGGTCGGCGCGGTCGGCGCCATGGGCGCCCAGCCCGTGCTCGGCGCCGCCGGCGAAGCCGTCCAGCCGGGCTCGCCCGGCTTCATCGCGGCCTGCCAGCTGGCCGAGAACGCCAACCAGCTGGTCTGCTCGAACGAGGCCCTCGCCCACGTTCTGCGTCAGATCGACTACCCGGCCGTCGGCAACGCCCTTGGCACCGCCGCCATGCTGGCCCTGCCCTCGGTCATCCTGATGATGATCTACGGCCAGACCCGCATCTTCTTCGTGATGGCGCGCGACGGCCTGCTGCCGGAAGGCCTGGCCAAGGTCCACCCGAAGTGGAAGACGCCCTATATCGTCACCGCCTTCACCGGCATCGCCGTGGCCATCGCCGGGGCCCTGTTCCCGGTCGGCCAGCTGGCCGACATCTCGAACTCGGGCACCCTGTTCGCCTTCTTCATGGTGTCGATCGCGGTGATGATGCTGCGCGTGAAGGAGCCGGGCCGCCGCCGCCCGTTCCGGACGCCGTTCGTCTGGATCATCGCGCCGCTGTCGGCGGCGGGCTGCGCCTTCCTGTTCTGGAACCTGCCGCACGACGCCAAGATGGTGCTGCCGATCTGGGGCGGCATCGGCCTGGTGATCTATCTGCTGTACGGCATCCGCAAGAGCCACCTCGGCCGCGGCATCTTCCAGGTGCCGGAACTGGACGCCGATGCGCCTCCGGGACCGGTTCCGCCCATGCCCGGCGCGCCGTCGCCGACGGACCGGCACGACCACTGATCCCGGCGACGGGTTCGAGCAGAGGCCCGGGAGCGATCCCGGGCCTTTCGCTTTTCCGCGGCCTCCCCTAGAGGCTTGGGCAGAACCTATGCGGATGTGGCGGAACTGGTAGACGCACTGGATTTAGGTTCCAGCGCCGCAAGGCGTGGAGGTTCGAGTCCTCTCATCCGCACCATCTTTGTTGGGCCTATGCTCGCGACGCGGTCGCTCCCGACTTGAGGCCCGCCTTGGGGCGCCTATGCTCACGACTTGAGGCGCGGGAGCTCGCTTTTTCGGCGGGCTTTTTTGATGCGCTGTTTGTTCTTGCTTTGTTCCGCCGCGATGGTATCGTCCCTTCATGGCTGAAGCGGCGAAGGGACGAGGGGCGCGGTCGAATGCGACCGGGCGGTTCGAACCGGAGACCGTGGAGGCCTTCGACGACGGCTGGACCGGCGAGGATGCCGTGGCGGCGCCCCTGCGCACCACCCTGACGCCCGAGCACGCCCGGACGATCATCGCGAAGAACACCAGTCCGGATATCGGCTTCGACCGGTCCATCAACCCCTACAAGGGCTGCGAACATGGCTG
>NZ_JAKFDS010000050.1:0-54685 GCF_036676055.1 Brevundimonas sp. | reverse complement strand
TGGACGCCAAGGGCGAGATCGCCTCGCTGGCCGACACCATCAACGGCATGATCGAGACCCTGGCCATCTTCGCCGACCAGGTGACCAACGTGGCCCGCGAGGTGGGGATCGAGGGCAAGCTGGGCGGACAGGCGCGGGTGCCGGGCGCCGCCGGCCTGTGGCGCGACCTGACCGACAACGTCAACCAGCTGGCCGGCAATCTGACCACCCAGGTGCGCGCCATCGCCGAGGTGTCGACTGCGGTGACCAAGGGCGAGCTGACCCGCTCCATCACCGTCGAGGCCTCCGGCGAGGTCGCGGCGCTGAAGGACAACATCAACGAGATGATCCGCAATCTGAAGGATCAGACGCTGAAGAACACCGAACAGGACTGGCTGAAGACCAACCTGGCCCGGTTCACCCGCATGCTGCAGGGCGAGCGCGACCTGGCCACGGTGTCGAACATGGTGCTGTCGGAACTGGCCCCGCTGATCAACGCCCAGCACGCCGTCTTCTATGTCGCCGACAAGGACGCCGAGGAGGAACCGATCCTGGTGCTGGCCGCGGCCTACGCCTCGACCGAGCGCGAACAGCTGTCGCCGACCTTCCGCCTCGGCCAGAGCCTGATCGGGCAGTGCGCCAAGGAAAAGGAGCGCATCCTGCTGACCAATGTGCCCCGCGATTATGTCCAGATCGGCTCGGGTCTGGGCGGGGCGGCGCCGCTGAACATCATCATCCTGCCGGCCCTGTTCGAGGGCGAGGTCAAGGCGGTGATCGAGCTGGCCACCTTCGGCGAGTTCTCGGAGACCCACCAGTCGTTCCTGAGCCAGCTGATGGAGTCGGTCGGCATCGTGCTGAGCACCATCGCCGCCAACATGCGGACCGAAGGGCTTCTGAGCCAGTCCCAGCTGCTGACCGCCGAACTCCAGGCGCAGCAGGAAGAGCTGAAGATGACCAACGACCGGCTGGAGCAGCAGGCCGCGAGCCTGCGCCAGTCCGAGGAGCTGCTGCGCGCCAAACAGGAGGAGCTGCAGCAGTCCAACGCCGAGCTGGAGGAAAAGGCGGTCCTGCTGTCGGCCCAGAACAAGCAGGTGGAGGCCAAGAATTTCGAGGTCGAGCAGGCGCGTTTCGCGCTGGAGGAAAAGGCCGAACAGCTGGCCCTGACGTCGAAATACAAGTCCGAATTCCTGGCCAATATGAGCCACGAGCTGCGGACGCCGCTGAACAGCCTGCTGATCCTGTCGAAGATGCTCAGCGAGAACACCCAGGGCAATCTGACCGGCAAGCAGGTGGAGTTCGCCAAGAACATCCACGCCGCCGGCTCCGACCTGCTGGGGCTGATCAACGACATCCTCGACCTGTCGAAGATCGAGTCCGGCACCGTCACCCTCGACATCGGCGAGACCCGTTTCGACTCCCTGCGCGACCAGATGGAGCGGACCTTCGCCCAGATCGCCCAGGACAAGAAGCTGGGCTTCCGGATCGATCTCGATCCCGCCCTGCCGGCGGCCATGTACACGGACGACAAGCGGCTGCAGCAGATCATCAAGAACCTGCTGTCCAACGCCTTCAAATTCACCGCCGCCGGCGAGGTGAGGCTGAGCGTGAAGCGGGTTGAGAGCGGCTGGAGTCCCGGCAACGAGCACCTGAACACCTCCGGCCAGGTGCTGGCCTTCTCGGTGTGCGACAGCGGCATCGGCATTCCCGAGGACAAGCAGCGGATCATCTTCGAGGCCTTCCAGCAGGCCGACGGCACGACCAGCCGCAAATACGGCGGCACCGGCCTGGGCCTGTCGATCAGCCGCGAGATCACCCGCACCCTGGGCGGCGAGTTGAAGGTCGAGAGCGAGCCCGACAAGGGCTCGACCTTCACCCTCTATCTGCCGCTCAACTTCAGCCCGAGCGCGGTCGTTGCGGGTCCGGCCGGGCGCGAGCCGGGCCAGGCCGTCACCGTGCGCACCGTGCCCGTCGAGGAAGAAGCGGAGACGGTGGAGACGGTCAGCGACGACCGCGACAGCCTGGCGGCCGGAGAGCCGGTGATCCTGATCGTCGAGGACGATCCCCGCTTCGCCTCCATCCTGCTGGGTCTGGTCCACGATCGCGGCTTCAAGGGGGTGATCACCCAGCAGGGCGCCGCCGTCGCCTCGCTGGCGCGGCGTTATGCGCCGGAGGCGATCATCCTCGATGTCGGCCTGCCGGACATGGACGGCCTGGCCCTGCTGGACCTGCTGAAGCGGACCCCCGAGACGCGCCATATCCCGGTGCATGTCATTTCGGGCGACGACCAGGCGTCGCTGGGTCTGGCCATCGGCGCCTTCGGCTTCACCGCCAAGCCCGTCGACCGCGAGGGCGTCACCGCCAGCCTGGACGAGGTGCGGACCTTCATGACCGCCCCCGACCGCCGGCTGGTTTTCGTCGGTCCAAGCGGCCCGGCGGCGGCGAGCCTGAAGACCGCGTTCCGGTCGGTGACGCGCGTCGAGGGTCTGAAGGGGCTCGGCCGGGCGAAACTGAAGCCGGCCGACAGTCTGGTGGTGGACACGGCGGGCACGCCCGTGCCGGCTCTGGTCGACTATATGAAGGAGGCCGACCGGACCGTGCTGGTCTATGCGGGGGACCGGCTCGACGCGGCCGACGAGCGCCGGTTGCGGCTGGCGGTCTTCGCCGGTCAGGCGCGGCTGGCGCGGACGCCGGAACAGCTGCTGGAGCAGGCCACCCTGCTGCTGCACGCGCCGACCGACCGGCTCTCGGAAGCGGCCCGCGCGACCCTGGCCCAGACCCGCAAGGAGGACGCCATCCTGACCGGGCGGACGGCGCTGGTCATCGACGACGACATCCGCAACATCTTCTCCATGGCCAGCGCGCTGGAGGAGTTCGGCGTCGACCTGCATTACGCCGAGAGCGGCCGGGCCGGGCTGGACCTGCTGAGCCAGCATCCGGAGATCGACATCGTCCTGGTCGACATCATGATGCCGGACATGGACGGCTACGAGACGATCCGGGAGATCCGCTCGATCGCCCGGTTCGCAGACCTGCCGATCATCGCCGTCACCGCCAAGGCGATGAAGGGCGACCGGTCGAAATGCATCCAGGCCGGGGCCTCGGACTATGTCTCGAAGCCGGTCGACATCGACTATCTGATCTCGGTCATGCGGGTGTCGATCCAACGCACCGACGCGCAGCGGCTGGGCCGGCGGCCCGAGGCCGTCCGCCTTCCGGCGGACGCCTGATGGCGGGCGCGCGCAAGACCGCCGCCGCGCAGCCGCTCAAGGCGCGGGTGCTGATCGTCGACGACGACGAGCGCAACGCCTTCGCGGCCTCCGAGGCGCTGGAGGTGCTTGGGCACGAGCTGGTGGTGGCGCGCTCGGGCGAGGAGGCGCTGCGCCTGCTGCTGGGCCAGGAGTTCGCGGTCATCCTGCTGGACCTGCACATGCCGGGCATGGACGGCTACGAGACGGCGCGGCTGATCCGCGAGCACCCCCGCACGAGGGACACGCCGATCGTCTTCGTGACGGCCGTGTTCCGCGACGAGTCCCACATCTTCCAGGCCTATTCGGTCGGGGCGGTGGACGTGGTGTTCAAGCCGGTCGACCCCTTCATCCTGCGCTCCAAGGTGGCGATCCTCGCCGACCTGCACCTGAAGACGATCGAGGTCCGCCGCCAGGGCGAGGAGCGCTCCGCCCTGCTGGAGGAGAACGCCCGGATCAGCGAACAGAAGCTGGCGGCGGAGATGGCCCTGCGGGCGGCGCGGGAACGGCAGGACGCCATTCTAAAGTCGCTGCCGGTGGTGTTCACGGCCCGCACCAGCGTCCACCCGTTCGGAGCGCGGTTCGTCAGCGACAGCATCACGCCTCTGACCGGCTTCGAGCCCAATCGCTTCGTCGAGGAGCCGGAGATCGGGCTGGGACGGATTCACCCCGACGATGTCGAGGGGGTGATCAATTGCCTGCTGAAGGCGTCGGAGACCGGAGCCTACGCCTGCGAATACCGGTGGCAGTGCGCCGACGGCCAGTACCGGACCTTCCTCGACCAGGGCGTCTGGACCGTGGACGAGGACGGCGAGAGCCAGATCCTCGGCACCCTGCTGGACGTGACCGAGCGGCGGCATCTCGAGGAGCAGCTGACCCAGGCGCGCAAGATGGAGGCCGTCGGCCAGCTGACCGGCGGTGTCGCGCACGATTTCAACAATCTGCTGACCGTGGTGCTGGGCAACGCCGACATCCTGCTGCGCCGGATCGAGGACCAGCCGAACGTGGTCAAACACCTGACGGCCATCCGCGCCGCGGCCGACAAGGGCCAGACCCTGACCCGTCAGCTGCTGGCCTTCTCGCGGCGACAGCAGTTGAACCCGAGCGTGGTCGACCTGAACGGTCTGATCCGGGACTTCCTGCCGCTGATGAGACAGGCTGTGGGCGAGGGAGTGGCGATCGAGCTGGAGCTGGGGGCGGAGCCGCTCCACGCCATGGTCGATCCGACCCATCTGGAGACCGCCCTGTTGAACCTGGCGGTCAACGCCCGCGACGCCATGGACAGCGACGGCGTGCTGACGATCCGCGCCCGGCGCGCGGTCGGCGACGACGGCGCCGCCGTCGGGGAGATCCGGGTATCCGACACCGGCTCGGGGATGAGCGCGGAGGTGGCCGACCGGGTGTTCGAGCCGTTCTACACCACCAAGGACATCGGCCGGGGCTCGGGGCTGGGCCTGTCCCAGGTCTACGGCTTCGTGGCCCAGTCCGGCGGACGGGTCGAGGTGGACAGCACCCCGGGCGAAGGCGCGGCCTTCACCCTGACCCTGCCCCTCACCACGGACCTTCCGGCGGAGATCGCCGCGCCCGGCGAAGTGATCGAAGCCGAGACCGGGTCGGAGCGGATCCTGATCGTCGAGGACGACCCGGCGGTGCTGAGCGTCTGCCTCGATATGCTCAACGGGCTCGGTTACCGCTGCGACGTGGCGGCGGACGCGGCCGGAGCCCTGCACCGGCTGGCCGGCGACCAGAGCTACGACCTGCTGTTCTCGGACGTGGTCATGCCCGGCGGGCTGAACGGGATCGAGCTGGCGCGCCGGGCCCAGAAGATGCGGCCGGAGCTGAAGGTGCTGCTGACCTCGGGCTATCTGGGTGACGCGGTGCAGGGCCTGTCGCACGAGTTCGCCCTGATCGAGAAGCCGTACGAACGGGCGGCGCTGGCGGCGCAGATCCGCGGCGTGCTGACGAGCCCCCCGGCGGCCGCCCCCCGCCCCGCCGGTCTCAAGGCGTCGCCGGCCTGACCACGGGCGGCTGCGGCCCGGTCCTTGCGGATTGCGCCTCGAAGGAGGCTCTTCCGATGGCCTGGACGGCGATATCGACCCGAAATGAGACACTTCCCATCGTCCGGGGAGGATGGCTCGACGCGCTGCGTTTCATCGTGGCCGGGCTGATCATTCTGCATCACTTCCAGGGCGCGGGACCGATCGCCCTGGCCGAGAGCCTGCATCCGGTGTTCGAGCGGGGCGGCTTCCTGCTGACCAATTTCTTCCTGATCGACAGCGGCTATGTGCTGATGCGGGTCTACGGCGCCTCGGTGGCGGCGGGCCGGATGTCGGCGGGCGACTTCTTCCTGAAGCGCTATCTGCGGGTGCTGCCCGCCCACCTCATGATGGGGCTGAGCCTTGTCGTCCTGATCGTCGGCGGCGGCCTGCTGGGCTTCGCGCCCCGGGCGCCGGAGTGGTTCCGCTGGGACCAGCTGTGGGCCCAGCTGACCCTGACGCAGGCGTTCGGCGTGCCGGGCGGCTACGGCTGGAACGCGCCAAGCTGGTCGATCTCGGCCCTGATCGGCTGCTACCTGGTCTTCCCGTGGCTGCTGAAAGGCCTGTCGCGGCTGGGGCCGTGGAGCGTGCTGGCGCTGGGCGTCGGCGGCTATCTGCTGGTCAACCAGCTGACCTGGAGCCTGCTGGGTTATCCGGTCTACCAGATGCCGATGGGCTACGGCTTCATCCGCGCCCTGCCCCTGTTCGCCCTCGGCATGGCGCTGGCCTGGTTCGCCCAGAAGGTCTGGATCAGCCCGCGGCTGGCGGGTTGGGCCGGGATCGGCGCGGCCTTGGCGCTGGCCTTGGTCCAGTATTTCGACAAGCACGCGCTTGTCTCGCTGGCCTGCATCTCGATCATCATCCTCGCGGCGGGCGCGACGCCGACGCCCCGGCCTTCGAAATGGGTCGAGAAGGCGGCCCAGGTCTCGTTCTCGATGTTCATCACCAACGAGGTGGTGCGGATCGCCTGGTTCGGCGTCGTCAATGTCGCCATCGCCCGCTTCGCCCTGCCTGTCGGCGTGCAGTGGGCGCTGTGGGCGGCGGGCGTGGTCGCGGCCTTCGCCTTCGCCTTCCTGTTCCACTTCACCATCGACAACCCGATCCAGAACCGCATCCGGGCCTGGCTGAAGCGGCGGTCACGTCGCCCCGCGGCCGCGACCCAGCCGGTCGTGTCGCTGGAGGGCTGACCCTCGCAGGATCAGCCGGCGCAGCCCGTCGCGTCGCCGGCCTCGGTCCGCCCGCCCTTCATGACCAGACGCGGCGTGCGCAGCGGCGCCAGGCCCTGCGTCGGATCGCCTTCGACGGCGACCAGATCGGCCCAGGCGTTCGTCCGCAGGACGCCGAGCCCGTCATCGCCGAGCAGACGCCCCGCCTCCCAGGTCGCCGACTGCAACGCCTGCGTCGGCGAAAGGCCGGCCTCGACATAGCCGTCCATGGTCGCGCGCGAGCCGGCGCCCCGCCCGGGGCCGTAGGGGATGTAGAGATCCGAGCCCAGGGCGATGCGCACGCCCAGCCGATGCGCGCGCGCCAGCCGTTCCCGGCCTGTCTGGAGATGACGGTCGATTTCCTCGCGCGGCGGCTGTTCCGGCCAGGTGGAGGTGAACTCAAGCGCCATCTCCAGCGACGCGTCGGTCGGCACCAGCCAGACGCCTTTCGACGCCATCAGCCGAAGGGTCTCGTCAGAGACTTCATAGGCGTGCTCGATCGAGGTGACGCCGGCCTCGACGGCCTCGCGGATCGCCTCGTCCGAGGTGGCGTGGGCAGCCACGGGAATGTCGTGGCGCCGGGCCTCGGACACCACGGCCGCCATCTCGGCCACAGACATACGGGTGCGCTGAGGCGTCGCCTCCGGGTACATCTTGATGACATCGGCGCCGCGGGCCACGGCGTCGCGTACAGCGGCGCGGGCGTCGTCGGGGCTGCTGACGATGCGGTATTCGGCGTCGACGAGGTGGTGCGGATCGGACGGCATCGGCTCCATCTGGCCGCCAGCGGGCGCCAGACCGGGGCCCGATCCATAGATGCGCGGTCCGGAGACGAGGCCGTCGTTGATCCCGCGCTCCAGCATCAGGTCCAGATATCCGCCGGAATTGCCGAGGTCGCGAACGGTGGTGAAGCCGGCCTCCAGATACTGACGTCCCCGACGGGCCCCGCTCAGCACCCTGTACACGTCGCCCTGGGCCGCCTGGTCGCGCGCGGCGACGTCGGACAGGCCCTCGCCCTCGCGTTGTTCCAGCAGCAGGTGGGTATGGGCGTCGATCAACCCCGGCAGGACCGAACAGCGGGACAGGTCGACGACGGTCGCGCCTTCGGGGGCCGCCAGTCCCTGCCCGACCTCGGCGACGCGCTCGCCGCGGATCAGGATGTCGCGCGGCCCGACCATGCGGCCGGCCTCCGAGTCGAACAGGTTTCCGGCTCTCACCAGGGTGACAGGCTGGGGCCCGCGCTGCGCGGCGGCCGCGGTGGGGAGGCAGGCGGCGAGCAGGGCCGCGGCGGCGGCGAAGGTCAGGCGGGACATGGCGGCTCCGGATCTGGGTCCTGACTCGAGGCCCGCGCCCGGCCCGGCGGATGCGAACCGCCGGATGAAATCGCTGTAAGGTTCGATGCAGACGACCGTCAGATCGGCATCCGCATGATCTCCTGATAGGCGGAGATGACCTGGTCGCGGACGGCCATGACGGTCTCCAGCGAGGCCTCGGCCGAGCTGACCGCGGTGACGACGTCGATCAGGCTGCCCTGACCCTGGACCATCGAGGTCATCTGGGTCTCGGCCGCGCGCGTGGTCTGTGTCATGTCGCCCATGACGCTGCTCAGCATGTCGGCGAAGCCGGGCCCGGCCGGAGCGGCCGCGGGCGCGACCGGCGTCGCGCCGCCCTGGATCGCCGCATAGGCCTTGGCCGCCATCAAGGGGTTCATCGCTCAGTCCTATTTCTTGAGGATGTCGAGGGTGCGGGTGTCCATCGACCGCGCCGTCTCGATGACGTTGAGGTTGGCCTCGTAGGCCCGCTGGGCCTCGCGCATGTCCATGGCCTCGACGAGGGTGTCGACGTTGGGACGCAGCACATAGCCCTCGGCGTTGGCGGCCGGGTGGGACGGGTCGTATTCGCTCTTGAAGTCGCCCATATCGGGCCGGACCTCGGCCAGGGTGACGCCGGTGGCCCCGTCGATCTCGCGGGCCTGAAAGACCGGGATCTGGCGGCGGTAGGGCTGGCCGCCGGCGACATCGGCCGTCGACTGGGCGTTGGCGATGTTCTCGGCGATGACGCGCATCCGCGACTGCTGGGCCTTCAGCGCGCTGGCGGCGACGGCCATGGCGCTGTTTCTCGGGGGGACGGGATCGGTCATCGGCTATCGTTCCTCAGCGGCCCGGCGCGCGGGCGGCCATGCGCAGCATCTGCATGGATTTCTGGTAGAGACCGATGGCGGCGTCATAAGCCATGCGGCTCTCGGCCATCTTCAGCATCTGCTCCTCGACCACGACGGAGTTGCCGTCGAGCGTGGTCTCGGAGTCGGGCGCCTTGTGAGCGTCGAAGCGGGCGGCCGGACCCGCGGGCGCGATGTGCATGGCGCTGGTGCGGGTCATCGGCAGGGCGCCGCCGCCGCGCAGGGCCGCCGCGAAATCGGTCGGCTGGTTGAGGTCCCGGCCGACATAGCCGGGCGTATCGGCGTTGGCGACGTTCTCGGCGATGACGCGCTGGCGCTCATCCAGCCACGACAGGCGGCCCTTGATCTGGCTAAGCAGCGGCAGGTCGGCGATGGCCAAGGGCGTCTTCCTCCCTCTGTGCGGGCCGGGCGCGATTCGCCCACGGTTCGATGGGCAGAAACTGCCGCCTCCATGGTTAATGGGAGGTTATCTCAACGCGTCGTTAACCATGATCGCGGAAGGCTGGAGCGCCGGACAAGCTTCGCCGGCGGGGCGGCTGTCGCATGAATTTCCTCGATCTGCTGCGGGCGCTGTTCGCCCTGGCCTTCACCCTCGGCATCATCGGCCTCGCCGCCTGGGCCGCGCGCCGCTATGCGCCCCAGCTGATGGCGAAGCTCAGCGCCGAGCGCGGCGAGCGACGCATGACGGTGGTCGAGACCTTGGTGCTGGACCCCGCGCGCCGGCTGGTGCTGGTCCGGATCGACGACGAGGAGCGGCTGCTGATCCTCGGCGAGGGGCGGGAGCTGATCGAGCCGCGCGGCCCCGGGACGGATGCGGGAGCGGGCGCGTGAGCCCCAGGGCCGTCTTCGGGGGCGTCTTCGTCATGCCCACCCGCGCCGAACTGAAGCGCGCGGCGCTGCTGTCGCTGATGACCACCGCCCTGTGTCTGGTGTGGCCGCTGGCGGCGTTGGCCCAGGACCTGGCCGGGGCGACGGCGGGCGGGTCGGGCGCGGCGATCAATGTCGACCTCGGGACCGGCGCGGGACTGACCGAGCGGGTCGTGCAACTGGTCGGACTGATGACGGTGCTGTCCCTGGCGCCGTCGATCGTGATCATGACCACCAGTTTCGTGCGCATCGTCGTGGTGCTGTCGTTGCTGCGCACCGCGCTCGGCATGCAGCAGTCGCCGCCCAACGCCGTGCTGGTGTCCCTCGCCCTGTTCCTGAGCGCCATCGTCATGGCTCCGACGTGGCAGGACGCCTATGATTCGGGCATCCGCCCCCTGCTGGACCAGCAGATGGAGCTGCCCCAGGCCTTCGATGCGGCCTCCGAACCTGTGAAGACTTTCATGCTCGAGCAGGTCGACCGGGACGACCTCGCCCTGTTCACCCGGCTGTCCAATGTGGAGGCGCAGACTCCCCTCGCCGACCTGCCCCTGAGGGTGGTCACTCCAGCCTTCATGATCAGCGAGTTGAAGCGGGCCTTCGAAATCGGATTTCTCCTTTTCGTTCCGTTCCTTGTGATCGATCTGGTGGTCGCCAGCGTACTCATGTCGATGGGCATGATGATGCTGCCTCCGGTAGTGATTTCCCTCCCGTTCAAGCTGATCTTTTTCGTGCTCGTGGACGGCTGGAGACTGGTCGCCGGAAGCCTTGTCGAGAGCTTCCAGAGGGCCTCGGGAACCGGTTAAATCCCCAGCCCGTGGGGGTTTGAACGGCAATGTCGCTTGCCAAGGGAATAAAAACCGGCGTCAATCCGTCCGTCATCGCCCTTGAATCGAGGGGCGAGCTTCAATCGGGAAACCACCCACAATGACCACTCAAGCCGAACTCATCGCCGCCGTCGCCAAGGACGCGGGCGTCTCGCAAGCCGACGCCGGCAAGGTGCTGGCCGCCATCGTCGAGAACATCCAGAAGTCCCTGACCTCGGGCGGCGATGTTCGCATCTCGAACCTGGGCGTGTTCGACACCGCCGCCCGCGCCGCCCGCGAAGGCCGCAACCCGGCCACCGGCGCGACCATCAAGATCGCCGCTTCCAAGGCCGTGCGCTTCCGGGTGTCGAAGCCGCTCAAGGATGCGGTCAACAAGTAAGACCTTCACAGGTCAGGCGGCCGGTCTCGCAGGAGCCGCCGCTGCAGCTTGAGGACGGGCGGGGGCCGCGGGTCGGTTCCCGCCCGTTTTCTGTCTGAGATCGGCCTTCATGGTCGCCACCCAGCCGGCGAAGGTGTCGGCCGAAGCCGTCAGGCCGGCGAAATCGCCGGCGGAGGGGCCGTCTCCCTCCCCTGCATCCAGAGCGATCGACAGGGCCGACTTCGCCCGCGCTCCGGCGACGAAGGGGCGGTAGTTGCGGGACAGGCGCGTCAGGGCCGGCGCGTTGCGGCCGAGAGAATAGCCGACCCCCGCCCGAATCAGACGGGCCTCCTCGTCCGCCGTCAGGGCGGTCGGATCCTTGAAGCGGTCGCCGAGACGGGCTTCGTACAGGGCGGCGGCCTCGGCCCATTTCTCCTGTTTCCATAAGATCTCGGCGCGGACATCGCGGGCCTCGGCGGTGGAGTCCGAGCCCAGCACCTCCAGCGCGTGGTCATAACGGCCAAGTCCCGCCAGGGCCCGGGCCTCCAGCGCGCGGCGCTCCGCGTTCAGGGCGGACGGCAACAGGGTGGTGCGCGAGCTCCAGATGGCCTGCAGCGCGGCTTCGGGCTGGCGGTCCATCAGATAGACGGTGGCGAGATCGGTGGCGACCTGGGCCTTGGCCACGCCGTCCAGCCGGTTGTCGACCTGGTATTTGAGCAGTTCGGCGGCTTGGTCGAGCAAATCGACGTCGACCAGCCGGCGGGCGAGACGGCGAACCATCTCGTCCCCGTCGGCGCCGATCGGGGTCAGTTCGCGGAAGTCGTAGAACAGACCCAGCGCCTGCACCGGCTGCAGCCCATCGGCGCCGCCCTCGAGGAACAGCATGCGGAAGGCGGCGCCGAGGTCAGCCTGGATGTCGGCGGCGCCCTCGAGGCGGTGCAGGCCGGGACCGGCGCCCTTCAGGGCCGTCAGCGCCTCTCGGTACAGACCCTGGGACAGGTAGAGCTGGCCCAGCTGGCGGATCACGGCCAGTTCGGTGGCGTCGCCACGCCAGCGCCAGCGCAGGCCCTCCAGCGCTGCGGCGGCGTCGGCGGGCGTCATCTTGCCCCCGGCCAGCGACATGCGGACGGCCCCCAGTTTGGCCGGCACGGCGACGGCGTCGAGGGGCGCGCGGCCGATGACGGTGTAGACCGCCAGCGCCCGGTCCGACTGACCGTCGATCTCGAACAGCTTCGCCTGCACCAGACGGGCGGTCAGCTGATCGGCGGCGGGGGCTTCCTGGCTGAAGCTGTAGGCCAGCAGCGCGCGGGCGGCCTCAAGGTCGCCGGTCTCCAGCGCCGACAGGGCGTGGGCGGCGCCGAAGCGGGCCCGCCAGGCGGCCGGAAAGGCGTCGACGGCCGCGGCCCCGGCGGCGAAGGCCTGCCGGGCCGCGGCGTGGTCGCCCTGGGCCGAGGCCATGTAGCCGCGCCAGACGGCGGAAGCGGGGTCGCCGGCGACGGCGGCGGAGGCGAAGTCGCCCTGCGCCTCCTCGAACCGGCCGATGGACGCGCGGGCGGCCCCGCGCAGGCCGCGGACCTCGGGCTCGCCGGCCATGTTGGGCGCCTTGGCGACGATGGCGTTGAGCACGCCGACGGCCTCATAGCCGAGCCCCGAACCGACCAGGAAGCGGGCCAGGGCGAGGCGGGCCTCGATCGGGGCGCGGGGATTTTCGCCGGCGTCCATGGCCTCGGTGGCGGCGGCGTCCTGCAGCTGGCGGTGGCGAGCCGAAAAGCCGGCGTGGCCGACCTCGGCCCACTGGCTGAGGATCAGGCCGGGATAGCGGGCGCGGGCCGGGGCGCCGCCGTCGGCGGCCGCGGCGTCCAGCCCGGCCGACGGGAGCGACAGGGTCAGGCCCCCGGGTCGGCTGAGGGTGACCAGATCGCCGTCGGCGTGGACGGCCAGGTCCGCCGCCGAGGTCTCGACCGCAAGGCCGTGGGCCGTCGGCAGCAGGGCCAGGTCCACCATCTTGCGCCGGTCCGCGAATCCCTTGCCCGGGGCCAGGGCGGTGACGGCGGCGAAGCGGTCGCCGACCAGCGGATCGGTCAGCCAGACGGCGCGGGTGGCGCCGGCCATACGAGCGACCAGGGCGGGCTTGCCAGCATCGTCGCGGTCGATCCGGACGCCCTCGACGGCGACCGGCGGGCCGCCGATGGTCACGGTCCAGGTCGTGCCGTCGGCGACAGCGGAGACCGGCGCTCCGGTCGGCGCCGCGAGGCGGACGGCGACGTGATCCGGGCCGGCGGTCCAGTGGGCGTCGGAGGCAGGGCCGAGCTGCGTCGCGCCAGACATGTCGAGCCGGGCCGGCGTGTCGAACACGATCCAGACGGCCTCGCCGCGCCGGAACACGGCGGCGCCCACGGCGGTCGGCCAGCGGAAGGCCAGGCTGACCCTTGCGGCTGAGGCCTGGGCGACCACGGGCACGGTGGCGACCGGCGATCCGGCCCGCGGCGGAGGGGCCTCGGCGTACAGGTTCAGATAGACGGACCCGTCGGCGCTGCCCGAGCGGGCGTCGGCGCCCTCGGCCAGAGTCAGGACCAGTTCGGTCGCGCCCTCGACGGCGCGGGTCTCGACCTTGCTGACCCCGCGGGGCGGATCGACCTTCAGGCGCGAGACGTCGGGGGCGGCGGTCGAGCCGATGCGGACGATGACCTTGTCGCCCTCGCGGCGTACGCGCGACCGGGCGCCGATGACGCCGGCGAACTCGATCCGGGTGAACTCGGCGTTGGCTCCGATGCGGATGGTGATCGGGTCGACGGCGCCGCCCGCCTCCTGGGCGAGCGGGGCCAGGGGCGCGAAGGCGACCGCGCCGGCCGCGGCGGCGGCGACGGTGGTGCGAAGGATGCGCTTTGACGAGGCCCCGGACATGCGCGCGCACCCTCGCGCGCGTCGCCTTTCAACGCGGTTAACGGTTGGTGACCGCCGTCTCCAGCAGTCGCAGGGCGACGCGAAGGCAGTCGAGCCGGACCGGCCCGCGCCCGATGTCGCCGAAATGATGCTCCTCATGCACCGTGGGCGACCCGGCGGCGGCGAGCGCGAAATGCACCAGGCCGGGCTCATCGTCGGGGCCGGCGGCGCCCGCGAAGCCGGTGACGGACACGGCGATGGTGGCGCCGGAGCACCTGAGCGCCCCCTCGGCCATGGCCCGGGCGACCGGCTCGGACACCGCGCCATTCTGGTCGATCAGACGCGACGGCACCGCCAGCTCCTCGGCCTTGGCGTCGTTGGTGTAGACGACATAGCCCCGCTCGAAGACATGGGACCGGCCTTCCACATCGGTCAGAACGGAGGCGACCAGCCCGCCTGTGCAGCTTTCGGCTGTGGCGAGGGTCAGGCCCCGCTCGCAGGCCTGCTGCAGAACCCGATCGATCAGCGCCTCAACATCGTCCGGCAGGGCCGGGCTCAGGGTTTCCGTCATGAATCCGGAACGGTCACGCTGGCCCCGTGTTCCCGCGACAATGACGCCGCTTGTCCCGTCCCTCCTTCGGGCCGACATGAGGAGCCTCCCCGTCAGGACTTCGCCGTGACTCCGACCGAATATCCACCCCTCAAGACCTTCTCGACCGGCATTCGCTGCCGTTGCCCGCGCTGCGGCGAGGGCCCGTTGCTGAAGGGCTACCTCACCATCCGCGAGTCCTGTCCGAAGTGCGGCCTCGACTACGGCTTCGCCGAGCCCGCCGACGGCCCCGCCTTCTTCGGCATGAGCCTGGTCGGGGTGATCGGCATGGCGCTGTTCATGTGGTTCGAGTTCGGCGTTCACCCGCCGGTCTGGGTGCATATGGTGGTGACCATGCCGCTGCTGGTCATCGGCTGCCTCGGCGTGCTGCGGCCGTTGAAGGGCTGGCTGGTGGCCGAACAGTACGTCCACAAGGCCGCCCCGCCGGAGTTCGAAAGCGTCGGCAAGCACGGCGAAGGATCTCGCTGGCGCTGAGCGCGCCTCAGCCCTCGACCGCCGCCTCCGGTCCGTAGGCGTTGGGCCGGGGATCGCCCGGCTTGACGCCGACCCAGATCAGGAACCCCAGGGAAACGATCAGGGCGATGAAGGACACGGCCAGGGTCAGGCCCGCGCTGGCGAAGGCCGCGCCCATGGTGGCGGCGTTGGTGGCGGCCAACGCCGTGAACAGACCGAGGGCGGCTGAGCCTGCGGCCGGGATGAGCGCGATCAGGACCAGCCAGGCCGAACGACCAAAGTCGTGCAGCCGCTTCGCCATCAGGCAGGTCCAGGGCGCGATGAGCGCAAGCGAGACCAGCGGGCCGATGATCGGCATCAGGCCGGCCAGCAGGCCGACGCCAATCAGGACGGCGGCGCCGATCCAGAAGTCCTTGCGGCCGATCCGACCGTCGAGAGACAGAAAAAGGGGATACCAGTTCATGGATATTCTTTCGGCAGGCGGCTCAACGGCCGGCGGTGAAGACCTGTTCGATTGAGCCGTCGCTGATGGTCAGCGGGCCGGAAACCGGCGCTTCAAACAGGTAGCGCAGGCGGGCCTCGCGGCCGGGCTCAATGTAGACAAGCAGGGGAAGCTCGGCGGACCGGGGACCGCGGACCGGATACAGGGCGCTGCGGGTCGTGATCCTCACGCCGTCGGGACCCTGGGCGCTGATCTTGATCCAGCCCTTGGAGGTGGTGCGGACCCGGTCGCCCGGATTGCGCAGGGTCAGGAACACCTCCATGCGGCCGTCCCGCGCGCGGGCGACGCCGTCGATGCGGACGTCCAGTTCGCTCAGGGCCTTGAACCCGCCCGAGCCCGCCCCCGCCGCCGGAGGCGCAACCTGGCCGACCGTGACGCCGGAGACGTCGAACGCGATCGACCGGGCGTCGCTCTCACGGATGGCGACCACGCTCAGCGGCGAGACCCGTGACGCCGGGCTCATCACGAAGCGGAAGCTGAATTCCTCGCCCGGCCCGACCACCGGCGTGGCGTCGAAGGACTCCGGCGCTTCGGACGTGGCGCGCCAGATCTGGCTCTCGCTGACGCCGACACCGTCGATGTCCGTCATCACCGCCTTGAAGACGCCCGCGCCGATCAAGCGGTTGGCCCGGGTGGTGTTCCTGACGGTGAGGAAGACGTGCACCGAACCGTTGCGCGCGGCGACGGCGCGATCGAAGCGGACGTCGAAATCCTCCAGCTCATGGAAGACGCCGGCCGGGGACACGGGGCGTCCGGGCGAGGCGGGCGGCGGGGTCGTTTCCGGCGTCGGCGCCGGGGCCGGGGGCGGGGCAGGCGTGGGCGCAGGCGGGGGCGCCGGTTCCGGCTGCGGCGCGGGGGTCGCGGCTCGTTGTCCGGTCCAGTTGGACTTGCTGGTGGCGCCCTCGGCCTGCAACGTGCCGGTGAAGGTCCGGCGTTCGGCGTCGAAGGTCAGCACCACGTCCGAACGATGCGCGGCATAGAGGGACGCTCCCGTCAGGACACCGGCCTGGCCGCCGTCACGCAACTCCAGCCGCTCGCCCTCGCGCTCGCCGCCGTCGCTGTCCCGGACCATCAGCCGGCCGCGCAGCACCCCGTCCTGCTCGACCGCCAGGGTCACCCGCCCATAGGTCGTCACCCAGTCGCCGGCGAACGGCGCCAGATCCTGAGCCGGCGCGGACGGCGGCGACGTCGCGGCGTCTTCCGCCGGGTCCGGCCCGGCGATCCACGGCCTCTCTCCGACCTGGTTCAGGAACAGCAGGCGCCAGGCCGAGCCGCCCTGGGCGGCGAAGGCCGGCTGCGGCGCGCCGCCGCCCTGCCATTGGTTGCCCGCGTCGAGCGAGCGAATCCAGCCGAGCAGCAGATTTCGGAACTGGCCTGGATTCTCGCCCATGCCAGCCCCCTTGGCCGCCAGTTCGGTCTTGATCTGCTCCAGCCCTGCGTCGCCCAACAGCATCAGCTTGGTGAGCTGGACCGTGTTGAAGGCCGGCGGCAGGTCCTCGATCTTCCACTTCAACGAAGCGTTCTGGTAGCCGGGATCTTCGATCTTCAGATAGTCGCGGTTGAAGGTCGCCAGATCGATCGGGTGGTCGCTCTCGCCCCCATGCCCTCCGCCGGGCCGGGTCATGACCTCGTCGAAATGGGTCTCAGGATTCTTGAGATAGTCGGCCCACTCGTCCGCCGTCCGCCCGCTGACGCCCTTGATCAGCAGGTCCATCGGCGCCTGCATCATGGCGCGCAGCGCCTCGCGCGCCGGGGGCGGCAGGATGGCGTCGATGACCCCCGAGATGAAGGCGGCCGTGGCCACCACAGCGTCCGGCGTGCCCGCCATCGAGGCCAGGTGGTCGACCACATACTGGTCCATCACCGCCTTGGCCCGGGCCATGTCGGAGCCGCCTTCGTTGTAGACGATGGCCTTGGCGATCTCGTGGCTGACCGCGGGGAAGGCGGCGAGACCGTCGTCGATGTCCTTGATCCACGCGCGCTTGTACTCGGCCACCGGCCCGTGCAGGGCGGCGTAGGCCAGCCGTGCGGGGCCCGACCGGGACATCCGCTCGCGATCATAGGTCTCGACCTGGGCCTGGAGGCCGTTGCGCAGGGTCGAGAAGACGAAGGGAATCGACCGGGTCGTCCCCTCCCCCTTCATGAGGCTTCGCTCCAGCACGCTGCCGGGCCGCGCGTAGGTCAGCTCCTCGTAGATGAAGCCCTCGACCCCGGCGATGCTCGTCTGTTCCTGGGTGATCGTGCCGTAGTAGGTGGACCTTGAGCGCGTAACCTCCGGCTCGAGACCGAGGTCCTCGCGCTTCCGTTCATTCAGCGGTCCGCCCGTGGTCACCGTCGAGGAGACGGCGCTGACGGTCGAAGGCGTGCGTTTGCCGATATAGCCTTCGAGGACCAGATGTTTGACGGCATTGGTCGGATCGGGCGTCAAAGCGAATTCGCCGCCGGCGAAATGGTTGACGAAGGTGTGGGCGAAAACGTCGCCGGCGGCGTGGGTCAGGTAGCCGATGGTGAAGGCCCGCACCTGCGGGCTGCCGGACTCGACGAAGCCCCGGCGCCAGAGATGGCTCAGCCAGGCGTTGGAGCCGGCCGCGCCGCTGTCGTTGTCCAGCGCGTGGGCCGCTTCCGGATGGATGACCTGCTGGCCGGTCAAAATGTCCGGATAGGCGTCGGGACCGAGCACCCCGGCGCGGAATTGCTGGGGAGCCGCGCGCAGCGCCGCGAGGATGGCGGGATCGACCGGATATTCGCCGAGGACGCCCACGATCCGACCCGCGTGATAGTCGGTCTGGTAGATCGTCACCTTGCCGTTATCGAGCGCGTCGCGCAGGACTTCCTCGGCCAGATAGATGTGGGTCTTCGGCTTCCAGGCGTAGGCGGGGGCCGCCGGAAGCGAAGCCAGCATGGCGAAACCGCAGATGCCGCTGATCAGGGCGCGTCGGGCGCGCGAGGGCTTGAGCATGGCCATGAACCGCTAGTTCCAGACGTCCGCGGGCGGCGGCGCATCGCCCGCGGCGGGGACGCAGTCACTGGCGGCCGGAGCGTCCCGCGCCGACCGCGCCATATTGGCCGCCACGCCGGCGAGGGCGGCGGTCGCCCGGGCGGTGCGCCCGTCGCGTCGGGCGCCCGGGATCGCCCCGAGCGCCGAGGCGGGGTCGCCGGACAGGACCGCCGCCGCCGCCTGGCTCTCGACCGAGGGTTCAAGTTGGGCGACCAGAGCCTGGCCCAGCCCCGAATCCCTGGCCGCGGCGAACAGGCCGCCGAGGGGATTGCGACGCGGCGGCGGCGGGGCCTCGACGGGGCAGGCGTCCGACGGGCCGACCTGCGTCCCGGCCGCAGACTGGGCTTGGGCGGGCGCGGCGATGAAGAGGGCGGCGAGCGTCGCCGCCGCACGAACTGCGGTCATGGTTCCGGTCCTTGTCATAAGAGGGTCAGCGCGCGCCGGACGGGCAGACGGCGGCGATGCGCCGGCTGCTGGTCGTCAGGACGATGTCGATCGGCGTTCCGCCGACCATCGTCCGGGAGTTCAGGTTCACGCTGTACGAGGTGGGGGTGTAGGTCCCCGTGTTCCGGAATGTGGTCCGCACGCCCTCGTTGATGCAGGCCCCGGCGAAGGCGAAGCGTCCGCCGCCGATCTGCCGCTGGCTGAAGGTGCACCGTCCTTCGGTCAGTTCGGCCAGGACGCGCTCGAGCGGACGAGCCCTGACCTCGGCGGGGGTCAGGCATTCGCGCTTCCGCTCGACCTCGGGATCCCCCGCAATCCGGGTGGTGGTTTCGTAGTAGCCCGGAGACATCAGCGTCTCTCCGGCGGCGCTGGCGGTCAGGGGGGCGACGAGCAGGGTCGTCAGCGCGATCAGGGCGAATTGGGTCTTGTTCATTGTCGTCTCCGGGTCAGGCGGCGGGCGGAGGTCGGGGGAGGCCGCGCGCCGCAGGGCGTTCGCCAAGGCAGGCCAGGCGGTCGGCCCATGGGCGACCGGGGGCCTTGGTGTTGGCGTTCACCTAAAGACCGCGGACGGACGGCTCATCCTAAATGCTTCCTAAGCGCGGTTGAGCTTCCTAAAAGAACCCTATGGCTGAGGGCGTTCAGGGGGAGGCGACGCGTGATTGATGCCGACCTGGCCGCCTTCATCGAGGGGCCCGTCATGATGGTGTTCGCCGCGGCCGACGCCGCGGGCCGCCCCACGATCGGGCGCGCCACGGGCGCGCGCCGTACCGACAGCGGCGAGGTGGAGCTCTTCGTCTCACGCGGGCGCTGGGGCGAGGTGACGGACGATCTGAAAGTCGGCGCCCAGGTCGCCGTGACATTCTCCCGCCCCGCCGACTACCGAACCTTCCAGATCAAGGGCGTGTTGACGGCGATCACGCCCGCGCAGCCGGCGGACCTCGCGGCCGCGTCGACATATATGCAAGCGGTGACGGGATCGCTTCTGGAGCTCGGGGTGCTTCAGTCCCAGGTGGATCAGTGGCTGGCTTGCGACGACCTGATCACCCTCAGGTTCAAGCCGGGGGCGACCTTCGCCCAGACGCCCGGACCGGGGGCCGGCGCTCCCCTGTCGAGGGTCCGCCGATGATCGCCCTGACCAGCATCCGGGACTGTTTCGAGGGCGTCATTCCCTCGGTCGTGGCGACCCTGGACGCCGAAGGCGTGCCGAACGTCTCCTACCTGTCCCAGGTCTATCTGATCGACGACGACCACGTCGCCCTCTCCAACCAGTTCTTCTCCAAGACGGCCGACAATGTCAGGGCCACCGGCCGGGCCACGATCATCGTGGTGAGCGGCCGCTCCGGCATCCAGTACCGGCTGGATCTCGTTCATGAGGCTTCGCTGACGACCGGCGATCTGTTCGACCGCATGGCCGCCCAGCTGAGCGCCATCGGCACCCAGCAGGGCGCGGGCGAGATCATGAAGCTCCGGAGCGCGGAGCTCTATCGGGTCGAGGCCTGCCGCCCGCTCGCGGGTCCGACGGACGCCGCGCCGGCCGCCCCGGCCACGCCCCATCCGAAAGCCGACGAACGCCTGGCCCAGGCCGCGCGGCTGAGCGCCGCCATCGGGGCCGAAAGCGACGCGGACGCCATGGTGGATCGCACCCTGGAGGGCCTGATCTCGGACTTCGGCTTTTCCAACGCCATGGTCCTCGCCGTCGATCCGGCCGAAGGACGACTGACCACCCTGGCCAGCCGGGGATATCCTATCGGCGGCGCGGGATCCGAAGTGGCGCCGGGCGAGGGCGTGATCGGCATCGCCGCGAGCAGCGGACGCCCGGTGCGGCTGAGCGACATGAGCCGTGGACGCCGGATGGCGGCGGCGGTCCGGGCTTCGGCCCGGATAGATGCGGATCGCTACATTCCCCTGCCCGGGCTGGCCGAGCCTCAAAGCCAGCTGGCCGCCCCCATGATCAGCCGCGGAAAGACCTATGGGGTCCTGTTCACGGAATCTCCCGAGCGGTTCCGGTTCGGACCGGACGATGAAGCGGCGCTCACCCTGATCGGCGGACAGCTGGTCGCCTCCCTGCGGCTGGCTGACATGGAAGCCGGGGAGCTGCCCCCCGAACGCCCAGGCGACCTGCAGCCGCTCCCGGGCGCGCCCTTCAGGGTCAAGCTGTTCGCCTATGACGACAGCCTGTTCATCGACGAAACCTATGTCATCAAGGGCGTGCCCGGCCGCCTTCTGTTTCACTTCCTGCGCATCTATGCCGAAAGCGGGCGCTGCGACTTCACGAACCGCGAGGTCCGCCTCGAGTCCACGCTTCGGCTGCCGGACCTGAAGGACAACCTCGAGACCCGGCTCATCCTGCTGCGGCGGCGCCTCGATGAGCGGCGGATGCCCGTCCGCCTGTCGCGTCCGAGACGGGGTCAGATCCGGCTGGAGGTCGAGGGGAGCCCGCAGCTGGAGCTGATCGACAAATAGGCCGCGTCGCCGGGCGGAATGGTCCGAAGACCTCGACGGTCAGGCGGCCGACACAGGTTCGGCGGGGCAGGTGCGCGCGACATAGTCGCTGTGCCCGGGCATGACGGCGACGCATTTGCGGATGACGCCCTCGACATTGCCCAGGAAGGCCTCGATCTCCGCTTCGCTCCTGATGTCGACCAGCGGATCGTAGCCGCGCGGGATCACGCCCTGACCAAGGAACACCTGGATCCAGCTTTCCTCGGCGAACAACTCCTCATCCTCGCGGAAGATGCGGCCATTGGCGGTGAACAGGTCCATTTTTCGCTGGAGAGTGTCGGGGATCTCCATGTCGCGGCAGTAGCGCCAGAACGCCGTGTCGTCCCGCTCCGTCGCCTTGTAGTGGAGGATGATGAAGTCGCGGATCCGCTCGTATTCGAAGTCGGTCTGGCGGTTGAACTCGGCGATGCTGGCGGGGTCGAAGCCGGCGTCGGGCAGCAGGCGGACCAGGCGGATGATGGCCGACTGAATCAGGTGGATGCTGGTCGACTCAAGCGGTTCGAGAAACCCGCTGGACAGGCCGATGGCGACGCAGTTCCGGTTCCACGTCTGTTTGCGCTTTCCGGTGACGAAGCGAAGCCGGTTCGGTTCGGCCAGCGGCTCCCCGTCAAGGTTGGCCAGCAGGAGGGCCTCGGCCTCGGCGTCGTCCATATGCTGGCTGGAATAGACGTGGCCGTTGCCGGTGCGGTGCTGCAACGGGATGCGCCACTGCCAGCCGGCCGGCCGCGCCGTCGAGCGGGTGTAGGGCGTCAACGGCTCGACACGGGCGCACGGCACGGCCATGGCGCGATCGCACGGCAGCCAGTGAGTCCAGTTCTCATAGCCGGTCTTCATGGCCTGCTCGATGATCAGGCCGCGGAAGCCCGAGCAGTCGATGAACAGGTCGGCCTCGATGACCGCTCCGTCCTCCATCGTCACGGACTCGACGAAGCCGTCCTCGCCGCGCAGCGTGACGTCGGCGATCTTGCCCTCCCGCCGGACGACGCCCTTCGCCTCGGCCAGACCGCGCAGGTAGCGGGCGTAGAGGCTGGCGTCGAAGTGGAAGGCGTGGGCGATGTGGCCGATCGGCGAGTCGACCATCTTGGGGTCGGCGCGCATGAATTTGTTCTCGAGCGCCGCCGCCGTGTTGATCGAAAAGTTGGCGAAGTCCGAGGCGCGGCCGAGGCCGTTCATCTTCAGCCAGTACTGGTGGCATCGCAGCCATTCGAGGTCGCGGCCGATCAGGCCGAAGCCATGGATGTAGCTGTGTCCCTGCTTCCACCAGTCGACGAACTGGATGCCCAGCTTGTAGCTGCCCTGGGTCCTCTGCATGAACTCGGTCTCGTCGAGACCCAGCAACTCGTTGTATTTCTTGATCGCCGGGATGGTGGCTTCGCCGACCCCGATGATGCCGATAGCTTCGGACTCGATCAGGGTGATCTCGTACCGGCCCTTGAACAGCCTGGCGAGCAGCGCCGCCGTCATCCAGCCGGCCGTGCCGCCGCCAACGATCAGGATTTTCTTGAGCTGCTGCATGCCGGTCCCGTCCGCTCCAGTGGACCTAGCTTTCGCAGGCTGCGGGCGTCGTCGGCAAGGGCAGGCGTCCGACCGTGGAAGGCCCCGCGTAGCTCAGGCCATAGCCCCGGGCGAACTGGACGACGTCGCCCGACCTCTCGCCGGTGCTGCAGGCCGAGCCCGGCCAGGCGAAGGACAGACGGCCGGTGAAGTCATGGGCGCCGCCGACCAGCACATCCGCCAGTCCGGCCCCTTCGGTGCCCGGCAGGAAGGCGGCGACAAAGGCGTCCGACAGGTTGATCAGGTCGTTGGCGTAGGCCGGGCGGCCCGAATACAGCACCGTGACGACCGGCACGCCCTTGCCCGAGACCGCCTGCAGGGCGGCGAGATCGGCCGGGTGCTGCAGGCTGTGCTGAACCGGCGTGGGGAAGCGGACGTCGCCGTTGAACTCGGCGTAGGGCGTTTCTCCCAGCACGGCCACGACGGCGTCGAAGCGCGACACGTCCACGCCGGCGCCATCGGCCGAATAGACCACGTTGTCGGCGCCCAGAGCCTGCCGCAGCGCAGTCAGCAGGGTCTGGCCGGTGGCGAAGTCGGCATTGGCGTTCTCGGTGCCCTGCCAGGTCAGGGACCAGCCTCCGGTCTGGTTGGACAGGCTGTCGGCGCTGGCCCCCACGACGAGGATCTTGCGTCCGGACTGCAGCGGCAGGGCCGCGTTGTTGTTCTTCAGCAGGACCACCGACTTGCGGACCGCCTCGCGGGCGAGTTCGGAGGCGTCCAGCGCCTCGGCCCGACCGGTCAGCGGGCTGGCGTCGGCCGGGCGGTCGAACAGGCCCGAGCGCATCTTGACGCGCAGGATGCGGGTCACCGCGTCATCGATGCGGGCTTCCGAAATACGGCCCTCGCGGACGTCGGCCACGGTGTTGGCGATGAAGGCGCGCCAGTCCTCGGGGACCATGAAAACGTCAATTCCGGCGTTGACCGCCTGGGCGCAGCGATCCTTGGCGCAGCCCGCCACCTGTTCGATGCCGTTCCAGTCCGAGACAACCAGGCCGTCGAAGCCCAGCTCGCCCTTGAGCACGCCGGCGATCAGGTCGCGGTTGCCGTGCATCTTGCCTTGGTCCTGACCCGACGCGGTGTCGAACCAGCTGCTGTAGGAGATCATCACCGTCTGCACATCGGCGTCCAGGGCGCCGAGATAGCCGGCGCCGTGGCGGCCCAGCAGGTCGTCGCGGGTGGTGCGGGTCTGGCCCTGGTCGACGCCGTTGAAGGTGCCGCCGTCGCCCAGATAGTGTTTGGCCGACGCCAGCACGTCGCCCTCCCCGGTGAGCTCGCCCTGCAGGCCACGCACCATGGCCTCGCCATAGACGCGGACAAGGGCCGGGTCGCTGGACCAGCTTTCGTAGGTGCGGCCCCAGCGGCGGTTCCCGCCGACGGCGAGGGTCGGAGCAAAGGCCCAGGTGATGCCGGTGGCGCGCACCTGCCGCGCCGTGGCCCGCCCGATCCGCTCGATCAGGTCCGGATCATGGGCGGCGCCGAGGCCGATGTTGTGTGGGAAGATGGTCGCGCCCGAAACATTGTTGTGCCCGTGCACGGCGTCGGTGCCCCACAGCAGCGGGATCTTCACCGCCATGTCGGTGGCGAGGGCCGCGTCGGCGTAGGCGTCGGCCCAGGCGGCCCACTCCGCCACCGTCGAACGCTTGTCCATTTCCGGCCAGGCGCCGCCGCCGTTCAGCACCGTGCCGATATAATACTGGCGCACCTCGTCCGGGGTGATGAAGCGGACGTCCGGCTGGGTCATCTGCCCGACCTTCTGCTCCAGCGTCATACCGGCGACGATGCCGGCGATCCGGCGCTCCATCGCAGGGTCCAGCCGGCTGGCCGAAGCCGCCGCAGGTGCGTCGACCGCCTGCGGCGGGACTACGGCCATCGGCGCGCAGCCGGCCAGCAACAGGAGCGTAAGCGAGAGCTTCAGGGCGGGGCGCTTCATACGTCTACTCAACTACTCACGGGAGAAGGAAGGCCGCCGTGGAGCGGGGCGGCGAAGCGCTCCGTCCACGGCGGGTCAGGTTCCGGCGCGTCGGGCGCGCCGACGGTCAGAACCGGTAGTTGACGCCGAACAGATACTGGCGGCCGTACTCCTCGTAGGTTTCCGGCAGGTAGCTTCCGTCCGCGGTGGTCGTGCCGCCGCTGTCGATGCCAAGCCGGGTCCGGTACGGTGAGTTGGTCAGGTTGTTGACCTGGAACAGCAGACCCAGACCTTCCATCGGTCCGCTTTCGAACGTGTAGCCGATCTGGGCGTCGATCTGCTCGTCGTCCATGATCTCCGTCTGACCACGGGTGGCGAACAGCTGCACCACCTCACCCTTGAAGGCCTCGCGGAAGCGCTTGCTGATGCGGGCCTGGAAGCCGCCGCGTTCGTAGTAGGCGGTCATGTTATAGACCATGCCGGACAGGCCCGGGATGCGGACCGGAGCGCCGCCCGCGGTGGGGTTCAGATCCGATTCCGTGAACGAGACGCTGCCGAGCACGCCGAGTCCGTCCAGCGCATCCGAGATCGTGCCGAAGTTGAAGGCCCCGCTGATCTCGACCCCTTCGATGGTCCCCCCATCGCCGTTGGCGGGCAGGGTGATCTGGCCGATCGGGCTGATGGTCGCGCCCGCCGCGATGATCGCCGCCGCCGTCGTCGGCAAGGGAATGCCGGTGAAGTCGAAGGTGCCGGTCTGCTGGTAGATGTAGCTGTCGAGGTTCTTGTAGAAACCGGCGATCGACAGATAGGTCGTCGGATTGACGTACCATTCATAGGCCAGGTCGAAGGCGGTGGCGCGCCAGGGCTCGAGGTTTGGATTGCCGCCCGAGGCGGACCACGGATTGACCGTCTGGCCCTGACAGGCCTGGGCGGTGCAGACCAGGGCGTTGAAGCTGGGCGTCACATTGGCGCGCATCTCGTCCATGCGCGGCCGGGCCATGGTCTTGGACGCGGCGAAACGGATACGGTGACCGCCGCCGAAGTCGTAGATCATGTTGAGGCTGGGCAGGACGTCCGTGTAATCGTTCCCGGCCGTGATGGAGATCGGCACGATCGGCTGGCCCTGCTCGGTGCCGTTGATGACCACGCCGGTCGATTCCTGCGACTGCTGGACCACCTGCAGCCCGAAGTTGCCGCGGACGCTTCCCTTCTCGAACTCGGCCCGCGCGTACCAGGTGACGACCTCTTCATCGATATCCCAGTTCTTGTCGAAGAAGTTGGCGTCGAGGATCGGCGCCCGGTCGTAATAGACGTCCAGCGCCCGCGTCAGGTCGACGCTCAGGACATCGCCGAAACCGGCGAAATCCAGCGATGTCGCTTCCACGAGGTACTGCGGGTCGACCAGCACCTGCTGTCGCCCGTTCTTGAGGAACAGGTCGAAGTCGTCGACGCGCTTGGTCTTGCTGCGGTTGGCCAGGTTCACGCCGCCGCTGACGGTGTGGATGATGCCGGTCAGGTCACGCTCGAACTTCAGGTCTGCGGCGTAGATGCGCTCCTCGACGTCGGGGAAGCGGATGGCCCCGTCGTGACCCCAGCCGCCCCAGGGTGCGCGATCACCCAGCGACACCTGCGAGGCGTCGGCGTAGTTCAGGCCCTCGCTGTAGGTCGGATAGCCGTCGTCGTTGACCTCGAAGGTGATCGTGTCGAGCGTCCGTCCGCCGCCCTGCGGGCCAAGGCCATAGCCGGCGTAGGTTTCAAGGATCTGCTCGCGCCGCTGGTTGGTCGAGTATGACAGGTCGGCCTCGACCCGGGTGCGTTCGTCGATCTCGTATTCGGTGTTCAGACCGGCGGAGAACAGCTCGTCCTCGCGGGTGTTGTAGTCGTTGCGGATGATCGGCACGCCGCCGTTCAGGGTGCCGCTTCGGGCGAACAGCGAGCCGCCGCGGTCCTCGGTCTGCACATCGGTGAAGGTGGCGTTGTCAGCCCAGCCGTTGGAGAACCACTGCGCCCCGCGCATGGTCTCTTCCTGGTCGAACTTCGAATAGTAGAGGTCCAGCGTCGAGTGCAGCCGGTCGTTCGGCCGCCATTCGACGATGCCGATGACCGCGTCGCGCTGGTTCATGCGCGAGGTCGCGAACAGTTCCTGTCCATTGAGGATCAGGGCGTCGTCGGCGCTGTCCGGCGTGACGGCGAAGCCAAACGCTTCATAGCCGTAGGCCTTGTAGTGGCGGTTCTGCGAGGGCGAGTCGAGGTGGGCGTAACCGAGGGCCACCCCGAGGGTGTCGTCCGCGAACTGGTCGATATAGCTGATCGAGAAGCGGCCGCCGTAGTTGTTGACGTCGTCGTTCAGGCTGTCGCCCTCAACCACCTCGCCGCGCAGATTGACGGCGATGGCCTGGCTGCCGAACTCGAGGGGGCGGACAGTGCGAAGGTCCGCCGTGCCCGACAGGCCCATGCCGGAAATCTCCGCGTCCGGCGTCTTGTAGATGACCACGCCCGACAGCAGCTCGGACGGGTACTGGTCGAATTCGACGGCCCGGTTGTCCCCGGAGCTGGCCTGCTGGCGGCCGTTCAACAGGGTGGTGGTGAAGTCGGGCGCGAGACCGCGGATGGAGATGACCTGGGCGCGGCCGTTGACGCGTTGCGCCGCCAGACCGGGCAGGCGCGCGATCGACTCGGCGATCGAGACGTCCGGCAGCTTGCCGATGTCTTCGGCCGAGACGGCTTCGACGATCGAGGTCTCGTTACGCTTGATGCTGATCGAGTCCGCCAGGCCGCGACGCAGGCCGGTGACGATGACCTCATCGATTTCGGTCGCCTCCTCGGTCTGGGCGGGCGCGGGATCCTGGGCATGGGCGACGCCGGGCGCGACGAGCGCCAGCGCCAGAGCCGACACGGTAAGACAAAGCTGCGACGGCGAGACTCCGCCGGTCTTGCGAACGCCTGCGAACTGGCTGCGCATGAGTACCCCCTGTTGTTTCCCCGGCGTGGACCCTTGAGCCGCACGTCCATTTTGTTTCGCCGCAAGCCGCTCTGTGGAACCGGATTGGAAGCGCTTCCAACACGTAACCGAATTGATCCCGTTGTGCAATCGAAACCCGGATCGACGGGCGATCAGCCGCCCCGCGGCCCCTCCGCTGGCTTCCAGACATAGGTCGCTGCAGTTTTCGCCGGCAGCTCGGCCGCCAGGCGTCGCCCGCCCTCGCGAATATCGAAGGCGACCGAACCGGCGCCTTCGTTGAGGACGATCAGCACCCGCTGGCCGTCGGGATTGACGAAGGCGACCGCCGCCAGTCCCTCGGGCTCGATCGACGCGACGCGCCGGGCGCCAGGACGCACGAACCGGCTGGCATGACCAAAGGCGTAGTATTCCTGGTTCCGCTCGATCACGCCGGTGCGGCTGTTGATCCTGACGACGCCGCGGCAGTCCCCGCAGCCGCCGGCATGGGGTCCGTAGGTCTCGTCCAGCGCCAGATTCCACATCAGGACGCCGCGCGCCCAGTGCTCCGTTGATCCGATGATCAGGGTCTTCATCGTCCAGCCGAAGCTGTCGGCGAAGTCCGCGGCCCATTCGCCGCCCGAACACTCGGTGAAGAAGACGTCCTTGTCGGGCCAGACCTCGCGGACCTGGCTCTGCGCCTGAACGTCTCCGGCGTAACAGTGCCAGGCGACGCCCGCGATGAAGGGGCGGGCCCGCTCGTCAGCCAGCGCCGTCAGCGGCTGTTGCGGCAGGTCCCAGTTATGATCCCATTCGAGTATCCGCGTGGAGATGCCGGCGTCCCGCAGCCTTGGGCCCAGATGGGCGCCGATGAAGGTCGCGCGGTCCTGCGGAGCCCATCGCATGCCGGGGTAGCTGTCGGGTTCGAAGTCCGGCTCGTTCTGGATGCTGAGGTAGTCGGTCGGCACGCCGTTGGCCCGAGCCGACTCGATGTAGCGACGGAAATAGTCGGCATAGACCGGGTAGAATTCCGGCTTCAGCTGGCCCCGGATCATTGAGCCGGTCGTCTTCATCCAGCCCGGCGCGCTCCACGGCGAGGCCATGACCTTGAGGTCCGGATTGATCGCCAGCGCCTGCCGGACGGTCGGGAACACGTACTCTTCCATCCGCGCCGTCGAGAAGGTCGCCAGGGTCGGGTCCGGCGTCTCGGCGAGGCTGTAGTGGTCGAGTGAGAAGTCCGACGCTCCCACGGTCACGCGGGTGAAGCTGAAGCCGAGGCCATCGCCTTCGCGTCCGAACAACTCGCGCATCAGCGAGTCCCGCTGATCGCCGGCCAGCCTCGTCCGGATCAGGAAGGCCGAGGCGTCGGTGATCGCCGCGCCGAAGCCGACCATTTCCTGGAAGCGCTGGTCCACGTCGACGGTGATCGCAGGACCGGCCGGCGCCGGGTCGGCCTCGAACCGCAGAGGGGTCTGCTCCGACAACAGGCGGCTGCGGTCGCCGGACGTCATCCAGACGCGGGCGGAGGGGTCCGCCGGGATCCCGGCGCAGGCGGCCGCGCCCAGCGTCGCCAGCCCCGCGCTGACAGCCAGTACGCGCCGTGCGAACGTTGTGATTCGCCTGTCCATGGCCTTTTTCCTCCCGTCGGTTCGGACGTTCACGGGCTTCGGGCGACGTCCGGTGATCTCAGGCTTCACCATTGGAAGCGCTTCCAGTAGGAAGCGGTCTGAGCCTCAGGTCAAGCGATAGCGCTGGCGAATCCCGGCGCGGCGCACCCGGCCGACGCCCGGGCGACCACCGAATGGGGCAGGACGGTGAAGCGCCAGTCGGAACCCCGCCGTGTCCCCGCGAGTCGCTCGGCGATGATCTTCACCGCCTCGCCCCCCATATCTTTCAGGGGCTGATGGACGGTGGTGAGAGGCGGCCATACGATCTCCGACACCGGGGTGTCGTCGAAGCCGGTGATCGACAGATGTCCCGGCACGTCCAGGCCGCGGCCGTGCGCGGCGGACAGGGCCCCGGCGGCCATGTCGTCGTTGGCGCAGACCAGAGCCGTGGGCGGATCCGACAGGTCGAACAGTCGCGCGGCGAGCACGCTTCCGGACCGGAAGGTGAAGTCGCCTCGCACCACGGTCACCGCGTCCGGGTCGAGGCCGCGTTCACGCAGGGCGCGCTTCAGCCCGTCCATCCGCTGCTCCGCCGACAGGTGGCCCTCGATCCCGCTGATGAAGGCGAGGCGCCTGTGGCCGAGATCCAGCAGGTGTCGCGCGATGTCGTAGCCGCCGGCCTCGTCGTCGATGCCGACTCCGTCGGCGGCCGCTCGGCCAGGCCCGCCAGCCGAAATGGTCGCGACTTCGCAGCCCTGCCGGCGAATCTCCTCGATCAGGGTCGCGTCGTCGGCGAAGGGCGGGGTCAGGATCAGGCCCTGGCACCGTTGGGTGGTCATCACCTCCAGCACCTGCTTGCGCCGGTCGGGACTCTGTTGCGGCACATGGCGGGTCATCAGCTGGAAGCCGAGCGACAGGCATTCGCGCAGCGCGCCGAGCTCCAGCGCGGAGGCGTAGAAGGAGTTGGGCTCCGCCTCGAGGTCGGAGGCGAGGATCAGGGCCAGCATGCGGCTGCCGCCACCCGCCAGCGAGCGCGCCTGCGGATTGACGCTGTAGTTCAGGGCCGCAACCGCCGCCAATACGCGCGTACGGACCGCCTCGCTGACATTGGGTCCGCCGTTGAGCACGCGCGACACAGTGGTGCGACCGACGCCGGACTGGCGCGCCACATCGTCGATGGTCGGTCTTTTCGACGTCAAGATCGCTCCCCGCGTACAGGGCGCGCCTGTTCCCGCGCCGCCCGACCTCTACAATAGGTCGACGCGGCGCGCAGGGCGACCTCATATGTCGCCATGATCGTACCCGCCGCCGAGTCGCCGCCGTCTCATCGATCCCGCTGGTTCATCCTCGGCTACGGCGCGGCCCAGGCCGGCGCCTTCATCTGCTTCATTCCATTGCTGACCCTGCTGTTGCCCGGCAAGGCCCAGCTGATCGGCGGCGCTGACAAGGCCCTGTTGCTCAGCCAGATGGCCATGTTGGGCGGGCTGACCGCGGCCGTGGCCAATCTCCTGTTCGGCAGTCTCAGCGACCGCACCCGGGGGCCGCTGGGCCGACGGCGTCCGTGGATTCTCGCGGGGCTGGGACTGGTCGCCGTGGCGCTCGCCCTGATCGGCTGGGCCCACAGCCCCCTGCACCTGGCCCTGGGGGTGGTGGCCTTCCAGCTGGCGGTCAACGCCCTGTATGCGCCGCTCACCGCCCTTGTCCCCGACATGGTGGCGGACGCCCAGAAGGGACTGGTCTCGGCCTGGGCGGGCGCGGCCCTGCCGATCGCCAACCTGTTCACGGCGGTGGTGGTGACGCGTCTGGCCGGATCGCCGCCAGCGCAGTTCGCGATCATCATCCTGGTGGCGGCGGCGATGATCCTGCCCTTCGCCCTGACCCTGCGCGAGCCGCAGCCGCCCCGCGTCGCGGCGGGCCCCCTGCGGCTGTCCTTCGCCGCCCTCAGGGACCGACGCTTCTTCTGGACCTTCATCTCCCGCCTGCTGGTCGAGAGCGCCGTGGCCATCAACACCCTCTACCTGCTGTTCCTGCTGCAGGACCTGCCCGGCGCAAGACCGCAGGGCTGGTCCGCCCTGCAACTGTTCGGCGCACTGCTGATCGCCTCGACCGTGGCGGCGGCGCTCGGCGGTTTCATGGGCGGCGTGGGCTCGGACCGGCTGAGGCGACGCCGGCCCTTCGTCGTCGCCGGGGGCGTGGGCATGGCGGCGGCGCTGGCCCTGATGGTCCTGTGGCCCGCCTGGCCGGGTCCGCTCGCCGCCCAGCTGCTGTTCGGCGCGGCCCACGGCCTGCACGCCACCACAGTGGCGGCCATGACGGCGGAGATCCTGCCGGACCGCGCCATGGCCGGGCGCGACCTCGGGGTGATGAACATGGCCATCGCCCTGCCGCAGAGCCTCGCCCCGGCCGCCGCCGCCGTCCTTCTGGGTCTCGGCCTGCCGCTGACCGCGGTCTTCCTGGCGGCGTCCCTCGCCGCCCTGACCGCCGCCGCCGTCCTCGCGCCGCTGAGGCGTCTGGCCTGAGCGCCCTTTCAATGGCGGGATGGCGACCCCGGCAGGACTCCAACCTGCGACCTCGGCTTTAGGAAAGCCTTGCTCTATGCAGCTGAGCTACGGGGCCATCGCCGGCTGACCTAGCGGGTCGTGACGCGCGGGGGAAGCGCGCCGGCGGCCAAAATCACCAGCTCGCAAACTGGGACGCCCCGACGCACCGGAAACCGCCCGTTCCGCGGTTGTGGTTAATCCATCTTAAGATACAATATCTTGGGGTGAACAAATCCCGAATCGGGCCGTGTCGATGATTCGGTCCTGATTCGTTTCGCCCCTGTTCCGCCTGATCGAGCTTTGCTGTTTACCGACCAGGGGAAACCGTACGGCGCCGCTTGAGGAACCGGGCGGGAAGAGCCACCTTTTCAGCATCATGAGCGACCGCGGCACAGGACAGGCCCCCTCTCGCGTCGTCGCGGTGCTGGGGCCCACCAACACCGGCAAGACCCATCTGGCGGTCGAGCGGATGCTCGGTCACGCCTCGGGCATGATCGGCCTGCCGCTGCGGCTGCTGGCGCGCGAGATCTATGACCGGATCGTCAAGCGGCGTGGCGCGGCGGCGGTGGCGCTGGTCACCGGCGAGGAGAAGATCGTCCCGCCGCGGGCCCACTATTTCGTCTGCACCGTCGAGGCCATGCCGATGGAGCGGTCGGTCGAATTCCTCGCCGTCGACGAGATCCAGCTGGTGGCCGATCCCGAGCGGGGCCACGTCTTCACCCAGCGGCTGCTGCACGCCCGCGGCCGGTTCGAGACCATGTTCCTGGGCGCCGGGACCATGGCGCCGCTGATCCGGTCGCTGGTTCCGGACGTGGAGATCGTGTCGCGCGAGCGGCTGTCGACCCTGTCCTACGCCGGATCAAAGAAGCTGACCCGCCTGCCCGCCCGCAGCGCCATCGTCGCCTTCAGCACCGACCAGGTCTACGCCATCGCCGAGCTGATCCGGCGCCAGCGCGGCGGGGCGGCGGTGGTCATGGGCAGTCTGAGCCCGCGCACCCGCAACGCCCAGGTCGAGCTGTTCCAGTCGGGCGAGGTCGACTTCCTCGTGGCCACGGACGCCATCGGCATGGGGCTGAACATGGAGGTCGACCACGTCGCCTTCGCCGGCCTGCGCAAATTCGACGGACGGCGCACGCGCTGGCTGCACGCCCACGAGATCGGCCAGATCGCCGGCCGCGCCGGCCGCCACCTGCGCGACGGCACCTTCGGCGTCACCGGCGAAGCGATCGAGCTGGACCCCGACCTCGTCGAACAGGTGGTGGAGCATCGCTTTGACCCGGTCGAGGCGGCGGAATGGCGCCATGCGCGGCTGGACTTCGACACCCTGCCCGACCTGTTGCGCTCGCTGACGGTGACGCCGGGCGTCCGGGGGTTGAACCTGACCCGGCCGGCGCTGGACGAGACCCTGCTGCGCCGCCTGATCAAGGACGAGGACGTGGCCCGCGTCGGCCGGTCGCGCGGCGCCATCATGCGGCTGTGGGAGGCCTGCCAGCTTCCGGACTTCCAGAAGACCACCCTGGATGAGCATTCCCGGCTGGCGAAGCAAATTTTCGAAGCGTTGACCGGCAAGCGCGGGCGGCTGACGGCCGACTGGATCGCGCCACGCTTCGCCGACCTCGACCGCGACGACGGCCAGATCGACCAGCTGTCGGCGCGGCTGAGCGGCGTGCGGACGCTGAGTTATATCGCCAACCGCCCCGACTGGCTGGATCAGGCCCAGGGCTGGCGGGACAAGACCAAGGCGCTGGAGGAGCGGCTCTCCGACGTGCTTCACGAGCGGCTGACGGCGCGGTTCGTCGACCGGCGCACCACCGCCCTGATGCGGGCCCTGAACGTCCGCGAGGACGCGGTCGCGGATGTCGACTCCGAGGGCGCGGTGGTGGTCGAGGGCCATGCCGTCGGTCGGCTGATCGGGGTGGACTTCCAGATCGACAAGGGCGGCAGCGCGCTGGAGGACAAGGCCCTGCGTCATGCGGCGCGCCAGGCGGTGACGCCGGAGATCGCCCGGCGGCTGGGTCGGCTGGCGGCCGACGCGGACGAGGCGTTTTCCGTCACGCCCGACGGAGCGGTGCTGTGGCGCGGCGCCCAGGCGGGCCGGGTCGTCGGCGGCGACTGGTTCACGCCGCGCGTGCGGCTGCTGGGAGAACTGGGCCCCGTGGCGGCCCGCGAGCGGGCGCAACGCCGGTTGGAGGCCTGGCTGGCGGCCGAGGCCGGACGGGCGCTGCGGCCCCTGCGGCGACTGAAGGCGGCTGTCGAGAGCGGCGCGCTGAAGGGGTTGCCCCGCGGCCTCGCCTTCCGGCTGATCGAGGCCGGCGGCGTGATCGACCGGCGGGAGGTGGAGCGGGATCTGGCGGCGCTGAGCCAGGTCGAGCGTCGCACGCTGAAGACCTTCGGCGTCCGGTTGGGCGCGCATTCGGTGTGGCTGCCGGCGTTGATGAAGGGACGCGGCGCGACGGTGGCCCAGGCCTTTGTCGCCGACGAACCCTTCCGGCCGGGGTCCGGGGTTCTGACGCCCCTGCCCGCGACGCCGCCGTCGGCGCGGCTGCTGTCGGCCTTCGGGCTGCGGGCCGTCGGACGGGTCGCGGCGAGTGTCGAGATGCTGGAGTCGCTGGCCGAACGGCGGGCCCGGAACAGGGGCGTGCTGGGCGAGACGGACCTCGCCGAGCTGGGGATCACCCTCGAACAGGCTAAGGCGCTGGCCGGCGCGCTGAGGACGACGCGGGCCCAACAGGCCGACCGCCCGAACCGTGCGCCGAAGCCGGTATCCGACTCCCCCTTCGCCGCCCTGTCGGCGTTGACCACGCCGGCGCCGGCGCGCCGGAAACGCCCCCGGCGCCGGAAACCCGCGTGAGCGAGGCCGCCTGCCGCATCGATGTCTGGCTGTGGCGGGCGCGGTTCGCGAAGAGCCGCTCCCTGGCCGCCGGCATGGTCGAACGGGGCGCGGTGCGCCTCACCCACAACGGCGTGCAGACGCGGCTCGACAAGCCGAGCCGCTGCGTCCACGTCGGGGACGGCCTGGTCTTCGCCATCGGCGGTCGGCTGTTCGACCTCGAGGTGCTGCAGATGGGCGAAAGGCGCGGACCGCCCGAAGAGGCCCGCGCCCTGTATTCGCTCGTGGAGCCGGGGCCGCCTACTGGCGAATGAACTCGCCCTCGATGTGCAGGCTGACCTCGTCGCCCAGCACCCGCAGGGCGTAGTTGATGCCGAAGTCCGACCGCTTGATGGTCGCCTCGCCGTCGAAGCCGGCCCGATAGGCGCCGCCCATCGACGGACCGGCCTGGTTGAACCGGACCGTCATGGTCACCGGCCGGGTGACGCCGCGCAGAGTCAGATCGCCGACCACGGTGGCCCGGTCCGGAGCCGTCGGATCGACGGTCACCGAGCGGGAGACATAGGTCGCGACCGGGTGGTTGGCGGTATCGAAGAAGTCGGCCGTCTGAAGGTGGGCGTCGAGGCCGTCCGAGTTGGAATCCACCTCGGTCAGCGGAATGGTCGCAGTCAGAGTCGCCGCGGACGGATTGGCCGGGTCGAGGGTCAGGTCGGCGTCGACATTCACGAACTGGCCCTTGTAGGTCGAGAACCCGAGATGGCTGACCGACCAGGTGATCTTGCCGTGGTCGGAATCGAGCGCATAGGCCCCCGCCTGGACCTCGGCCGGCGCCCGGGTCAGAGCGGCCTGGGCGACGACGGCGCCGCCGGTCAAAAGGCTGATCGAGGCGGCGGCGGCGATGACGGTGCGGGAGACGAGACGCATGAGGCGAAATCCTGTGATGATGGAACGATCTGCAATCGTGTTTGATACAGATAGCGCGCCGCGCCGGCATCGCAACCCCGGTGCGGGATGCGTCACGTCCGCTCACCGAGTTGACAGCCGGGGTCTCCGGGGTCATCTGCGCAGCCCGTCCCACCAACCGCGCGATCACCGTTCCGCTCCATGACCTACATCGTCACCGACGCCTGCGTGAAATGTAAGTTCATGGACTGCGTGGAGGTCTGCCCCGTCGATTGTTTCTACGAGGGCGAAAACTTCCTCGTCATCGCCCCGGACGAATGCATCGACTGCGGCGTCTGCGAGCCCGAGTGCCCGGTCGACGCAATCAAGCCGGACACCGAGGACGAGCCCGACGGCAAATGGCTGATGGTCAACGCCGAATACGCCAGGACCTGGCCGAACATCACGGTCAAGGGCACGCCTCCCGCCGACGCCGAAGCCTTTGAGCGCGAGACCGGCAAGTTCGAGAAATATTTCTCGCCGAACCCGGGCAAGGGGTCCTGAAGCTCAGCCGCCTCCACTCGACGGCGCGCTGACACGATCCGGAGAGGTTTTACAGCCTTCCGTATGCTGACGCTGTGGACGTTTTGAAATTCCGCAAATTTGTGATAGGTTACTGTCATTGGGTCGGGCGGTCTGCGATTTCTTCGCGCCGCCCGCGTTTGCGACAGAATCCCTCCCATGCAGGCGGGATCGGCCAGAGGTTTGGTGATCCGTTTCCGTTTTGACGACTGAGAGCATTTGCGCCGACGGCCTCCCCGCCGCCGGTCGATGCCCTGTCGTTTCCTCGTTTTCGTCTCGCCCGTCCTCCGCGCCGGGAAAGGAATGACATGACGAACAAGACCGGTCTGGAATTCAAGGTTGGCGACGCGGTCGTCTATCCGGCGCACGGCGTCGGCAAGGTGGCGGCCGTGGAGACCCAGGAAGTCGCGGGCATGTCTCTGGAGGTCTACGTCGTGACCTTCGACCACGAGAAGATGACCCTGCGGGTCCCGACCAAGAAGGCCAAGACCGCCGGCCTGCGTTCGCTGGCCGCCGACGACGTCGTGTCCAAGGCCCTGACAACGCTGAAGGGCCGCGCCCGCATCAAGCGCACCATGTGGTCGCGTCGCGCGCAGGAATACGAAGCCAAGATCAACTCGGGCGACCTGATCTCGATCGCCGAGGTGGTCCGCGACCTGCACCGTGCCGACAGCCAGCCGGAACAGTCCTATTCCGAGCGTCAGCTCTATGAATCGGCGCTGGACCGGATGGCTCGCGAAGTCGCCGCGGCCAACCGCATCGACAAGGACGCCGCCGTCGAACTGCTCGGCAAGTCGCTGAGCGCCAAGAAGGCCGTCATCGCCGCGGCCGAAGCCGCCGAGGCCGAAGAAGCCGAAGCCGCTTGATCGGACGACCAGCGCGGAAATGGATAAGGCCCGGGAGCGATCCCGGGCCTTTTTCAGTCGGGGCCGCCGCCGCCGGTGCTGGAGACGGATTCAAGGTAGGCGATGACATTGGCGACCTCGCCGGCCTCCAGTTCGATCGGCGGCATGGCGGGGTGAGCCGTGACCAGTCCCTCAGCCAGCGCCTCCTGCAGGTCCCGCACGGGATAGGTGCGGCCCATCTGGCGGAAGGGCGGAGCGGCCTTCATGGGGCTGTCGCCCATCAGTTCGACGGCGTGACAGCCGGCGCACCTCTGCCGGACCAGGTTTCCGCCCAAGGCGGCGGAGCCGACGGGGGCCGCGTCCATCCGGACCGCAGCGGGACCTTCGTCAGTCGCGCATGCAGCCAGCCCGAACGCCAGCAACCCCGTCACGACAAGCACCTGGTTGCGTTTCATGTCTGCCTCCTCCGGCATTCGATACCGGAGCATGCCGACCAATGATGATCCAGGTCAAACGCCGTCAGAAATACTCGGCGTTGGCCGGGCACTGGGCGGCGAGGCGGCGGGCGGTGATGCTGGCCGGCAGATAGGGCGTGCCGCGCGCCAGTTGGGCCCCGCCGCGGAAAGTGAAGTTCTCGGGCTGATAGGTGCCGTGCAGGCGGACGTTGACGCGCCGGCCCTTGCGGTCGGTGCAGGTTCCTTCGAAGCGGGCGTTGCCGTTGCCGACCTGGCGCACCGGATAGGTGCACTGCCAGCGGCGGGTCGAGAGGCCGCCGAAGAAACGGTTGATCTCGCTGGGCCGGACGCACTTGGTCTCGGTGTCGCGAACACCGACCGCGCTGGTGGTGTATTGCCAGTAACCCGGCAGGACAGTGTCGGCGCTCGACTGCGGCGCCATGGCGGCGCGGGGCGCGGCGGGGGCGGCGAGGAACAGGGCCCCGGCGATGACCGGCGCGGCGGTCGCGGCTATGCGGACAAGGACGGAAGGGTTCATGGCGGTCCCGGAGTTGAACATCGGTCTCATGACCAGAGCGGTACAGGGTGGCAATTGAACGGCGGCTGAACGGCTCCGCCCGGTAGTCCGAGTCTTGACGGGACGCGGACTCCTCCTCTATACGCCCCCCTCTCGCGCGGGATGACCTCCCGCGCGCACCTGTTTCATGCGTCCGCTTCGTATCGCGGACCGCTCCGAAGGATAGTCAGATGTCGCGTCGTTGCGAACTCACCGGTATCGGCCCCATGGTCGGCCACAGCGTGAGCCACTCGAACATCAAGACCAAGCGCCGGTTCCTGCCGTCGCTCAAGGCCGTCAAGGTGACCTCGGAGGCCCTCGGCCAGACCTTCTCGCTGCGCATCTCGAACGCCGCGCTGCGCACCCTCGACTACAAGGGCGGCCTGGATCCGTTCATCGTCAAGGCCAAGGACGAGCAGCTGTCGATCGCGGCCCAGCGCATCAAGCGCCAGGTCAAGGCCAAGCTGGCCGAGCAGGCCGCCGCCGCCTGATCGGCGACGCCATTACGATTTGAGGGGGGCCGGTGGAAACGCCGGCCCTTTTTCTTTGCCTGCCGGGGCGGCACTGTCCGTCCATGACCCGGGACCAGATGTACGCCTACGCCCTCTCCCTGCCCGATGTGGAGGAGTCCACGCTGCACGGGGTCCGTTGCGTGCGGCTGCGGGGCAAGCTGCTGATCAATGACACCCGCCTGCCGGACGCCGTCTCCCTGTCGCTGGACCACGGCGACATCGACCTGCTGATGGAGACCGAACCCCGGACCTATTTCAAGACCCCGCATTTCGAAGGCTGGCCCGCCGTCCTGGTGCGGTTCGCGGCCGCGGACGACGACCGCCTGCGGGACCAGATCGACAAGGCCTGGGCGCGGCGGGCGACCAGGGCTCAGCGAAGGGCCCGCGGCCTTCCGGCTTAACGGTTGCACGGCTGCAGGCGGGCTTTAGGCTGGCTCCGATCCACCGTCGGGAGTTGTCCGTGTCCTTGATCGCCTGTCGCGCCGCCCTGATGGGCGCATCCCTGATCGCCCTCTCGGCCTGCGTCACCACGGCGGCGACCGTGGAGCCGGCGGCGGCCCAGGCGGGCCCGGCTCAGGCCGCCGCCCGCGAATCGACCGCCTTCACCCTCGGCACCGACCAGCCCCGTGCGGCCGAACAGCTGGCGGTGACCTTCGACAAGGCCGACCTGACGATCAAGGTGATCCCGGACGAGAAGGCCATCGACGCTGTCGCCCTTCTGGACTTCACCGCCATCGCCCCGGTCGAGCGTCTGGTGGTCGAGCTGGATACCCTGCTGACCGTGTCCGCCGTCGCGGTCGACGACGTGGCCGTTCCCGCCGACCGCTGGTCCAATCCCGAGGGCCGGATGACTGTCGAGCTGGGGCGAACCCTGGCCGCCGGAGAGACGGCGCAGCTGCGCATCGCCTATGCCGGACAGCCCCGCGTGGCCCCCCATGCGCCCTGGGACGGCGGCTTCGTCTGGGCCACGGCGCCGTCGGGCGAGCCGTGGATCGCCACAGCGGTCCAGCCCGAGGGCTGCGACCTGTTCTGGCCCTGCATCGATCATCCGCTGGCGGAACCCGGCCGGGTCGACCTGCACATCACCGTGCCCTCGAACCTGTCGGCGCCGTCCAACGGCAAATTCCTCGGCGCCGTCGATCACGGCGACGGCTGGACTACCTGGAACTGGTCGGCCGCCAACCCGAACACCTACGCCATCGCCCTGAACATCGGGCCCTATGTCGAGATCGCCGACACCTACCAAAGCCGCTTCGGCAACCGCTATCCGATCCAGTACTGGCATCTGAGGTCGGACGACCCTGCGAAAGCGCGGGCCCTGTTCGACGAAATCGCTCCGATGCTCGACTTCTATGAAGCCACCGTGGGCCCCTACCCCTTTGGCGACGAGAAGATGGGCGTTGTCGAGACGCCGCATCTCGGCATGGAGCACCAGACGATCAACGCCTATGGCAACGGCTACAAGCTGGACGGCCGCGGCTTCGACTGGCTGCTGCACCACGAGCTGTCCCACGAATGGTTCGGCAACCAGCTGACCAACCGCAACGCCGACGACATGTGGCTGCACGAGGGGTTGGGCAGCTATATGCAGCCGCTCTACGACCGCTGGCTCAACGGCGAGCGGTTCATGGAGGCCTCGCTGCTGGAGCAGCGACGCGGGCTGATCAACAAATTCCCGGTCGTGTCGGGCGAGGAGAGGTCCGAGGACGAGGTCTACCAGGGCGACGTCGGCCCGGGGCTCGACATCTACAACAAGGGCTCCCAGATCGCGCACAGCCTGCGCATGCTGATCGGCGACGAGGCCTTCTTCCGTTCGGTGACCCGGCTGGTCTACGGCACGGCGATGCCGCGTCCCGGCACGTTCCAGCCCCGCTACGGCACGACCGACGAATTCCTCGCCATCGTCAACGAAGAGACCGGTCGCGACCTGACCTGGTTCTTCAAAGGCTATCTGTACCAGGCCGCCCTGCCCGATCTGCGCCAGACCCGGGCCGATGGCGAACTGACGCTGGAATGGGTGACCGGGAACGGCGGGGTCTTCCCCATGCCGGTGGAGGTCGAGATCGACGGCCGCCGCCAGACGGTGGCGATGTCAGGCGGACGGGGGCGGATCGTCGCGCCGGCGGGCGCCCACATCCTGATCGACCCGGACAACAAGGTGTTGCGCCGGCTCGAATTTATCGAGGCGTGGAAGGCGGCAGGCGGCGCGGACGACTAGATCGCCTCTGCGGTCACCGACTGGCGGACCAGTTCGCAGCGCCCCTGTGTCGTCAGGAAGGCGATGTCCGCCGCGTCGCGGCCGCAGGCGATGCGCACCAGTCCCTCGACCGGCGCGAGCCCGGTCGGGTCGACCAGCCACCAGCCGTTCGACAGCCAGACTTCGAAGATGGCGTGGAAATCGGGCGGCGTCAGCTGGTGCGCATAGGCGCTGACGGCGCGGGCGGGGATGCCGGACGCGCGGCACAGGGTGATGCCCATGTGGGTGAAGTCGCGGCACACGCCGGCGCGGTCGATGAAGGTGCGGGCGGCGGTGGTCTCGCTGTCCGACACGCCGGGCTCGTAGTCGATCTCGGCCCTGATCCAGTCGAGGATCTTCAGCACCCGGTCGCCGCCCACCGTGCCCCCGAAGGTGCGCTCGGCGAACCGGCCGAACTGGTCGGACGGGCAGTATCGGCTGGCGTTGAGATAGGGCAGAACCTCGGCCGGAAGATCGTTCCAGTCGTGCTGGACGGTGACGGGGGGCAGGCCCTTGAGCGTGCCGTTATCGACCACGGCCTCATAGGTCAGCGTCACCTCGCCCGACAGGTGCGCGCGCAGCGTCCTCGCGCCGAACTCCTCGTCCTCGCTCTCGATGAAATCGACGGCAGGGTCGGTCGTCAGCCGCTCTTCGATGAGGGTCTGGCCCGGCCAGTGCGCCACCTGGATCTTGTAGATCGCGTCGGTGGGCGGGTCGAAACGATAGACGAGGTCGGCGCGGACACGAATTTTCATGGGGCCGGCCTGCGCCGACCCCATGATTTCGTCAATCGATCACGACGTTCGAAAATCAATCGCTCTCGGAATCGTCGTCCGAAACAACCACGACCGCAGCCGCGATGACGCCTGCGATGGCCAGGAGGCCGATGACCGGAATCCCCGCGAACTCGCTGGACGATTCAGCCTGCGCACCGACACGGTCGCCGACGCGGGTCGCCGCCTGGCTGGATGCGGCGGCCTGGCCTGCGATCAGCAGACATCCGGCCGTGATGGCCGCAAGTGTTTTCTTCATTGGTATCTCTCCCGATTACCTCGGGACCTGAACCGGGAACGGCCGGATTTGGTTCCCGTCTGGAGCGAGTCTCTTTCTCAAACCCGCCGACACCCGGTCGAACAATGATCCTGTAAAACAAGGGTTCGCGAGACGCCCGAGCCGCGAACGGTTGTATCCATCCGGCGCTCGCGCGCGAGTTCCGTCGGCGATCAGGGCTCGAGCTCGATGTCCCAATAGAGGTAGTCGAGCCAACTCTGATGCAGGTAGTGCGGCGGAAACCGGCGGCCGAACTCCTGCAACTGCCAGGCGCTGGGCCGATGCGGGGCGCGACGTATCGGCATCCCCGCCTGTTGCGGCGTGCGTCCCCCCTTCCTCAGATTGCAGGGACCGCAGGCGGCGACGATGTTCTCCCACGTTGTGCGCCCGCCCCGGCTGCGCGGAATGACGTGGTCGAAAGTCAGCTCGGTCGTCGCGTTGCAGTACTGGCAAGCGAAGCCGTCGCGCAGGAAGACGTTGAAACGGGTGAAGGCGGGTTGCCGGTCCTGATCGACATAGTTCTTCAGCGCGATCACGCTGGGCAGGACGATTTCCATCGAGGGACTGCGGACGACCTTGTCATAGGTCGAGACCACGTCGACGCGGTCCTGGTACACCGCCTTGACCACCTCCTCCCACGGCCAGATCGACAGCGGATAGTAGGACAGCGGCCGGAAGTCGGCGTTGAGCACAAGCGCCGGCCAGCCGGACGGAGGGCGGCTCAGGACCTGCATCAGGCCCTCGCCGTGCGAACGGGATTTATCGACGCGACCGGACTGAAGACACGTCTCCTTCCCTGGCTGTGCCGGAATCCTACGCCTGATTCGACGGCTTGGCGATGACGGCGCCGAGACGGTTGCGCGACGGTCAGCTGCGGGTGGCGGCGCCCGGGAAGGCCGGCAGGCTCCATCCCCAGACAAGGGCCCCGGCGCGCAGGGCGAACCCACACGGCGCCGCGATAAGGGCGGCCGGCCAGGCGTCGAGGCCGAACAGGCGCGCTGTCACGAAGATGGTGGCCGCCAGCAGCGCGGCCGAGACCGTGATCTCGCGCCGCAGCAGAATCGATGGCTGGCCCGCGAGGAGGTCGCGCACGATGCCGCCGAAGCACGCGGTCAACGCCCCCATGACGATGCAGATCAGAGGCGCGACGCCGAACAACTCCGCCTTGGCAGCGCCGAACACGCCGTAGGCGGCCAGGCCGATGGCGTCGAGCCATAGCAGGGCCCGGAACCGCCACGGCCGGGCCCCCACCATCCACACCGCGACCGAAGCGGCGACGCAGACCGCGATGTAGCGCCAGTCGCCGACCCAGAAGACGGGAGCGCCGATCAGAAGGTCGCGCAGGGTGCCGCCGCCCACGCCCGTGATGGCGCCGAAGAAGGCGAAGGTGACGAGGTCGTGCCGCTCCCGCGCCGCCGCCAGGGCCCCGGTCGCCGCGAACACCGCAACGCCGGCGAAGTCCAGCGCGCCCAGAACGGTTTCCGGGGTGGCGAGGGCAGGGTCGACGATCGGGGTCACGCGGCGGGCTCCTCCAGCGCGATCTCGCCGCGCTTGACCGCTCCATACCATCCCCACAGCAGATGCGCCGCAATGCTGCGATGGGGTCGCCACGCCTCGGCCCGGACATAGGCCTCCTTCTCCCGCGGGCGCAGCACCGCGCCGTCGGCCCAGCGCATCGCCTCCTGCAGGGCGATGTCGCCGGCGGGAAAGACGTCGCGCCGCCCCTCGCAGAACATCAGGAAGGTCTCGGCTGTCCATCGACCGACGCCCCGGATGGCCGTCAGGCGGGCGATGGCCTCGTCATCCGCAAGCCGCTCGAGATGGTCGAAGTCGATCCGCCCGTCGACGTGCGCCTGGGCGATCTCATGGCCGTAGCGGGCCTTCTGGCCGGAGAGGCCGAAACCGCGCAACGTCTCGACATCGCGGGCCAGCACGGCTTCCGGCGTGATCTCACCCTCCAGCCCCTCGACCACTCGCCGCCAGATGGCTGCGGCGGCGGCGACCGAGACTTGCTGCTCCACGATCATGCGGAACAGGCCCTCGTAGCCGCCTGTGCGCGAGCGCCATTCGAAGGCCGGAGTCCGGGCGTCGGCCTGGGCCAGGGCGGGATCGGCCGCGATCAGCGCGCGACGGGCGTCCGCGATCTCGAGCGGCGTGGGCGCGGGGATCATCGGACCTCATCGACAGTGTGGGACGCGGGATTTAAGCCTTCCCCATGCACAGTCTGGACGATCTTCTGCACCCGATCACCCCCGTGGCGTTCCGCGAGGCCTACGAGGGCCGGAAACCGCTGCATATTCCCGCCGGGCAGGGTGCGCCGAAACGAGCGATCCTCGACTGGGCCGGGTTCAACCGGCTGCTGAACCAGAGCTCGATCTGGAACTCGGCGTCCCTGAAACTGGTGGCCAACGGTGAGCCGATCCCGCCCGCGCAGTATTGCATCGCCTCGCAGACACAGGCCGGTGCGGTGGTCCGCCCTTCCCCCGCCAAGGTCCAAACCCTCCTGAGCATGGGCGCGAGCCTGATTGCGGGCGAGGTTGAGGCCCTGACGCCCGAGTTCCAGGCGCTCTCGACCATGCTGGGGCGAACCTGGGCCGCCTTGGTCGGGGCCAACATCTATTGCTCATTCGGCGGCGTGCAGGCGTTCGGAACGCATTTCGACCTGCATGACGTCTTCGCCATCCAGACCGAGGGCGAGAAAACCTGGAGGCTCTACCAGAACCGGGCCGAAAATCCCGTCGCCCCGCCCGACGAGCCCGACCCGCGCTCATGGTTCGCCCGCACCCGCGGCCCCCTGATGCAGGAGATCCGGATGCGGCCCGGCGACGTCCTTTACCTGCCGCGGGGTTGGTACCATGACGCCCTGGCGACCGAGGGCGCCTCACTGCATGTGACCTTCTCGGTGACGCCCTTGTACGGACGGGTGCTGTTCTCCCTGCTCGAGAGCGCCGCCTTGCAGGACCCGGCCTTCCGCGCCTGGCTGGCCCCGGCCGCAGCCGAAGGCGGTCGCGCCCTGTCCGAACAATTGGCCGACCTCGGGCGCCGGCTGCAGGCGCTCGCCGCCCTGCCGGAGTTTCGCGACGAGATCGCAATGGCGCAGGAGCGGCTGGTGGCCCGGCCCTCCACCTACACCCTGCCCGAGCGACTGCCGCTGAGCCTGTACCGTCCCACCGGCCTGGCGGCGCCGCAGATCGACGGCCCGGCGCGGGTGGCGGTCGCCTGGGCGCTGGGACAGCAGCGTTTCGCCCTCGAGGATATGATCGCCCAATTCGATTTCGTTTCCGAGGCGGCGATCCGCGAAGCGGTGGCCGTGACCGAGCGGGCAGGGGCGCTGGAGCGGGTGCGCCTGGCGTGAGCTTCGTCACCCGCTTTGCGCCTTCGCCGACCGGCCGGCTGCACAAGGGCCATGCCTTCTCCGCCCTGACCGCCTGGACGGCGGCGCGCGAGGCGGGCGGTCGCTTCATCCTGCGGATCGAGGACATCGACCCGACGCGCTGCCGACCCGAGTTCGACGCGGCCATCCTCGAGGACCTGGCGTGGCTGGGCCTGGACTGGGAGACGCCGGTCCGGCGCCAGTCCGAACACCTGGCGGACTACGCCGCCGCCGTTGAGACCCTGAACCGGCGCGGCCTGCTGTACCGCTGTTTCCGCACCCGAAAGGAGATCCTCGACGCCATCGGCGACGCGCCTCACGGCCCGGCCGAGGCTGTGCGGCCGGGTCCGCATCCGGCCGACGAGGAGGCGCGCCTGCTGGCGGAGGGGCGGCCCTTCGCCTGGCGTTTGTCGCTCGACCGGGCGCGCGACACCCTGGGCGGCGCGGCCTGGGACGGCCTGTCCTTCGTCGAGGAGGGAAAGGGACCGGAGGGCGAGACCGGAATGGTTCAGGCCCGGCCCGGGACGGCGGGGGACGTCGTGCTGGCGCGCAAGGATGCCGGGACGGCCTACCATCTGGCGGTGACCCATGACGACGCGCTGCAGGGCGTCAGCCACGTCATCCGCGGCGAGGATTTGTTCGAGGCGACGCATATCCAGGTGCTGATCCAGGCCCTGATGGGCTGGCCGACGCCCGTGTACAGGCACCACCGGCTGCTGACGGGACCGGACGGCCGGCGGTTCGCCAAGCGGGACGGCTCGGTCACCCTGGCTCAGTTGAGGGCCGACGGCATCACGCCGGAGGCGCTGAGGGCGGAACTGGGCTTCTGATCAGACGGCCAGCCGTCCCTGCGCCTTCGCGGCGGGGAAGACCACCTCGGGATCGGGCTTGTCGGCCGCCGCGCCGGGGCCGCCGATCGACCGCAGGATGTGGCGGATGATGTTGAGGCGCGCCGTCTTCTTGTGGTCGGTGGCGATCACCGTCCACGGCGCCGTGCGGTGGTCGGTCTGATCCAGCATGCGGTCACGGGCGGCGGTGTAGTCGTCCCACCGGTCCTGGGCCTCCGCGTCCAGCGAGGAGACCTTGAACCGCTTCAGCGGATCGGCGACGCGGGCGGCCAGCCGCTCGGCCTGCTCGGCCTTCGAGATATCCAGCCACAGCTTGATGATATTGACGCCGCCGTCGGCCAGCATCCGCTCGAAATGCGGGGCGTCCTTGAGGAACTGGGCGTACTGGCCGGGTTCGCAGAACCCCATCACCCGCTCGACCCCCGCCCGGTTGTACCAGGAGCGGTTGAACAGCACGGTCTCGCCCTCGGCCGGCAGGTGCGGGACATAGCGCTGGAAATACCACTGGCCGGTCTCGCGCTCGGTCGGCTTGGGCAGGGCGATGACGCGCGTCTGGCGCAGGGCCATGTGTTCGGTAATGCGCTTGATCGCGCCGTCCTTGCCGGCGGAGTCGCGCCCCTCGAAGACGATCACCGTCTTCACGCCCTCGTCGATCGTCCATGCCTGGGTTTCGACCAGCAGCGTCTGCAGGCGGACCAGCTCGGCTTCGTAGTCGTCGGTTTTCTTGCCCATGAAGCCACCGTGCGCCCGCCGGGAGCGCACGGCAATGTTGCAGATCGATTGCGCACCGGTTGCGGTCGGGGCCGCAAGCCGCCGCGTTCCTGTCGCCGAACTCACGTGCATGGCTCCCCGCCCCTGTCGTAACCTGGCCCGACTGTTGAGGGGATGCCCATGATCGCCAGCCGCCGGACCTTGCTGACCGGACTCGCCGCTTGGCCCGCGGTGATCGCCCTGCCCCGCCTCGCCCATGCGCAGGACAGGGCAGCCCGCGCCGGGGCGGCGCTGGACGCGGCCTTTGTCGGCGGCCCGCCCGCAATGGCAGCCGCCGTGGTCGGACCCCAGGGCCTGATCTGGTCGGGCGTGCGCGGCGTCCGCCGCGCCGGCGGCGACGAGCCCGCCACGCTGGACCAGCGTTGGCACCTCGGCTCCAACGGCAAGGCGATGACGGCGGTGCTCTACGGCCGTCTGGTTGAGCAAGGCCGGGCGCCATGGGGCGCGACGCTGCAGACGCTGTTTCCGGACGCCGCCATCGACCCGGCGCTGGCCCCGGTCACCATTGACGATCTCCTGTGTCACCGCAGCGGACTGCTGGACCGGGACATTCTCAGCCGCGAGGTCCTGATGGCGGGGCATCAGGATCAGCGTTCGGCCCGGGACCAGCGCAGCGACTTCGCCGACATCGTGCTGGGCAAGCCGCCCACCGGTCCGCGCGGGACGTTCGCCTATGGCAACGTCAACTACACCCTCGCCGGAGCGGCGATCGAGCGGCTGACGGGCCAGCCGTGGGAAGAGGTCATGGCGGCCGAGCTGTTCACGCCGCTGGGTATGACCTCGGTCGGCCACGGCGCGCCGCAGGGCGAGAATCCGTGGGGTCACCGGATGATGGGCGACCAGCTCGCCGCCGTCGATCCGGCGCGCGGGGCCGACAATCCCGCCTTCATGGGGCCGGCCGGGCGAATGCATATGACCGTGGCCGACTACGCCCGGTTCCTGTCCCTGTATCTGAGCGGCGGCGGCGGCGCAGTCCGGCCCGGGACCCTGGCGCATCTGCTGACCCCGCCTGAGGGCCCGCCCCCGGCCTATGCCTACGGCTGGGGCCTGCAGGCGGGGCAGGCGTGGGCCGCGGGCGGTCCGGCGCTGGCGCATGAGGGCTCCAACACCATGTGGCACGCCATCGCCCGCGTCGCGCCGCAGCGGGGGCTGGCCGTGCTGTCGCTCGCCAACGAGCGCACCAGGGGCGCCCCGGCGAACCAGGCCCTGGCCCAGGCGCTGATCGACATCCACGCCCCCGCCTGACGGCTCCGCTTTGCGTTGGCGGTCCGGCTGTTTAAGGCTGGATCGGGCATGGATCGCGACTTCGCCGACTTCTGGAATCTGCTGTGGGAAGCCGGCCTCGGCGTGTGCGCGGCCTTCGCCCTGCTCAACGCCTTCGCCCCGGCCCAGGACCTGCCGTGGAAGCCGCTGGACCTGAGCCAGCCGATCGGCCAGGCCACCGCCGCCAAGGTGGCCGATTTCGAGCTCGCCCGCAGCGCCGCCCCGGAAGAGACCGCCGCCGTCACCGAGGCCTGCATCCAGGTCCTGCGCGACGCGGGCGTCACGGTCGAGCGGGCCGGGGACAAGGACGACGGCGGCTTCTGCGTGGTGCGCGGGGCGGTGCGGATCACCGGCGGCGCCGTCACCCCCCTGCCCGGCAATCCCGTGATGCAGTGCCCGCTCGCCGTCCGCTACGTCATCTGGGACCGCCAGGTGCTGCAGCCGGCGGCGCAGGCGGCGTTCGGCAGCCGGGTGGCGAAGATGGACAGCGTCGGGACCTACAGCTGCCGCCGCATCTATGGCCAGACCAGCGCCAGCGCCAAACCCAGCGAGCATGCCCGGGCCAATGCGCTGGATCTCGGCGGCATGACGCTCGAGGACGGGCGCAAGGTCTCGGTGCTGGCCGACTGGGACGGGACCGGTCCGCGCGGGGCCGAGGGCCAGGGCTTCCTGAAGCGCATCCGCGCCGGGGCCTGCCGGGTGTTCTCGACCGTTCTGACGCCGGACTACAACGAGGCCCACCGCGACCACCTGCATCTGGATGGGGCGCCCCGCGGCCTGTGCGCGTAAAGGGGGGGCGCCTGACGGGCGCTAACCCTGTTCCCCGCCCGGACGACTCGGTTTGCGGTTGACCGCTTCCGGTTTTTCGAGAGAGAAATGCCCCCGCAGTCCGGATTTCGCGCGGCCTCCACACCCGTGCCCGCTCCTTCACTGAATGAGCTCGTCCAGATGGGCTGTCGGGCGTCCCCACGGGGGCGTTCGCCTGGAAAGCGCGTTCAGGAGACGCAATATGGCGACCGGCACGGTCAAGTGGTTCAACCCGACGAAGGGTTTCGGCTTCATCCAGCCCGATGGCGGCGGTCAGGACGTGTTCGTCCACATCACCGCGGTGCAGAAGGCGGGCCTGCAAGGCCTCGATGAAAACGCCAAGGTCGAATACGAGCTGGAATCCCAGCGCGGCAAGACCTCGGCGGTGGATCTGAAGCTGCTCTGATCCCACTGACAGCATCATGAGACGGGCGCGGAAGCTTCGGCTTCCGCGCCTTTCTTTTTTAGGCCGCGGTCGTCGGCCCTTCGGGACCTCCCGACCCGACGCGGCCCTTCTTGTCTAGGCCGCGGTCGTCGGCCCTCCGGGACCTCCCGACCCGACGCGGCCTTTCTTCTTAGGCCGCGGTCGTCGGCCCTCCGGGACCTCCCGACCCGACGCGGCCTGCGCTCCACTGCGCCAGCACCACCCCCGCCAGCAACGCCGCGGCCCCGCCCAGCTGGGCCGCGGTCATGGTCTCGGCGAACAGCCACCAGCCCAGCATGGCCGCGACCACCGGCTGGATCAGCACCGTCACCGCCGTCAGGGCCGCCGGCAGCCGCCCCAGCGCCCAGGCCACTCCGCCCTGCCCGGCCACATGCACCAGCCCCAGCCCGGCGCAGGCCAGCCAGCCGGCCAGCGACGCCGGCGCCAGCGGCTCGCCCAGCGCGACCGACACGGCCAGCAGCATCGGCGCCCCCAGCGCCGTCGACCACAGCATGATGCGCCCGGCCGAGACCCGCCCGCGCAGCACCTTCACGGTCAGGAAATAGCCGGCGTACCAGAGCGCCGTCACCGCCGCGAAGGCGTCGCCCAGCCGCGGGTTCGCCCCCTGCCGCCCGTCCGCCCCCGCCGACATCGTCCACGCCCCGAACAGCGCCAGCGCCAGCGCCGCCAGAAACAGCGCCCGCGGCCGCTCGCGGAACATCAGCCATGCCGCCGCCGTCACCACCACCGGCGTCAGATTGGTCAGGGTGGTGGCGTTGGCCACCGAGGTGAAGGCGATCGAATAGTGCCAGAAGCTGAGGTCCAGCACGAAGAACAGCGCCGCCAGCGCCATCAGCCCCGACGGCCGCCCGGGCCCGCCCTCGCCCACCGCCTGCCCCGGGCGCGAGACCAGCAGCCACAGCCACGGCAGGGCGAAGGCGAAGCGCCAGAACCCCGCCGCCGCCGGGCCCGTATCGGCCAGCCGCACGAGGATCGGCGCCAGCCCCAGCACCGCGGCCGAGGCGAGGAGGATCAGCAGGGCGGCGGTGCGGGTCGTGGGCATCTTCGCCGTATACGTCCTTCTCCCCTTGCGGGAGAAGGCGCCCCCGGAGAGGGCGGATGAGGGGTGAGACACTCATGCCTCCGACAGGCCGCCAGTCGCCCGACAGCGAGACCGCCGAAACAGCCCCCTCATCCGGCCCACCGGGCCACCCGTCGGGCGTCGCCCTCCACCCTCGAGGGGAGAAGGAAAACTAGGGCCAATCCTTCGCCACCCCGTCCGGCAGACCCGCGTCCTCCCGCCACGCCGCCCGATTGCCCTGCAGCGTCGCCTCGTCCAGCCACGCTTGGTGATACAGCCGTCCCTCCTCCGTCCACATCCCCGCCGTCCAGCCGTACCGCCGCGCCCAGTCCCGGTCCCGCGCCGCCGTCTCGGCCGTCAGATGCGTTTCCCGCCACCTCAGCACGAACCCGAGGTGCCACAGCGGCACCGCCTCCAGCGCCCCGCCCGCCATCGCCTCGGCCAGCCGGCTCGCCACCGCCCGCGTCTCGGTCAGCCGGAACTCGAACTCGTCCCGCTTTCTTTCCGCATACCGCTCCCACCCCTCGACCGGCTCCGGAACCGGGTCCGGCTGCGGCTTCCGCTCCCAGGCCTCCTCGGCCCGCCGCCGCCACAGATTGGCCAGCCCGACGTCATACCGCTTGGCCAGCGACGCCCCCGTCGCCCCGCCCTCCCAGGCGCGCCGTATCTCGGCCCAGTATTCGTCGGATCGGATGCGGGGCGGATCGCGCTCGTACATGGCGCGCAGTATCAGCCGCCGCTGCGTCAAAACCGGACGTAGGCGCCCGTGACCCCTCTCCCATTGGGAGAGGGCTTGAGCGCACGAGCGCGAAGCGGTCGTCCTTGCGCTCAAGGGTGAGGGTCGACCGCCGGGGGGCGGCTTCGCCGCTTCGCCCAGCCGACCCTCATCCGACGGGGCTCCGCCCCGCCACCTTCTCCCATCGGGAGAAGGATCAGGCGCTCCCCCCCTTCCTTTCGTCATCCTCCGGCGCGCGCAGCGCGACCGGGGGACCCATCGTCATCCTCCGGCCGGCGAAGCCGGACCGGTGGAGGCTCCGAAGGCGATCTGTTCAGGCAGGTTGTGGTCGGCGGCGGTGCGCTCGACAGGTTCGCGCTCTCGCGCGCCACTGGGTCCTCCGGTCGCGGCGCTGAAGCGCCTTGCCGGAGGATGACGAAAGCTGGGGAAGTTGTTCGCCGCCGAGAATCCGGGGCATGGTCGCACATGAGCGAAGAAGAAGACGCCTTCGAGGAAGAGATTTCGCGCGACGAAATTGCGCTGGAGCCCGGCGAAGCAGCCGACCCGCGCTCGCTTGTCGAACGGATGGTCCCCCCAGACCTGCTCGAGAAATACGAGGTCTACAGCTACCGCAGCGCCGCGACGATCTTGTCCGTCAGCCACCGCGAGGCCTTCGACGAGCTGTGTCAGGCGCTACGGGAATTCATGATCACGGAAGCGATGATCCGGACCGCCGGCGGGAACGAATCCGACATTCCGAAGCTGCTATCGGCAAGCCTTAGGCCGAAGGACTGGCGCGAAACCATCATTCGCGGAGACCTTCATGTTCAGAAGATCGCCAAGCGGTACGTGACCACCGGCAAGACCGGAAAAGCGCTGAAGAAGCCTCGGTACGAGAAGATGCCCCCCGAGACTCTCACGAGGGCGAAGTATCTGGACGGACACAAGGTCGACTACGTCAAAGGCAAGGTCGCGTTCGATCTGGAGTGGAACAGCAAGGATCAAACCTTCGATCGCGATCTTTATGCGTTCTCCGCCTTCGCCCAGACCGGCGTGATCGACGTCGGCGTCCTTGTGACGCGCGGCACGGAGATGACCGACTTCATCAAGGGATTGGGACCCGCCTTGACCAAAAGCGGTCAGATCGAAATGAAGGACGGGAAGCCTCGGACGACGGCCGCCAAGTACGGTGCCAGCACCACCTGGATGGGCAAGCTGCTCTATCGATTGAATGCCGGCCGAAACGGCGCCTGTCCCGTTCTGGTGTTCGGCATCACCCCCGCGTGTGTGAAGGACTGATCCCGCGCGAGGGCTGCAATCACTGGAACAAAAGCCGAACTGTGGTGTAGCTAATCCGTGGGTGTTTCGTGGCTGTCGCGTTACCCTTCGTAACGTGCGGCCCGATTCGTTTTCGGGCGCGGAGTGATTGAATGGCCTACGACGCCGAACAGCCGGATCCCATCGAGAACCTGCGCGCCTTCGCCAACGGCCGGAAGTTCCGCACGATCCTCGCCGACCCGCCGTGGCAGTTCCAGAACCGCACCGGCAAGGTGGCGCCCGAGCACAAGCGGCTGAACCGCTATTCGACCATGGACCTGAAGGCGATCTGCGACCTGCCGGTGGCCGAGGTCGCGCAGGACACGGCGCACCTCTACATGTGGGTGCCGAACGCCCTGCTGCCCGAGGGGCTGGAGGTCATGAAGGCCTGGGGCTTCAACTACAAATCCAACCTGATCTGGCACAAGATCCGCAAGGACGGCGGCTCGGACGGTCGGGGCGTGGGCTTCTATTTCCGCAATGTGACCGAGATCCTGCTGTTCGGAACGCGCGGCAAGAACGCCCGCACCGAGGCCCCGGGCCGCAGCCAGGTCAACATGATCCAGACCCGCAAGCGCGAACACAGCCGCAAGCCCGACGAACAGTACAATCTGGTCGAGGCGTGCAGCACGGGGCCGTATCTGGAACTGTTCGCGCGCGGCGAACGGCCGGGCTGGGCCGTCTGGGGCAATCAGGCAGACGAGACCTATGCGCCGACATGGAAGACGTATTCGTACAACTCTTCGGTGGCGGCGGAATAGAGGGCCTCAAACTACTCGCTACCGATAGTCTGCAATATAGCCCTCTGCAACTCAGCGCCGAACGGGTAATCAGATAATATGATCTGCGCTCTCGGCGATGGCGAGTTGAGTATTACTAACATCCGCAGGAGACTGTGAATCGGCATAACAATTTTCGCTGGTTTATCAGCCGTTTTCCAAGCCTCGTAAACTTGGTTTAGCATCTCTTGCAGATTTTTCTTCGGCTGCCTGAGCACAGCATCAACGTCTTCCAAGTTCTTTAAACCCGCTGCTCGCAGGGTTAAGAGAAGCGCTACAAACGGATTAGAACTTGGCCGACGAGTTTGCTCTATATGGTAGCCATGATTTGTAGCCAATTCGGCGAACCGTTTCAGATTCTTATTCTCTTCGACGAAGATTCCAACCGATTCACTATCGATAAGAAGGCCCAAATTGCCTTTCTTGATCTCCTCCGCGTATGATTTCCTGAGCTCAGCCGTTTCTCGCATCAGCACGGAAAATTGGTCGTCCGCGGTCTCAAGAAGAGCGCTAATCCTGAACAATCTCCTGCGCAGAGGCTTCGGTGCCTCGATAGCGCTCTTATAGCGCAACCTCCAGTCAATAACTGCCCACGCATGCTGGAGTATGGTTCGAACCTGAATCTCGACTTTCAGCCCTTCGTACCGACTAAACTCCGGAAGTTTTAGTCGTTCTGCATTATATGCAGCCACAAAATGGACGGAAAGATATCCGAAGCGGTCAGGATCCGCATCTTCGATCTTGTCTACAGAGTTGGACTCATCAATATCAAAGTGATTTCGGATTATTTCACAAATCTGATAACATTCTTCGCGTAAGAATGAGACTACTCGGACACCTGCAAGATCGGTGATATCCTCAAGGTTATCGTACCGACCTTCTTTCTCGGGCCGGAGAACCTTCCCCCGTAGGCTGTCAGCATCCTTCTCCCGACTCTCAAGTCGATGGTAATCGATGTTGGCTTGGCGCAGGAGCTCCTTGGTCAGGTTCTCAACGCTAGCTGAAAAATCGGCGTAGAGCGCGCGCTTCTGCTCATACTCCGAAGCAAACCGGTCCGCCTTGGCCTGCAGCTCTTCGTGATTGTCCGACAGCTCGCCCCCCTTCCCCCCCCGTGCGCCCCAAGAGGCCAATAGGGCAGGACTTAACGTTTCCCCACCATATCCTTCTGGAACTCCAGATCCAGCAGCTTGATCCGCTTGACCATCTACAGCGGACACCCCTACCGCCCCTTCCTGAACGCCTCCGCCTTCTCCGCCGCCGCGTCCGCCCGCCACCGCTTCGGCGCGGACTTGTCGACCGTCTCCCCCTCGGCCGTCAGCACCTCATTGGCGAACTCGAGGTCCATCAGCTTCATGCGCTTGATCTCGTCGCGCAGGCGGGCGGCCTCCTCGAATTCGAGGTTGGCGGCGGCGTTGCGCATGCGGCCTTCGAGGTCCTTGAGGGCGGCCTGGAAATTCGTGCCGGTGAAGGGGCGGGACTCCTCCTTCACGCCGGGCGCGGTCAGCTTGTCGAGGGCGCGGGACTCATAGGGGCTGGCCATGATCTCGCGGATGTCGCGCTTGACCGACTCCGGGGTGATGCCGTGTTCGGCGTTGTAGGCCTCCTGCTTCTCGCGGCGGCGGTTGGTCTCGGCGATGGCGCGCTCCATCGAGCCGGTCATGCGGTCGGCGTAGAGGATGACGCGGCCGTCGACGTTGCGGGCGGCGCGGCCGATGGTCTGGATCAG
>NZ_JAKFDS010000049.1:0-83886 GCF_036676055.1 Brevundimonas sp. | reverse complement strand
GGGGCGATCTGCGCCGCCAGTTCGGCGACGATGCGCTGAACCTCGGCTTCGGGCAGGAGAACGGTGGGCTTGGGGGAGTCAGCCATTCGAGGCGGATACCGCCTCGACCCCATGGATGTCCACCACCGGCACCGCATCGATCGGCTGCATATCCATCGGCGCCGCCGATCCGGGCGCCAGGGCGGGGCGCAGGCCGGCTGCGCTGGCCTCATGCAACGGGGCTGACGTCGGTTCGTGAACGGCCGGCGGCGCGGCGCGGCGGCTGTCGGCCCGGACGGTCGCGGGAGCGTGGGGTTTGGCGGAACGGGCGGAGGGCGCGTCCAGCACGAAATCGACGCCGATGCCCTGGCCGCGCGCGCCCGGATCGGCGATCACGGCGGCGAAGCCCTGGACCTTGCCGGGCAGGACCGGGGCGGCGTCGATGCGGACTACGGCGTGGCCGATCTCGGCCCCCTGACGGTCCAGCAGGGCGACCCGCACCGGGGGGGCGATACGCTCTTCGTCGCGCACGTTGCGGAGCGCGCCGGAGATCAGAACCTTGCCGGGGTCGTTGGGGGCGGCGCGGGCGGACACGGCCTCGAACTCGAGCCCGGTCGGATTCACCGTCAGACCGACGGCGGCGTAGGCGGCGGCGGCGCGGGGCGCCATCTCCACCACCTCGACCCGGAACAGCCAGGCGGCGGTCAGCAGGGCGGCGAAGCCGGAGGCGATTCCGGCCCAGACCGCGCCATGGGCGGCGGCGCGGCGCAGACGACGCTGCTGCTCGGCGCGGGCGCGGAAGGCGCGGGGCAGTTCCGGCGCCGGGGTCTCGGCGAGGGACTCGGCGACCGAATCGGCCGGCGGGTCGTCGCGGCGGGCGAAGCTGGTCGGCTCCAGCCCCGGCGGGGAGACCGACAGCTCCAGCGGCTCATCGAGCGTGGCCCGCCAGGTGTGTTTGCAGCTCTTGCAGCGCACCGTGCGGCCGCCGGGGCCGATCGCCTCGTCGGGGGTGAAATAGCTGGTGGCGCAGGACGGGCAGGTCAGTATCATGTGCGCTGACTGAGAGGCGTTCCGCCCCCTCCCGTCGCGGCTTCACGGCCGCGTCCTTGACCCAAAATCGATGCCCGTTCAGCCCCGCCGCGCCGCCCTTACCGACTCCGCGACCGACACTGTCCGCCTTTCGGGCGTGAGCTTCGGCTATGCGGACGACCCGGACGTGCTGAGGGACGTTAACCTCATATTGCCCGCCGGCTCTTTCCACTTCCTTACCGGGCCGTCCGGGGCCGGAAAGTCGACACTGCTGAATCTGCTGACCCTGGCGGCGCGGCCGACGGCCGGAAGCGTCGAGTTGTTCGGCGAGGATGCGGGCGCGTCGCCGCGGTCGGCGCTTCCGGGCTTCCGGCGGCGGATGGGGATGGTGTTCCAAGACTTCAGGCTGCTGGATCACCTGTCCGCCTTCGACAATGTCGCCCTGCCCCTGCGGCTGGCCGGGGCGAGACGGGAGAGCTACGCCGGCGACGTGGGGGAGATGCTGGACTGGGTCGGTCTGGGCGACCGGATGGATGACCGGCCGCCGACGCTGTCGGGCGGCGAAAAGCAGCGGCTGGCCATCGCCCGGGCGGTGGTGACACGGCCCGAACTGATCCTGGCCGACGAGCCGACCGGCAGCGTCGACGCCGCCATGGGCGAGCGGCTGCTGAAGCTGTTCCAGTCGCTGAACCGGCTCGGGACCACGGTGCTGATCGCCAGCCACGACGCCGCGCTGGCGGCGGCGTCCGGGGCGTCGGTGTTGCGGCTCGAGAGCGGCCGGTTGCGCGGGGGCGAAGGATGATCGGCCGGCTGACAGGCCGGGCCCCGATCCTGCCGCGCGACGGCGGGGGCGAGCCGTGGCTGGCGGCGGTGATCGCCGTGCTGTGCTTCCTCGCCTGCCTGTCCGCGGTCGGGGCCCTGTCGGCGGACCGGGCCGCGCACGGCTGGGCCCGGCAACTGCGCAGCGAGGCGACGGTGCAGGTCCGCCCCCGCGTCGACGAGACCGGGGCCGAGGCCGCCGCGCGCGCGGCCCAGACCCTGGCCGGGGTCGACGGCGTCGAGGAGGCGGAGGCCATGGACCGCCAGACGGCCGAGGCCCTGCTGCGGCCCTGGGTCGGGGACGCGGTGTTGCCCGACCTGCCCCTGCCCCATCTGGTCACGGTGCGGCTGGACCGCGACGCCCCCGCCAGCGCGGTGAGCCTGAGCCGGGCCCTGGCCGAGGCCGGGGTCGACGCCACGGTGGACGACCACAGCCTGTGGGGCGGCGAGGTCGAGCGATCGGCGGCGCTGATCACCGCCCTGGCCGTCGCAGCCTTTCTGCTGACCGCCGGGGGCGCGGGCGCGGCCATTGTCTATGCGACCCAGGCGGGGATGGCGGCGCAGCGGGGCCTGATCGAGACGCTGAGCCTGAACGGCGCCACGGACGGACGGGTCGCCGGCCTGTACCAGACCCGCTACGCCCTGCTGGCGGCCGGCGGCGGGGCGGCGGGAATGCTGGCGGCCATGGCCCTGGTCGCGGGGTTGAGGCTGCTGGGCGGGACCGACGGCGTCACCCCCGCCCTGCCCGTGGCGTGGAGCGACGTGCTGATGCTCTCGCCATGCCCCCTGCTGGCCGCTACGGTGGCGCTTGTTGCGGCGCGGATGACCGCGCTGGCGCGACTGCGGGGCGGTCGCTAGGTTAACGCCATGAAGTTTCTGACCTTCATCGCCATCGTGGCCCTGATCTGGCTGGTCGGCCTGTTCGCCTTCGCCGACCGGGTGCGCGGCTTCACCCCTGCCGCCGAGCCGGCCCGGGCCGACGCCATCGTGGCCCTGACCGGCCCCTCGGCCGAGCGGGTCAACGCCGCCATCCGCCTGCTGGAGCAGGACAAGGGCGCGCGCGTGCTGATTTCCGGCGTCAATCGCGAGGTGCGCCGCCAGGAGCTGCGCGCCCTGACGCCGGGCTCGAACAAGCTGTTCAACTGCTGCGTCGACCTCGGCTTCGAGGCCGAGGACACCATCGGCAACGCCCAGGAGATCGCCGCCTGGGCCGACGCCAAGGGCTATGACAGCCTGATCGTGGTGACCTCGGACTATCACATGCCGCGCGCCCTGACCGAGATCCGGGCCGCCGCGCCCGGGCTGGAGCTGACGCCCTATGCGGTGGAGACGCCGTCGCTGGACGATTCGGGCTGGTGGCGGGCGGCGGTGACGGCGCGGCGGATGACGCTGGAATACATGAAATACCTCGCGGCCCTGGGCCGGGCCCTGATCGGCAACGTCCGCGGCGAGGCCGCCGCGGCGGCCCCCGATGCGCCGGTCGAAGGGGCCGCCTGAGGTGACCGCCCTTCGCTCGCTCGTCTTCGTCGCCTGGCTGTATCTGTCGATGGCCCTGTTCGCCGTCGGCCTGTCGCCGGCGCTGCTGATGCCCTACCGGCAGGCCATGTGGGTGATCCGGGGGTGGTCGCGCTTCTGCCTGTTCGGCCTGCGCTGGATCGCCGGGGTGAAGGTCGAGTTCCGGGGGCTGGAGCACCGGCCCGAGGGGGCGGCCCTGATCGCCGGCAAGCACCAGAGCATGCTGGACGTGATCGCCCCCTTCGCCATCCTTCCGGACAACTGCTTCATCATGAAGAAGGAGCTGCGGCCCCTGCCCTTCTTCGGCTGGTTCGCGTGGAAGACCGGGATGATCGCGGTCGACCGCTCGGCCCATTCGAAGGCGCTGAAGGAGATGGTCAAACAGGCGCGGACGCGGTTCGCCGACGGGCGGCAGATCCTGATCTTCCCGGAGGGGACGCGGACGCCGGTCGGGGCGGCGCCGGACTACAAGCCGGGGATCGCGGCGCTGTACCGGGACCTCGACTGCCCGTGCGTGCCGATGGCGACGAACTCGGGGGTGCATTGGCCGGCGCACGGGTTCCGGCGGTATCCGGGGACGGTGGTCTATGAGTTCCTGCCGGCGATCCCGGCCGGGCTGAAGCGGGCGGAGTTCATGGGCCTGCTGGAAGAGCGGATCGAGGGGGCGTCGGACGCGATGCTGGCGGCGGAGAACCGGCCGGCTCTGGACCGCAACCCGGCTTAACTCAGCCTGTCCCACGGCAGGGCGTGCACCCTGCGCTCCCCCAGCGCCGCCGCCAGCGGCGGCTCCCCGAACAGCCCGGCGATGGCCGGATCGCGCACGTCAAGGCCGCCGGTGAAGGCGCCGAAGGCCGGGAGGACGGCGCGACGGCCGTCGGTGACGAAGGCGGGGCGGCGGACGCCGCGGCCGTGGGCGGCGACGCGGGCGGCGGGGTGGAGGTGGCCGGCGATCTCGCCCGGCTGCACGCCCGGTTGGGGTTCGTGGATCAGGTTCAGCGACCCGAGGGAGAGGGTCTCGACCACCTCGCCCGGGAGAGCGTCGAGGCTTCCGGCGAGGGCGGCGATGTCGTGGTTGCCTTCCAGCCAGACCCAGTCGCGGCCGGCGGCGAGGCGGTCGAGGCGGGCCCTGTCGTCAGGGGCCATGCGCCCGATGGACTTGGCGTCGTGGAAACTGTCGCCGAGCAGGACCACCGCGGCGGGCTGGAGGGCGTCGATCTCGGCTTCCAGCCGGTCGAGGGTGGCGCGGCTGTCGTAGGGCGGCAGCATCTGGCCGCGGGCGGCGAAGGCCGAGCCCTTCTCCAGATGCAGATCGGCGGCGATCAGGGTGCGGTGGTTCAGCACCCACAGGGCGCCCGAGCAGCGCAGCACGCAGGGCTCGCCCTCGATCGAGACGCGCAGGCCGCCGCTGGGGCAGCGGGCGGGCGACAGCAGGGTGCGCAGGGCCGCGTTCACCGGACCGTCTCCGCCGGGGCGTCGCCCATGACCTCGGCGATCAGATCTTCCTCGTCGAAGCCATAGGCGCTGGCGTCGAGGATCATCTCGGCGGCCTGTCCGCCGCCGACGCGCTCGCGGCCGATCTGGACGAGGACGGGGACGCAGAAGGGCGAGGGGCGTTCGAGGCGCATCAGCTTGATATGGCCCTGGATGCGGGCCAGCAGCTGGCCGAGGCGGGCGACGTCAAGCAGGCCGGCGGCCGCGTCGGCGCGGGCGGTCTTGAGCAGCAGGTGATCGGGTTGATGGCGGCGCAGCACGTCGTAGATCAGGTCGGTCGAGAAGGTCACCTGCCGGCCGGTCTTCTCGTTGCCCGGCTGGCGCTTCTCGATCAAGCCGGAGATCAGGGCGCAATTGCGGAAGGTGCGCTTCATCATGAAGCTCTCCTCCAGCCAGCTCTCGAGGTCGTCGCCGAGCATGTCGGGCTCGAACAGGGCGTCGAGGTCGAGCCGGTCCATCGGCTTGATCGACCAGATGGCGAGGGAATAGTCGGTGACGACGAAGCCCAGCGGGCCGACGCCGAGCCGGTCGAGGCGGCGGGTCAGCAGCATGCACAGGGTGCCGTGGGCGAGGCCGCCGGCGAAGGGATAGGCGACGAGGAAATGGCGGCTGCCGCGCGGGAAGGTCTCGACCAGCAGGGCGGCCTCGTCGGGGATGGCGGACTTCGCCTCCTGTAGCTCCAGCCACTCCTGCACGTCGGGGGGCAGGACGCGCCAGTGGTCGCGGTCCTGGATCATGGCGCGGACGCGGTCGGCCAGCGACGTCGACATGGGGAATTTGGAGCCGCCCCATGAGGGGATTTTCGGGTCCTTGTCCTGGGCGTGGGTGACGAGGGCGTCCATGCCGTTGATGCCCTGGAAGGCCCAGACCTGGCCGGCGAAGACGAAGGTGTCGCCGGGCGACATCTGCTCGAAATAGTTCTCCTCGGCCTCGCCCACCTTGCGGCCGCCGATCAGCTGTTTCGAGGCGCCGCCCCGGCGCGAGGCGATGCGCACGTTGAGGGTCGCGGCGGCGACGATGGTGCCGACGTTCATGCGGTGGCGCTGGGCGGTCTGGGCGTTGCGCGCCTTCCATTTGCCGTCGCGGGTGCGGACGATGCGGGCGAACCGTTCGTAGGTGCGCAGGGCGTAGCCGCCGGTGGCGACCAGATCGACGACCTCCTCGAACTGTTCGTACGTCAGGCCGCGATAGGGACCGCAGCCGGTGATCTCAGCATACAGATCCTCCATGGCGAAGGGCTCGGAACAGGCGCAGCCCATGACGTGCTGGGCGAGGGTGTCGAGGGTGCCGGTGTGGACCGGCTCCCAGTCGAAGGCGTTCTCGGCCACCGCCTCGCGGGCGGCCTGGCATTCCAGCATCTCGAACCGACTGGCCGGGACCATCAGGGCGCGCGAGGGCTCGTCGAGGCGGTGGTTGGCCCGGCCGATGCGCTGGACGAGACGGGAGGCGCCTTTCGGGGCGGCCAGCTGGATGACGAGGTCGACGTCGCCCCAGTCGATGCCGAGGTCGAGGGTCGAGGTGCAGACCACGGCGCGCAGGTCGCCACGCGCCATGGCCGCCTCGACCTTGCGCCGCTGTTCCGCGGCGAGGGAGCCGTGGTGCAGGGCGATCGGCAGGCTGTCGTCGTTGATGGCCCAGAGCGACTGGAAGACGAACTCGGCCTGCCAGCGGGTGTTGACGAAGATCAGGGTCATGCCCGAGCGGCGGATGGCGTCGTAGACTTCCGGGATGGCGTGCTGGCCGGTGTGGCCGGCCCAGGGGACGTGGCCTTCGGAGATCAGGACGTCGACGACGGGCGGGGCGCCGGGGTCGCCGCGGACGATGGTGACGACAGCGCCTCCCTTCCCCCTCGATGGGGGAAGGGTCGGGGATGGGGGTGGAGCCGGACCGTCTCCGGATACGGAACGAGAGGCGTCGTCGAAGCCTCCCGCACCACCTTCCGTGAGACCGGCGTATACACCCCCTCCCAACCCTCCCCCATCGAGGGGGAGGGCTTGCGCACCCGGCCTCAGCCAGTCCGCGATCATCTCCGGGTCGTCGACCGTCGCGCTCAGCGCCACCCTCCGCATCTGCGGCGCATATTTCTGCAGCCGCCCCAGCCCGAGGTTCAGCAGGTCTCCGCGCTTGCCGCTCCAGATGGCGTGGACCTCGTCCAGCACGACGCATCTGAGATCGGCGAAATACGACGGCGCGCCGTCCCAGGCGCAGAACAGGGCCAGCTGTTCGGGGGTGGTCAGCAGGATGTCGGGCGGGAAGTCGCGCTGGCGCTGGCGTTTGGACTGTTTGGTGTCGCCCGTGCGGCTTTCGACGTGGATGTTGAGCCCGATCTCGCGGATCGGCGTCATCAGATTGCGCTCGACGTCGGTGGTCAGGGCCTTGAGCGGCGAGAGGTAGAGGGTGTGGACGCCGGAGCCGGGACCGGTCTCCGGCTTGGGCCCGCGTTCGGCCAGCTCGATCAGGGAGGGCAGGAAGCCGGCCAGGGTCTTGCCGCCGCCGGTCGGGGCGACCAGCAGGGCGTGCGAGCTGGCCTGCGCCGCCGCGATCATCTCGAGCTGGTGGCGCCGGGGCGCCCAGCCGCGCGAGGCGAACCAGTCGGCGAAGAGCGGCGGAAGCGTTGCGGGAGCGGGCGGCGGCGTCACCCTCGGCCTATAGCATGTTCCCGTTCCGTTTCACGCCCTTCCGCGCTATCTGCAGTCGGTGTCCACCGACTCCCTCACCTCTTCCACCGGCCTGACCGGCGCCGAGCCCTGGCTTGTGCTGCCGCCGGCGCTGGCCGTGCCGCCGGGGGCAGGAGCGATCTGCGATGACGAGGGGGCGCGGAAGATCGGGCGGGGGGCGGCCGAGGGGGCGTTCACGACGGGGCCCGTGCTGGTGGCGCACGCCAGCCTGACGGCGCGGCGGCTGGGAATCGCCCCGCCAGCGCGGTCGGGCGACCTGCTGGATGTTCTGGAGCTGTTCGCCTTCGTGCGGCCGGCGCGGTTCTGCGCGCCCTCCCCGAGCGGGCTGGCGCTGGCCATGGGGATGAGCGAGCCGAAGGGGGCCGAGGCGCAGGCCGAGGCGTTGCGGAAGGCCGCCGACGGGCTGCTGAAGGAGCTGGCCGATCCGGCCTATCCGGATCGCGAAACCGCCTTCACCCTCGCCGAGACGTTGGGACGCGCGGGCTGGGCGTGGGGGTGGCGGGTGCTGGGCGCGCTTCAGCATCAGCCGGTGCGGGAGCGCCAGCATCGCGGCAGCGGGCTGGACGCCTGGTCGCGGCTGGCGGAGTGGGAAGACGAGGCGCCGCGCGGCGAGGCCGGGTCGGCGCCGGTGGACAGCGAGAGCGCGCGCATCCGGCTGGAGAAGCTGCTGCAGGCCTCGGGGCTGGACGAGACGCGGCCGACGCAGTCCGACTACGCCGCCGAGGCGGCCTTCGCCTTTTCGCCGCGCAACGAGGAGGGGCGGCCGCGGGTGCTGCTGGCCGAGGCGGGAACGGGGACGGGCAAGACGCTGGGCTATCTGGCGCCGGCCAGTCTGTGGGCCGAGCGCAATCAGGGGGCGGCCTGGGTCTCGACCTACACCCGCGCCCTGCAGCGCCAGATCGACCGCGAGAGCGCGGCGCTGTGGCCGGATCCGGTCGAGCGGCGGAAGAAGACCGTCGTGCGCAAGGGGCGGGAGAACTACCTGTGCCTGCTGAACCTGCAGGACATGGTGCAGGCGGCGCAGCTGGGGAACGGCGACCTGATCGGCATGGCGCTGGCCAGCCGCTGGGCCATGCACACGCGCGACGGCGACATGACCGGCGGCGACTATCCCGGCTGGCTGCCGGGCCTGTTCGCGGTCGGGCCGAGCCATCAGGCCAGCGCGTCCAATCTGGTCGACCGGCGCGGGGAGTGCGTCCACGCCGCCTGTCCCCACTACCGCACCTGTTTCGTGGAGAAGACCATCCGCGCCAGCCGCCGGGCCGATCTGGTGGTGGCCAACCATGCGCTGGTGATGACCCAGGCGGCCTTCGACGGGGCGCGATCGGCGCGCGGGCTGAAGCAGGACGGCGAGACGGCGGCGCTGAAGCGGATCGTCTTCGACGAGGGCCACCATCTGTTCGACGCGGCCGACAGCGCCTTTTCCGCCTGCCTGTCGGGTCAGGAGGCGGCCGAACTGCGGCGCTGGATCCGCGGGCCGGAGGGGCGCGGGCGGCGCGGGCGCGGGCTGGAGCAGCGTCTGGGCGATCTGTGCGCCGACAACGAAGCCGCCACGAAGGCGCTGCAGGACGCGGTGCGGGCGGCGGCCCAGCTGCCGGGCGAAGGGGTGTCGGGGCGGATCGCGCCGGCCTCGGGCGAGGTCAATCCGGTCGGGCCGATCGAGCGGTTCCTGCTGGCGGGACTGGAGCAGCTCCGGGCCCGGACGAGCGAGAATGCGTCCGGGAGCGGGACCGAGTTCGGCATGGAGTGCGCCCTCAGACCGGTGACCGATCCGGTGCTGGAGACCGCGCGCGAGGCGGCGCAGGCGCTGGCGGCGGTCGAGGCGCCGCTGCTGGCGCTGGCGCGGCATCTGGAGGACATCCTCGACGACGAGGCGGCGGAACTGGACGGGTCGCAGCGGTCGCGGATCGAGGGCGCCTTGCGCGGGCTGGACCGGCGGGCGCGGATGACCCTGCCCGGCTGGCGTTCGATGCTGGCGGCGCTGGAGGTCGCGTCGGACGAGCCGGACCCGGACTTCGTCGACTGGCTGTCGGCCGAGGCGGCGTTCGGCCGGATCATGGACGTGGCCCTGCGGCGGCACTGGATCGATCCGACCGTGCCGCTGGAGGCGGCGGTGATCATGCCGGCGCACGGGGTGCTGGTGACCAGCGCCACCCTGTCCGATCCGAACTCGGATGACCCCTTCGACATGGCCCGGCTGCGCACCGGCTCGGCGCGGCTGATCGAGCCGGCGCGGACGCTGAAGGTCGAGAGCCCGTTCGACTATGCGGCCAACGCCCGGGTCATCGTCGTCAACGATCTGGTCAAGGACGATGCGCGCCAGACGGCGGCGGCGATGCGCGAGCTGTTCCTGGCGGCGGGCGGCGGCGGGCTGGGCCTGTTCACCGCCATCCGCCGGCTGAAGGCGGTTTATGAGCGGCTGGGACCGGATCTGGCGAAGTCGGGCATCCCGCTCTACGCCCAGCACGTCGATCCGCTGGAGGTCGGGGCGCTGGTCGATGTGTTCCGGGCCGAGCAGGACAGCTGTCTGCTGGGCACGGACGCGGTGCGCGACGGGGTCGACGTGCCGGGGCGGTCGCTGCGCATCCTCGCCTTCGATCGCGTGCCCTGGCCGCGGCCCGATCTGCTGCACAAGGCGCGACGGGCGCGGCTCGGCGGCGAGGGCGCAGGCGGACGCAATTTCGACGACGCCCTGGCGCGGGCGAAGATGGCGCAGGCGTTCGGCCGGCTGATCCGCCGCGCCGACGACAAGGGGGTGTTCGTCATGCTCGACGCGGCCGCCCCGACCCGCCTGTTCGGCAGCCTGCCGCCGGGGACCGAGGTGCAAAGGATGGGGCTGGCGGAAGCCGTTGAGCTGGTTGGCGCGTTCCTGTCATCTGATAAGGAGCGCCCATGAGCGACACGCCTGCCCGACACGCCCGCCGAGGTCTCGTGATTCCGTTCGCGATCGTGGGCCTCCTGCTCGCCGCCTGGACCGGTTGGTGGCTCTGGCTGGCGGACCAGATCGAGACCCGGCTGGCGGATCAGACAGAGGTTCTGAGGGCGCAAGGTTGGCAGGTCTCGCACCTGCCCGTGTCCGTGTCGGGCTGGCCGTTCCGGACGCGGGTGGCCTTTCCCGCCGCCGATATCGTGGCCCCCTCGGGCCATGGCGTCGCGGCCCCCGAACTGGTGGCCGAGGCCAGCGCCTGGAACCCCGGCCACTGGGTGGTGCTGGCGCCGGACGGCCTGATCCTGACCCGCGCCGGCAAGGGCCAGGTGGCGGTCGAGGGCGAGGCGCTGCGGCTGAGCATCAGCCATCTGCGCGACCGCTTCCCGGATCTTCGGCTCGAGCTGGCCCGGCCGACCTTCACCCCGGTGGCCGGGGCGGAGCCCTTCCCGCTGGCCTCGGCCGAGCGGATCGAACTCTACACCCGGCCGCATCTGACCGACGGGCAGGCAGCGACGGACGAGATGGACGTGCTGTTCCGTCTGACCGACGGGCGCGGACGGGCGGGCGGCCCGGTCGAGGGCGCGACGCGCGAAGGACGGTTGTCGGCCGAGGTCGAGGCCACGATCGAACAGGCCAGCCGGCTGCGCGGCGTCGACAGCGCCGGCGTCTTCTCCAGCTGGACCGCCGCGGGAGGCCGGTTCACCGCCGTCAAGGGACGGCTGCAGGCGGGCGACAGCACCGCCCGGATCGAAAGCGCCGCTCTGCGGGCGGGCCCCGACGGACGGCTGGAGGGCCACCTGGCCCTGACCGCGGAACGGCCGGGCGAGGCCATCGCCGGACTGGCGTCCTCGCGATCGGGGGCCGTCGACCGCGTCGGCGCGACCGGGGCGGCGGTGGCGGCGGGCGTCCAGGGCGAGCGGCCGATGGACCTGACGCTGGTGTTCCGCGAGGGCCGGACCTGGCTGGGGCCGTTCGCCCTGGCGCCGGCCCCCCGGCTGTTCTGATGCTGGTCGAGCCCCCGGAGGATCCGGTTCGGCTGGCGCTGGATCGCGCCCTGGCGAAGGCTGTGCGGGCGCGACTGGCGGGCGGCCCCCGTCCGAGCCCCGACGCCGACGCCATCGCCCTGCGCTCCCTGCTCAAGGGATTGACGCCTCCGGAGGTCGCGGCGTTGCGATCGGTGCTCGGACGGATCGACGCCGGCCATGGCGCGCCGCTGATCGTCTGGGGCCCGGCCAGCCAGGTGATCGCCGCCGACCGCTACGGCCTCGTCGCGCGGATCGCGCCCAAGCCCGAGGCGGCGCTGATGGCGGCGCGCGGGGACGGGCGGGCGCTGATGGACCTGACCGCCGCCTCGGCCTGGTGGGGACGGCTTCTGGCCGAGCCCGAGCTGCGGGTCGTCGCCGCCCTCCCCGACAACGGCGCCGGGCGGCCCCGGGCCCTGATGGTCCAGCGGACGCCCTCCGGCCCGACGGGGGACGACCGCACCTTCTGGGTCACCGACAGTCCGCTGACGCCCGGCCGCATCGTGGCCGCGCTCGAGGCGGCCGGCCTGACCGCCGATCCGCTGATCGAGGCGGGCGGGTTGAAGCTGTTCGCCCTGGCGGGCTATGTGCAGGCCACGGACGGGCGGCTCAGCGACGCCCCCGGCTCCCTGAAAGGCGTCATCGGCGCCGCGCCCGTATTCTGACTCCGAGGACCCGCCCATGACCGACGCCCCCGCGCCCAAGCCCGGCATCCTCGACATCGCCCCCTATGTCGGCGGCAAGTCGCGCATCGAGGGCGTGGCCGAGCCGATGAAGCTGTCGTCCAACGAGAACATGCTCGGCGCGGGCCAGAAGGCGCGCGAGGCGTTCGAGGCGGCGGTCGGCCACATCCACATCTATCCCGACGGCCGGGCCAGCAAGCTGCGCGCCGCCGTCGCCGAGCACCATGGACTGGAGCCGGAGCGGCTGATCTTCGGCAACGGTTCGGACGAGGTCTTCGCCCTGCTGAACCAGTGCTATCTGACGCCGGGCGACAACATCGTCACCGGCCAGTACGGCTTCCTGGCCTATCGCATCAGCGCCCTGGCCAACCAGGCCTCGGTCAAGCTGGCGCCGGAGCCGGAGTTCAAGGCGACGCCCGAGGCCCTGCTGGCGCAGGTCGATGAGCGCACCCGCATCGTCTATGTCTCCAGCCCGTCGAACCCGACCGGCAGCTACAACACGGCCGAGGAGATCCGCCGCCTGCATGAGGGGCTGCGGCCGGAAATCCTGCTGGTCATCGACGAGGCCTATGCCGAATACGTCACCGAGGCGGACTGGGAGACCAGCTTCGGCCTGGCGCGGGACAGCGAGAACATCGTGGTGACCCGCACCTTCTCCAAGATCCATGGCCTCGGCGGCCTGCGCATCGGCTTCGGCTATGCGCCGCTGAAGGTGGCCGAGGCGGTGGACCGCATCCGCCTGCCGTTCAACGTCTCCGTGCCCGGCATCGAGGCGGCCGTCGCGGCCCTGGGCGACGAGGCGCACCAGCAGGCCTCGCGCGATCTGATCCACGCCTGGCGGCCGCGCCTGACCCAGGCCATCCGCGGCTTCGGCTTCGAGGTGCTGCCCAGCGCCGGCAATTTCGTGCTGGTCCGCTTCCGCGACGCCGATCAGGCCCAGGCGGCCAATGACTATCTGAACTCGAAGGGGATCATCGTGCGGCCGGTCGGCGGCTACGGCCTGCCCGAAGCCCTGCGCGTCACCATCGGCACCGAGGATCAGAACCGGGCGGTGCTGGACGCGCTGAGCGAGTTCGCGGCGCGCTGAACCGGAGCGCTCAGTCGCGGCGGAAGATCCGGCTGGCGCCCCAGCCGGTGAAGGCCGCCAGCAGGACGCAGAGGACGCCGTAGGTCCACGGGCGATTGTGGGCGAACTCGAAGATGTCGCGCTCGAGCCCGACCTTCTCGACGGTCAGGGTGAGGTTGGAGACCGAGACGGGATCGCCGTCCTGGAACAGCCAGACCTCGGCGAAATACTGACCGGTGGGAGCGACCGCGGGCAGTTCGATCTCGGCGCGGAACAGGCCGCGATCGACGAAGCGGACGCCCTTGGGATCGGTGTTGTACAGGGCGGCGGCCTCGCGCAGGCGGATCACGGCGCGGCGCCAGTCGAGGTAGTCCTCGCCGAGGCGGCTGACGACCACGTCGCGGACGCCGTAGCGGGTGACCGTCCGGCTTTCCTGCGGCGCGTTTATGCGCAGGTGGTCGACGCCGACGCCGAGGCGGCGCAGCTCGCCGAAGTCGGCGATATCCCCCAGCGGCCGGGTCGAGGCGGTCATGTAGAAGCCGGGCGCGCCCTCGAACACCACCGGACGGCTGTTCAGCCAGATCCCCATGTTGCGCGTCTTCTTGACGAGACGAACGGGGGCGTCGGGACCGCGGACCACGACCACGACGTCGGTCGGATCGTCGCCGGGATTGAAGACCGCGCCATAGAGGACGATCGAGGCGCCGCGGAAGCTGGAGTCGACGCTGACGCGGGCGTCCGTCAGGGCGGCGGCGACGCGCAGCTGGTTCTGGGTCGAGGCCGAGCGTTCCGGGGCCGGGGCCTCGACGGCGGGCGGCGGCGGCGGCAGGGCCTGGATCATTCGGCCGCTCCCGGAGCGAAGCCGAACAGGTCGGACGGGCGCACGAACAGCTCCAGCCCCATCTGGATGCCGACCAGCAGCACGATCAGCCCCAGCACGGCCCGCAGCTCCTCGGCCCGGAAGCGGCCCGACCAGCGGGCTCCATACTGGGCGCCGACCACGCCGCCCAGCAGCAGGATGGTCGACAGCAGGATGTCGACGGTCTGGTTGCGACCCGCCTGCAGGATGGTGGTCATGGCGGTGGTGACGATGATCTGGAACAGGCTGGTGCCGACCACCACGCTGGCCCTCATCCGCAGCACATAGAGCATGGCCGGGACGAGGATGAAGCCGCCGCCCACGCCCATGATGGCCGACAGGACGCCGGCGAAGGTCCCGAGGGCGAAGGGCGGGATGGCGCTGATGTAGAGGCCGGAGCGCGGGAACCGCATCCGCAGCGGAAGGCCGTACAGCCACAAGGGCCGGCGCCGCTCCTTGTGGGGCGCGACCTCGCCGCGGAGCCGGCGCAGGATCTGGCCGAGGCTCTCGTACAGCATCAGCGTGCCGATGGCGCCGAGGAACAGCAGGTAGGACAGGGCGACGGCGAGGTCCGCCTGACCCAGCAGGCGCAGGTAGCGGAACAGCTCGACCCCGGCGAGGGCGCCGAGCACCCCGCCGGCCGCCATGACCCCGCCGATGCGATAGTCGACCGCCTTCTGGCGGGTGTAGCTGATCACGCCGGAGGTCGAGGAGGCCACGACGTGGCTGGCCTGGCTGGCCACCGCGACCGAAGGCGGAATGCCGAGAAAGATCAGGATCGGAGCCATCAGGAAGCCGCCGCCGATCCCGAACAGGCCGGAGACGAATCCAACCGTCGCTCCCAGCAGAACCAGGAGCGGCCAGTTCACCGAAACCTCGGCGATCGGCAGATAGATATCCAAAGGACGCGCCTTCGGCTGGAACTGAGGCTAGGCGCCGGGAAGGCGACGGTGATCGTGTCCTATACGCAGGCCGCGGCGACCGCCACCGCCTGCGCGGAAAAGGGTCAGGCCAGCGGCTCGGTCTGGAACGCGTCCGCGGCGGCCCGGGCCGCGCCGCGCGCGGAGGCCGGCAGGTCGTCCCGCAGCCGTTCGACCGCCGCCTGGGCGTCGCCGTCCCCGGCGCGCGCCGCGATCAGGTACCATTTGTAGGCCTCGGGCAGGTCGGCCTGGATGCCGTCGTCGCCGGTCTCGTACAGCTTGGCGACATTGAACTGGCTGTCCACCAAGCCCTGTTCGGCCGCCTTGCGCAGCCAGGTCAGGGCCTCGGCGCGATCGCGCGCGCCGCCGACGCCCTCGAACAGATACATGCCGTAGTTATGCATGGCGCGGGCGTCGCCCGCATCCGCCGCCCGGCGCACCCAGACGCGGGCCTCTGCCGGGCTCGCGTTCAGCCCCGCGGTCCCGTTCTCGTAGAGGCTGGCGAGGTGCAGCTGGGCCGGGGCATGGCCCAGTCCGGCCGCCTGCTTCAGCATCTCGACGCCCGCTGCGTCCTCGGCGTCCAGAAGCTCGATCGCCTGAAGGTAGAGGTCGGCGCCCCGCGCCTTGTCCTGTGCAGTGGGCTCCGTAGGCAGGACCGCCAGAGCCGCCATGGGCTGAACATCGCTGTTCGCGCCCGACCCGCCCAGGCCCGGGATGTCGATACCGGCGCCGGTCAGTTCGCCGAAGGCCGCGGCCCCGCCGGCGGTCAACAGGATCGCCACGGCCGAAGCGCCCAGCGCCTTGCGGACGGTGTCGCCACCCTTGGCGGCCTGTTTGTCGAGCCGCTCCTGCAGCAGGGACTTGCCGCCGCGCTTGAGGCCGAAGCCGGTGCGCGCCGGGGCTTCTTCCGGCTCGGAGATGGCGGCGCGCGCGGCGTCGATGGCCTGCCGCGTGGATGAGGCCCGGCCCTGGGCGGCGGCGGCGCGCAGCGCGCGCGGATCGACGAAATCGGTCTCGCCGGCGAAATCCTCCTGACCGCCGTCGAAGGCGGGCGGGGCGGTGGCGGCGAGGGCGTCGGACACATCGGCGCCGCCGAAGCCTTGCCCAAAGGCTGGCTGGGCCGGGTTCGGCTCGGGAGCGGTCGTCGGCGCCGTGGCGAACACCGGAGGCTGCGAAACGGGTCCGGCTTCCACCGGGGGCGTCGGTTCGGGCGTGCGGCTGCCGAAGGGGGCGGAGGGCGCAGGGTCGGCGAGCGGTCCGCGCATCACCGCGTCGAACACGGTGTCGGCCGTCAGCACTTCGCCGGCGAGGGACGGTGTGGGCTCGGCCTCGGACTCGGGCGGGGCCAGATCGGCGGACCAGGCCTGCTGCTCGGCGAAGACAGGGTCTTCAAAGCCGCCGTCGAAGCCGGCGTCCGGGAAGGCCGCATCCGGGAAGGCGGCGGCGCGCCAGTCCGGCTGGGCCTGACGGGCGGGGGCGGCCGGCTCGGTGCGGCGGCCGATGTTCTCACGCGCCTCGGCGATCAGGGCGGCGGTGCGCTCTTCGGACAGGCGCATGCGCTCGGCCAGCTCTCCCGAGGCCCGGTCGTAATGCTGCTCGATCTTGTTCGAGCTGTCGGCCAGACGGCGGCCGATGTCTTCCAGCGCCTGCTGCGAACGGCGCTCGGACTGGGCGATCCGCTCGCTCAGCCGGTCGGAGATGCGGGTGATCTCGCCGCCCAGCTTTTCCAGCGCCAGGGCGTGGCGGTCGTCCTGGGCGACCAGCCGCTGCTCCAGCCCCTGGGCGAAGCGGCCCATGTCGGCCTCGACCTTGCGGGTCAAGGTCGCGCCCAGTTGTTCCAGCCCGGCCGGCCCTTCGGCCTCGATCTGGCCGACGCGGCCGTTCAGATTCTGGGCGATGCGCAGAACCTCGCGCCCCATGGCCTCGACGGCGCGGGCGGAGCGTTCCTCGGAGGCCTTGACCTGATCGCCGATCGACAGCACGGCGCGCTCGATACGGTCCATCCGGCCTTCGGTCTCGGCCGTGTCCATCCGGCGCATCATCTCGGCGCGATTGGCCTCGACCTGGCGGCTCAGGGTTTCGGCCAGCTTTTCGAAGCGGGCGGCCTCGCGGACGCTTTCCGGCTCGACCCGCGCCTCGGCGGCGCGCAGCCGCTGGTCCAGATCGGCGAAGGAGCGTTCGAGACCGCGCAGGGCGTCGGTGGTGCGGCTCTGGGCCAGGTCCAGCCGCTGTCCGACCTGGGCGAGCAGGTCGGCACCGACACCGGGACCGGCGACCTTTTCGACCGCGTCCATCCGCTGGCGCAGCTCATTGACGCTGCCGCGCTGGCGTTCCTCGATGTCGTAGAGGCGGCCCGCGAGGGCGCCTAGGGTCGTTTCGACCTTGCCGAGGGTTTCGGTCGTCTTCGGGCCGACCTCCTGCTCGAATTTGCGCAGGCGGCGATGGCCCTCGCGCAGTTCCTCGGAGATGTCGTCGATCCGCCGGGCGTAGGAGCGGTCGACCTCTTCCTGTCCATCAAGCCGTCGGACGAGGCCGGAGACAGCCTGGTCCACGCCCTGGATGGCGATGGTGGAGCGGCGCTCGGCGGCCTCGAGCCGGCCGGCGATGGTGTCGATCGAGGCGCTCAGCCGCTGCCACGGCTCCTCGCCGGCGCCGTAGGCGTCGTCGACGCGGCGGCTGCGCGAGCGACGTTCATAGCTGTCGGCGGCGTGCGGGCGGCGGGACAGGGGCACCACGCCCCCGTCCTCTTCGCCGTCTTCCATGATCATGGTGTTGAGCCACTCGCCCAGCGTCATGCCGGAGCGACGGGCGAGGTCCTTGGCGATCTCGCGCGCCCGGGGCTCGATCCCCTTTACGCTCCACGGCGCGGCTGCGCTCACTGATTCGCCTCCCGACCTTTGACTCGACGCTACCCATCCAGATCAGGGGTGTAAACGCGTGGTTAACCCCAAGATGTAGGGTCTGACCCAACTTCCTGTGGAAAGCCCGTACACCGGCGTCGAGTCTCGCGCCGCATCCGTTAACGCCTCGTGAAGATTAACGCCCCGGAAAGGACTCCGGCGGCTTGCCCGCGGGCGCTGGAGAGGCCACTTGGCGCCGATGACCATGCCCGTGACCCTCGCCCTGCTCGCCGCCGTCATCGGCCTGTCGATCTTCGCCGGCTGGCGCGGATCGCGGCCATCCCAGCCGCATCTCGGCGTGCGGATGGTCCCGTGGCGCTTCGTGATGGTCCTGGCCGCGGCCCTGGCCCTGCCGCTGATCGTCCACATCGCGGCGCTTCTCGGGGTGCTGCCGCCGCCGCGATAGGGGGAACCGCGCGGGCCACGGGCCATTCCTGATCTACCCCCCGATATCAGGAGACGCCGAATGGCCGACAGGAACCTCACCGTCCGCGAAGCCGAGGAAGAGTTCTGGAACCACCTCGAGAAGTCCAACACCGGCATGCTGGGTCTGGATCAGCCCGGTTACCACGCCCAGCCGATGACGGCCTTCCGCGAGCAGGAGACCGGCACGATCTGGTTCTTCACCCGCGATGACACCGATCTGGCGAAGGACGCGGCCATCGGGGGGCAGAGCGCCATGTTCCACTACGGCTCGAAGGACCAGAACGTCTGGGCCTGCATCCACGGCGAACTGTCGGTGCATGGACCTGACCGCGAGATCATCGACCGCTACTGGAACCCGGTGCTGGCCGCCTGGTATCCGGGCGGCAAGGACGATCCGAACCTGACCATCCTGCGCTTCGACGCCGGAGACGGCCGGGTCTGGGTCAACGAGGGCGGCTTCTTCAAATTCTTCTACGAGATCGCCAAGGCCAATGTGACGAAGACCCTGCCGGACGCGGGCGGGGTGGTCGACGTCAACCTGCAGTAGGCCCTAGCCGGCGAAACACCACGCCAGCACGGCCTTCTGGGCGTGGATGCGGTTTTCGGCCTCGTCCCAGACCAGCGAGCGCGGGCCGTCGATGACGGCGTCGGTGACCTCCTCGCCGCGGTGCGCGGGGAGGCAGTGCAGGAAGACGGCGTCAGAGGCGGCGGCCTCCATCAGGCCGTCGTCGACGCCATAGCCCTCGAACGCCTCGAGCCGGGCCTCGTAGTCCTGATCGCCCATCGACACCCAGGTGTCGGTGACGACGACGTCGGCGCCGGCGACCGCCTCGCGCGGGTCGCCGGTCAGGGTGACGTGGTTTCCGCCCTTGGCCAGGTCGTGCAGGTTCGGATGGTAGTCGGCCGGGCAGGCGACGTTCAGGTGGAAGCCCAGCTTCGGCGCCGCGTGCATGAAGCTGTGGCAAACGTTGTTGCCGTCGCCGACCCAGGCGACGGTCTTGCCGGCGATGGGGCCACGGGCCTCCTCGATCGTCATGATGTCGGCGAGGATCTGGCACGGGTGCGAGCGGTCGGTCAGGCCGTTGACCACCGGCACGGTCGAGACCCGGGCGAAGCGTTCGACGTCCTCGTGGTCATTGGCGCGGATCATCACCGCGTCGACCATGCGCGACAGGACCCGGGCGGTGTCCTCGACCGGCTCGCCGCGACCCAGTTGCATGTCGCCGGCGTTGGCGATGATCGACGACCCGCCCAGCTGGCGGATGGCGGCGTCGAAGCTGAAGCGGGTGCGGGTCGAGTTCTTCTCGAAGATCATCGCCAGCACGCGCTCCTTCGCCGGGGCGTCGGCATCGACGCGACCCTTGGGCCAACCCTTGCGCGCCGCCTTGCGGGCGTGGGCGTCGTCGAGAATCGCGCGCAGGTCGGCGGCGTCGAGGCGGTAGAGGTCGAGGAAGTGGCGGACCATCGGTCCCTCCGATCTATCAGGCCGCGATCTTGCCGCGCGCGAATTCGCAGGTGCGTTCCAGACGTTCGACCGCCTCGCGCGCTTCCTCGAGCGTCAGGTTCAGGGGCGGCAGGATGCGGACCAGGTTGTCTCCGCCGCCGGCGATCAGCAGCTGCGCCTCATCGCGGGCCCAGCCCATGAACTCGCGGTTGTTGGGGATCAGCTTCATCCCCATCAGCAGGCCCTTGCCGCGCACCTCGACGATGACATCCGGGAAGCGTTGGGCGAGGCCGTGCAGCTGCTGTTTCAGATAGCCGGCGATCTCGTTGACGTGGGCGAGGGTCGCCGGCTTCGAGATCTCGGCGAAGGCGGCCTGGCCGACGGCCATGGCCAGCGGATTGCCGCCGAAGGTCGAGCCGTGCACGCCGACCGTCATCCCCGTGGCCGCCTTCGCCGTGGCGAGGCAGGCGCCGATGGGGAAGCCCCCGCCGAGGGCCTTGGCCACCGCCATGATGTCGGGCGTCATGCCGGCCCATTCGTGGGCCCACAGCTTGCCGGTGCGACCCATGCCGCACTGGACCTCGTCGAAGATGATCAGGACGCCGTTGTCGTCGGCCATCTGGCGCATCCAGCGAAGATCCTCGTCCGGGGTGGCGCGGCAGCCGCCCTCGCCCTGGACGGGCTCGAGGATGATGGCGGCGGTGTTCGGGTTCTGGAAGGCGGCGGTCAGCGCCTCGCGGTCGCCCCAGACCAGCTGGTGGAAGCCCTCCATCGGCGGGCCGAAGCCGTTGGTGTAGCTGGGGTTGGCGGCGGCGTTGATGGCGCCGTAGGTGCGGCCGTGGAACGAGCCGTCGAAGCCGTAGATGTCAATCCGCTCGGGCTGGCCGTTGGCCGAGTGGTACTTGCGCGCCGTCTTCAGGGCGCACTCGACGGCTTCCGTGCCGGAGTTGGTGAAGAAGACGACGTCGGCGAACGACTTTTCGCACAGGGCGTCGGCGAGGGCTTCCTGTCCCGGGATCTTGAAGATGTTGGAGACGTGCCAGAGCTTCTCGGCCTGGTCCTTGACCGCCTGGACGAGGATCGGATGGGCGTGGCCGAGGGCGTTGGTGGAGATGCCCATGACGCAGTCGAGGTATTCGGTCCCGTCCCTGGACCACAGACGCGCGCCCTGCCCGCGATCCACCTCCAGCGGCGCGCGGTTGTAGACACCCATCAGATGTTCAGTGGACACGGAACGGACCTCCAAAAGCGAGACGGCCCCGGCGCGGAAGGCGTCGGGACCGCTTGAAAAAGGGTCAGGCCTTGTCGGACGGGGGGCGGGGTTAGTCAACACCGCCCCCCGGGTCGATCAACGGGCCAGTTGTGCGTCCAGCCGCTCGACCAGGGCCGCGTAGACTTCTCCGGCGAGGGCGACCGTCGCCGGATCGACCTGCTCGATCGTATCCTCCGCCGAGTGGATCAGCTGAAACACGCGGGGGACGAAGCCCTCGGCCAGGCCGTTGGTCTCGCCGCCGTTGAAGGCCAGCCACATCTGGTGGGCGCCGATCTGGTCCTGGAAGCCGAGCGAGACGGTCGGGACACGGTCCTGTCCGCCGCCCTCGCCCGCCTCGGTCAGGCCGGCGCCGGAGAAGGCGCGGTCGTCCGACGGCGGATAGACCGGGAAGCCGACGCACGGCATCGCGCGCTCGGCGCACAGCTCCTGCACGGCGCGGGTCACGAAGGCCGACTGGGCGCCGTTGTTCTGGCCGTACATCATCGTGTCGCCGTAGCCGGCGACGTCGGAGTTCACGACGGCGGCGACGTTCGCCAGGCCGTGCGCCTCGATCCATTTCTTCGCCCCGATCAGGCCCAGCTCTTCCTGGTCGAACAGGATGATGCGCACCCGGTGGTTCAGGTCCTTCGCCCTGAGGATCTTCGCGGCCTCGATGACGCCGACCACGGAGGCGGCGTTGTCGACCACGCCTTGGGACATCGTCCCGTCGCGCAGCTTCACCGCGTCGTAGTGGGCGGTGAGCAGGATCTCGCGCGGGCCGTCGCCGAGGGTGACGACGACGTTGCGGCCTTCCAGCTCGCCAGTCCGGGGATTGCCGCCGGCGAAGGTCTCGACCGTGGGCTCGAAGCCCGCGGCCCGGAGCTGGGCGACGACGACCTCCGTCCGCGCCGCATTGGTCGGCTGGACATAGGCGGCGACCTGGGCGCGCAGGTCGAGGTCCTGGGCCGCGACCGGGGTGGAGAGGACGAGAAGGGCCGCGGCGGCGGCTATCGGACGAAACAGCATGAAACCCCCTGGAGACGAAGGCGCATGGCTAGCGCGGCCGACGCGACCGCGCACCTTACTTCTGAGTCAGCTCTTCAGCCGCCAGCCCGAGCGGAACACCAGCCAGCAGGCCCAGGCCATGCCGAGGGTCAGCACCGCACTCATCGCCACGCCGATCCAGATATTGCTCTCGGCATGGCCGATGAAGCCGTAACGGAAGCCGTCGATCATGTAGAAGATCGGGTTGAAGTGGCTGATGGTGGCGAACGGCTCGGGCAGGTTGTCGACCAGGTAGAAGGTGCCGCTGAGGAAGGTCATCGGCATGATCAGGAAATTCTGCACCGCCGCCAGCTGATCGAATTTCTCGGCCCACAGGCCGGCGAAGACCCCGAGCATGCCCATCATCAGCGAGGCGGTCAGGCTGAACCACAGGATGGCGGCGAGGTTGACGACGCCAAGGCGGGCGAAGGGCAGGACGCAGACGGCGGTGACGAGGCCGACCACCACCCCGCGCGTCGCCGCCCCGAGGGCGAAGCCGATGGTCAGCTCCAGCGGGCTGAGCGGCGGGGTCAGGAAGTCGGTCGAGGTGCCCATGATCTTGGCCTGGATCAGGCTCGACGAGGCGTTGGCGAAGGCGTTGTTGAGCACCGCCATCATGATCAGGCCGGGAGCCACGAACTCGGCGAAGGGCGTGCCGTGCAGCGGCGGCCGGGCCCCCTTCAGCGCCACCACGAAGACCAGCATGTAGAGCAGGGTCGTCACCACCGGCGCCGCGACCGTCTGGGCCCCGACCTTCCAGAAGCGCCGCACCTCGCGCAGGTACAGGGTCTTCACCCCGATCCAGTTGACCCCGTCGTAGCGGCGCGGCTGCGGGAGTCCGGACGGGCGGGTCGAGGCGAGGTCGGTCATGGGGCGGAGATGCGGCCGGGGACGGCGGGATGCAAGGGGCGAGGGAGGCGACAGGCAACGGGCAACGGGCAACAGGCAACAGGCAACAGGCAACAGGCGGGGGTCGGTGTGGCTGGCGACTGCCATAGGCAAGGGTAGCCCCGCCCTTCCGTCGCCTGCTGCCTGATGCCTCGCTCCCGTTAACCATCCCTACATGTGGTTCCTGTGGACGGACTGATTCGCACATATTGCGTCTGTTAGGGTCTGGTTTACGATTAGTGGTAGGTCGAGAGCCCGGGAGGGACCTCTGGGCCCCATATATTGAATCCGAGACCCGGAGGGTGGCTATGACCGCAGGCTGGACTGAAGACCGCGTCGGCGCGCTGAAGAAACTCTGGCTGGAAGGCCAGTCGGCGAGCCAGATCGCCAAACAGCTGGGCGGCGGCGTCACCCGCAACGCCGTGATCGGCAAGGTGCACCGCCTCGGCCTGTCGGGCCGGGCCGCCCCGTCGCAGCCGGCCCGCGCCACCTTCCGCCCGTCGCGTCCGCGCCCGGCGGCCCCGCCGACCCAGGCTCCGTCGGCCCCGCGCCGCATCGAGGCGGTGCAGCCCCGTCCGGCGGCCCCGGTTCCGGCCCCGATGCCCGACCTGCCGGGCACGGCCACGGTGATGACGCTGGGCGCCCATATGTGCAAATGGCCGATCGGCGACCCGTCCTCGAACGAGTTCAGCTTCTGCGGCCGCCGCTCTTCCGAAGGCGTCTACTGCGTCGAGCACGCCCGGGTCGCCTATCAGCCGCAGGTCCGCAAGGGCGGCAAGGACGGGGCCTCCGAACTGGCCCGCAGCCTGCGCCGGTACATCTAAAGGGGCGCTATCGCTCGCCGCGCGGCGGCTCGCCGCCTGAGCGCGGTTTTCGGGCGCGCGGACATTGTTTCGCGCGCTCGTCGCTTTTCGGTCCAACGACCGTCACGAATGGCTCCTAGAGGAGCCGCCGTCCGCCTCCCACCGCGTTCGCGCGGCGGAGAGACTGGGGCGGGGCTGCGGTTATCCGGGTTGACGCAGCCCCTCACCCGCCCCCGACATCGCCTAGTTCAGCACCCGCCGCTCGCCGGGCACATCGAGGCTGAAGGCCGGGATGGCGGCCTCGAACGAGTGGCCCGAGGCGTCGGTCATATAGTAGCCGCCGACCATGGAGCCTGTCGGGGTGCCGAGCGGGCAGCCCGAGGCATAGGTGTAGCTGTCGCCCGGCTTGATCACCGGCTGCTCGCCGACCACGCCGGCGCCGCGCACTTCCTCGACCCGCCCCTGTCCGTCGGTGATGACCCAGCGACGGGCCATCAGCTGGATCGGTGTGGGCGTCAGATTGACGATCTCGACCTGGTAGGCCCAGACCCAGCGGCCGCCGTCGGGGTCGGACTGGCCGGCCAGATAGCTGGGGCGGACGCGGACCAGGACGCCGTCGGTCTCGGCTTCATAGGCGGGCGCATCATGCATGCGCCCATGGTCCCCCAAGCGGCCCGCAGGTCAAGCGCAAGCGCCCGGGAGGCGAGGTCACACTTTGCAGGAGACCCGACGCGGAATCGTGTAATCGGAAGCCATGCAGAGCTTTTCGACCTCCCTCCCCGGCATCCTGCCGTCGCAATCCATCGAGGCCCTGATCGCCGGCGGGGCGATCGTTTCGGAGACGCCGTTCGACACCGACCAGGTGCAGCCGGCCAGCCTCGACCTCCGGCTGTCGGACCGGGCCTGGCGGGTACGGGCCTCCTTCCTGCCGGGACAGCGCAAGGTCGAGGACCGGATCGCCGACGTGGCCATGCACGCCATCGACCTGTCGGGCGGCTATGTGATGGAGAAGGGCTGCGTCTACATCGCCCGGCTGCAGGAGCGGCTGACCCTGCCCAAGGGGCTGATCGCGCGGGCCAATCCCAAGAGCTCTACCGGCCGGGTCGATGTGTTCGTGCGACTGCTGACCGACCGGGGGGCCAGTTTCGACGATGTCGACGAGGGCTATGACGGGCCGCTGTATCTGGAGATCGCGCCACAGACCTTCTCGATCCTGGTGCGGCCGGGCACGCGGCTGAACCAGCTGCGGCTCAAGGCCGGCGAACCGCCGAGGCTGGAGACCCGCAGCGTCGGCGTCGATCTGGAGGGAGCCGACGGGACCATCGTCGGCTTCCGCGGGCGGCGCCATGCCGGGGTGGTCGATCTGGACCGGATCGACGGCCACGATCCGCGCGACTTCTGGGAGCCGCTGGGCGTGCGGCGCGGCGAGCTGCTGCTGGACCCGGGCGAATTCTACATCCTGGCCTCGAACGAGGCGGTCGAGATCCCGGTGATGCAGGCGGCCGAGATGACGCCGATCGATCCATCGGTGGGCGAGTTCCGGGTCCATTACGCCGGCTTCTTCGATCCCGGCTTCGGCACCGACGAGGCGCATGGGGCCGGCTCCAAGGGGGTGCTGGAGGTGCGGACGCACGACACCCCGTTCCTGCTGGAGCACGGCCAGATTGTCGCCCGGCTGGTCTATGAGCCCCTGACCGAGCGGCCGTCGCGGCTGTATGGCGAGGGCGGCAGTCACTACCAGAGCCAAGGGCTGAAGCTGTCCAAGCATTTCCGCGCCTGGAGCTGAGGCGGAACCGCCGCCATACCGGGGACGTTCGACGGTCATGAAATTGCCGGTTGGCGTTCCGCCCCGCCCGTGAGAGGCTCAGGGACGTTAACGGACTGAGGGGACCGTTGATGCGTCTGACGGCGTTCTGTGCGGGAGTGGTGGCGTCGGCGGCCTGTGCGGCGCCGGCCTTCGGCATGGCCTCGCCCGCCTTCCAGGACGCGATCGCCGATCCGTGGCGGGTCGCCTCCGAGCGTCCGACCACGGTTTCCGACCTTTTGACCCGCCTCGACCGCGATGCGCGTTTCGACGCCGGCGCGGACTTCGCCGGCGCGGACGGCTGGATCGGCTATGATCCGGAGCGGGAGGTGTCCGCGCCCTGGGCCGCCTCGAACCGCGACATCTGGTTTGAAGGCCAGGCCTGGAGCGACCGGGTCCGGCTGCGCACCGAGGGCCGGGTGCGGCGCGCGGACGGCTCGCCCCTGCCTCCGGGACCGCTGGACCATGCCGCCTGGGAGGCCGAACACTACGACCTGACCTGGACCCGGGGCTGGACCGAGACCCTCGGCCGGACCGAGAGCGGCCTCGACGTGACCCTGACGCCGCACCTGGGCGTCGGCCTCGGCAGCCGGGGCGATGTCACCGAGGCGGGCGCCACCCTGAAAATCGGCCGCGACCTGGACCGGCTGGTGCCCGAGGGCGAGCAGGCCTTCGGGGAGCGCGCCCGCTGGTATGTCTACGCCGCCGGTTCGGGCCGGGCGGTCGGCTACAACTGGGCCCGCAACCGGGACGGGGGCTTCGCCCGCTCGGGGGTCAGTCATGACTCCGGCGCCTTCCTCGGCGACGCCTCGCTGGGCGTGGCCCTGCGCCGGGGCCCGGTGCACAGCTCGATCGGCCTGGTCTATCGCGAGATCGAGGCCGAGGGCCTGCGCGCCGGCCATGGCGTCGACACCGACGTGTCGGAGGGGCTGATCGCCTTCCAGCTGTCGATCAAGCCGGAGTAGGGCTCAGGGATCAGGCAGTAGGCATCAGGCGGTAGCGACGCCGGACCTCTGCCCTCCTTCTTCCGCCTACTGCCTGGCGCCGCCCCCACGGGCCACGCCCTCGCGGCGGTCGTCAGCGCCGCCATCCCAGCCCCATACGCCGTCCGGGCCCTGCCGCCAGATCGCGCCGTGCAGGCCGGAGTTCTCGCTGGCGTTGGGCTGCAGGACGATTCCGCGCGCCGCCATGGCCTCGCGCAGCTCGACCGGGAAGCGTTCCGTGTCGGCCCCGAAGCCGTCTCCCTTGGCCACGAGGTTCGGCAGAGAGAAGGCCTCCTGCATCGGCAGACCCCAGTCCAGCACCGCGATCAGGGCCCTGGCGTTGTAGGCCACGATCGACGAGCCGCCGGGCGAGCCGAGCGCGCCGAGGAAGCGCCCGTCGCGGTCGAGGATGATCACCGGCGACATCGACGAGCGCGGCCGCTTGCCCGGCGCCACGGCGTTGGCCGCCGGCGCCCCGTCGGGCCGCCGGGGCTCGAACGAGAAATCGGTCAGCTGGTTGTTGAGGAAGAAACCGGCGGCCATCCGGCCCGACCCGAACACGCTCTCGACCGTGGTCGTCATGCTGACGGCGCTCCCCTGGTCGTCGACGATGACGAAGTGGGAGGTGCCCGCCGGCTCGCGCGTCGCGTCGGGGCCGGCGAAGACTCCGCCGGGCGGAAAGCCGGGCTCGGCCGCCCCGACCAGACCCGGGGCCTGGGCCGCCCGCGCCGCGACATAGTTCGGATCCAGCAGCCCTTGCACCGGAACGCCGACGAAGGCCGGATCGGCGACGTAGCGGTCGCGGTCGGCGTACATCAGCCGCTGCAACTGGGCGAAGGCGGTCCAGGCGTCGGCGCTGGCGGGGCCCTCGAGGATGTCGGGCGTCTTCTCGGCCATGGCCAAGAGCTGCAGCACCGCGACGCCGCTGGACGGCGGCGGCGGCGCGCAGACGATATAGATGCGGTAGGGCCGGCACAGGGCCCCGCGCTCAAGCGGCTGGTAGCCGGCGAGATCGGCCGCGGTGAGGAGGCCCGGACGAGGCCCCTCCCCGACCGTCGCGAGGATCTCGCGCGCGATCCGGCCGCGATAGAAGACGTCGGCGCCGCCCGCCGCGATCTCGGCCACCGTCGCGGCGTAGGCGGGGTTGCTGAGCACGTCGCCGGCGACATAACGGGTGCCGTCCGGCTTGGTGAAATAACGGTCCGCCCACGGGGTGCGGGCCTGTCCGCGCGTCGCGGCGATGAAGCCCGCCAGCCGAGGACTGACGACGAAGCCGTCGCGCGCCAGCCGCCCGGCGTCGGCGAACAGCTCGCTCCACGGCAGCCGGCCGTGCGCCTTCTGCGCCATGGCCAGCATGGCGACCGCCCCCGGAGCCCCGGTCGAGCGGCCGCTCAACACGGCCTCGCCGAAGGGCAGCGGGCGGCCGTTCTCGAAGAACAGCTCCGGCGTGGCCGCGGCCGGGGCGGTCTCGCGCCCGTCGTAGCTGGTCACTTCGCCGGTCGCGGCGTCGAACACCATCATGAAGGCCCCGCCGCCGAGGCCCGAGGACTGCGGCTCGACCAGCCCCAGCACCGCCTGCACGGCGACCGCCGCGTCTACCGCCGAGCCGCCGCGCCGCAGCACCTGCAATCCGGCCTCGACCGCCAGCGGATTGGCCGCCGCGACGAACGGCCCCCGCGCCTGGGGCGCCGGGGCCGCGACCGGCCCGGGAGGCGTCGCCCCCGCCGTCGTCCCGGCCCCGCCCGCGCATCCCGAAAGGACGAGGCTCGCCCCGACGGCGAGGGCGATCAGGGACCGCAGGACGGACGACGGAGCCCGCGAGCGCGCGAGCGACGGGGCGGTCGGGGAGGCTGGGCGCATGGAGGTTCCGGATGGGACGTCAACGGGGAGGCGTGCAACTTGGCGCGACCTTGGGCATCGCGAAACCCCCTGCCGAAAAATCACCGCAGGAAAGCGCCCGACCCGTCTTGCCCCCCCGTCCCTCGTCCGCTAAAGACCCGCCCTCGCCGTTCGCGGCCAAGCGCGCCCGTAGCTCAGCTGGATAGAGCATCAGACTACGAATCTGAGGGTCGGACGTTCGAATCGTTCCGGGCGCGCCATTTTTCTCTTCTTTTCAGAGCCGGATCGACCGACCTATGGGCGGTGAACTGTAAAAGCGGCTCTCCCGTGATCATTGCCGGTAGCTGACGCACTGATTCATATAGCCTTTGGGTCGCAACAGATATCTGCAGCCCTTCGGCGCGCAGATCATGGCTCCTTCGCCAGCGGCCTCGTTCACATCTGCAGGCGGTAGCCGACAGCCGGTTCGGTCACAATCAATCCTGGTTGGGCGGGATCGGCCTCCAGCTTCTGCCGGAGCTGGCCGATGACGACGCGCAGATACTGGGTGTCGGCGGCATGGGCTGCGCCCCAGACGGCGGTGAGCAGGTCGGCGTGGCTGACCAGTTTGCCGGCGTGGCGCGCGAGGTGGCCGAGCAGGTCATACTCCTTGGGCGTCAGCCGAACGGGTTCGCCGCCCCGCGTCACCAGCCGGCGCTCCAGGTCGATGGTCACATCACCCGCGACGACGGGGCCCCTGTGGGCCGTCGGGTCAGACGTCTGGCGCAGCCCGGCGCGTATCCGGGCCAGCAGTTCGCCGACGCCGAACGGCTTCTCGACATAGTCGTTGGCGCCGAGGTCCAGCGCCTCGATCTTCTCGGCCTCGCGATCCCGGGCGGACAGGATGATGACGGGGCCAGTGTAGAACTCCCGGGCGCGAACCAGCACCTCCTTGCCGTCCATGTCGGGCAGACCGAGGTCGAGCACCACGGCGTCCGGGCTCCACAGGGCGATGCCGCGCAAGCCTTCCTGGCCGCTGTCGGCCCGCTTCGGCTCGTAACCGGCCGCATCGAGCGCCGGCGACAGGAAGCGGTGGATCTGCGATTCATCGTCGATGACGAGGATGCGGGGTCTGACGGCCGACATGGGGCTCTATAGCAGGTCCGGGTGGGTGGGGATGGACTTGGGCAGGCTGATCAGGATGCGGGTGCCGTGGTCGTCGACGATCGGGCTGGCGGCGGCGATCCGACCGTTCATCGCCTCCACGAAACCCTTGGCGATGGCGAGACCGAGGCCCGCGCCCTTGGACCGGTCCGGCTGTTCTTCCATGCGGCGGAATTTGTCGAACACCAGCTCGAGTTCGGCGGTGGGAATGCCCTTGCCTTCGTCCTCAATGCTGATGACCACCGAGCCCCGATCCTCATAGGCCGCCAGTTCGATGGTGGAGCCGTCGGGGCTGAAGGCGATGGCGTTCTCGAGGATGTTGACCAGCGCCTGTTCCAGCAACCCCTGGTCCAGGCTGACCATGCTGAGCTGGGCGGGGAAGTCGCGGGTCAGACGCCGCGAGCCCAGCCGGCGTGAAACCCGCCCGGCAGCCGCATTCAGGACGTCCCGAACATCGGTCCAGTCGGCCTTGATGTTGAGTGCGCCGCCCTCAAGCCGGGTCATGTCCAGCAGGTCGCCGACGTAGCGGCTGAGGCGTTCGGCCTCCTCGCGGATGCTGAGCAGCAGGTCCTTGCGCACCTCGGGCTTCAGCGTCGGGCCGTAGTCGATCAGGGTGGTGGCGGCGCCGAGCACGGTCGAGAGCGGGGTGCGCAGGTCGTGGCTGACCGAGTTCATCAGGGCGCCCCGAAAGCGGTCGGTGCGGCGCAGGGTCTCGGTCTCGACCGCATCGCCGGCCAGTTGCGCGCGTTCCAGCGCCACCGCGCCCTGTTCCAGCAAGGCCAGGGCCAGCCGTTCCTCGTCAGAGCCGGGGGCGAGAGCGTCGGCCTCGATGCCGGCCACGCCCGAGCGGGAGCGCACCCCCTGAAGCGGCCGGAAGGTCCAGCTGGTCTGGGGCAGCGTCCCGGTGCCATGACCGGCGGGTTCGCCCCGTTCCCACGCCCACCGGGCCGCCGCCATGGCCGCCGCTCCCAGCTCTTCCATTTCCGGCGCGCCCGCGACGGGGGTGATGTCGCCGTCCCGGGGCAGGAGGACGATCGTTCGGGCCCCGGCCGCGGCGGCGGTCTGTTCAGCCAGCACCCTCGCGGTTTCGAGACGATCGTCGGCGGCGGACAGCGCCTGGCTGGCGGCGAGCAGGGCCGAGACCGCGGAGGCGCGGCGTTGGGCGTTGCGCGCCTGGTCCCGCACCCGCCCGGCGAGACTCCCCGTTGCAAGGGCCACGGCCCAGAATGCGACGAGCGTGAGGATGTCTGTCGGCGAGCCGATGGCGAAGCTGTATCGCGGCTCCAGAAACAGGAAGTTGTAGACGAGGAAGGCGACCGTCGCCGCCGCCAGCGCCGGGCGCAGGCCGTAGAGGACTCCGGCCGCGAGCACGGCGGACAGATAGATCACCCCCAGATCGACCCGCTCGAAGGTGCGGTCGAGGAACAGGGCCAGGGCCGTGGCGACGGCGATGAATCCGGCGCCGACCGCATAGCCCCGCCAGTGGAGCGACCGGACCGCCGCCGGCGCGTCCCGTTTCGGGCGCTCGACCGGGGCCCCGCCCGGCTCGGTGACGATATGGATCGCCACCCCCCGCGCCGCCCGCAACAGGCCGGCGGCCAGCGACCGGCCCAAAAGGTCGTTGATGCGGCTGTCGCGGCCCTTGCCGATGACGATCTGGGTGACGTTGTTGCGATGGGCGTGGTCCATCACCGCCTTGACCACGTCATCGCCGGTGAGGACGAGCGTGCGTCCGCCCAGTTGCTCGGCAAGCATGAAGGCCTGACTCAGTCGGGCGGCGTTGTCAGGACCGGAGACCGGCCGGTTGGGTCTTTCGACGTGGGCGACGGTCCATGGCGCGTCCATCATCATGTCGGACAACCGCCGCCCGGTTCGCACCAGCGACGCGGCCATCGCATCGCCCCCGACCAGGACCAGAATACGCTCGCCCGCCGCCCACGGTCCCTCAACGCCCCGTTCACGCAGTGTCGCCAGCAGCTGGTCGTCAATGGTCTGGGCCGCGCGCCGCAGGGCCATCTCACGCAGGGCGGTCAGGTTCTCGACCTTGAAGAAGTTTTCCGAGGCGAGGCGCGCGGTCTCCGGCACATAGACCTTGCCCTCGGACAGGCGTTTGCGCAGTTCGTCGGGCGTGATGTCGACGACCTCGATGTCGTCGGCCCGGCTCAGGGTGCTGTCGGGCACGGCCTCGCGCTGGCGCACCCCCGTGATGCGCAGCACCACGTCGGACAGGCTTTCCAGGTGCTGGACGTTCAGCGTCGTCCAGACATCGATGCCCGCGGACAGGATCTCTTCCACGTCCTGCCAGCGCTTGGGGTGGCGCGAGCCGGGGACGTTGGAATGGGCGTATTCGTCGACCAGCAGCAGGCCGGGCTTGCGCGCCAGCGCGGCGTCGATGTCGAACTCCATCAGGGCGCGGCCCTTGTAGTCGATGGGTCGGCGCGGCAGCACATCCATGCCGCGCAGCAGGCTCTCGGTCTCGCGCCGCCCGTGGGTCTCGACGACCCCGACAACAACGTCGCCGCCCTCGGCCTTCCGGCGTCGGGCGGCGCGCAGCATCTCATAGGTCTTGCCGACCCCCGGCGACATGCCGAGGAAGACCTTCAGCCGGCCGCGCTTCGGTCGCTTCGGAGCGACGTTCGAGGGATCGGGCGGGGGCGGCGTCTCCGGCAAGTCAGCTCACGGCGGGGAAGCGGGCGTCGAGCGCCCGGTTGGTCAGCAGCACGTTGACGCGCGGCTGGCCGATGAAGCCCAGAAGGGCGCCCTCGGTGTTCCCGTCGATCACCTGCTGCACCGCGGTCACGTCGACTCCCCTCGCCCGCGCCACGCGCGCCGCCTGCAGGCGAGCGTAGGCCGGGGAGATGTGGGGGTCGAGGCCCGAGGCCGAGGTGGTCACGGCGTCGGCCGGGATGACCGTTGCGCCGGTGTCGGCGCGGATGGCGTCGGCGTCCGTCTTGATGCGCGCGGCGAGGTCGGCGTTGAGCGGACCGAGGTTCGAACCCGACGAGGCCGAGGCGTCATAGCCGTCGCCGGCGGCCGAGGGTCGGGGGTGCAGATAGCGGGCCTCGGCGAACGGCTGGCCGATCAGGGCCGAGCCGACGATACGGCCCTCCGCGTCGCGGATCAGGCTGCCGTTCGCCTGTGACGGGAAGGCGAGCCCGGCGACGCCGGTGATCGCCAACGGATAGACGACGCCGAGCAGGAGGGTGAACAGGGCGATCATGACGATCGCGGGGCGGAGTTGAAGGAGCATGGGCGTCGTCCTCTAGAAGGCCGCCTTCAGCGAGGCCACGGCGCGCCCGCCGTAGATGTCGCCGAAGTCGTGCGCGTCGGTGTCGTGGTAACGGACATCGAGAGTCAGGGTGTCGGTCAGCCGCCGGGCCACGCCGAGATTCCAGGTCGTGTAATCGAAGTCCGAGGACAGGAACTGGCGTCCGACGGCGCCCGAGATCGTCCAATTGTCGACGGGCGAAAAGGCGGCGTTGGCCTCGACGTATGTGGCCTCGTCCTCGGCGGCGGCGAAGAAGTCAGGGGACCAGTAGACGGCGGCGCCGAGAGTGGCCGGGCCGATGGCGCGCGAGGCCGCGACCTTCACTTCCACATAGTCGTAGTCGGCGCCGGCGGGCTGGCCGGTGTAAAAATAGCCGACCGCGCCGAAGTCCCAGACCCAGCCCGCGAACTCGGGGCGGACGCCGGCGTAGAGATCGATCTCGGCGTTGGTGTCGGGATCGCCGGGGAAGGCGACGTTGGAGGCCCAGGCGCCGGCGTAGAAGCTTCCGCTGGTCAGGTCGACGCCGCCCGAAATCGCGGCGTCCTCCCCGGTCTGGCTGACTCCCCGGAAGACGTAGTCGGAACTGGTGGCGACGTTCCAGGCGATTGACGGGCTGGAGGGTTCGGCGGCGGTCTGGGCGTCCGCCTGAGAGGCGATGCCCCAGACAACCAGGGCGACCAGGCAGGCGCTGGCGAACCAGAGGTCGTTGCGGCCGGCGGCCTTGAAACGGGACTTGCGGGTCATGGAGATCTCTCTCGTCACGCGAGGCCGAAGCCGGAGATGACGACGTCAATGAGTTTGATGCCGACGAACGGGGCGACGAGGCCGCCGAGGCCGTAGATCAGTAGGTTGCGGGACAGCAGGGCTCCGGCCCCGATGGCGCGGTATTTCACCCCGCGCAGGGCCAGGGGGATCAGGACGACGATCACCAGGGCGTTGAAAATGACCGCCGACAGGATGGCGCTCTGCGGGCTGTGCAGCCCCATGACGTTGAGCGCGCCGAGCGCAGGCAGGGCGACCACGAACATCGCCGGAATGATGGCGAAATATTTGGCCACATCGTTGGCGATCGAGAAGGTGGTCAGGGCGCCGCGCGTGATCAGCAGCTGTTTGCCGACCTCGACGATCTCGATGACCTTGGTCGGGTCGCTGTCGAGATCGACCATATTGCCGGCCTCACGCGCGGCCTGGGCGCCGGTCTGCATGGCCACCCCGACATCGGCCTGCGCCAGCGCGGGCGCGTCGTTGGCGCCGTCGCCGCACATGGCGACCAGCCGGCCCTTGGACTGCTCCGCCTTGATGAGGCGCATCTTGTCCTCGGGAGTCGCCTCGGCGAGGTAGTCGTCGACCCCGGCTTCCGAGGCGATGGCGGCGGCGGTGACCGGGTTGTCGCCGGTGATCATCACCGTGCGCAGGCCCATGCGGCGCAGGTCGGCGAACCGCTCCTTCATGCCGGGCTTGATCACGTCCTTCAGGTGGATGATGCCGACGAGGACGCCGTTTTCGACCACCGCCAGCGGGGTGCCGCCCGAGCGGGCGATCCGATCCACCGCCTGACGGAGTTCGGCCGGGGCGTCCCTTTCGTCCAGGTTCAGCGAACTGAGCACGGCGTCGACCGCGCCTTTCCTCCAGGACTTGCCTTCCGCGTCCACGCCCGACTGGCGGGTCGTCGCCGAGAAGGGGATGGCCCTGGCCCCGGCGGGCAGGTCGACAGACAGGCCGGCATTGCGGCCCAGTTCGATGATCGAGCGGCCCTCGGGCGTCTCGTCGGCCAGGGACGCCATGACGGCGGCGCGCATGGCGGCCTCGGGCCGGACGCCGGGCACGGCGATCACCTCCGTGGCCATGCGGTTGCCGAAGGTGATGGTGCCGGTCTTGTCGAGCAGCAGGGTGTCGACGTCCCCGGCCGCCTCGACTGCGCGGCCTGATGTGGCCAACACATTGACCTTCAGGAGACGGTCCATGCCGGCGATGCCCACGGCGGACAGCAGGCCTCCGATGGTTGTCGGAATCAGCGTGATGAACAGGGCCCCGAGGACAATGGGGTCCAGCGTGATGCCGGAGTAGGCGCCCAGCCCCAGCAGCGTCACAACCGCGATCAGGAACACCAGCGTCAGGCCGGCCAGCAGCACGGACAGCGCCAGTTCGTTCGGCGTCTTGCGGCGGTTGGCGCCCTCGACCATGGAAATCATGCGATCGAGGAAGGTCGAGCCCGGGGCCGAGGTGATGCGCACCTTGATCCAGTCGGACACCACGGTGGTGCCGCCGGTGACGGCCGACCGGTCGCCGCCGCTTTCGCGGATCACGGGCGCGCTCTCGCCGGTGATGGCGGCCTCGTTGACCGAGGCGATGCCTTCGATGATCTCGCCGTCCGAAGGGATGAGGTCGCCGGCCTCGACCAGCACGATCGAACCGATTTCCAGTTCGTGAGCGGGGGTCGGCACCGTCAGGCCGGTCTGCGGATCGACGATCAGCTTGGCCTTGGTGGTGACGCGCGTCGCTCGCAGGGAGTCCGCCGCCGCCTTGCCCCGCCCTTCAGCGACGCTCTCGGCGACGTTGGCGAACAGCACCGTCGCCCACAGCCACGCCGCCAGCTGGATGGCGAAGCCGGCTGCCTCTCCGGCGGCGACGGCGGCTATGGCCGACACCGTCGCCAACAGGGCCACGATCCAGGTGGTGAAGATCACCGGATTCCGCAGCAGCTTGCGCGGGTCCAGCTTGACGAAGGCGTCGCCGATCGCCCGGCCCAGCATGGGGCCTGACAGGCCGCCGGCCCGGGGCGCGGCCCGGCGGGTTTCGCCCAAGGGCTCGGGGTTTGCGAAGGTCATGTCAGGGGTCCCGGATCAGAGCCCGGCCACCACGCCCAGCACCTGGAAATGCTCGACGAGGGGGCCAAGGGCGAGGGCGGGGAAGAACTGCAACCCGCCCAGGATGAGAATGACGCCGATCAGCAGGCCGATGAACAGCGGCCCGTGGGTCGGCATGGCGCCGGTGCTGGGCGCCAGCTTCGGCTTGACGACGAGGCTGCCGGCGATGGCCAGCACCGCGACGGCGGGCGCGAAGCGGCCCATCAGCATGGCGATACCCAGGGTCGTGTTCCACCACGGCGCGTTCGCGGTCAGGCCGGCGAAGGCCGAGCCGTTGTTCCCGGCCGCCGAAGTGTAGGCGTAGAGCATCTCGGACAGGCCGTGCGGACCGTCATTCAGCAGCCCGGCCAGGGCCGTGGGCAGGACCGCGGCGATCGCGGTGAAACCGAGCACGGCGATAGGCAGGACCAGCACCGCGATCATGGCGAACTGGATCTCCCGCGCCTCGATCTTCTTGCCCAGATACTCCGGCGTGCGCCCGACCATCAGGCCGGCGACGAAGACCGACAGCACGGCCATAACGACCATGACCGCAATGCCCGAGCCGATCCCGCCGGGCAGGATTTCGCCCAGCTGCATCAGGAACATCTGCAGCGCCCCGCCCAGCGGCATGTAGCTGGCGTGCATGGAGTTGACCGAGCCGTTGGAGGCTCCGGTGGTCTGCACCGCCCAGGCGACCGAGGCAGGCACGCCGAACCGAAGCTCCTTGCCCTCCATATTGGTCGAGGCCTCGACCCCCGCCGCGACCAGGGCGGGCGCCGGTTGGGTCTCGATGGCGTACATGGCGGCGGCCGAAAGGCCGAGCAGCAGGAGGGCGGCGATGGCCAATGCCCGCACATCCTTCTTCGCCAGCACGCTGCGGCCGAAGGCGAAGAAGGCGGCCCAGCCGAGCACATTGATCGAGATCGCCGTGATCAGGTTGGTCAGCGGGGTCGGGTTCTCGAACGGATGCGCCGAGTTGACGTTGAAGACGCCGCCGCCGTTGATGCCCAGCTGTTTGATGGCCAGCTGGCTGGCGGTCGGGAACAGGGACAGGGTCTGGGACCCGCCTTCCAGCCCGGTGGCCGTGGCCGAGGCGGCGAGGGTCTGGGTCACGCCAAGGCCGACCAGCACCAGCGCCAGAACGATGGACAGGGGCAGCAGCACCCACAGCGTGGTGCGGGTCATGTCGGCCCAGAAATTGCCGACCCCCTCGCCGCGATTGGCGACGAAGGCCCGCGCCAGGGCGGCGGCCAGGGTCGCCCCGGTCGCGGCCGAGAGGAAGTTCTGCACCGTCAGGCCGGTCATCTGGGTCAGCGTCGACATGGTCGTTTCGCCGCCATACGACTGCCAGTTGGTGTTGGTGACGAAGCTGACGGCGGTGTTGAAGGCCAGATGCGGCGACAGCCCCTCGAACCCCTGCGGGTTCAGGGGCAATCCACCCTGCAGCCGCAGGATGGCGTAGAGCAGGAAGAAGCCCGCCGCGTTGAAGGCCAGCAGGGCGCCGGCATAGCCGAGCCAGCCCTGGCTGTGCGCCGGGTTCACCCCGGCGGCGCGGTAGAACAGGCCTTCGACCGGCTTCATCACCGGGTCGAGCCAGGTCCGCTCGCCGTTCCAGACGCGCGACATGTAGAGGCCGATCGGCCAGCCGATCAGGGCGGCGAGGCCGAGGGTCAGGGCGATTTCCGCCCATCCTTGGAGGTTCATGGCGGCGGCTCCTTCAGAACCGCTCGGGGCGCAACAGCGCCGCGACCATGTAGACGGCGACGACGACCGCGCCGACGCCCCAGAGTATGGCGACCAGCATCGTCACACCCGCTTCAGGACAGCGGCGAGGACGGCGAAGACGACAAATGCCCCGCCGCCGATCGCCAGACAGATCAGATCGGCCATGCCGACGCCTCCAGCTCAGTTTGAGGCTGGATTGGACCATCCGCGAGCGTAAGGGGGCCATGCGAGAGTCGGGCTCCGGCATAAGCCGCCCGTAAAGACGACGGCTTTCCGGGGGTGGCCGGAGCTCTGGAACGGACCACGCCCGCCCCCCCGGCCCGCCTTACACCGCGCGGTCGCGATACAGGAGCCAGGACCGGTTCGCGCGGCCCCGGGCCCGTTCAGCCGGCCGAATAGGACGTCTTGGTCTGGGTGAAGAACTCGACCGCGGCGAAGCCCTGTTCGCGCGGGCCGTAGCTGGACGATTTCGAGCCGCCGAAGGGCACATGGTAGTCGACCCCGGCGGTGGGCAGGTTGACCATGGTCATGCCGGCCTTTGCGCGCCGCTGGAAATCGCGGGCGTGCTTCAGCGAGGTGGTGACGAGGCCGGCGGAGAGGCCGAACTCGACGCCGTTGGCGATCTCCAGCGCCTCTTCGTAATCCTTGACCCGGATGGTCGAGGCGACCGGGCCGAAGACCTCCTCGTTGTTGATCCGGCTGCCGGCGTGGGTGTCGGCGATCAGGGTCGGCTGGACGTACCAGCCGGGCGTTTCGAGTTGCAGCCGCCCGCCGCCGGTGACGACCCGGCCGCCTTCCTGACGCGCGATCTCGATATAGCGGTAAGAAGTCTCGCGCTGGTCCTCGCTGACCGCCGGGCCGATCTGGGTGTTCGGGTCGAGCGCGTCGCCGACGCGCAGGGCGGCGACCTTGTCCGCCAGGGCGGCGACGAAGCGGTCGTGAATGCCGTCCTGGACGATCAGGCGGCTGGAGGCTGTGCAGCGCTGGCCGGTGGCGTAGTAGGAGCCGTCCAGAGCGATCATCACCGCCCGATCCAGATCGGCGTCGTCGAGTACGATCAGCGGGTTCTTGCCGCCCATCTCCAGCTGCACCCGGGCCTGACGCTTCACCGCCCCGGCCGCCACGCCGGCGCCGACGCCCTGCGAGCCGGTGAAGGAGACCCCGGCCACTTCCGGGTGGTCGACGATGGCCTGACCGACGCCGCCGCGTCCGATCACCAGATTCAATACGCCGGCGGGCAGGCCGGCTTCGTGCAGGACGGCGACCAGGGCCTCGGCTGTCGCCGGGGTCGGGCCGGCCGGCTTCATCACCACCGTATTGCCGAACGCCAGGGCCGGAGCGGCCTTCCACGCGGGGATGGCGATGGGGAAGTTCCACGGCGTGATCAGGCCGAAAACTCCGACGGCGTGACGATAGGTCTGGATTTCCACGCCCGGCCGGACGGAGGCGAGGTTCTGGCCGTGCAGGCGCAGCGCCTCGCCGGCGAAATACTTCAGGATGCGGCCGGCCCGAACGGTCTCGCCGATGCCCTCGGCCAGGGTCTTGCCCTCCTCGCGCGACAGCAGGCGGCCCAGCGCCTCGCGCCGTTCCATAAGCAGGGTCCCGGCCCGGTCGAGGATGTCAGAGCGGACCTCGGGCGAGGCTTCGGACCAGGCCGGGAAGGCCGCCTTCGCCGCGGCCACGGCGGCGTCGACCTCGTCCGCGCCGCCGTCAGGGAGGCGGGCCACGAGATCGCGGGTGTCGGAGGGGTTCAGGCTCTCCGAGGGTCGGCCGGACGCGACCTTTTCGCCGTTGATCCAGTGGGACAGGTCGAGGGCAGCGGTCATGGCGGGTCCTGTGGGGTGGCGGCGCGTGGGTCCGTGGCGGACACGGAGCGGATAGATAGGCCGTGTCGCGCCCGGGGTCAGCCCCGTCGCCGCCCGGGACGCGCCGCGGGGGCGAAAGTCAGTCTCCCCGGCTGGACTTGCGGCCCGTGAAAATGCTCTCTGCCTTTCAAGGGACGCGGCAGCCGTGAGGCGGTGCAAGACGTCCATCCAATTTCGGGGACGACGAACATGAAGCGCGAACTCCTGGCCACGGCCGCCCTGCTGACGCTCGCCGGCCCGGTCATGGCCCAGACGCCGGAGCCCGTCTCGCCGATCGCCGCCCCCCCCGTCCCGGCTCCGGTCGAGGCGCAGGCCCAGGCCGATCCCCAGGCCGCGCCCGCCGCAGCCGCTTCGGACGAGGCGCCCAAATGGGACGTCCCGGCCCCGCCCGGACCGTCGCGCGACATCCCGATCGACGTGACCCGCGGCACCTGGATGTCGCTCGACGTCAGCCCGGACGGCCGGACCATCGTCTTCGACATGCTGGGCGACATCTATGTGATGCCGGCGTCGGGCGGCGAGGCGCGGGCGATCGCCTCGGGCGTGGCCTGGGACATGCAGCCGAAATGGTCGCCCGACGGCCGCCACATCGCCTTCACCTCGGACCGCGCCGGCGGCGACAACATCTGGATCATGGAGGCCGACGGCTCGAACCCGACCCAGGTGTCCAAAGAGACCTTCCGCCTGCTGAACCAGCCGGAGTGGACCCCCGACGGCCAGTTCATCGTCGCGCGCAAGCATTTCACCTCGGCCCGCTCGCTGGGGGCCGGCGAGCTGTGGATGTATCACCGCACCGGCGGCGGCGGCGTGCAGATGACCGAGCGGCGCACGCCCCAGAAGGACACCGGCGAACCGGCCTTCTCGCCGGACGGCCGCTATCTGTATTTCAGCGACGACGCGACGCCGGGGAACACCTTCGAATACTCGAAGGACGTCAATGGCCAGATCTACATCATCCGCCGGCTCGACCGCGAGACCGGTGAGATCGATCCCTACATCACCGGCCCGGGCGGCTCGATCCGCCCGACTCCCTCGCCCGACGGCAAGTCGATCGCCTTCATCCGCCGTGTCCGCTACCAGTCGGTCCTGTATGTGATGGACATCGAATCCGGGCGCGAAACGCCGATCTTCTCGGGCCTCGACCGCGACCTGCAGGAAACCTGGGCCATCCACGGCGTCTATCCGGCCATCAGCTGGACGCCTGACAATCGCTCGATCGTGTTCTGGGCCGACGGGCGCATCCAGCGCGTCGACGTGGCCTCGCAGACCGTCACGGACATCCCCTTCCATGTCGCCGACACCCGCCGGGTGCAGGACGCCGTCCGCCATCAGGTCGAGGTCGCTCCCGACAGCTTCGACGTGAAGATGGTCCGCTGGGCCCGCCCCTCGCCGGACGGCACGAAGGTGGTGTTCGAGGCGCTCGGCAATCTGTGGATTCGCGACCTGCCGACCGGGACGGCGCGTCGCCTGACCCGGCAGACCGACCATTTCGAGCTCTATCCCAACTGGTCGCGCGACGGCCGCTCGATCGTCTACACGACCTGGGACGACCAGGCGCTGGGCTCGGTCCGGGTGGTCCCCGCTTCGGGCGGCGCCGGCCGCGTCGTGACCGAAAATCCGGGCCATTACATCGAGCCGACCTTCTCGCCGGACGGCCGCACCATCGTCTATCGCAAGGTCAGCGACGGCTTCCTGACCACCGCCCTTTGGAGCCGCGAGCCCGGCGTCTACAGCATTCCCGCCGCGGGCGGCGAAGCGGTCCTGATCACCGACGAGGGTGAACATCCCCAGTTCGGCGCCGACGGCGACCGCCTGTTCCTGACCGGACGCGACGGCGACAAGCGCACCCTGATCTCGGTCGACCTGGACGGATCCGACGAGCGGACCCACCTGACGTCCGAGTGGGCCGCGGAATTCGCGGTCTCGCCCGACGGAAACTGGATCGGCTGGACCGAGCGCTTCAACGCCTACGTCGCGCCCTTCGTGGCGGCGGGCCGGCCAATCAACGTCGGCCCCGACGGCAAGTCCTTGCCGCAGGCACGGGTCACCCGCGACTCCGGCGAGTGGCTGAGCTGGTCGGGCGATTCCCGCAGCCTGCACTGGTCGCAGGGCCCGGAGCTGTTCACCCGCGAGCTGAACCGGTCCTTCGCCTTCGTCGAAGGCGCGCCGGACGAGCTGCCCAAGCCGGACGAGCACGGCGTCAATCTCGGCTTCAGCGTCGAGACGGACCGTCCGCAGGGCCGCATGGCCCTCGTCGGAGCCCGGGTGATCACCATGAACGGCGCCGAGGTGATCGAGAACGGAATCATCGTCGTCGACGGCAACCGCATCGAGGCGATCGGTTCGGCCGCCAGCTTGACGATCCCGGCGGGCATCCCGACCCTCGACATGACCGGCAAGACCATCATGCCCGGCCTAGTCGACACCCACTGGCACGGCTCCATGGGGTCGGACGAGATCATCCCCGAGCAGAGCTGGGTCGACTACGCCTCGCTGGCCTTCGGGGTGACGACGATCCACAACCCCTCCGCCGACACCAGCGAGATTTTCGCCCACAGCGAGATGGCCCGCGCCGGCCGCGTGGTGGCCCCGCGCGTCTTCTCGACCGGGACCATCCTGTACGGGGCGACCACCGCCTCCACGGCCCAGATCGACGACCTCGACGACGCCCTGTCGACCCTGCGGCGCATGCAGGCGGCGGGCGCCTGGAGCGTCAAGAGCTACAACCAGCCGCGCCGCGACCAGCGCCAGCAGGTCATCGAGGCGGCGCGCCAGCTGAACATGATGGTCGTCCCCGAGGGCGGCTCGCTGTTCCAGCACAATATGTCGATGATCGTCGACGGCCACACCACCATCGAGCACGCCATCCCGCTGGCCCGCCTCTATGACGACGTGCACCAGCTGTGGCGCCAGACGAACGTCGCCTACAACCCCACCATCGTCGTCGCCTATGGCGGCAGCTATGGCGAGAACTACTGGTACCAGGAGAGCGAGGTCTGGAACGATCCGATCCTGACGCAGTATGTGCCGCGCCGCATCCTCGACGCCCGCGCCCGGCGTCCGGTCACCGCCCCGGACAATGAGTGGAACCACATTTCGGTGGCCCGCGAGGCGACCCGGCTGGCCGCCGAAGGCGTCAACGTCCAGATCGGCGCCCACGGACAGCGCGAGGGCCTGGCGGCGCACTGGGAAGTCTGGAGCCTGACCCAAGGCGGGATGGAGCCGCTGGAGGCGATCCGCGCGGGCACGCTGAACGGCGCCAGGGCCCTGGGCATGGACAGGGACATCGGCTCGCTGGAGGCCGGCAAGTTGGCCGACATGGTGGTCCTGAACGAGAACCCGCTGGACAACATCCGCAACACCACTTCGATCGCCTACACCGTCCTCAACGGCCGGGTGTACGACTCGGGCATGAACGAGATCGCGCCGCGTCAGCGGCCGCGGGCGCCGTTCTGGTTCGCCGAAACCGGCGGCGAGGGCTGGGCCGCGGGCGCCGCCGAGACAGCGGGCCACGGGCACGACAGTCACTGAGCCGGATGGGGGGCTGTCAGGAACAGTCAGCCCCCCTCCCCCGTCGACCGGCCTAGAGCAGACGGGCGTCGGGCGTTGTCATTCCGCCTCGACGTCCTATCGTGCGGCGACGGAGATCAGGCGTGGACGGAGAGAGGGTGACGATGCAGGACGAGGATCCGTTCGCCCGGCTCGGCCCCGTGTTCGCGGGTCGCCGCGCGCTGCTTCTGGAGGACGATCCGGCGCTGTCGGAGCACGTCGCGGAGCGGCTGTCCGCCGCGGGATTCGAGGCGGTGGACCGGTTCGAGGCCGGCGAAAAGGCGCTCGAGGCGGCGGCCCGCGCGCCCTACGACATCCTGATCCTCGATCGCCTGACCGCAGGCATGGACGGGCTGGAGATGCTGAAGCGGCTCCGCGCCGGCGGCGGGGTCTCCTCGGACGCGCCGGCCCTGATGCTGACCGCGCTGGGCGGCGAACGGCAGAAGGTCGAGGGGCTGCTGGGCGGCGCCGACGACTATCTGGCCAAGCCGGTCGGCGACGAGGAATTGCTGGCCCGGATCGCGGCCCAGCTGCGGCGGGCGGCGCGGCGGGCGCGCCCCGCGGGCGCGGAACTGGTCAACGGACCGTTCCGCCTGTCGCCGGGGGCCCGCACGCTGAAACTCGACCTGCCGGAGGGCGAGAGCCGTCTGATCGACCTGTCGCCCCTGGAGTTCGCCATCGTCGCCGAACTGATGGCGGCGCGCGGCCAGCCGGTGACCAAGACCATGCTGTGGGACCGCTGCTGGGTGGAATGGAAATTCCTGCCCGACAATTTCGTCAACGTCATCGACGCGCGCATCAGCGCCCTGCGCCGACGGCTCAAGGAACAGGCCCCCGAACTGGGCGAGGATCTGCACCCCCTGATCGTCTCGGCGCGCAGCCAGAGCCTGATCTTCCGCGAGCTGCCGGCGGCGGCGGGCTGAGCCCGGCATGGGCGGACGATCCCCGGGCCTGACGGGCTGGCTGGCGCGGCGGACCTCGACCCAGCTGGCCGCGACCATGGGCGTGCTCGCCGCCCTCGCCCTGACCGGCTCGCTGCTGGTCACGGGGGCGGCCGTGCGGATGGACCAGCGCGAGAAGGCGGCGCTGGCGGCGCTCGACGACTACGGGGCCATGGTCTCCAAGCTCGGATCGGAGGCCAGCCTGTCCGCGGACCGGATCACCGAGGCCGACGCGGCCTGGCTGTCGGCGTGGCTGAGCGCCTTCCAGAGCGGGCCGGCGCGCGAGGCGCGCACCCTCGAGGAGACCTGCCGAACCGGCCGTGGCGGCGCCGGCGTCCGCTTCATCCGCGCCCCGGTCGGCAAGCCGGCGGGTCTGGCCGCGCTGGAGACGGCGCGGGGCGAACGCGCGGCACGGCTGGGCGACGACGTCTATGTGGTGCGGCTTGCGCAGGGCGTTCTGTGCCCGTCGCGCGCGGTCGAGGCGGTCGTGGTCCGGCGACCGTTCGGCGCGCTGGACATCGCCGTCGGCCGGGTCGTCGACCGGTCGGGCGAGGCCTGGGGCTGGGCGGCGGCGGCGGTGATCGGGACCGGGCTGCTGCTGCTGGTCATCGGCCTCGCCGCGGCCGCCATGGCCCGGCGACGACTGACGGCGGCCGTCGCCGAAGTCAGCCGGGCGCTCGACCGCGCCGCCGTGGGCGACTTCTCGCTGCGGGCGCCGGAGACGGCCCTCGCCCCGGAGCTGACCGAACTGACCCGCCAGGTGAACCGCACCCTCGACCGGTTGGACGAATTGCTGAGCTGGCTGAGGGATTCGGCCGACCAGCTGGCACACGATTTCCGCACCCCGCTGGCGCGCGCCGCGGTCCGGCTTGAGCGGCTGCGGGCCACAGCGGCCACGCCCGAGGCGCGCAAGCTGATCGACGAGGCTCGCTCGGATCTGGCCCAGATCACCCGGTCGATGAACGAGGCGATGGCGCTGCGCGACGGCGAGGCCTGGGTGTTCGACAGCGTGCGGCTGGACGAACTGGCGAGGCAGGCCGCCGAACTCTACCAGCCGCTGGCCGAAGAGCGCGGCGTCGTCATCCGGGTCGAGGGCGAGCCGGCGTCCGTGCTGGGCGTGCATTCCCTGCTGCAGCGCGCTGTCACCAACCTGGTCGACAACGCGGTCAAATTCTCGCCCGAGGGCGGGGTCGTGACCCTGACCGCCGCCGTGCGCGAGGGCCGGCCCCTGCTCATCGTCGCCGACCAGGGACCGGGCTTCGCGCCCGGCCGGCGGGCGGACGCCGACAGCGCCGGCGAGGCCCGCGAGAGCCACGGCATGGGGCTGGCCTTCGTGCGGGCGATACTGAAACGACACGGCGCCGCCATGACGGTTGATGACGGCCATCCGGGTGCTGTCGTCACGGCGCGTTTCTCGCGCTAGGGTCGGTCGCGACAACAGGGGTTTGGCGATGCGGCGTTCCACCATTCGGGCTCACGGCCTGTCGATCCTGGCGCTGACGGCGGCGGTTCCGATGCTGCTGGCGACCCCCGCCATGGCCCAGTCCAACTCGCAGGGCCCGATGACCTACGACGCCCGGCGCGGCGTGTTCAGCTTCGCCGAAGGTCTGGAACAGGCCCTGCCGGCCGTGGTCCAGGTGACCACCCTCGGCCAGTCGGAAGGCCCCAGCTCGGGCGAAAACGAGCCGCGGCCGATCTCAAGCGGCTCGGGCGCCATCATCGACGCCAGCGAAGGCATCGTCGTCACCAACAACCACGTGGTCGAGGGCGGGCGGAAGTTTACGGTCGACCTGACCGACGGCCGCATCTTCGACGCGGTCCTGATCGGCACGGACAAGGCCACCGACCTGGCCGTGCTCAAATTCGACGCTACCGGCCTGTCGGAGATCGAGGTGGTCGATTCGGACCAGCTGCGCACCGGCGACCTGGCCTTCGCCGTGGGCTATCCGCTCGGCCTCGACCAGACCCTGACCATGGGCGTGATCTCGGGCCTCGGCCGGTCAGGCATGGGCGACCGGATCGAGGATTACATCCAGACAGACGCGGCGGTGAACTCCGGCAACTCCGGCGGGCCGCTGCTGGACAGCCGGGGCCGGCTGATCGGCATCAACACATCGATCCTGTCGGGCGGCGGCGGCGGCAACGACGGCATCGCCTTCGCGGTGCCCAGCCGCATCCTGATGTATGTGGTCGATCAGCTGCGGACGGTCGGCGAGGTCAAACGGGGCTCAACCGGCGCCATCCTCGGATCGCTCAACGCCGAGCGCTCGCGCGACTTCGGCCTCGGCATCGTACGGGGGGCGGTGGTCGAGAGCGTCGCTCCCGGCTCGTCGGCCGAGACGGCGGGCCTGCAACGCGGCGATGTGATCACCCGGATCCAGAACCGCCCCGTCTCCAACGCCGGCACGGTCGCCGCCACGATCGGCATCGCCGAGCCCGGCACCCGGGTCGAGGTCGTCTATCTGCGGGACGGCCGCGAGGGCCGCGCCACCCTGACCGTCGAGGCTCCGGGAGACCGCCCGGTGGTGGTCGGCTCTGAAGTCGTGATCGCCCGGGGCCTCAACGTCCGCGCCGCGGCCGACGGATTGCAGGTGTTCGCGGTGGAGGGCGGCTCGGCGGCGGCCGGCGCGGGCCTGCAGGCCGGCGACATCATCCGCGAGATCGACGGCGTGGCGGTCGCCGATCTGAATGGTCTGGCGGGCGCGCTGGGCGCCGCCGGCGAACATCGCCTGACGGTGCGCCGCGGGGACGAGGATGTGACAGCGACCCTGGGGGGCTGAGCCCCTCGCCGGACCCCGGACAGCAAAACGCCCGCTCTGCCGGAGGGGGGAGGGTGGCGGAGCGGGCGTCTCGCTTGGAGGAAGCATCGACCCGCCGGAGCCCTTGATGGAATGATCCAGGGGGGCTGGGGGGGGCTGTTCAGGATCCGGGATCGCTCCGGACTCCGTCGGGCCGATGGGACTGGTGTCGCCTCCCAAGGGGGCGGACGATGGGCGGAACGGCGGCTATTTCGTGTTCCGCGCGATTTCTTCGGCGAGTGACGTTCGCGACACGCGGGTCGCCGGGCGGCCGCCGCTTCAAACCTCTGGCGTTTCCGGTAGGGGCGCCTAACTTCGAATCATGAGCGACGCCGCCGATTTGCAATCCGGGTCGGGCCCGGTCTTCTTCGACCGGCGCGAGTTGGAGCTGATCCTGAGGGTCTACGGGCGGATGGTGGCGGCCGGGGAGTGGCGCGACTACGCCATGATCGGCCATCGCGACGTGGCCGAGTTCGCGGTCTTCCGCCGCTCGGGCGACGCGCCGGCCTACCGCATCGAGAAACGCCCGGCGTTGCGTCTCAAACAGGGCCAGTGGGCGGTGATCGGCGAGGGCGGCGTGGTGCTGCGCCGCGGCCGCGAACTGCTCCAGGTGCTCCGCGTCTTCGACAGCCGCCGCTTCAGCGTCGTCGAATAGAAGAAGGCCCCGGCGTTTCCGCCGGGGCCTTCTGTTTCAACCGGGCCGATCGATCAGCGACGACCGCCGAACAGCATCAGCAGAAACTGGAACATGTTGATGAAGTTGATGTACAGGCTCAGCGCGCCATAGCTGGTGGCCACGCTCATGGCGGTCTGGTTTCCGCCCAGGGCGTAGTAGGTCATCTTCAGCCGCTGGGTGTCATAGGCGGTCAGGCCGGCGAAGATCAGCACGCCGGCGGCGCTGATGATCAGCTGCATCATCCCGCTTTGCAGGAACATGTTGACCACCGAGGCGATGATCAGGCCGATCACGCCCATGATCAGGAAGCTGCCGATGCCCGTCAGGTCCTTCTTGGTCGTGTAGCCGAACAGGCTCAGCGCGCCGAAGGCGGCGGCGGTGATCAGGAAGGTCTGGACCACAGAGGCGCCCGTGTAGAGCAGCACCACGGTGCCCATCGAAGCCCCGATCAGGGCCACGATCAGCCAGTAGAGCATGCTCGCGCCGCTGGAGGTCGGGTTCTTCATGACGAAGTTCGAACCCAGCAGGATGACCAGCGGCGAGAAGGCCACGATCATGCCCAGCATGGTGTAGCCGGTCAGACGGGTGACGCCGTCGGGAAAGACCTGGGTCGCGAAGAGCAGGTCGCGCACCGCGGGCACCGAGCCGGTGACATAGGCGAGGACCGCCGACACCAGCAGGCCCAGCGCCACCTTGTTGTAGACGCCCAGCATGAAGCTGCGCAGGCCCGCGTCCACCGACATGTCGGCGGATTGCGGAAGCGGCCGGGCGTAGCCGTTGTTGAAGTCGCTCATCGCGAGTTCGATCTCCTTGTGCGCCGGGATGATCCCGGCTGTCCGGTCAAATATCGGGGTCGCTTCCCCTTCACGCAAGGAAAACCGGACTTGGGCGCTCGGGTTTCACCCGCTACGAACGGTCGCATGATCCGGCTGTTCACCGCCCTGCCGATTCCCGATGACGTGGCCGACACCCTCGAACGTCGCCAGTCCGGCCTGCCCGGGGCGAAGTGGCGGACGCGCGACCAGTTGCATGTGACCCTGGCCTTCTATGGCGACATCGAGGAGCGGCGCGCCGACGACCTGGCGGCCGAGCTCAACCGCGCCGCCTCCGGCGGGCCGTTCGAGATCACGCTGCGCGGCGTGGGAGCCTTCGGCGACGCCCATCGCACCCACACCCTGTGGGCCGGGGTCGAACCCAATGAGCGGCTGTCCGTGCTGGCGGGCCGCTGTCGCGCCGCCGGAGAGCGGGCCGGAGTGGTGATGGAGCGCCGCGAGTACCGTCCGCATGTGACGTTGGCCTACCTCAAACCCCAGACCAATCCGGACCGGATAGGGGCCTGGATCGCGGGTCATAACCTGCTGCATTCTCCGCCGATCCGCATCGATCGTTTCGGCCTGTGGTCCAGCGTGCTGACCCAGAATGGCAGCCACTATCAGCTCGAACAGGAGTATCCGCTGTGACCGGACCGGTGATCGAGACGGCCCGCCTGACCCTGCGCCCGCAGGCGATGGAGGACTTTCCCCGTTGGGCGGAGATGATGGCCGACCCCGAGGCCGCGAGATTCATCGGCGGGCCGCAACCGGCCGAGGCCGCGTGGCGCGGCTTCATGACCATGGCGGGGGCCTGGAGCCTGACCGGCGTGGCCATGTTCTCGCTGGTCGAGCGTGAGACGGGTCTGTGGCTGGGCCGCATCGGGCCGTGGACGCCGCTGGGCTGGCCGGGGACCGAGGTCGGCTGGGGCCTGCATCCGGACGCCCAGGGCAAGGGCTACGGCGTCGAGGCGGCGACCGCCGCCATCGACTACGCCTTCGACGCCTTTGGCTGGACTGACGTCATCCACTGTATCGACCCGGACAATACGCCGTCGCAGCGGCTGGCCGAACGGCTGGGCTCGCGCAACCTCGGCCCGACGAAGCTGCCGCCGCCGTTCGACGCCGTCCGGGTCGACCGCTGGGGCCAGAGCCGGGACGAATGGCGCGCTCGCCCACGGGCCTGAGCCCGGCCGGCGGTTTCGCGCGTTCAAAGCTCAAGCTTTGACCCGCCGCCGCCATCGGCTAGGCAGGGGGCGGATCACACGAGGGACGAACGGATGCGCGTACTGGTTCTGGGCGGCGACGGATTCTGCGGCTGGCCGACGGCCCTGCACCTGTCGGCGAGAGGCTGGGACGTTCTGGTCATCGACAACCTGAGCCGGCGCAACATCGACAACGAGCTGGAAGTCCAGTCGCTGACGCCGATCCGGACCATGGGCGAGCGCATCGCCGCGTGGAAAGAAGTCTCGGGAAAGACTATCGAGTTCGTCAACATGACGGTCGGCAAGGAGTTCGACCGCCTCGTAGCCCTGATCAAGGAGTGGAGGCCGGACAGCGTCGTCCACTTCGCCGAGCAGCGCGCGGCGCCGTATTCGATGAAGTCGGCGCGGCACAAGTTGTACACGGTCGACAACAATCTGAACGCCACCAACCACCTGCTCGCCGCGATCGTGGAAAGCGGGCTGGATGTGCATCTGGCGCATCTGGGGACGATGGGGGTGTACGGCTACACGACCGCGGGACTGCGCATCCCGGAGGGCTATCTGAAAGTCACGGTCGACACCGATTTCGGCCCGGCCGAGCAAGAAATCCTGTTCCCGCCGAACCCGGGCTCGATCTATCACATGACCAAGACCCAGGACGCCCTGCTGTTCCAATTCTACGCCCGGAACGACGGCCTGCGGATCACCGACCTGCACCAGGGCATCGTCTGGGGAGCCCAGACCGAGGAGACCCGCCAGGACGAGCGGCTGATCAACCGCTTCGACTATGACGGCGACTACGGCACGGTGCTGAACCGCTTCCTTATGCAGGCGGCGGTCGGCTATCCGCTGACGGTGCACGGCACCGGCGGCCAGACGCGGGCCTTCATCCACATCCAGGACACGGTGCGCTGTGTCGAATTGGCGCTGAAGAACCCGCCGAAGTCGGGCGAGCGGGTCAAGATCCTGAACCAGATGACGGAGAGCCGCCGGGTGCGCGATCTCGCCGTTCTGATCGCCGACATGACCGGGGCCGAGATCCACAACGTCCCCAATCCGCGTCTGGAAGCCGACGAGAACGAGCTGGTGGTGGCCAACGACCAGTTCCGCGAACTGGGGTTGAAGCCGATCACCCTGGCCGAGGGACTGATGCAGGACGTCAGCGAAATCGCCCGCCGCTACGCCGCCCGCGCCGACCTGACCAAGATTCCCTGCGTCTCCAGCTGGAACAGCAAGCGGGCCGAGGCCCTGAAGGACGAGGCCGTCGTCGTGGCGCCGACCCCGTCGCCCGCTCACGTCCGTTCCGCCTGATCGCAAACCCATGAAGCCCGACGCCGCCCCCTCGACGCTGCTGGTTTTCGGCGGCGGCTGGCTCGGACAGGCGGCGGCGCGCGAGGCCGTGCGGCGCGGCGGCCGCGCGGTCCTGACCAGCCGGGACCCGGCCCGGCGAGCTGCGCTGACGGCCGCCGGCTTCGAACCCATCGACCCGGCCGACGCCGCCGCGCTGGACCGAGCCGTCGCCGGGGCCGGGGCCATTCTGATCACCGCCCCGCCCGAGTGCGACGGCTGCCCCGGACTGAAGCGGCTCATCCCGGCCGTGACCCGCACCGGCGCCTTTCCCGACTGGATCGGCTACGTCTCCTCGACCGCGGTCTATGGCGACCGGGGCGGCGGCTGGTCCTTCGAGGATGATCCCCTCAACGCCGCCTCGCTGGAAGGCGCGCGGCGCGTGCGGGCCGAGCGCGACTGGCTGGACGCCGGTCAGGGCATGGGGCTGACGGTGCAGATATTCCGCCTGCCGGCCCTTTATGGTCCGGGTCGCTCGCCGCTGGATCGGCTGCGCGACGGCACGGCCCGGATCGTGCGCAAGCCCGGCCAGGTGTTCAACCGTATCCATGTCGACGACGCCGTCGCCGGTCTGTTCGCCTCCATCGCGCGCCCCCGGCCGGGTGCGGCCTACACCCTGTGCGACGACGAACCCGCCCCCGCCGATGTGGTCATGGAGGGGGCGGCCGACCGGCTGGGCCTGCCGCATCCGCCCGAGATCGACCTCGACGACCCGTCGGTGTCGGAGGCGATGCGGCGCTTCTATCGCGACTCCAAGCGGCTCTCGAACGCCCGCGCCAAGGCCGAGCTGGGCTGGCGGCCGCGCTACCCGACCTGGCGCGAGGGGCTGGAGGCGATGCTCGGCGCGGAGTCGCCCGCGCGCTCAGGCAGCGAGCCGCCGCGCGGCGAGCGGTAGCGCCCTTACTAGAACGGCAGCAGGTTGCGCTGGCGGCTGTAGGCCATGGTGCCGACGTTGGCGCCGAGGCGCAGGCCGACGCCGGTGCGGATCGGGGCCAGCACGATGCCGTCTGCGCGCTGGTAGTTCACGCCCACGCCGCCGACCAGATAGGCCGAGCCCTCGACCCCCGGGTAGCGGCGGTAGAGCATGTCCGGGTGATAGAGGCCGTAGACGAGGGTGAAGACCCGGCTGGCGTTGCCGCCGACGTCCCACCCGATCGAAATGCCCTGCCAGAACACCTCCTGCGAGGCCGACAGGTCCTTCATGTGCAGGGCGCCCCGGCCGTAGCGCAGACCCACGCCGGCCGCGCCCGAACCCTCTTCGCCGGCGATGTAGGCGGTCGGGCGATCGCCCTGATCGGCGAAGATGCGCTCGATAGCCGCGCCGATCGCCTCGGCGGCGATGCCCAGCTCGCGCGAGCCGGCGGCGATCAGTTCGTCGGCGGTATAGGCGGGCGCCTGCTGATCCGAGCGGATCGGGTAGTTGGGATCCGCCGGCGGATTGGTGGCGCAGGCGGCGAGGCCCGAGGCCCCGGCGGTGGCGGCGAGACCGGAAAGGATCAGCTGGCGGCGGTGCATGGCGATGGCTCCAACAGGCGCGGACGGTCCGCCCGACTCGCGCGGGCGCTGGATCACACCGTCACCGGTCTTTGCGTCAGCCTTGCGGCGACGAGGTTAACGGAACCTTGCCGGTCCGGCGAAGGGCGGACGCCACGCGACCAGAACCGCCCGTTTGACTCACGCATATCCGAGTGGTTATACGTCAACTCATAGCCATCGAGTTATCTATCGCCATGACGGACGCCCACGAAACGTTGTTCAGAACACTCGCCGATCCCACCCGGCGGGCGATCTTCGAACGCCTGTGCCGCGAGGGCGAGCAGACCGTCGGGGCCCTGACCGCCGGGGCCGGAATCTCGCAGCCGGCGGTGTCGAAACACCTCGGACTGCTGAAGCAGGCGGGGCTGGTGCGTGACCGCCCTGAGGGCCGTCTGACCCACTACAGCGCCCGCCCCGGGGCCCTCGCCCCCCTGATCGACTGGACCAGCCGGATGGCCGGCTTCTGGGAAGCGAAATTCGACGACCTCGAGGATCTGATGAAAAGGATGGACCAATGACCGACGCCGCGACCGGAACCCGCACCGTCGTCGTCGAGCGGGAATTCCCCTTCCCGCCGGACAGGCTGTGGCGCGCCCTGACCCAGCCGCATCTGATCGAGGCGTGGCTGATGAAGAACGACTTCCGGCCCGAGGTCGGCCACCGCTTCAACCTGCGCGGTGACTGGGGCGGCGTCCTGGACTGCGAGGTGCTGGCCCTCGAGCCGAACCGGACGCTGGCCTACAGCTGGAACCACGCCCACGACGATCCGGCCTATGCCCTGAACAGCGTCGTGACCTTCACCCTGACTCCGACTGAAACGGGGACGCATCTGCGCATGGAGCAGGCGGGCTTCCGGGCCGACCAGAGGCAGGCCTTCGGCGGGGCCGGGGCCGGCTGGCGGCAGTTCTTCGAAAACCTGGAGCAGACGCTGGCGCAGGCGGACCGCTGACCGCCGGCCCGGTTCGAAAGGAGCACTCAATGAACTGGAACGCATGGATCCGTCAGGGTCACCGCTGGCTGTCGATCGTCTTCACGGTGATTGTCGCGAGCATCTTCACCACCCTCGGCCTGGGCCGTGAGCCGGCGGAGTGGGTCTATTTCCTGCCGCTGTTGCCGCTGGCCCTGATGACGGTCTCGGGGCTGTACATGTTCGCGCTGCCGTACGTCCGGAAGCCGCGCGGGGGCGGGAAGGCCTAGGCGATGGCCAAGGGCGCGAAGCCGACGCTGCTCCCGGGCGGCAATCCGCAGATCCCCAAGGGCTATGGCGACGCCCCGGTGCAGGCGTGGATCGCCGCCGCGCCGGGCTGGAAGGGCGAGGTCGGCCGCCGGGTCGACTCGATCGTCGAACGCACCGTCCCCGGCGTCCGCAAGGCGGTCAAATGGAACTCGCCGATGTACGGGGTCGAGGACGGGGTCTGGTTCCTCAGCCTCCACTGTTTCAACGACTATGTGAAAGTCGCCTTCTTCCGCGGCGCGTCGCTGGACCCCCTGCCCCCGGTCGGCTCGAAGCAGAAGGATGTGCGCTATTTCCACATCCACCAGGACGAAGCGATCGACGAGACGCAGCTGGGCGACTGGGTCCGGCAGGCCAGCGCCCTGCCCGGCGAACGAATGTAGACACGAGAGGCAATGGCCATGACCAACAGCAGGAATGGCGCAGCGCCCGCGCAAGGCGAAGCCCCCGCCCTGATCGACGCCCGGATCGCAGCGCTGGACGACTGGCGGGGCCGCACCCTGGCCCGGCTCCGGAGCCTGATCCACGAGGCCGATCCCGAGGTGGTCGAGGAGGTGAAATGGGGCGGCACGCCAGTGTGGTCGCACGCCGGCATCCTGACCACCGGCGAGACCTACAAGGCGGCCGTCAAGCTGACCTTCGCCAGGGGCGCCGCGCTGGAGGACCCCGCCGGTCTGTTCAACGCCAGCCTCGAAGGCTCCACCCGGCGGGCCATCGACATCCATGAAGGCGAAACGATCGACGAGGCGGCGTTCAAGGCGCTGATCCGCGCCGCCGTCGCCCTGAACCAGTCGCGGCCGCCCGCCCGGTCGCGGAAACCGCAGGCGGGCGGCTGAAGCCTCAGCGGCGAAGCACCGCGTCCGCCTTCGCCGCCGCCGCCACGACCTTTGCCGACAAGGCCTCGATCTCGGCCTCGGTCAGTGTCGCCTCGCGCGGCTGGATGACAACTTCCAGCGCCACCGACTTCATGCCCTCAGCCACGCCGGCGCCGCGATAGACGTCGAACACCCGGACCTCGGCGATCAGGGCCTTGTCGGCCCCGGCGACGGCGCGGACGAGGTCGCCGGTCGCCCGGCCCTCCTCCATCACGAAGGCGAAGTCACGGGTCAGGGGCATCAACGGCGCCAGCACCGCAGGACCGCGCGCCTTGCTCGTCTTGCCGCGAGGCTCCGGCACGGCGTCGAGCACGATCTCGAAGGCCAGCATCGGCGCGTCCGCGTCCAGCGCCTTGAGCACGCGCGGGTGCAGGGCCCCGAACTCGGCCATGACGTTCTTCGGACCGAGTTGCAGCCGGGCCGAACGGCCCGGGTGCCACCAGTCGCGGTTCTGACCCTGGACCAGTTGCAGCGAGGCCGTCGGCGCGCCCAGCGCGTCCAGCAGGGCCATCAGATCGCCCTTCAGCGCGAACAGGGCGTCCTCGGCCCCGCCGCCCCAATGCCGGGCGGATCTCGGCGCGACCAGACCGGCGATGACGGTGCGCTGGCCCGTCGGAGTGTCATCCAGATAGATCGGGCCGATCTCGAACAGGGCCGCGTCGGGGTGGCCGCGGTCGGCGTTGCGCGCCGCCGCCTGGATCAGATTGGGCAGGGCCGAGGGCCGCATGCAGTCGAGGTCGGCCGCGATCGGATTCTCGACCACCAGCCGGTCGTCACCGCCGCCGAACAGGGCCGCCGTCGACTGTTTGGTGAAGGACCAGGTGACGGCCTCGGCATAGCCCATGGCCGCCAGGGCGCGGCGCGCCAGCCGCACGCGAGCCTGACGCGCATTGAGCACGCCTTTCGACGGAGCGCCGAGATCCGGCAGCGGGGTCGACGGCAGCTCGCCGTAGCCCTCGATGCGGGCCACCTCCTCCACCAGATCGGCCGGACCCTCGACATCGCGCCGCCATGACGGCGGGGTCACGGTCCACGGGCTTCCGCGCACGATCTCAAAGCCGAGCCGGGTCAAGATTTCGGCGATGCGGTCGTCGTCCAGCGACAGACCGGTCAGGGCCCCGACGCGCGCGGGATCGAAGGTGAAGGCGGCCGGATTGGCCGGCGCCCGTCCCGCAACCACGATCTCCGACGGCTCGCCGCCGCACAGATCGAGGATCAGTTTCGTCGCCAGCTCCAGACCCGGGACCACGAAGGCCGGGTCGACGCCGCGCGCGAACCGGTACTGGGCGTCGGAGTTGAGGGTCAGGGTCCGGCCGGTCTGGGCCGTGACCAGCGGATCGAACCAGGCGCTCTCGACGAACACGTCAACAGTCTCGTCGGAACAGCCGGTCGACTCGCCGCCCATGACCCCGCCGAGGCCGATCGGCCGCTCGCCGGCCGCGTCGGCGATGACGCACATCGACGGGTCCACGGCGTAGGTCTTGCCGTCGAGGGCGATCAGATGCTCCGGCGTGCCGGCGGCGATGCCCTCGGCCCCTCCGGACAGCTGGCCGCCCCGCACGACGATCTCCGGGCCCACCAGCCTGGCCATGTCATAGACGTGCAGGGGCCGGCAGCGGTCGTAGGCGATCAGGTTGGTGACATCGACCAGCCGGTTGATGGGCCTGAGGCCGATGGCCGTCAGCCGGTGCTGCAGCCAGGCCGGCGACGGACCGTTCTTCACGCCCCGAATCATCCGCCCCGCAAACACCGGACACATCTCCGGCGCATCGATCCGCACCGTCACGGGCGAGGGGAAGGCGCCCGGCACGGGGGTCACGGACGGCGTGCGGAGCTGGCCGAGGCTGGCGGCGGCGAGGTCGCGGGCGATACCGGCCACGCCCAGCCAGTCGGCGCGGTTCGGGGTGACCTCGAAATCGATCACGGGCTCGGCCCCGAACACGCCGGCGGCCGGGGTCCCGACGGCCAGATCGTCAGCCAGTTCGAGAATGCCGTCGCTGTCGCCGGCCAGCTCCAGCTCGGCGGCCGAGCACAGCATGCCGTGCGAGACCACGCCGCGCACCGGCTTCTCGACCAGGGTCACGCCGAGGCCGGGCACCCAGGCGCCGATCGGGGCGTAGATGGTGGTCAGGCCGGCGCGGGCGTTGGGCGCGCCGCAGACGATCTCCTTCATGCCATCGACGGTGTCGACCTGGCAGACCTGCAGCCGGTCGGCGTTGGGGTGCCGGGCGGCCGAAACGATCCGGGCCACGGTGAAAGGAGCCAGGGCGGCGATCGGATCATGCACCTCCTCGACCTCGAGGCCGGCCATGGTCATGGCCTCCGCCACGTCCGCGACCTCCGCGTCAGTCTCGAGATGCTCCTTCAGCCAGGAGAGGGTGAATTTCACGCCGACGGCTCCTCGCCGAGTTCCGACATCGGTTTGACGCCCGTGGCCAGCTGCTCGATCAGATCGTCCGAGCCGGTGAAGCCGACCTGGACGAAGCGGCAACGCACGAAACGGCAGTTGGACATGCCGATCACCCCGGCCATTTTGGTCTGGCTGACGGGCCGGTAGAGCAGGCTGCGGACGTCCGAGGTCGTGCCCATGGCGCAGCTCTCGAAGACGGTGCCGTTCATCACCGCCACCACCGCCGGTCCCTCGAGCACGCAGTCGGTGAAGGTCTTGCCATCGATGAACATCTCGCCCGCGTTCCAGTGCTGGACCGCGAGCGAAGGCAGCCAGACGGCCTCCTTGTCGAAGGCGGTGCGGGCCACGAGGGCGCGGCCGGCGGCCTCCTCGGCGGACATGGCGTGGGGTTGGTCGGTCATGGGGATCAGCTCAGTCCAGAGGCGGAGTTGGGGGCGGCGAAGGCCGAGAAGCCGTAGTGGGCCAGCCACCGGGTGTCGGCCTCGAACATCGGGCGGAGGTCGGGGATGCCGTACTTCAGCATGGCCAGGCGATCGACGCCCATGCCGAAGGCGAAGCCCTGGTATTCGTCCGGATCGACGCCGCAGTTCCGGAGCACGTTCGGATGGACCATGCCGCAGCCGAGGATCTCCATCCAGCTGTCGCCCTGGTTCAGCTTCAGCTCGCCGCCCGAGCGGTCGCAGCGGATGTCCATCTCGGCCGAGGGCTCGGTGAACGGGAAGTGGTGGGGGCGGAAGCGGGCGTCGACGTCGTCCACCTCGAAGAAGCGGGCCACGAAGGTCTCCAGCGTCCACTTCAGGTGACCCATGTGGATGCCCTTGTCGATCACCAGCCCCTCGACCTGGTGGAACATGGGCGTGTGGGTCGCGTCGCTGTCCTTCCGGAAGGTCCGGCCCGGCGCGATGATCCGGATCGGCGGCTTTTGGCTCATCATCGTGCGCACCTGCACCGGGCTGGTGTGGGTGCGCAGCACCTTGCGCTCGCCGGTCTCCGGATCGGGCTTGAGGAAGAAGGTGTCGTGGGTCTCCCGCGCCGGATGCTTGGGCGGGAAGTTCAGGGCGGTGAAGTTGTGGAAATCGTCCTCAATGTCCGGCCCCTCGGCCACCGCGAAGCCCATGTCGGCGAAGACGGCGATCATCTCGTCCATCACCTGCATGGTCGGGTGGACGGCGCCGGTCCGACGCGGTCGCGACGGCAGGGTCAGGTCGACATGTTCGGCCTTCAGCCGGGCATCCAGCTCGGCGGCCTCCAGCTCGGCCTTGCGAGCCGCCAGCGCCGCCTGCACGCGGTCGCGCAACCCGTTGATCATCGGCCCGCGTTCGCGTCGCTCGTCGGGGCTCATCGCCCCCATGCCCTTGAGCAGGCCGGAGATCGAGCCGGACTTTCCGAGGGCCGCCACCCGCAGCTCCTCGACTGCGGCTGCGGTCTCCGCGCCGCCGATGGCGTTGATCAGGTCGAGTTCGAGCTGGTTCAAGTCGGTCATGGTCGCAGTCGTCTAGCGGGATGCAGCTGTTTCGTCACCCCGCCCTCGCGCCGGACCGATCCTGTCCGGCCCGGCTCAGTCGTTGAGGACGAAGGTCACCTTCATATTGACCCGGTATTCGACGATCTCGCCGCCCTTGACGATGACCTTCTGCTCCTGGACCCAGGCGCCCTCGACGTTCTTCAGGGTCTTGTCGGCGCGGGCGATGCCCTGTTTCAGCGCGTCTTCGAAACTGACGGACGACGAGGCGGTGATCTCGGTGACCTTGGCGACGGACATGGCGGACTCCTGAAGTGGGGCGGACGCCGGATTATGGCGACGCTTCCTCAACGAGCCGGGCCGCCGGCGGTTGCCCCGGAAACGAAAACGCCCGCCCCGGCGGACCGGAGCGGGCGTTTCGAAACAGTCGTCAAAGCCGCGATCAGGCGGCCTTCAGCGCGTCCCGGACCTTGTCGGCGATGGCCTTGAAGGCGCCCTCGTCGGCGGCCATGGCGGCCAGAACCTTGCGGTCCAGCTCGATGCCGGCCTGGCCGAGGCCGTGGATGAACTGCGAATAGGTGAAGCCTTCCAGACGCGCGGCGGCGTTGATGCGCTGGATCCACAGGGCGCGGAAGTTGCGCTTCTTGGTGCGGCGGTCGCGGTAGGCGTACTGCCCGGCGCGGTCGACCGCGGCCTTGGCGGTGCGGATGGTGTTCTTGCGGCGGCCGTAGAAGCCTTTGGCCTGCTTCAGAACCTTCTTGTGCTTGGCGTGGGAAACTACGCCCCGTTTGACGCGAGCCATGTCGCTATCCTTTCAAATTCAGTGTGGAGATCAGGTCAGGTCTGCGCGCGCCGATCAGGCGTACGGCATGTAGGACTTGATCTTCTTGGCGTCGGCGTCGGCCATGACCGAGGTGCCGCGGTTCTGGCGGATGTATTTGCTGTTGTGGCTGATCAAGCGGTGCCGCTTGCCCGCCACGCCGGCCTTCACCTTGCCAGTCGCCGTGAATTTGAAGCGCTTCTTGGCGCCCGACTTCGTCTTCAGTTTGGGCATTTTCACTCTCGTTTTGAGCGGGCTGCCGCCCTCCGGGCGACGTGAGCCCTCGGGGATGGTGACCCTGATTAAGAACCGCCCAGGCATGCCTGTTCGCCCGGCGGTTCGGTACGCGAAGGCGCGGCTTCTAGTCGAAGCGGGCCCCGATAGCAAGAGAACCCTCAGCGAGGCGGGTTGTGCGCCTCGAGAAATTCGATCGTCTCGGTCAGCATCCGCCGGCGGGTGTCGGGGAAGGACAGCCAGTGGTCCTCGCCTTGCAGCGGAATCATTTCGACCTCGTTGCCCGCGCGACGCATGGCCTCGGACATGATCTCGCTCTGTTCGTAGGGAACGACGGTGTCGTCCCGCCCGTGCAGCAGCAGGACCGGAGCCTTGATCTGGCTGACCAGCTGGGCCGGCGAACGCTCATCGAGCGAGGCGTCATTGTAGCCGGCGCCGTCCATGAACCGGTTCCAATATCGGATGACCGGATTTCGCGACTGGTTGCCGAACCCTACGGCGCGGGCTTCCGAGCGCAGCATCTGGCGCAGGTCAGCGACGCCGGCCACCGACACCGCACAGCGGTAGGCTTCGGGCTGCATCGCCACCCCGGCGAGCGCGGCGTACCCGCCATAGCTCGCCCCGACCACGCAGACCCGCGCAGGATCAATGATCCCGAGCCCGGCCAGATGGTCGATCCCGTCGGTGAGATCGGTCTGCATCTTTCGGCCCCACTCGCCGTAGCCCGCCTGCAGGTAAGCCTCTCCGAAACCGTCGGAGCCGCGGAACTGAGGCTGAAACACCGCATATCCGCGTGAGGCCAGCGCCTGGGCCCACCAGTCGAACTGGGCATAATCCCTCGACGCTGGCCCGCCGTGCGGCAACAGAACCAGCGGCAGGTCGCTCGCGGCGCGTCCGCGCGGCAGGGTCAGATAGCCATAGAGCTCCATGCCGTCTGCAGCCGTGTAGGTGAGCATCGACACCGAGGCGATGCCTTCAGGGCCGACGTCGGGGTAGGCGCGGCCGACCACGGATACCGAGCGCGCGGCGGCGTCGTAGAGATAGAAGGTGCCCGCGTCGGTGTCCCCTTCGCTGCGCACCACCACTGTCTGGTAGTCCGAGCTGAACGACCCCAGCCGAAGCCGCTTGCCAGGCAGACCCTGCACGAGGGTCGTCCATGCCTGCTCCAGCTTCGGCTCGTAGAAGGTGTAGGTCCCATCGTCGCCGACCACGCCCATGCCGACCAGCCTCTGATTCCGGTCGTAAAGCGGACCCGCCGAGAGTTCTTCCTGCTGGCGCCGTTCGCCGACCTCGCCGGTCGAGAGCGACACTTCGGTCAGGTAAATATCCGTTCCCTCCAGCGTCGAGACGATCACCTTGTCCGGATCTTCGGCGAAGCCCCAGATGCCAGGGCCATCGAGGTCCGCCGTCTGTTCGAACACGGTGCGCCAGCCCCCACCGCCAGCCGGCGCCGTCAATCGGGTCCGGGCACTGTCTTTTGACAGGGCGATGCGCGCCGCGATGTCGCCGTTCGGACGCACCAGATAGCCCGCCGTGTCTTCCAGCCCCGTGGCGATCCGGCGCCCCCGGCCGGAGTTCAGGTCAACACGATAGACGTCCTGCGTATAGGCGTAGCCCTCGCTGGTGATGGCCTGCACATAGAGGGTCGGTTCCCCCCGATAGTCCCCCCGCCAATGATCGAATACCGCATTGATCACGCCCTTGTCGGCGGATCTCAGCACCCGGGCCACGCCGCGGGTGCGAACATTGACGATGTCCAGCTGCGGGAAATGACTCGTGCTGATGAAGAGATGGGAGTTCAGGACCAGCGACTCGATCGCCACATGGTCTTTCGACACCCAGAAGACCCGATTGGGACGCCGGTCGCTGACATCGATCGTGACCAGCACCTCCCCGGTTCGGGCCTGGACCACCACCTGGGCGACCTCACCTCGACGACTGAGATAGGCCAGCTCTGTCCCGTCATCCGAGACAGCCACGCTGCTGACCGCGGGCAGCGCGGCATAGGCCTCTACCGGCGTCGGTTGGGGCGCCTGGGCCAGAGCCTGTCCCGTCCCTGCTGACAGGCCGATCATCGCGGCCGCCAGGCCGAGGAAGAAATGTCGAATGGTCACACGCAGCCCCCGCTGTTGAAGACGCAACCTTAAGGGGGGCGTCGGGGGGAGCCAAGCGTCAAAGGCGAAAATCCGGCTACTCGGCCGGCTGCGGAGCTGCAGCGGCCTGACGGATCCGGAAGGCCCGCCCGGCATTGACGGCCATCACCGCGGCCGGAACGGTAAGGACCGCGCCGATCAGGAAGGGCCAGTCGTGGCCGATCCCCGAGAAGATGGCGCCGGCCGCCATCGGTCCGAAGATCCTCGCCGACGAACTGGCGGCCATGTTCAGCCCCAACATGGCGCCCTGACGGTCCGGATCGACCGAGCGCGAGATCAGGGCCGAGATGTTGGGCATGGTGACGGCCATGCCGAAGGCGCCGAGCGCCATGATCACCGGCACGAGGAAGTCGGCGTCCGGCAACAGCCGGCTGGCCGCGACCTGCCCCACCAGACCGGCTCCGAAAATCAGGCAACCGACCGCCAGCACCCGCGCCTCGCCAAAGCGCCGGGCCAGACGGCCGGCCAGGAATCCCTGGCAGATCACCGAGACCACGCCGACCGCCATGAAGCACAGCCCGACCTCGCGCGGGCCCCAGCCGTAGCGGGCCTCGGTCCAGAAGCCGAAGGTCGATTCCATGCCCGAAAAGCCCGCCATGTAAATCAGGGTGACGAGCAGCACCCGCGACACCACCGGATTGGCCACGGCGTCCTGCACGCCGCCGAGGAAGGGCGGGCGCGGCGCAGCCGGATCAGCGGGGGCCCGGCTTTCCTTCAGGAGGACGACGACTCCGAGGGCCGCGAGCAGGCACAGGCCCGCCGCGACGAAGATCGGCAGCTGGTAGCCCAGGGCGCCGAGGTCCGGCCGGGTCAGCAGCCCGCCCAGACCGGGACCGAAGATGAAGCCGAGTCCGAAGGCCGCGCCGATCAGCCCCATCCGCCCCGCGCGCAGTTCGGGCGGCGTCACATCGGCGACATAGCCCTGGACCGTCGAGATGTTGCCGGCGCCCAGACCCGTGAACAGCCTGACCGCGATCGCGATCCAGATGTTGGGCACGAAGGCGAGGGCCAGATAACCGGCCGCATTGGCCAGGATGGTGATCAACAGCACCGGCTTGCGGCCGATCCGGTCCGACAGCCGGCCCCAGAACGGCTCCGCCACGAACTGTCCCAGCGAATAGGCCGAGAACATCAGCGCCACCTGCCACGGCGGCGCATCCAGCGTCTGGCCGTAGAAGGGCAGCAGCGGAATGACGATGCCGAAGCCCACCAGATTGATGAAGACGACGCCGAACAGCACGGCCAGGGCGGATCGCGAGGGCTGGGGGGCGGCGGGCGTCAGGGTCACGGCGAGGTCCGGGAGGAACGAAGGCCGATCTGTCGGTCACCCGGCGGCGACGCGCAAGGGCCGGACGGACCGGCAATGAAAAACGCCCCGGCCTGGCGGGCCGGGGCGTTCGAATTCCAGACCCGATCAGCGACCTATTTGGGCGCGAGGATCATGATCATCTGGCGGCCTTCCATACGCGGGGCGTATTCGACCTTGGCGATCTCGTCGAAGTCGGCCTGGACCTTGTTGAGCAGCTTCATGCCCAGCTCGGGGTGAGCCATCTCGCGGCCGCGGAAGCGCAGGGTCACCTTGACCTTGTCGCCCTCCTCGAAGAACCGGTGCATGGCCCGCGACTTCACTTCGTAGTCGTGCACGTCGATGTTGGGCCGGAGCTTGATTTCCTTCAGCTCGACGACCTTCTGACGCTTGCGCGCCTCGGCCTTCTTCTTCTGCTCCTGGAAGCGGAATTTGCCGTAGTCCAGAATCTTGCAGACTGGCGGTTCGGAGGTGGAAACGATCTGAACCAGATCCATGCCGGCCTCTTCGGCGGCTTCCAGCGCGGCGGAGGTGGGCATGACGCCCTGCTTCTCGCCGTTCTGATCAATGAGCAGAACGCGCGGCGCGCGGATATCTTGGTTCATGGGCGGCCCGTCCTTGACGGGCGGCTGGTTCATAGGACGGCGAATGGGCGTCGTTTCCTTTAAGTGGACGAAGAGGCGGACCGGACGGGAGTGAGCGCGCGGCGGATCGCGGCGTTCCCCTCAGGCGGCCCTATATGACCGCGAACGCCCGTCTCTTCAAGGTTTCCCGGCGGCCGGGGCGCTGATGAAGGCGTCGTGCAGACCCAGCACGGCCTCGAACACGTGGTCCACGGTCAGCGCCTCGATGGGCGCGAACTCGCCGCGGGTCTCGTTGGAGGCGACCGTGCGGGTCTTCGGCCCCCACGGACCGTAGAGCCACCATTCCGTCGGGCCGAACAGGCCCAGCGTCGGCCGCCCGGCCGCGGCGGCGACGTGCATCAGCCCGGAATCGTTGCCAACGAACAGCGCCGCCCGGTCGATCGCCGCGGCCGAGGCGAGGATGTCGCCCTTGCCGACGAAGTCGACGCCCCGCTCGCCCGCCGCCGCCAGCGCGGGAGCGGCCGGCGGATGGTCGCCCGGACCGCCGACCAGCATGAAGCGCCAGCCGGCGAAGCGCGGCTCGGCCCTCAGCCGTTCGACCAGCGCCCCCCACCGGTCCGCCGGCCAGCTCTTGCCGGGCTGGTGCGCGATCGGGGCGAGCGCGAGGATCGGCCCCGGGGCCGCGGACAGCTGCGGGTCGATCACCGCCGCCGCCTCGCGCCGGGCGTGGTCGTCGAGGAATAGTTCGGGATCCAGCGCACCCGCCGCCCCCATCAGCCGCGACACCATCTCGACCTTGCGCACCCCCGTCTCCCACGAGCGGTTGTAGACCACCCGGCGCTTCGCCGGGATCAGGTAGGACAGGGCCGAGCCGCGGATATCGATGACCATGTCCCAGCGGGTCCCGACGACCTGCTTCCACAGCGCGACCCAGTGGCCGGCGAATTTTTTCTTGTCGAGAATGATGACCCGTTCGACCCCCGGCGCGGCGCGGAACAGGGGGGCTGGCGGCCGGCCGCAGGCGACGGTGATCCGCGCTCCGGGCAGCTGGCGGCCGATCTCCCGGATCACGCCCGAGGAGATGACGCAGTCGCCGATGCGGTTGGAGGTGACGAAAAGGACCCTGGGTTCGGACACGCGGATTGGCCTTCGCTTCGCTTGTCCGGGTTCGCTATCAGTCCGCGAACGATTTCGCGAGAGGGACGCCGATGGACGACGTGGAACGCCTTGACCGCCCGGACGGCGAGTTCCTTGCCCTGAAGCGGGTCCGGGGCGCGGGCCCGACGGTCGTCTGGATCGGCGGCTTTCGCTCCGACATGGAGGGGACCAAGGCGCTGGCGCTGGAGGCGGCGGCCCGGGAAGGCGGCTGGAACTACGTCCGCTACGACCATTTCGCCCACGGCCGGTCCTCGGGTGATTGGCGCAAGGCCACCATCGGACGCTGGCGCGAGGACGCCGTGGCCCTGATCGACAGCCTCGACGGCCCGGTCGTTCCGGTCGGTTCGTCGATGGGCGGCTGGGTCGCCCTGCTGCTGGCCCGGGCGCGGCCCGACAGGCTGGCCGGGATGGTGCTGGTCAACCCGGCGCCCGACTTCACCGAGGACCTGATGTGGCCGGGCCTCGCCGACCACGAGCGTCAGGCGATCCTGCGCGAGGGCGAGACCCTCGTCGTCGAGGAAGGGCTCGGCGAATACGTTCTGACGCGGCGCATGTTCGAGGAGGCCCGCGACTGGCTGGTGCTGCGCGGCCCTCTGCCGGTCGCGGCCCCGGTGCATATCCTGCAGGGTCGGGCCGACGACGTGGTGCCGTGGCGGCGCCAGAGCCTGCTGATCGAGCGCCTGACCGGCGGCGACGTGTCGCTGGACCTGATCGAGGGCGGCGACCACCGCCTGTCCACGCCCGCCGATCTCGCCCGCCTGATCGAGGCGGTTGAACGGAATCGCCGCTCAAGCTCTACAATGTCGTGACACCACCGGGAGAAACGCCATGCGTATCGTGCCTTTCGCCGCCCCCGCCGCCCTCGCCCTGACGCTGTCGGCCTGCGCCTCCGCCATGGGCCCGGGCCACTACCAGACCGAAATGGAGCGGCTGACGGCCGAGTGCGAGGCCCGCGGCGGCATCCTGTCGCCCACGGGCACGCAAAGCGGCCGTCCCCAGCTCGACAACGTCTGCAAGATCACCGGCCAGCCGTCGCCGCGCGTCGGCGGCTGACGGATCAGAGCAGAGCCGCGATCGCCGCGCCCCCGGCGCGCTTGCGCGCCGGACTTGTCTAAAGAAGCGCGGCCAGGGCCGCGCGGGCCTGCTCGCCCAGGTCGGGTCGCTTCAGCGCCAGCGCCACATTGGCCCTGAGGAGTCCGATCTTGTCGCCGCAGTCGTGGGTGACCCCTTCGTACTCCACGGCCGTGAAGCTCTGATCCTTCATCAGCCGGGCCATGCCGTCGGTCAGCTGGATCTCCCCGCCGGCTCCGCGCGGCTGGGTCTCGAGAATGCCGAAGATTTCCGGCTGCAGGATGTAGCGGCCCGAGATCGACAGGTTGGACGGAGCCTCGCCGCGCGGCGGCTTCTCGACCATCCCCTTCATGCGGATGTGCCGGCCGTCCCGGTTCACCGGATCGACGATGCCGTATTTGTGGGTCTCGCTCTCGGGCACGGCCTCGACGCCAATGACATTGCCGCCGACCTCGGCGTAGACGTCGGCCAGCTGCTTCAGCGCCCCCGGCTGGGAGTCCACGATCACGTCCGGCAACAGCACGGCGAACGGCTCGTCGCCGATGATATCGCGGGCGCACCACACAGCATGGCCCAGGCCCAGCGGCTGCATCTGGCGGGTGAAGCTCATCTCGCCGGCGCTGGCCAGCTCCGCGTTCATCATGTCGAGGATGTCGGTCTTGCCCTTGGCCAGCAGCTGGGCCTCAAGCTCGATCTGGTGATCGAAATAGTCCTCGATCGCCCCCTTGGACCGACCGGTGACGAAGACGATGTGCTCGATCCCCGCCTCGCGCGCCTCTTCGACGATATAGCTCAGGATCGGCCGGTCGACGACGTTCAGCAGTTCCTTGGGCGTGGTCTTGGTGCCGGGCAGCACCCGGGTGCCGAGGCCGGCGACGGGCAGGACGGCCTTGCGAAGGCGGCGGGTTTGGTCGGTCATGCGGGATCCTGAAAGGGGAAGGCGGACAGCCTAACGCATAAGCGGCGTCGCGCGATCACTCCACCGTCACCGACTTGGCCAGGTTCCGCGGTTGATCGACGTCCGTGCCCTTCTGCACCGCCACATAGTAGGCCAGCAGCTGCACGGGCACGGCGTAGACCAGCGGCGCGATCAGCGAGTGGCATTCGGGCGCGTCGACGCGGCGGATGCCGGCGCCGTGCGGATCGGGCGCCGACCTCGGGGCGATCATGATCACCGGCCCGCCGCGCGCCGCCACCTCCTGCAGGTTCGACGCCGTCTTCTCGAACACCTCGTCCATCGGGGCCAGGGCCACGATCGGGGTCAGCTCGTCGACCAGGGCGATCGGCCCGTGCTTGAGCTCGCCGGCGGCATAGCCCTCGGCGTGGATATAGCTGATCTCCTTCAGCTTCAGCGCCCCCTCCATGGCCAGCGGGAACATCGCCCCGCGGCCGAGGAACAGCACGTCGGTAGCCTTGGCCACGTCGTGGGCGACGGCTTTCAGGTCGTCTTCCATCAGCATGGCCTCGGCGATCAGGCGCGGGGCCTCGAACAGCGCCTTGACCAGTTCGGCCTCCTTCGCCGCGTCGATCTTGCCGCGCTGCACGCCGGCCGCCACCGCCAGCGCCAGCAGGGCCGCGACCTGGGCGGTGAAGGCCTTGGTCGAGGCGACGCCGATCTCGGGTCCGGCGTGGGTCGGCCACAGCACCTCGGCCTCACGGGCCATCGACGAGGAATGCACATTGACGAGGGCCGCGGTCTTCAGTCCGGCGGCCTTGCACCAGGCCAGGCTGGCCAGGGTGTCCGCCGTCTCGCCCGACTGGCTGACCGCCACCGCCAGGGTCCCCGGCGTCAGCGCCGGCTGGCGGTAGCGGAACTCCGAGGCGATCTCGACGTCGCACGGCAGGCCGGCCAGCTTCTCGAAGGCGTAGCGGCCGATCTGGCCGGCGTAGAAGGCGGTGCCGCAGGCGACGATCTGGATGCGGTCAATGGCGGTGAAATCGGTGGGACCCGCCTTGGCCTTCGCGTTCACGAAGTCGAGGTATTCCGACAGGGTGTGCTGGACGCTGTCCGGCTGCTCATGGATCTCCTTTTCCATGAAGTGCCGGTACTCGCCCTTCTCGACCAGGGCCGAGGAAGCCGAGACCTGCACGATCGGCCGGTCGACGGCCTTGCCGTCGACGTCGAACATCCGCGCGCCGGACCGGTCGATGCCGACATAGTCGCCCTCTTCCAGATAGGAGATCTGGGTCGTGAAGGGGCCGACCGCCAGGGCGTCCGAGCCGAGATACATCTCGCCCTCGCCCCAGCCGACCACCAGCGGACTGCCGCGCCGCGCGCCCATGATCAGCCCCTCCTCGCCCTCGACCAGCACGGCCAGGGCGTAGGCCCCGGTCAGCCGGTCCAGAACGGTCTTGAAGGCGACCAGCGGATCGTTGGCCCGCGACAGTTCGCGGTCCAGCAGATGGGCCACCACCTCGGTGTCGGTCTGGCTCTCGAAGACGTGGCCCTCGGCCGCCAGCTCGGCCTTCAGCTCGGCGAAATTCTCGATGATGCCGTTGTGCACAAGGGTCACCCGCCCCGCCTTGTGCGGATGGGCGTTCTCGGTGGTGGGCGCGCCGTGGGTGGCCCAGCGGGTATGGCCGATGCCGACCGTGGCCTCCAGAGGCTCGGCCGCGAGCACGGCTTCCAATTCGCGGATCTTGCCCTTGGCCCGGCGCCGCTCGATCCGTCCGTCGACCAGGGCGGCCACCCCGGCGGAGTCATAGCCCCGATATTCCAGCCGCTTCAGGCTGTCGATCAGACGGGGAACCGCCGGACCGACGCCGGTGACGCCGATGATGCCGCACATGAACCAGACCCTCGGAAAGTGATTTCCCGCGCTTTGCGCAGGGACGCGGGACGGTCTAAGCCGACCCTGACTCCTGCCGCCGGTGTAGGCGAGAGGGGCCGGGAATTGCACCTGAAAAGCGGTTTCGCAACATTTCTGCGCCAAGGATGCAGGCGGACACGAGGAAGACTGGACTTGGGCGAGAGACGCTATTTCGGCACCGACGGCATCCGCGGACGCGCCAACACCCACCCGATGACGCCCGAGGTGGCGCTGCGCGTCGGCCTCGCCGCGGGACGAATGTTCATGTCGTCGGACGACCGCCGCCACCTCGTGGTGATCGGCAAGGACACCCGCCTGTCCGGCTATATGATCGAGCCGGCCCTGGTGGCGGGTTTCTCGGCCGCCGGCATGGACGTCCGCACCTTCGGCCCCCTGCCGACCCCGGGCGTAGCCATGATGACCCGGTCGATGCGCGCCGACATCGGGGTGATGATCTCGGCGTCGCACAACGCCTATCTCGACAACGGCATCAAGCTGTTCGGCCCCGACGGCTACAAGCTGTCGGACGCGGTCGAACTGAAGATCGAGTCGATGATGGACGAGGCGCTCGGCTCCGGTCTCGCGCCCGCCGACCGGCTCGGCCGCGTCAAGCGCATCGACGACAGCCAGGCCCGCTATGTCGAGATCGCCAAGGCCAGCTTTCCCAAGGGGCTCAGCCTGCAGGGCCTGCGTATCGCCGTCGATTGCGCCAACGGCGCCGGCTACAAGGTCGCCCCGACCGCCCTCTATGAACTGGGGGCCGAAGTCCACGCCGTCGGCGTCGAACCCAACGGGCTGAACATCAACGCCGACTGCGGCTCGACCCATCCCGAGACCCTGGCCGCGGCGGTCCGCGCCTGTGGCGCCGACATCGGCATCGCCCTCGACGGCGACGCCGACCGGGTCATCATCTGCGACGAGAAGGGCCAGGTGGTCGACGGCGATCAGATCATGGCCATGGTGGCGCTCGACTGGGCGAAGCGCGGCCAGCTCAAGGGCGGCGGCCTGGTCGCCACCGTCATGTCCAACCTCGGCCTCGAGCGCCGGCTCCAGGCCGAGGGCCTGACACTGGAGCGGACCAAGGTAGGCGACCGCTACGTCATGGAGCGGATGCGCGAGGGCGGCTTCAACCTCGGCGGCGAACAGTCCGGTCACATCATCCTGCACGACTACGCCACCACCGGCGACGGCCTGATGTCGGCGCTCCAGGTGCTCGCCGTTCTGGTCGAGAGCGGCAGGCCGATGAGCGAACTGGCCCGCCAGTTCGACACCGTCCCTCAGAAGCTCGAGAACGTCCGCTATACCGCCGGCAAGCCTCTGGACGACCCGAAGGTGAAAGCCGCCATCGCCGAGGCCGAGGCGCGACTGGCGGGCGTCGGTCGGCTGCTGGTGCGTCCGTCGGGCACGGAAAAGCTCATCCGCGTCATGGCCGAGGGCGACGACGCGAAGCTGGTGAAATCGGTTGTGGCCGACGTGGTCGCGGCGGTGAAGGCGGCGGGGTAGCCTCCCCGATGAATCCCGCCCGCGGCGCGCGAGCCCTTTCCCTGATTCCCGGTCTCGCCCTCTCCGCCGCCGTCGCCTTGGCCGCGGTCGCGGTTCAGGCGCTGGAGCTGCGCCTGTTCGGGCGCGGCTGGATCGACGCCATCGTCCTCGCCATCCTGATCGGGGCCGCGATCCGCTCGGCCTGGACCCCGCCCGCCTCGGTCCGCCCCGGGGTCGAGTTCAGCGCGCGGACCCTGCTGGAGATTGCCGTCGTCCTGCTCGGCGCCTCGGTCAGCGCCGCCACCGTGATCGCCATCGGACCCGGCCTGCTTCTGGGCACGGCCGTCGTCGTCACCCTCGCCATCGCCGTCAGCTACTTCATCGGCCGGCTGCTGCGTCTGCCACGGCGGATGGCGGTGCTGATCGCCTGCGGCAACGCCATCTGCGGCAATTCCGCTATCGCCGCCGTGGCCCCGGTGATCGACGCCGACGCCGGGGATGTCTCCGCCGCCATCGCCTTCACCGCCGTGCTGGGCGTGGTCGTCGTCCTGGTCCTGCCGCTGCTGGGCGCGGCGCTGGCGCTGAGCGAGGTGCGGTACGGGACCCTCGCGGGCCTGACGGTTTACGCCGTGCCCCAGGTCCTGGCCGCGACTGTGCCCGTGGGCGCGGTGGCCAACCAGGCGGGGACTCTGATCAAGCTGGTCCGGGTATTGATGCTCGGCCCGGTCTGCCTCGCCCTGGCGGTCGCCGTCGCCCTGCGGGGCCGGTCAGAGGGCGGGTCGCCCGCCGCCGACGCCTCGCCGCGCCGGTTGCCGCTGGGCCACCTGCTGCCGTGGTTCATCGTCGGCTTCCTGCTGATGATGGGCGCGCGGTCCCTGGACCTGATCCCGGCGGACGCCCTGCCGGTCCTCCGGTGGATCACCACAGCCCTGACCGTGCTGGCCATGGCCGCCCTCGGCCTCAGCACCGACGCCCGGGCCGTGGCCCGCGCGGGCCCACGCATCGCCGCCGTCGTCACCCTGTCGCTGCTGGCCCTGATCGGCATGGCGCTGGGCCTGATCGGGCTGCTGGCGGTGATCTGAGTCTCAGGCGAACGCCTTCAACAACCACCAGCCGGCCGCCCCTGCCGCCGCGATCCAGATCGCCGCCACCACGACCGCCGCGGCCCGCCCCGCTGGCCGGGGGCCGCACAGGGCGCGCGTCCGGAACTCGTCCATCAGCATCCTTGGGATCAGCCGCACGGCCAGCCAGATCCCCAAGGGCAGGATCAGCAGATCGTCGAGATAGCCAAGCAGCGGCACGAAGTCCGGGATCAGATCGATCGGGCTGAAGGCGTAGGCCGCCACCGCCGCGGCGAGGAGTTTGGCGGTCAGCGGCGTACGGGGATCCCGGGCCGCGATCCACAGGGCCAGCACGTCCCTCTTCAGCCGCCCGGCCCAGTCCCTGAGCGCGGCCAGCGGGCGGCTCATGTGCGGTAGGGCGCATCGGCCACCGCCGCCGCCACATCCTCCAGCCGCTTTCGGATATCCGGTACGGCGGTGGTCTCCCAGAACGCCGCCCGGGCCGGCGGGCCGAGCATGAACAGTCGGGGGTCCGGCGCGCCGTCAGCGTGCAGCACCCGTCCCGTCGCGTCCAACTCCAGCCCGAGGCCGATCGGATCGAGGCGGGCGCGGCCCGAGGCCACAAGCGGTGCGGTCAGAGGATCTGCCGCCGGGTCGTACCCCGGTCCGCTGCAGTCGATCAACCATCGCCCGGTCAACGGCGCGCGCGCGCCTCCCCCGCGCGGAGTCCATTCCAGCGCGACGCCATCAGGCTGCGCCTCGATCCACGCGGCTCGACCGGACACGACGGTCAGCCGTCCGTCGGCCTTCAGCTGCTCCAGCCTGGCGGCGACGGAGCCCGCGATACGGTGGCGGTGGGCGTCCCACCACGGCCGCAGGTGCCGCACGAAGCGGGCGCGCGTGGCTGGATCGGCCTCGACCCAGAGGTCGGCGATCAGGGGCCGCAGCCCCTCCATGACGCCGCGCCAGCCCTTCGCCCCGGCAAGCCGGCGGCCCTCGGCCAGTCGGGCGGACAGCGCGCCCCCGATGAGGCCGGCGGTCGGCCGGACGGCTGCGTCGTGGCGGTCAGCATGCGCTCGCGGCTCAAGCCCCCGGCGGCTGAGGGCCACGGCGCTGCCGCGCCAGCCCCTGGCGAGCAGGCCCAGCACCATGTCGACCATGGTCAGGCCGCTGCCGATGAAGATCACGTCGTCCTTGGGTCCGATCCGGTCGAGGGCGCCTTCGGCCCAGGGGTCGCGGATGACCCGGTCGGCCGGCCCGGCGACCGCGGTCGCCGGCGGGGGGTTTCCGGTGGCCAGCACCACCACGTCCGCTTCGACGCTCCGGCCGTCGGCCAGCCGGACCGTGTCGCCCTCGAGGGCGACGGCCTCGCCAGTCAGCCGTTCGATCCGGCCGGGATTCGCCTTCTCCACCCGCGCCAACCGGTCCTGGACATAGAGGCCGTACAATCGCCGCGGGGCGAAGCCCTCCGGTCGGGCGTGGTCGGGATGATGCGCCGCCAGCCAGTCGACGAAGTCATCAGGCCGCCCCTCAAATGCGCTCATCCGGTTCGAACTGACATTCAGCACATGGTCGTCCAACAGTGTGGAATAGGCCAGCCCGGGGCCGAACCGGCCGGACCGGTCGATCAGGGTCGAGCCGATACCCCGCTCCGCCAGCCGCGCGGCCAGCATGGAGCCGGAAAAGCCGCCGCCGATGATCGCCACGCTCCGGATGTTCTGGGTCACGTTTGATCCACTTCCCGGCCCATCGTCCGGCGCGACAACTGTCATCCCCTACCCTGCCATCCCGGTCCTTCCCCGCCAAACCCTGTCATCCCGTGCGGCGCGCGCCGCACCCACGCAGATGCAGCCGGGTGTGACGGCTCTTCGCCGCCCCTGTCGCCCGGGACTCAGATTTCCTGATTGTAGGCGCCGATCTCGGGGTATTTCGCCAGCCGCGGCTTCACCTCGTCGCGGAACAGGGCGCGCATGTCGTCCTCGGACCGCATGCTCTCGACCACCACGACCAGTTCCGGCTTGTTCGACGAGGCCCGCACCAGCACCCAGCTGCCGTCCTCCAGATGCACCCGCACCCCGTTGACGGTGATCGCCTCGACGATCTTGCGGCCGAGGATCGAGCCGCCGCTGTCGGCCAGCGCCTGATACTCGGCGACGATCCGCTCCAGCACCTCGTACTTGAGCTCGTCGTCGCAATGCGGCGACATGGTCAGGCTGGTCCAGGCGTCCGGCAGGGCCGCCTTCAGCTCGCTGAGTTTCTTCCCCGGATTGCGGTCCAGCATGGCCAGAACCGCCCCGGCCGCGACAATGCCGTCGTCATAACCGTGCCCCAGCGGGGCGTTGAAGAAGAAGTGGCCGGACTTCTCGAACCCGGCCAGCGCGCCCAGTTCGGCCGTCTTGCGCTTGATATAGCTGTGGCCGGTTTTCCAGTAGACGGTGGTCGCGCCATTGGCCTTCAGCACCTCGTCCGTCTTGTACAGGCCGGTCGATTTCACATCGACGACGAAGGTGGCGTTCGGGTGCAGGGCCGACAGGTCGCGCCCCAGCATCAGGCCGATCTTGTCGGCGAAGATCTCCTCGCCGGTGTCATCGACCACGCCGCAGCGATCGCCGTCGCCGTCGAAGCCCAGCGCCAGGTCGGCGCCCGTCTCCCGCACCCTCTGCGCCATCTGCATCAGCATGGCGTGGTCCTCGGGGTTCGGATTGTATTTGGGGAAGGTGTAGTCGAGGTCCGTATCCATCTCGATCACCTCGGCCCCCATCCGGCGCAGGGCCTCGGGAGCGAAGGCGCCCGCCGTGCCGTTGCCGCAGGCTGCGACCACCTTGATCTTCCGCGTCAGCTTCGTCTTCGCGACGATGTCGGCGATGTAGCGTTCGCGGAAATCCTCGACCCGGATCAGCCGGCCGCCGTCCCGACTCACGCCCTCGCCGTTCAGCACGATGTCCTTCAGCCGGCCGATCTCGTCCGGGCCGAAGGTCAGCGGCGGCTGCGCCCCCATCTTGACCCCGGTCCAGCCGTTCTCGTTGTGGCTGGCCGTGACCATGGCCACGCACGGGCAGTCCAGTTCGAACTGGGCGAAATAGGCCATGGGCGACAGGGCCAGGCCGATGTCGACCACCTCCATTCCGCCTTCCAGCAGGCCGAGGATCAGCGCCTGCTTCACGCTCAGCGAATAGGAGCGGTAGTCGTGGCCGACCACGATGCGCGGCCGCTGGCCGATCTCGTGGACATAGGTCGCCAGACCGAGGCCCAGCGCCTGAATGCCCAGCAGGTTGATCTCCTTCTCGAGAATCCAGCGCGCGTCGTATTCGCGGAAGCCCGTCGCCTTCACCAGCGGAGTGGTTTCGTAATCGGCGGTGTTGGGGCGGAGATCGGAACGGGGTTTCGGCATGGATCCTCTGCGTTCGGCTGGGAGCTGCGGAACGGTCCCGGCCATGGCCACGCTTCTAGCCCCCGGTCCCATCGCGCCGCAACAACGCCTCAGACCGGGGATTGGTCCCGGGAACCCGGCGCGGGGGGCAAAGCTTGACCCTTCCCGACCCCCGGCCTACCCCCGGACCGACGTCATCGGAGACCTGAATGCCCCGCCTGATCCTGCTGCGCCACGGCCAGAGCCAGTGGAACCTCGAGAACCGCTTCACCGGATGGGTCGACGTCGACCTGACCGCCGAGGGCGAGGCCCAGGCGCGCCGGGGCGGCGAGCTGATCGCCGAAGCTGGCTTCAACCCGGACGTGATGTTCACCTCGGTGCTCAAGCGGGCGAAGCGCACCGGGGCGCTGGCCCTCGACTCCGCCGGGCTGAAGGACGTGCCCGTCGTCGAGGACTGGCGTCTGAACGAGCGCCACTACGGCGGCCTGACCGGGCTGGACAAGGCCGAGACCGCTGCGAAGCACGGCGAGGACCAGGTGAAGATCTGGCGCCGCAGCTACGACGTCCCGCCCCCGCCGCTGGCCCCCGGCAGTGAGTTCGACTTCGCCTCCGACGCCCGCTACGCCGGCCAGGCCATCCCTGACACCGAAAGCCTGAAGACCACCCTCGAACGCGTCCTGCCCTACTGGAACGAGGCCGTCGCGCCCCGCCTCCGGGCCGGAGAGGACGTTCTGATCGCCGCCCACGGCAATTCGCTCCGCGCCATTGTCAAACACCTGTTCGCCGTGCCCGACGACCGGATCGTCGGGGTCGAGATCCCGACCGGCAATCCGCTGGAGATCGATCTTGACGGCGATCTGACGCCGACCGCCGCCCGCTATCTCGACCAGGCCCGGGCGACCGAACTGCCGCCCCTGCCGGGAGCCTGACCATGACCGACGCGCAGCAGGCCTCGGACGACATCCGCTTCATGGGCCGCGCCATCGCCCTGGCCCGGGCCCGGATGGGTCAGACCTGGCCCAATCCGGCGGTCGGCTGCGTGATCGTCAGCGGCGGCGAGCTGGTCGCCGAGGCCGCCACCGCGCCGGGCGGCCGCCCCCACGCCGAGGAACAGGCCGTGCCCGCCGCCGGCGGCCGGACGCAGGGCGCGACCGCCTATGTCACCATGGAGCCGTGCGGCGCCCGCTCCTCGGGCCGCACCTCCTGCTCGAACTTCCTGATGGAGGCAGGGATCGCCCGGGTCGTGGTCGCCGCCGTCGACCCCTCCCCCTTCGCCTCGGGCCGGGGCGTCGAACGGCTGCGCAAGGCGGGGCTGCAGGTCGAGACCGGCCTGCTCGCCCAGGACGCGGCCGTCCTCTACGAAGGCTATCTGCACCGGGTCGAGACCGGCCGGCCGATGGTCCGCATCAGCGAGGACGGCGAAGGCTTCGACGCCCGCTTCGCCGCCTCCCCGAAGGCCGATCTGACCACCGAGCTGAAACGCCTCGGCGAGGCCGGCTACACCCGCCTCTGGGTCGGCCCCGGCGAACTGGCCGAGGCCCTCGCCGACCAGGGCCTGCTGACCGACTGAGCGGATCGCGAACAGGGTTAAAATGTTTCAGTCTTCCTTAAGCGCCGCTGTGCCATAGCGGGACCCATGTCGGGAAACGCCGCCGCCACCGCCGCCAGAAGGCGCATCGATCAACACGAACTGGACGCCATCTGCGCCCGGCACGACCGCCTTTGGCAGGCCAAGCCCGGCGGGGCGAGGGCCGTGTTCGCCTGGCTGGACCTGGCCGGCCTGTCGCTGGCCGGCCGCAACCTGGCCGACGCCGACTTCGCCGCCGCCTGCCTGATCGGCTGCGACCTGACCGGGGCCAAGCTGGACAACGCCACCTTCTTCGGCGCGGACATGCAGGACAGCATCCTGGTCGAGGCCAGCATGCGGCGGGCCGACCTGCGCGGGGCCTGTCTGCGTGGCGCCGACCTGACCGGAGCCGACCTGTTCGAGGCCGACCTGCGCGAGGGGACCATCGCCGCGGCCGACTCCAGGCTCGGCTTCCGGGTCGTCGAGGCCAGACAACGCAACGACACCCAGGCGACCGGCGCCTGCCTGGCGGGAGCCAATCTGGAGCGGTCCAAGCTGACCGGCGTCGTCGCCGTCGCGGCCGACTTCTCCGACGCCATCATGAAGGACTGCAAGCTGGTCCGGGCCAATCTGAAGCAGGCCAGCTTCCGCGGCGCCGACATGGCCGGAGCCGACCTTTCCGGCGCCGACCTGACCGGCGCCGACCTGCGTGACGCCGTGCTGGTCGGGGCCAAGATGGCCATGTGGCGGACTGACGGCGCGGACATGACCGGCGTCCTCACCGACGACCGATCCGCCGGCAGCCCCGTGAACAAGATGCCGGCCGCCGACATGCTCGCCGAGCACGCTCGCTGGTGCGAGACCGGCGGCGCCGCGGGCCAGCCCTCGGTGTTCGACGGAGTCGACCTGCGGGCCCTGCGTTCGATCACCGGCTACAATCTGACGGCCCTGTCCGCCAAGGGCGCGGTCTTCTACGGCCTCGACATGGAAGGGGTGCAGCTCCAGGGCGCGCATCTTGAGGGCGCGGACCTGCGCTCGGCCAACCTCAAGGGCGCCGACCTGCGCGGGGCGCGGCTGACCCGGGCCCGTCTCAACGGCGCCGACCTGCGACAGGCCCAGCTCGGTCCGCTGATGATCGGGGCCGATCGCCTGCTGCCGGCCGACCTGACCGGGGCCTGCCTGAAGGGGGCCGATCTGTCGGGGGCCGACCTGAAGCGGGCCAATCTGACCGACGCCGACCTGAGCCGCGCCATCCTGCGCGGGGCCTGCCTGCGACAGGCCGAACTGACCGGAACAATCCGGACCGGCGCCCTCGGCATGGAGATCGACGCGGCGGCCGCCTGAGACAAAAAAAGGGGCGACGCGAACGCCGCCCCTTCGGGATCATGAGAAGGGCCGGCCGTTAGGCCGCCTTGCCCTTCTTGCCTTCGATCAGGGCCTGGCCCCCGCCGATCTCGATGCGCCGGGGCTTCAGGGCTTCCGGAAGCTCGCGCTGCAGGTCAATCGACAGCAGACCGTTGATCAGATCCGCGCCCTTCACGACGACATAGTCGGCCAGCTGGAAGCGGCGCTCGAAGTCACGCTCGGCCAGACCGCGATGCAGGAAATTCCGCCCGGCGTCGTCATCGTTGGCGGTCTTGCGCCCGGTGACGGTGAGCAGGTTCTCCTTCACCTCGATGTTCAGCTCGTCCGGCTTGAAGCCGGCGACGGCGATCTCGATCCGGTAGGCGTTCTCGCCCGTGGTTTCGATGTTGTAGGGCGGCCAGCCGTTTTCCTGGCTGGTGCGCGCGGCGCTTTCCAGCAGGCCGGCGAGCCGGTCGAAGCCGACGGCGGAACGATAGAGGGGGGTGAAGTCATAGGTACGCATGGTCATCCTCCTGAGGATCAGCAAGGTTGAACCGTCCCTGCGCTTTCGGCCCGGGACGGCGATGGGAGTTCAGCCCCGACAGTCCGATGTTCGGCCCCGTCCGGTCTGGAGGACCCGATGCCGGCGTCCTCGGGGACAGATGTGGGATTGGCGAAAAAGTCGTCAAGGGGCGCCGATCCGGCTTTCCGGCCGCTTCAATCTGTCGCCGCGCGCCCATCATGACTTGCCCGGCGCGTCCGAACCCCGCAGGGTTCCGCCGCCTCTTCCCCTCCCCCTGGAGACGACCGATGCGACTGCTCGCTCTCGCCGTGACCGCCGCGCTCGCCCTTCCGGCGACGGCCTTCGCCCAAACCCTGCCCGCCCTGCCTTCGCTCGACGAGACGCCGGCCCAGCGCACCGCTCGCCGCGCCGCCATGACGCCTCCCGTGCTGCAGGAGGATGCGGCCCTGCAGGCGGCGGTCGCCTCGCCCACGCGCCCCGCCGCTGACACCGCGCGCGACGTCCATCGGCATCCGTTCGAGACCCTGACCTTCTGGGGTCTGACGCCGGGGTCGACCGTCGTCGAAATCGAGCCGGGCCGGGCCGGCTGGTGGCGCAACATTCTCGAGCCCTACGCGGCCGCCACCGGCGGAACCTACGTCCCGGTGAACCGGCCGCTCGACGGCATGGGCGTCGCCGACGGAGCCGCCGACATGATCGTGGTCGCCCGCGCCTTCCACAACTGGCATCGGTCCGGCCGGACGGAGCCCTACATGGCCGCCTTCTTCAAGGCGCTGAAACCCGGCGGCGTGCTGGCGGTGGAGCAGCACCGCAGCGTCGACGGCCTCAACCCCGACCAGACCGCGCCGACCGGCTACATGCCCGAGAGCTATGTCATCCGGGCCGCCCTGGCCGCCGGCTTCGTGCTCGACGCGCGCAGCGAGTTGAACGCCAATCCGAAGGACGACCACGACCATCCGTACGGTGTCTGGACCCTGCCCCCGACCCGCGTCAGCGCGCCGCGCGAAAGCGTCGCCACCGACCGGCCGACGCCGCTGACCGAGGCCGAGCGGGCCGCCTTCGACGCCATCGGCGAAAGCGACCGGATGACCCTCCGCTTCCGCAAGCCGGCCTGATGACGAGCGCCGCCGCAACGGCTTTGACCGGTCGCGGGAACAGGGTTAAGCCCTTCGCCGACGGGGGACGAACCGTACGGCGCGGTCGCCTCGCGGGGGACGTGAATGGCTGACAAAACACAAGCTTGGCGACCGTTTGCGTCGCGCCGGAGCGTGCTTTCCGGCGGCGCGGCCCTGCTTGTCCTCGCCGGCTGCAATCGCGAGAAGACCGCCGAACCGCCGCCCCAGCCGGACGGTCCCCCCAAGGGATCATTGGAGTGGGCCGTCGCCGGGCCCTGGCGCGCCCAGGACCGCGCCCGGGATGTCTGGCGTCACCCGATGGAGACCCTGCGCTTCTTCGGCCTGCAGCCGCGCATGACAGTGATCGAGTTCTGGCCCGGAAGCGGCTGGTGGACCGAGATCCTCGCGCCCTATCTGGCCGAGGGCGACGGCCGCTACATCGCCGCGGGCTTCCAGACCGGAGCCGGCGCCGATCCGGCGCAGACCCAACTGATGGCGGCCTTCCAGAAGCGCTTCACCAACGATCGCCGTCTCTACGGGGAGATCGAACTGGCCGAATTCGGCGCCTCCTCGGGTCCCGTGGCCCCGGCCGGCACGGCGGACCTGGTCCTGTTCATGCGCAACATCCACGCCTGGATGGCGGCGGGCATCGCGGAAAAGGCCTTCGCCGACGCCTATGCCGCGCTGCGGCCCGGCGGCGTGCTCGGGATCGAGCAGCACCGTCTGGGGCCTGACAAGGATCAGGATCCGACGGCGGCGAACGGATACGTCCAGGAAGCGTTCGTCAAACAGCTGGCGGCCGAGGCCGGGTTCGCCTTCGTCGCGGCCTCGGAAATCAACGCGAATGAAAGGGATACCAAGGATCATCCGTTCGGCGTCGAGACCCTGCCGCCGATGGGTCTGACCGCCCCGAGAGGATCGCCGCCGGACCCGACCTTCGACCGGTCGAAATACGATGAGATTGGCGAAAGCGACCGCATGACCTTGAGATTCAGGAAACCCGAGTGAGCCGAGCCGCCGCCTACGCCGCCAACGCCCCCCTGATGGGGGTTCCGGGCGCGTCCGCGCCTCCGGGCGGGACCGGAGAGTGGTTCCGCGGAGCCGGCGGCCTGCGCCTGCGCGCCGCCTTCTGGACGCCGTCGGCCCTTACCGGCAAGCCGCGCGGCACCGTGGTGATCAGCCCGGGCCGCACCGAGCCGATCGAGAAATATTTCGAGGTCATCGGCAATTTCCTCGCCCGAGGCTGGTGCGTTCTGGCCCACGACTGGCGTGGTCAGGGCCTCTCGGCGCGGCTGCTGCCGGACCGGCTCAAGGGCCACGCACGGGCGGTCGAGGAATTCCTCGACGACTACGCCCGCCTGCTCGACGCTTGGGAGGCCCGCGCCCCCAAGCCGTGGATCATGGTCGGCCACTCGATGGGCGGGGTCCTCAACCTGATGACCCTGCAGGCCGGTGAGGAACGCTTTTCGGGCGCCCTGCTGACCAGTCCGATGCTGCGCATCAGGACCGGCAAGCGGTCGATGTGGTCGGTCAAGCTGGCGGTCCGGTGGAACCTGCGTCACGGCAAGGCCGGCGACTACGTGCTCGACAATCCCGACGATCCGTTCGACCACACCTTCGAAAAGGACGCCCTGACCACCGACGAGAGCCGCTACGAGCAGTGGCGGCAGCAGCTTTACGCCTGCCCCCATCTGGCCGTCGGCGGGCCGACCTGGGGCTGGCTAGCCTTTGCCCTGGATGCGGGCGAGCGGGCGCTCAAGCCCAAGGCCCTGAAGGCTGTGCGGGTCCCGGTGGCGATCGTGCAGGCCGGCGAGGACGACCGCGTCTGGAAACAGACCAACAAATGGGCCGCCCGGCGGCTGGGCCGCGGCCGTTACGTCGAGATCCCCGGGGCGAAGCACGAGGTGATCATGGAGACCGACGAACTGCGCGCGGTCTTCCTCGACGAGTTCGACGCCATGGGGGCCTATGTCTCCCCGGTCGAGGATCTGTCGCCGATCCCCGGCCCCCTCGTCGAGCGCGAGCCTACAGAGGCCGCCTAGGCGGCCGCCCGGCGCAGGGCGACCAGCGCCTGATCCCGCAGACGCGCATCCCCCACGGCCAGGATCTGTCCGTCGTGGTCGGGGACTCCGCCGCGCCAGTTGGTGACTTCGCCGCCCGCGGCTTCGATCACCGGAACCAGCGCCGACCAGTCCCACACCTTCAGCGCGCTCTCGGCGACCAGGTCGATCCGCCCCGCGGCGACCATGGCGTAGGCGTAGGCGTCGCAACCCAGCCGGGCGAGCCGGGAGGCGGCGCGCACCTGGGTCCAGGCGCCCAGTTCGGCGCCGGTGAACAGGTCCGGGTCGGTGGTGGCGATCAGGGCCTCATTGAGGTGGGCGCAGGACCGCACCGCAAGCGGCGTCTCGCCGCCCGCCTTCAGCAGGCGCGCGCCGGACGGGCCGCCCAGGAAGATCTCGTCGAGACACGGCTGGCCGATCACGCCGACGATCGGCCGCCCCGCCGTTCTCAGGGCGATCAGATTGGTCCACAGCGGCAGGCCCGCGATGAAGGCTCGGGTGCCGTCGATCGGATCCAGGATCCAGACGTGTTCGGCGTCGGGCCGGTCCTCGCCATATTCCTCGCCGATGACGCCGTGGTCCGGATAGCGGTCGGCGATCAGACGCCGGATCGCCGCCTCGGCCTCGCGGTCGGCCTGGGTGACGGGGTCGAAACCGGCGGCTCCGCCCTTGTCCGTCTGCTCGTACGCCCCCCGGAAATACGGCAGGGACACGCGGGCGGCCTCGCGGGCCAGTTCGACGGCGAACGCTTCATACTCGGTCATGCAGGCGGGATACTCACGCCCCGCCCTCATGTCACCGTGTCATTGTCGCGGCTCAGGCGGTCTGGCCATCCGCGTGGAGCGATTTGGCGAGGTCCAGCAGCCGGCGACGCGGCTTTTCGTCCAGCTGGTAATAGGCTTGGATCAGGTCGAGGGTTTCCTTGCGGGAGAACATCTCGCCGCCCTGGTTGGCCGCCTCGCGGCGCTCGATGGCCTCTTCCAGCCCGTCGTAGAAATAGCTGACCGGCGATTCCAGCGCCTCGGACAGCTGCCACAGGCGGGCGGCCGAGATGCGGTTGGCGCCGCATTCGTATTTCTGGATCTGCTGGAAGCGGATGCCGACCTGGGTGGCCAGCTGCTGCTGCGTCAGGCCAAGCAGGCGCCGCCGACGGCGGAGGCGGCGTCCGAGATGAAGGTCGATGTCGGTGGCCATGGCTCCAAGTCCCCTGGTTATCAACCTGTCCCGATGCGGGACGGCTCGCCCTTCCGGGGGCAAGGGCCGTGCCGCCTTCCCGCAGCAGGGGATAACCGCCGAACCCCGTTCGACGGACCCTCGGCAACCGTTGCGCTTCCAGCGCATTAAACGGCCATCGACCATCGCTGGAAGGAGCGAACTATGAGCGGTTTTGGATGGATTGCGTGGATTGTCATCGGCATTATCGCCGGCTGGCTGGCTGAACAGATCATGGGGCGCAACCACGGCCTCCTGACCAATCTGATCGTCGGCATCGTCGGCGCCCTGATCGGCGGCTTCCTCTACAACACCCTCCTCGGGGGAGACGCAGGCGGCAACTGGATCATCGGCATCATCGTCGCCACGCTCGGCGCGATCGTCCTGCTGTTCCTGCTGGGTCTGGTGAAACGCCGGGCCTGACGGTCCGCCTCTTCAGGCACAAAAAAAAGGGCGGCTCCGCAAGGAGCCGCCCTTCTCTTTTGCGCTTCGTGCGATCAGCCGTTCGGCTTGCCGGGAGCAGCGCCCGGGCCTTCGCCCGGCTTCGGCGAGGCCGGAGTCTCCGGCGGCAGGGTCGGCGGCGTCGGCTCCGGCGGGCTCGCCGGTTCAGCCGGCGTGGCCGGGACGGCGGGGCTCACGCCCGGCTCGGCGGGAGTGGCCGGAACGGCCGGCGTGGCTGGCGTGGCGCCCCGGACCTCGCCCTCGTCGGCTTCCGCGCCGTCGTCGATGTCAGCATCCATGTCCTCGTCCATGGCGTCGTCCGCATCGTCCTGGTTGCGGACGCCCGGGACGGCCGGCGTCGCCGGGGTCGCCGGCGTCACGCCCGGCTCCGCCGGCGTGGCGGGGGTCGCGGGCTGGGTCACGGTGTCGGCTGCGCCGTACTGTTCGAGGGTGAAGTCGACGACGACGACATCGCCTTCCTGGCGGATCCCGTCGATCGGCACGGCGCGCACGACGCCGTCAGCGCCCTGAACCGTCAGTTGCTGGCGACCGCCGTTCAGGCGGGCGCCAACAAGGACGCCGAGTTCCCCATCCGAGCCGCGCACAGTGGCGCCGGGCTGCAGGGACAGGGTCGGCGCTTCAGCCGTCGTCGACGGAGGGGTCTGCGGGGCCGTGCCGTCCTGCGCGAACGCCGGAGCGGACATCAGGAACAGGCCGGCGACACCCGTGAGGAGCGCGGTCTTTCGCATGGGATTGCCTCAAATCTACGCGAGCCTGGCGCTCGCACCGATGTGGCAACCGGTCATGCTCCCGGCCGTTCCGCCTGCCCCGAAATCACCTTGGGCCTGCCGGAATTGGCCGATTCCCGCTCCCGGAGCGTCGTCTTTAGTCCTCGCGGACGCGCTTCTTGCGGAACGACGGGTTCAGCACCTGCTTGCGCAGGCGGATCGACTTGGGCGTCACCTCGACCAGCTCGTCCTCCTCGATATAGGCGATAGCCTGTTCGAGGCTGGGGCGGCGCGGCGGGGTCAGGCGAACGGCTTCATCCTTGCCGGCGGCGCGGATGTTGTTCAGCTGCTTGGCCTTCATCGGATTGACGTCGAGGTCGTCCCAGCGGGCGTTCTCGCCGATGATCATGCCCTGGTAGGTCTTCTCGCCGGCGCCGACGAACATGACGCCGCGCTCCTCGAGGTTCCACAGGGCGAAGGCGGCGGTCTCGCCATCGCCGTTCGAGACCAGCACGCCCTTCAGACGGCCCTCGATGGCGCCCTTGTGCGGCTCATAGTGGCTGAACACGCGGTTCAGCACGCCCGAACCGCGGGTGTCGGTCAGGAACTCGCCCTGGTAGCCGATCAGCGAGCGCGACGGCGACTTCAGCGTCAGACGCGTCTTGCCGGCGCCCGACGGGCCCATGTCCTTCAGCTCGGCCTTGCGGGCCGACAGCTTCTCGATGACCACGCCGGTGTATTCGTCGTCGACGTCGATGACGACGTCCTCGATCGGCTCCAGC
>NZ_JAKFDS010000048.1:0-7640 GCF_036676055.1 Brevundimonas sp. | reverse complement strand
CGTGCGGATTTCAAACTGCTCGCGCGACTTCTTGTCGACGTGCGGCGAGCGGTTCACGGTGAACTTTTCGATCAGGGTCGGCAGCGGGATCGGACCGCGAACGGTCGCGCCCGTGCGCTTGGCGGTGTTGACGATCTCGCGCGTCGAAAAGTCGAGGACGCGGTGATCGAAGGCCTTGAGCCTGATGCGGATGCTTTGATCCATATCGGTAGCTATTCCCAAGCAGGCGAACCTGCGTCCCTGTGAACCATTTCAAAGACCGGAGTCTTCAGGCCGCGAGGCCTTCAGAGTACGCACGTCCGCAAAAACGATCGGCCCACGCAGTCTCCCGCGAAGGCCGTTGAAGTCCTGGGTCACTGCAAAGAACAGGGTCTCAGGTCGTTCCTGCGGACCGCGTCTGCACCACAAACTCAAGCGAGGTGCACAGCCGGTCCAACAAGAGTGGGCGCTTATGCAGATCGATTCCGCTTCCGTCAAGCGGCGAAAGCATGACGGCGACTTGGTGAGGCCCGTCGAAGGCGATCCGGGCGGTCTCATGACCGTTCGTTGAGGTAGCGCCGTTATCCGTCCGTCACTTTGTCACCGCAAGGCCACAATGCGTGTCAGCTCCGCCACACGGTGACCATGCCGCCCATGTGTGACGGCTTTGTAATGGCAACGCTGTCCGGGCCGCTGATACCGCAGCGGTCCGCCGCGGCGAATCCGGCCGCGGTCTGCAAGGAAAAGAAAAAATGAAGTCTCTCCTCCTCGTCACCTCCGCCCTCGCCGCCTTCGCCGCGGCTCCCGCCCTGGCCCAGGACGGCCCGATCGGTTCGGTCGGCGTCACCTACGGCAACTCGGAAGCCGAGCTCGGCGGGCTGAGCGCCGATTCCGACGCCTATGCCATCGACGGCGTCGTCGCCATGCCGGCCTTCGGCGAGTGGACCGTCACCGTCGCCGCCAACGCCAGCCAGTTCGACGACGGCTCCAGCGATGACACGACCCTGGCCGGCACGGCCCACCTGACCACCATGGCCGGGTCGGACCTGCGCTTCGGCGGCTTTGTCGGCGCCGCCGACGTCGCTGACGAAACCGCCCTGACGGCGGGCGTCGAAGTCCAGAAATACCTGTCCAAGGCGACCCTGACCGGCGTCGTGGCGTACACCACCGCCGACGACGTCGATCTGGACGTCTGGTCGGTCGGCGGCGACGCGGCCTTCTACGTCACGGAAGCCCTGCGCCTGAACGCCGGCGTGTCGTGGATGACCATCGACGACGCCGATGTCGACGGCTTCACCTACGGCGTCGGCGCCGAGTACGTGATCGCCAGGTCGCCGTTCTCGGTGACCGCCGGCCTGTCGCACTCGGACATCGAGGACCTGGACGTCGACACCTGGACCGTCGGCCTGCGTTACAGCTTCGGCGGCGGCCTGCAGGCGCGCGACCGCGCCGGCGCGGCTCTGCCGGGTTCGGGAGTGATGGGTATCCTCGGCTCGCTGTAAGCGTCCCGAACGTCGGAACGACAGAGCCCCGGCGGAGCGATCCGCCGGGGCTTTTCGTTGGGCGACGGTCTGAACGGCGGACGCAAAAAAGGCCCGGGGGGTTCCACGCTCCCGGGCCTTCTCTGCCTGCAGCGGCCGCCGAGGCTAGCGGCCGATGCGGATGTCTCCCGAGCCGACCACGCTGCGGCTGACGGCGCCGGTCGCCTCGGCGATGCGGACGTCGCCCGAGCCGGCGATGGAGACGCTGACGTCGCCGGCGACGCCGCCGAAGTCGATGTCGCCCGAGCCGCCGATGGCGATGTCGAGGTTCGGGGCCCGGCCGCGGCGGATGCTGACCTCCCCCGAACCGCCGATCGCGATATCGGTATCGCCATCGACCGCCGCGATCATGGCTTCCCCGGAACCGCCCATATTCAGATCAAGGGCGCCGGTGGCGCCGGCCGTGAGCCGGCCCGAGCCGCCGAGATTGGCCTCCAGCGACCGGGAGGTTCCCACGGTCAGTTCGCCCGAGCCTCCCATCGACGCGTCGACGGGGCCGTCGGTGTTGGCGATCACCCAGTCGCCGCAGCCGCCGTTGCTCATCTCGACCGAGGTCGCGCCCCGGCCGATCGAACCGTAGACGGCCGAGCCGGCGTCGATGTTCACTTCCCGCGGCGAGCGGATGACGATCAGCGGCGCGTCGTCCAGATCGACCTGGCCGATATTGCGGACCTCAACCGAGGCCCCCTGCCCCGGCCGGGTCCGATCCGGGCCCGAGCGGCAGTTGCGGAGGCTGTCGCCCATACGGATCCCGGCGAGGCGGCGGCCGAGGCCGCCGTCGATGCGTACATCGCCGTTGCTGCTGCGCTCGACGCGAAGGGCCGGAAGGCGCGAGGCGCCCTGTTGAATCTCGACGCCGATGTCGGCGCGATCCTCGACGATGACCACGACGCGGGCGACGGCGTGTTCAATCTCGACCTCGGGGCCGGACCGGGCCAGGGCCGGGTCGGCGACAGCGGCGGTGAACGCGGCGGCGGCGGCGGCGGTCAGCAGGATGGGTTTCATGATGGGGTTCCCTCTCCGGAATGTGCCGGGAAGGTGCGACCGGGCCCCCGCCGAGTCACTTTAAATCGAGGTCATGACCTCATTGTAAGAAAGAGGGGGCCGCTGTCGCCCGCCGCCTTGGGCGTTCAGCGCATGGCCAGGGGCGAGATCAGGCCCTTGTCCGGCGGCGGCGGTTCGTCGCCGAGTTCGAAGGCCCGCTCGTAGGACTCCAGCCGGGTCCGGACCAGACCCAGCCGCCTCAGCCCCATCGACGCCCCCCACAGCGCCGCCCGGGCGGCGATCGGCGCCCGGTCCGCCGGCAGCACCGGGGCGCCCCAGCGGCGCAGCACGCCGTTGGTGTAATGCGCCCCATTGGTCATCCGCGACCGCCAGGTCTGGTAGTCGCACGACAGGGAGACGTTGAAACTGCCCTGGTTCTCGATCCGGTGCGGCGCGTGCAGCGGCCACGCCACCGCCATGCCGGGCTTCAGGTCGAACACCTCGGCGGCGGCGTCCATGTCGCGCCGGTACGGCAGGTCTTCCGTCTGCTGCTCCAGCACGATGTTCTCCATCGACCGGGCCGGCATATGGGTCTCGTCGACCGGATAGACCCAGATCCGCTTCTCGCCGCGCAGGTGGAACAGCGTCACCCCCGGCGGATCGGCGTGAAACGGCACCTTGGCCGACGGGGCCGACAGGATCAGCTGCCCGGTCACCTGCACCGGCCTGAAGCCCGGCACATGGTCGGACAGGTCGGCGAAGGCCCGCCGCATCACCTCGGCCAGTTCGGGCCAGTGGTCCTGGATGCGGCGCATCTGGATCCACATCCGCCCGGCCTTCGCGGCCTCCAGCAGGGCCGCCCCGCCGCGCCGGCCCTTGGTCCCGGTCTGCAGCATGGCCTGGTCGTCGGCGTCGTAGTGGAAGATGTTGATGTCGAACAGCTCGGCCGGGTGCCGCTCCAGTTGCCGCGCCAGCGCCTCGTCCTCGAACAGACCGGTCTCAAGCAGCCGGTGGGCGTAGGTTATCGGCGTGCGGCCGAAGGCGTCCCGGCGCGCGGCGTCAAAGGCGGGGATCAGGCGCTCGCTCATGCTGAGGCTCCCAGACTCTTGCGCGCCGCGGCGGCGGCGGCCCCGGCCGCGCCCGCCCACCAGTCGGCGGCGCGAGTCTCGCAGGCGTTGATGATGTCGAACCGACGGCTCAGGCTCAGCTCGAACCGGCGCAGCGGGCCCGGCCCGCCCGCCATCAGCCGCCCCGCCATGCGGGTCAGGTCGGGACGCGGCCCCTCGGCCACGCCCTCGAACACCACCCCGGCTGGCTCGGCCAGCGCCGTCTTGTAGCCCTCGTCCCCGGCCCCGAAATCGACGCTCCGGTAGCCGCGCTCCGCCGCCTCCTCCATCTCCAGCCGCGTCAGCAGGGTGCCGACGCCGTGCCGGGCGAAGGCGGCGTCATAGGTCGGGAACCACAGGTGCAGGGTGCGGCCGTCCTCCAGCGAGGCCTCGGCGGCCACCAGTTCGCCCGCCGCCGTGCGCAGGCTGGCGAGGTGGAGGCCGAAGTCGGCGCTGCGGGTCTCCATCAGAGTCCGCAGCAGGTCTCCGGTCCAGCCGCAGGCGAAGACGTCGTGTCGTCGCGAGCGCCGGTACTGTTCGCGCTTGCGGGCGATGATCCAGTCCAGCACCGCCGGGTCCCGTTCATCCCAGGTGAAGATCGGTTCGCCGTGCTCGCGCTCGAAGCCGCGGCGCAGCCGGCGCATGTTCTTGAAGAAGCGGTGGCTCCGTTCCTCCAGCCGGGCGGCGAGGGCGGTGCGCCCGCCGGTGACGTCGGTGGCCAGACGGGTGCGGACGATGAAGCCGGGAACCTCGCCCGCGGGCGACAACCAGCCGCCGACGCGCAGCACGCCCCCCAGCCGCCGCGCCACGGTCGCGGGATCCAGCCCCTCGGCGGCGGCGGCGATCACACCGTGATAGTCGGTCAGAGGCGCGCCCAGCGGCTGGATCAGCCGCCCGCGCCTCTGGAACGGAAAGAAGCCGACGGCGCGGCCGCCGCGCCGGAAGACCGCCACGGCCGCACCCGGAACAGCCCCCGCTGCAAGGGTGTAACGGGGATCGAGATAGGGATGATCGAGGCCCGGTTCCGTCGCACGCAGGGCGTCCCACGCCGCGCGATCCTCCGGACGCAACGCATCCGGCCGGATGATCTCCATCTCCAGCGCCTCGTTCATTCGTCCCGATCCGCGTCCTGTTGGTCGCTGGCAGACTGCGCCCGGGGCCATTTCAGTACGGTTTAGAGGATTGGTGAATGAGTTGCTGCGGAGCCCTCGCGCCGCGCAGGCGTTGCCTTTGCGTCCATCCCGTCCTTCAGTGGAGCCCCTGATGTCGCCTTCCTCCCCGACCGATCGTCCGCCCGGACGCCAGAACGAATACGAGGAAGAGCGCACGCCGCCCCGCGATGGCGAGCCGCCTCGACCCGCCCAGGAGTCCCCCGGCTCGGAAGGCTCGAGCAACAGCGGCGAGACCGCCACCGACCCCGCCACCGGAGAGCCCAACCCTTGAAGTCCGCCGCCGCCATCGCCCTCGTCTTCCTCGCCGCCTCCTCTCCCGCTCTCGCCCGCCCCGCACAGCCCCAGACCGCGCCTGCCGCCTGTCCCGTCACGGCGGATCACGTCGCGGCCAACGGCGGCCTCGGCCGCAGCCGCGCGGGGGTGGCGGCGGGAAACCTGACTATCCTCGCCATGGGTTCGTCTTCGATCGAGGGGGTCGGGGCCAGCCGGCCTGACCTCGGCTTCGTTCCCCTGCTGGAAGCCGGACTGGAACGGCGGCTGCCGGGCGTCGAGGTGACGGTGATCAACAAGGGGATAGGCGGCGAGACCGCGAAGGAGACCGCCGACCGCCTGCCCCGGGAGATCGCGGCGGGGCGGCCTGATCTTGTGATCTGGCAGCTGGGGACCAACGATGTGCTGCGCGACCGGCCGATGGACGACTTCTTCGCGGACTTCCGGCGCGGGGAAGATGTGCTCGATCGCGCCGGCGTCGACGTTCTGCTGATCGACCCGCAGCGCCTGCCAGAGGGAACGGTCAATCCGTCGTTCCGGGGCCGCAATCCGGCCTTGGGCGAGACGGCGCGGATGATCGACCTTGAGGGCGGCCGGGTCGGCTACGCCGTGCTGCATCGCTTCTCCGCCATGGGCGCCTGGACGGACCTCGAGCGGGGGGGCGTCGGCCCCGACGACCTGCACCTCAACGACGCGGGCTACGCCTGCTGGGCCGAGGTCACCGCCGAGGGACTGGCCGCCGCGCTCCGCTGAGTGGAACGGGGGGCCTTTTGCGGGGTTGCTCTGGTCCACTGTGCCGGAGCCTGCCCATGACTGTTCGCCGCCTCGCCCTGTTCGCCGCCCTGCCCCTGCTCGCCACCGCGGCCTGTGGCGACGACGCGCCCGAGCCGCGCGTCGTCGAGGCGAGCGCTCCCGGCTCGGAGGCGGCGACCCGGCTGCGTCAGTCGATCGAAACCGCGACCTTCAGCCCGCCGGCGGCGGCCCAAACCCCTGGCGCCGCGCCGTCCGCCCCCTCCGGCGAGACTGCGGCGCCGGCCGGCGGCGACGCGGCGGAGCCGGCCCTCGCCCGGGAGACCAAGCCCGACCCAGCCGTGGTCCGGGCGCAGATTCTGCTCGACCGCACCCGCTTCTCGCCCGGGATCGTCGACGGACTGGGCGGGGAGAACACCCGTCAGGCCATCGCCGCCTTTGAGGAAGCCCACGATCTGCCGGTCGACGGGGCGCTGGACGCGGCGGTGTTCGAACGCCTCGCCGCCGGCGACGGCCGCCCGGTGCTGGCCGACTATACAATCACCGAAGCGGATGCCGCCGGCCCCTTCATCGGCGCGGTTCCCGAGGACGTCGAGGCCATGGCCCGGCTGGAGACGGTCGGCTACGCCGACGCCCGTGAGGCGCTGGCAGAGAAATTCCACATGAGCGAGGCCCTGCTGGACGCGTTGAACCCGGGCGTCGACTTCGGCCGCGCCGGCCAGAGGATCGTCGTGGCCGCGACGGGGCCGTCCGGCCTGCAGGGCGAGGTGGCGCGGATCGTCGTCGACAAGGACGAAAGCTCGGTGCGGGCCTTCGACGCCGACGGGCAGCTGCTGGCCTTCTATCCCGCCACCATCGGCAGCGGCGAAACCCCCTCCCCTTCGGGCCGTCACACGGTCCGGGCGATCGCGCCGGAGCCCAACTACACCTATGACCCGTCGCGGGTCAGCTACGGCGACGGCGGCGGCAAGGTCGTCGTGCCGGCGGGGCCCAACAACCCGGTGGGCTCGGTCTGGATCGACCTCTCGCGGGACACCTACGGCATCCACGGAACCCCGGCGCCGGCGGAAATCGGCAAGACCGTCTCCAGCGGCTGCGTCCGCCTGACCAACTGGGACGCCGAACAGCTCGCCTCCGCCGTGAAGGCCGGGGTCGAGGTGCGATTCCTCTGAGCGGCCGTCAGCCGGCCCGGCGGTAGGTGAAGTCGTAGCGGGGCCGCCAGGTCTCTCCGTGGTCCGATGACATCTCCGACCACTGGCGCACGCTCCCGTCCTGCAGGGGCTGAAGCCTCATGCGGATCAGCAGGGGCGGCCGGCCGGTCCGCGTCTGGCTGGTCAACAGCGACATTCGTTCGCCGTCCCAGCCCCCGGTGAACAGCATGCGCGCGCCGGTCGAGCCCGTGCCGAACTGGACCCATTCCCCGGCCGCCCGGTCCCAGAGATTGGTGCTGCCTCCCACGAAACCCGTCGGGCTCTCGAAGGTCTCGCGAATGGCGCAGCCCCGATAGATCGGCTCGATCACGCTCTCGCCCGCATGTGCGCCGGTGCTGGTCTCGACCACCGTCCAGCGGCCCAGCCAGAAATCCAGCTGGCGATGCTCGGCGGCGGTGCAATCGGGGGCGGCCAGCGCGGTCTGGACCGGCGAGAGGGGCATGAGCAGGGCGAGAACCATGGCCCATATTCGGCATGGCCGCGAAATTCGCCAGCCCCCGGACAGCAAAACGGCCCCCGGATCGCTCCGGGGGCCGTTCTGTCTTGTTTGGCCTATGCTCGCCTCGCGGAGGCTCGCGGCTTGAGGCCTTTTACTCGGTGATCTTCGACACGACGCCGGCGCCGACG
>NZ_JAKFDS010000047.1:0-32393 GCF_036676055.1 Brevundimonas sp. | reverse complement strand
GCGGGCGGCGAGCTGGCGCTGGTCGGCGAACCGGCCGGCGAGCTTCTCGGTCAGCTCGCGCGCGGCGGCCGGCTCCATCTGGGCCATGACGGCGGCCAGCGAACGGGGCCGCATCGCCGCGGCCACCGGCAGACGCACGTCGTCGTCGAGAGTGGCGAACACCCGGGCGGCCTCGCGCGGGCGCATGGCGCTGTAGACGGCGACCAGACGATCGACCTCGGCCTTCTCGCGCTCGCCGACCTGGCCCAGCAGGGCCTGGACCTCGGCCTTGACCGCGGCGAGGGCCGCGACCTTGGCGTCGAGCTTCTGTTCGGCGGCCGTCATCAGCGGCAGCATGGAGGCGAAATCGGCGTCGCGGGCGTCCAGCTCGGTGCGGCGCGTCGACAACGACTGGATGATGCGCAGCTCGGCCGGCGAGATGCCCGCCTGCTGGGCCAGCTGCTCCGGCGTCAGGGCGCAGACGGCGGCGGCGGGCGCAGCCGGAGCGGAGGCCGGCGCGGCCTCCTCGGCCCAGGCCCGCGCGCCCTCGAACAGACCGGGGGCGACGCCGACGGCGCGGACGACCACGACCCCGCCGATGGCGACGGCGATCAGGGGCAGCAGGCGGGGGATCTTGCTCATGATCGGCTACTCAGAGGGAATGGGAGGCCGCGATCAGGCGGCGAACAGGTCTTCGTCGAGACTGCGACGGGCGCGGTTGAGGCTTTGCTTCGCGGTTTGGTTAGCGGTCATGGCGCCGAGGATGGCGGCGACATTGCTTCCGCCGGGGGCGCGAGCCTTGGCCGGCGTGGCGAGGCCCTGGATGCGCTCGGCCAGGGCGGCCATACGCAGGGCGCGCTCGTCGTCCGGAGCCGCCGGAGACGGGGCGGCGGCGCGGACGGGCTCGGGGGCGGCGGGGGCGGCGGCCGGGGCCGACGCAGGGGCGCGGGCGATCAGGGACTCGAGCTGGGCCTTGACCTCGCGGGCCTTGATGATGCGGTCGTGCAGCAGGTCCGTCTCCTGCCCCGAGGCGCGCAGCGAGGCCAGGGCGGACTCGGCCCGGCCGGCGGCGGCGTTCAGCTCGGTGACGGCCGAGGCGAAGGCCTGCTGGCCCTCGCGCAGGGCGGTCAGTTTGCGCTCCAGCCGCACGCCGTAGCCGAGGGCGGCCACCAGCAGCAGCATCAGCACGCCGTCGAGGATCATCCCGGTCATCAGCGTCTTCCCTTCGCGAGGCTGGAGGCGGTCTCGACGTCCACGGGGGCCTCGACGCGGACGGCGATATGCTGGCCCTTGCGGCCCATGCGGCCGGTGGTCAGCGGGATCGAGCCGGCCCGGATCGAGATTTCCGAATCCGGGGTGGCGTTGAGCATCAGGGTGTCGCCGACCTTGAAGGCCAGGACCTGGGACAGCGGCAGCTGCTGCTCGTCCAGAACGGCGCGGACCTCGGTGCCGGTGGTCCAGAGCTCGGTGGCCAGGTGGCCTTCCCAGATGTTGTCGCGGCCGAATTTCTCACCCATGAACTGCTGCAGCAGCATCTTCCGGATGGGCTCGAGGGTGGCGTAGGGCAGCAGCAGCTCGATGCGGCCGCCGCGGTCCTCCATGTCGATCCGCAGCTTGACCAGGATGGCGGCGTTGGCCGGCCGGGCGATGGCGGCGAAACGCGGATTGGTCTCCAGCCGGTCGAGATTGAAGTGAACCGGGGTCAGGGGCTCGAAGGCGGCGCGGGCGTCGGCGAGGACGACCTCGACCATGCGCTGGACCAGCACCCGCTCGATGGTGGTGTAGGGCCGGCCCTCGATGCGGAGCGCCGCCGTGCCCCGACGTCCGCCGAGCAGCACGTCGACGATGGAGTAGATCAGGTTCGAGTCGACGGTCAGCAGGCCGTAGTTGTCGAGCTCCTCGGCCCGGAACACGGCGAGGATGGCCGGCAGGGGAATGGAGTTCAGATAGTCGCCGAAGCGGATCGACGAGATGTTGTCGAGGCTGACCTCGACGTTGTCCGAGGTGAAGTTGCGCAGAGAGGTCGTCATCAACCGCACGAGGCGGTCAAAGACGATCTCGAGCATCGGCAGGCGCTCGTAGGAGACCAGGGCCGAGTTGATGATGGCGCGGATGCCGGTCCGTTCGGCGCTGTCGTCGTCGCCGAGGTCGAAGCCCAGCAGGCTGTCGATCTCGTCCTGGTTCAGCACCCGCTCCGACAGGGTGGCCGGCTCGGCCTCGGCCAGCGGGTCCATCTCGTCCAGCGGGTCGGGGCTCTCGGCGAAGGCCGCGTCGGTCATGCTAGTTCACCAGCATTTCTTCGATCAGCACGGCGTCGACCTTGCCCGGGGCGGCGATCAGGTTGACGCGGCGCAGGATCTCGGCGCGGAGCTGGAAGCTGCCGGCCGACCCGGCCAGGTCCTCGGGGCGCAGCTCGCGCAGGAAGCCCTGGAACATGTCCTGCATCCGCGGCATCTCGGCCTGCAGATGCTCGGCCACGGCCGCGTCGTGCATTTCGAGGGTCAGCTTGAGCTTGAGGAAGGTGGGGCGGCCGTCGGGGGCCTGGATGTTCACCAGAATGTCCGGAAGGGTGTAGAAGGTGACCCCGTCCGGGCCTTCGCTGATGACGCCGAGCGCCGGATCGGCCTCGCCGCCCGCGGCGGCTCCGTGGCCCCCGTCCTTCTTTTCGGTCTTGGCGTGACCGCCCTTCTTCTCGGGCGCGTGATCGCCCTCGGCCGCCTCGGCCTTGGGCTGCATCAGGAAGAAGGCCGCGCCGCCGCCCCCGCCCAGCACCAGCAAGGCGGCGGGGATGACGATGAACAGCAGGGGCAGCTTCTTCTTCGCGGGCGGAGCGTCGCCCTCGCCGTCGCCGTCAGCGGGCGCGCCCTCGACGACCGCCGGCAGGGCGGCGTCTTCGCCGGTCGCCGCGCCCTTCTTCTTGCCGAATTTGAACATGCCGCGCGCCCCGAGAATCTCTCGATCCATTCGAGACGTTTTTGGTTAACGAGGCGCTAAGAACCGGCAAATCCTGCCGGGCGCCGCGGGCGGCTTTGCAGCTGCAACGCCCGTGTTTGCTGGATTAACCCTGTTGGCATGACCGTTGCGAAGGACCGGGGCGAAAGGAGCCGCCCGTGGAAAACGCCGCCTATGTCGGACTGTCACGCCAGATGACGCTGCGCCGCGAACTCGACATCGTGGCCAACAACATCGCCAACGCGGACACGACCGGCTTCAAGGTCGAACAGCTGCTGCTCGGCGAGGAGATCGGCGAGCGGGCCCGCAACGCCTTCGTACGGCCGGGCGTCAGCTTCGTCATGGACAGCGGCGTCGGCCGCGACTTCGGCCAGGGCGCGCTTGAGCAGACCGGCCGCAGCCTCGACTTCGCCATCGAGGGCGAAGGCGCGTTCTTCGCCCTGAAGGACGGGGCCGGCGACGCCTACACCCGCGACGGAGCCTTCACCCTCGACCCCGAAGGCCGGCTGACCACCCAGGGCGGCGCGGTGGTCCAGGGCGACGGCGGCGACGTCATCCTCGACCCGGCGCTGGGCCAGCCGGCTGTCGCCGCCGACGGCACAATCAGCCAGAACGGCCAGCCGGTCGGCCGCCTCAGCGTGGTGCGCTTCGACACCCTCGCCGTGCTCGAAAAGGGCGGCGACGGCCTCTACCGCAACGCCTCCAACGCCGCCCCCCAGGCCGCCAACGATGTGCAGGTGCGTCAGGCGATGCTGGAGGGATCCAACGTCAATCCGATCCTCGAGATCACCAACCTCATCGAGATCCAGCGCGCCTACGAGAGCGTGACGCGGATGATCGAGAACACCACAGACCTGTCCCGCCGCGCCGTCGAGCGCCTGGGTCGGGCCGCGTAAGGAGAACCGGATATGCGAGCGCTCAGAACCGCCGCCTCGGGCATGGCCGCCCAGCAGCTGAACGTGGAGGTCATCTCCAACAACATCGCCAACATGAACACGGTCGGCTTCAAGCGTCAGCGGGCCGAGTTCCAGGACCTGCTGTACCAGAACGTCGAACGGATGGGCGCGCAGTCGTCCAGCCAGGGCACGGTCGTTCCGACCGGCATCCAGATCGGCGCCGGCGTGAAGGCCGGCTCGGTCTACCGCGTCACCGAACAGGGCAGCCCTTCGCAGACCGGCAACGACTATGACGTCGCCGTCGATGGACGCGGCTATTTCCAGATCCTGATGCCCTCGGGCGAGACAGCCTTCACCCGGGCCGGCAACTTCTCCCTCAACGGCGAGGGCCAGCTGGTCACCGACGACGGCTATGCGGTGCAGCCGAACATCAACATCCCCCAAGACGCCATCGACGTCACGATCTCCAAGTCGGGCCAGGTCCAGGTCATCACCCAGGGCGCGACCGAGCCCCAGGTCGTCGGCCAGATCGAGCTGGCCACCTTCTTCAACGAGGCCGGCCTCGAGGCCATCGGCGACAACCTGCTGCTGGAGACCGCCGCTTCGGGTCCCGCCAACGTCGGCGCGCCCGGCGAGGTCGGCTTCGGCGAGCTGCTGCAGGGCTATACCGAGGCGTCGAACGTGGACGCCGTGGCCGAGATCAGCGCCCTGATCATCGCCCAGCGGGCCTATGAGATGAACTCCAAGGTCATCACCACCGCCGACCAGATGCTGTCGGTCAGCGCGCAGGTGAAGTCGTGAGGGCGCTGATCCTCGCCGCGACAGCTCTGCTGCTCGCGGGCCCCGCCCTCGCCGGACCGGTCACGCTGAAGGCCAATCCGGTGGACGGGGACGGTCAGGTCACGCTCGGCGACGTCTTCGACGGCGCAGGATCGGCCTCCGGCGTGGTGATCGGCGCCCGCTCGGGCCCCTCCGTCGTGTTCGAGGCCGGCCAGCTTCAGGCCATGGCCCGCCAGTCGGGCCTGGACTGGGCAAATCCGACCGGGTTGCGACGGGTCGTGGTCCGCCACGCCGCCGCCGCCCCCGCGCCGGCGACCCTCGCCGCCTCAAGCGCACCCGCCGCGCCGGCGCCCGTCCGCGCGACCCCGGTCCGCAGCGCCTACGCCGACCGGATCATCAGCCGCAACGACATCGTCGAGGTCGCCTGGGAGGCGGCGGGCGTGCGCCTGACCATCTCCGGCCGCGCCGAGGGCAACGCCGCCGAAGGCCAGCGCCTGGCGATCCGCAACCTCCAGTCCGGCCGCGTCTTCGACGCCGTCGCCACGGCCCCGGGCCAGGCCATCGCCGGGCCCGCCGCCCAGACCTTCCGCACCCAGCAGTTCGCCGCCCGATAGGGGGAAAGAGTACCCATGCGCACCGCCCTGATCGTCTCCGCCGCCGTCCTGACCTCCACCCTTGCGCTCGGCGCCTGCTCCACCGCCGTCGAAGCCGTGCGCGGACCCGAGCTGGCGCCCATCGGCTATCCGGCCGCTCTGGTGCCGACCAGCCAGGTCTATCTGCCCTCCCCCGAGCAGCAGCGGGCCGAGCGGGCCGCCAGCGCCAACAGCCTGTGGCGCACCGGGGCCCGCACCTTCTTCGGGGACCAGCGCGCCCGCCGCATCGGCGACATCGTCACCGTCAGCATCGACATCGATGACCGCGCCCAGACCCAGAACTCGACGGAGCGGACCCGCACCAACGAGATGTCGGGCGGCATCACCAACTTCTTCGGCCTCGAGAACAGCCTCGGCCGCGCCTTCCCCGGCGGTTTCGACCCCGCCAACCTTGTCGGGCTGGAGGGCGAATCCAGCGCCAACGGCTCCGGCTCGGTCAACCGCTCCGAGAAGGTCAGCCTGACCATCGCCGCCGTCGTCACCGACGTGCTCTCGAACGGCAACCTGGTCATCCAGGGCCGGCAGGAAGTGCGCACGAATCGCGAGGTCCGCGAACTGACCGTGGCCGGCATCGTGCGGCCGGAGGACATCAGCTCCGCCAACACCATCGCCCACACCCAGATCGCCGAGGCCCGCATCAGCTACGGCGGTCGCGGCGACATCAGCCGGGTCCAGGCCACGCCCGCGGCCCAGTCGCTGGTGGAGCGGTTCAGCCCGTTCTGATCGCGCAGGACTGAAATTCGCGGAAGCGGAGCGGTGAACCGTTAACGGAAACCCGCGTTTGCCAGTCAGACGCGAGTATCCTTCCCATGTTCAAGTTCGCCATTCCCGCTGTCGCCGCCCTCGGCCTGATCGCGGTCGCCGCCCAGTCCCGCGCCACCGACTCCGCCCCCGAAACGGCCGCCTCCCCGGCGATGGGCTGGCACCTGAGTCATGAGGGCCCGATGGCCAAACTGGCCTATGGCGTGGCCAATTCGGATCAGCTGGCGCTGATGATGACCTGCGAACCCGGCCAGGCCCAGGCGGTGGTCTATGGCGAAATGCAGCCGGCCAGCCCGCGCCTGATCAAGGCCTCGACCCAAGCGGCGGCCATTGATCCGCTGGAAGGCGGTCTCGCCGACGAGGCCCGCATCCCGCTGCGTGCGCCGGTTCTTCAGACGCTGGCCCGCAGCGGCAAGCTGGCGGTCGAGGGCGACGCCGGTCACTTCGAATTGACCGCCGACACCGAAGAACAGCGTCTTGTGGAGCAGTTTTTGGCTTATTGCGGAAACGACACGGTCTGATCACATCCCGTGACAGAGCATCAGCGGGGGCTGAGTCATGATCGCCAATCTCCTCGGCCTCGCCTTGCTGGCTACACAGGCCGCGCCGCCCGAATCGGCCTGGACGTGGACGCTCTACGCCGACGAGGCCCGCGTCGCTCTGGCCCATGAGGTGCCGGACACGCCCAGCCTGCGCTTCACCCTGGAATGCGATCCCGCCTCCGGCGTGGCCCGCGTCGCCTTCTACGGCGGCCCGGCCGAGACGGGCATGGCCCGGGTGACGGCCGGTCAGGCCACCGCCGTGACGGAGTCCACCGCCGAACGGGGGGCGCTGAAACTGACCCTGCGCACCGACCACCCGGTCTTCGCCGCCTTCGCCGCCGACGGCCGGATGAGCGCGGCGGTCGGCGAGCAACGCCGGGCCGTGGAAGTGCCGCGGGCCCATCTTGCCAAACTGCGCCGCTTCACCGAACTGTGCTCGGGCTGATCGCCCGGAGCCCTTCGATGCGCCTTCGCGCCCTTCTCATCCTGTCCGGCCTGGCCGTGAGCGCCGCCGCCTGCGCCACGGTCGAGCCCCCTGTCCCGGCCGCCGCGGCCGGAGGGAGCGGCGCCCCGCAGCCGGTCGCGGGCTACGACTGGTTCTACAACGCCGACGATGACGCCGCCCGGCTGGCCTACGGACTGGCGGAGAGCGACGACCTCAAGCTGGGCTTCGACTGTCGTCGCGGCGCCGGACGGCTGGAGGTGGTGGCGATCGCCGACAAGGGCGCCAAGTTCGAGATCGTCGTGGAAGCGGGCGGGGAGACCGCGCGCCTGGCGGCCTCCGCCGAGCCGTCCCAGCTGAACGACGGCGTCATCCTGACGGCGGAGGCCGCGACCGGGGAGCCGGTGTTCCAGCGCTTCCGCAGGGTCGGCTGGATGGCCCTGTGGCGCGACGGAGAACGGGAGGCCTATGCGCCGCACCCCGGCTCCGCGCCGAACATCGAACGCTTCTTCGCCTTCTGCGGTTGACGGGCGGCTCCGGCTCCGGTGCAGTCCCGCGCCAGTCGGAGGGACGCCATGAAGACCGTGATCGCCATCGGGGCCGCCGCCCTGCTCGCCGCCGCTGCGCCGGCCCTGGCCCGCCCCCTGCCGCAGACGGCCCCGGCCGCGGCGCGCAACGCCGACGATCCGGCGCTCGCCGCCCTGCTGGCCGACTATGAGGCGTATCTGCGGGCCAACGACCCGATCTCGGCGGGAATGGAGGGCGACCGCGAGGCGCTGTCGCGACTGCCCGACGTGTCGCGCGCCTTCGAACTGGCCCAGGAGCCGGCCCTCAAGGGCTTCGCCGACCGGCTCGCCGCGATCGATCCCGCCTCGCTCGGCGACGAGGACCGGCTGAACCATGCGTTTCTCGGCTGGGTGCTGCAGCGCTCCCTGGCCCGCATCCCGCTGGATACCGGGCGGATCGGAGCCTTCAACTCGGAGGGCGGGCCGGGGCAGTCGGCGGCCTATCTGGCCAGCGTGACCCGCATCACGAACCGCGAGGAGGCCGAGGCCTGGATCGCCCGGCTGGAGGCCATGCCGGACTTCTGGCGCCATCCGCTGGAGGACGCCCGGCGCGGGCTGGAAAGCGGTCTCGTCCAGCCGCGCTCCATCGTCGAGAATGCGCTGAGCCTGATGGAGCCGGAAGCGGCCTATACGCCCGCGACCGATCCGCTGCTGAAGCCGCTGGCCGCCCTGCCCGACTCCATTCCCGCCGCCGGCCAGGCCGCCCTGCGCGCCCGCGCCGCCCGGGCCGTCGCCGGCGGAATCATGCCGCAGCGCCGTGAATGGGTCCGCTTCCTGCGCGAGGACTACCTGCCCCGGGCGCCGGAGAGTCTCGGCCTGGTCCACCGGCCGGGCGGGCGCGAGCTCTACGCCTTCCTGACGCAGGGCTACACCACCACGGACCTGACGCCCGACCAGATCCATCAGATCGGGCTGGAGGAGGTCGCCCGCATCCGCGCCCGCATGGAGACGGAGATGCAGGCGGCGGGCTGGACCGGGGATTTCGCGTCCTTCCTCGCCTTCCTGCGCAGCGACCCGCAGTTCTACGCCACATCGCGGGAGCAGTTGCTGGAGAAGGCGTCGGAGATGGCCAAGCGCGCCGATGACGGCCTGCCGGCCCTGTTCGGCACCCTCCCCCGCACCCCCTACGGCGTGCGCCCGGTGCCGGCCGAGATCGAGGCCAACTACACCACCGGCCGCTACTTCCCCGGGTCGATGGAGAACGGGGTGGCGGGCGGCTATATGGTCAACACCGCGCGGCTGGACCAGCGGCCGCTATATGAGCTCCCGGCCCTGACCCTGCACGAGGCGGCGCCGGGCCACCACATCCAGATCGCCCTGCAGCAGGAGGCCGAGGAAGGCCCCTATTTCCGCAAGAGCGTCGACGTCACCGCCTTCACCGAGGGCTGGGGCCTGTATGCGGAATTCCTCGGCGAGGAGATGGGCTTCTACCGCACGCCGTATGAGCGGTTCGGGCGGCTGAGCTATGAGATGTGGCGGGCCTGCCGGCTGGTGGCGGACACCGGCCTCCACTGGCTGGGCTGGGACATCGAACAGGCGCGGGCGTGCTTCCGCGACAACTCGGCCCTCGCCCCGCACAATATCGAGACCGAGCTGCAGCGCTATATCGGCTGGCCGGGTCAGGCCACGGCCTACAAGATCGGCGAGATCCGGCTGCGGGCGATCCGCGCGCGGGCGGAACAGGCGCTGGGCGAGCGGTTCAATGTGCGCCGCTTCCACGACGCCCTGCTGGTCGACGGGCCCCTGCCCATGGCCCTGCTGGACGAGCGGATGAACCGCTGGATCGCCGAAGAGATGGCCCGGCCGGTCAACCAGGACGCCGGCGGGGCGGCCCGGCGCGCCGACTAGGACGCAGGCGGGGCGGCCCGGCGGGTGAAGTCCATGTGCACCAGCAGGGTTTCAGCGCCGGTCTTGTAGCCCACGGCGAAGATGTCGAAGGTCCGGCGGTCGCCGTCATACCGGGAGATCATCTTCATCGGGGTGACCATGCCGTCCTGGCGCACGAGGTCGGTGTGCCAGATCATGGTGCGGGTGTCGGCGTTCCAGTAGCCGATGTCCTGACGCATCCGGTGCTCATTCGTGTCGCCCCAGACCCCGACGTAGCGGCGCGTCGCCGCATCCCAGCCCCACATGCCGGAGCCCTCGTAGGGCATGCCCTCGATGTGGAACTCGTTGATCAGCCACGAGCCGTTGGAACGCAGGGTGTTGTCCTGGACGCCGTGGGCCGTGGTCGGCTGGCCGTCGGGCGTGCTGGCGGGGAAGGTGACGACGGCGTCCCAGACGCCGGCCTCCAGCTTCATCGGCTCCAGCTCGGCCCCCGCCTGGGCGCCGGCCGGCGGGACCTGGGGAGCGGCGGCGGCCGGGGCCGAGATCAGGACGAGCGCGAGAGCGAGGCTGGCGAGACGCATGGAGGATCCCCTGTTGAAGGAGCGACTCCTAGCGCCCCGGACGGCGATGATCATCCCTCTTCGTCGAACACCGATCGCATTCGATCAGGCGGCGACAGGGCCCCTCGTCCCGTCCCTGCTCAGGCGTCCACCCCCACGCCGATCGGGCAGGTCACGCCGGTGCCGCCGATGCCGCAATAGCCGCCGGGGTTCTTGGCCAGATAGGCCTGGTGGTAGTCCTCGGCGAAGTAGAACGGCCCGGCGGGGGCGATCTCGGTGGTGATGCCGCCCTGCCCCGCCTTCGACAATGCCGCCTGGTAGGCGTCGCGCGAGGCCTCCGCCTCGGCCTTCTGGGCGTCGTTCAGGTAGTAGAGGGCCGAACGGTAGGTGGTGCCGAGGTCGTTGCCCTGGCGCATGCCCTGGGTGGGATCGTGGTTCTCCCAGAAGGTCTTCAGCAGTTCGGCGTAGCTGATCTCGTGCGGATTGAAGACCACCTGCACCACCTCGGCGTGGCCGGTCAGGCCGGTGCAGGTCTCCTCATAGGTCGGATTGGGCGTATAGCCGCCCGAATAGCCGGCGGCGGTGACCCAGACGCCCGGCAGTTGCCAGAACACCCGCTCCACGCCCCAGAAACAGCCCATGCCGAAGATTGCGGTCTCGAACCCTTCCGGATGGGGGCCCTTCAGCGGCCGGCCGGTGACGTAGTGGACCTCGTCGGTGCGCACCGGGTCGGGACGTCCGGGCAGGGCCGCCTCGCGGGTCGGCATCTCGTGGGATTTCTTCATCAGCATGGCGCGCACTCCGGTCGAACGTTCGAGGCCCTATATGGGATGTTCGGCGGCGCTTGCCGAGGGGGGCGGCTTGTTCTATCAGCCTGCCTCCGCCGGAAAGACCAATCCGGCGACACGCTGGCCTTCGGGCGAGGTCGTGGAACGGACAGGTGGCGGAGTGGTCGATCGCGCACGCTTGGAAAGCGTGTGTAGGTGAAAGCCTACCGAGGGTTCGAATCCCTCTCTGTCCGCCACACCTAATCACTTGAATATATTCAACCAATTTGGCTCATCACGCACCATCCGGCTACGTCTCCAGCGGGCTGGGACGGCTGTGATCGCCCGACGTGGCGGGCGTTTGCAGGCCGCGGGCCCCGCGAACCGGGACGGCGATGACGTGGTGCGCGCCATCCGCTGCCGAACAGCAAGGCCGACTATCGCAACGGTTCTGTCCGTAAACGCTCTTCCCGGAGATCGGAGACTCGCTGTCGTCGGCTGATGGAGCGGCCAGACGCCTCGAAACGGCCGGGGCCCGGAGCGCAGGGGTCAATCAAGGTTCCCGGCGCCCGGCGCCCTTGATCGCCGCCCAATCCGACGGGCCTGAAAAGAAAGGGCGGCGGACCCGAAGATCCGCCGCCCCGCGCCGCCGCTTTCGCGCCGGCCCTGATCTATCCGATACGAACTTCCCGGATCTAGAAGGAGTAACGCACGCCCAGATAGGCACGGCGCGGCTCGACCCAGTCGTTGGCCTCCCGGAACCCGTAGGTCCCGTCACCAGCGATGAGCTTCTGAACGTCAATCGGAGACTGTTTGTCCAGGACGTTGAAGACATCCAGGAACAGTTCGGTTTCTCCGATCGGCATGTCGACGACGTATTTGAAGCGCATGTCCAGCGTGTAGTACGACGGAGTCTGCGAGCCGCCGACGAAGCCCGGCTGCAGCCAGCGAGTGGTGGCGCCGCCATACTCGTACGCCGTGGACACGCGCGGCGCGAAGTAGCGGCCGCTGACCTGGGTGGCCGGCGTATAGAGGGCGCCGCTGTTCCAGTTGAACACGGCGCTCATTTCCAGGCCGAAGTCGAACTCGTAGGAGCCGTAGGCCTTGAACTGATGCGGAATATTGCCCGCCTGTTTGCCGTAGACGTTGGGCGCGCGCGGGTCGAGCCAAAGCACGTCGCCCTGGTAGTCCGCGTTCGAGTCGGAGTTGGTGTTACCCTCGGCCTGGTTGAACGTATAGGAGATCTGGCCGAACCAGTTGTCCGTCTTGTACTTGGTCAGCGTCAGCTCAAGACCGGTGTAGTTGCGCTCTCCGCCCGGCAGAGTGGCGAGGACGTAGTTCGAATTCGGCGCCGACGAATAGCCGAAGTACGACAGCGGCAGGTAGAACAGCGAGTTCGGGCCGGCGACGCCGGGGCCGGAAGCGTTCGGATCGGAGTAAACGCTCAGATCGAAGTCTTCCAGGATGTTCCGCGTCGCACGGTGAGCCACCGATGCCGTGAAGCCGATGCTCGATCCGAAGGTCGTCGAATAGCCCAGCATGTATTCGTCGGTGTAGGGCGTCTTCGTCGACGGCGCGAACAGGGCGTCCGGGGTCGTGGCGCCGCCGCGGGTGCGGAAGGTGACCCACTGGCCGGCGATATTGATCTGCTCCTCATCGACCGGGCCGGTCAGGGCGCCGGCGAAATCAGACATGTTGTTGCGGATCGGGTCGTAGTAGCGACCGACGAAGCCGAACACCTTGCTGCGGCCATCGCCGACCAGATCATAGACCACGCTCAGGCGCGGCGCGATTTCCCAGTCAAACGTGGCGGTCTTCGAGCCATCCGAAGCGAAATGCTCCCACTTCTCGGCCCGGAGCCCGGCGTTCACCGTCAGCTGATCCATCGTCCAGGTATCCTGGATATAGAACGACTGGCCTTCGCTGGTGACTTCATAGGGGGCCGCGACGGTGCGCTGGGAGCGGTAGGCGTTGATGTTGCCGTAGGGGCTGCCGGCCGAGTTCGTAAAGGCGATGGCGTTGACTTCAGCCGCGCTGACCGTGCCGTCGTTGTTCGTGTCGACGGCGGCGCGGGCCGTCGCGTTGGCCGGAAGCGCCAGCGCGGTCTGGATACGGGCGATGTCGTCGCTCACGAACGGGCTGTTGGTCCAGTGGGCGCCGTCATCCGTAAACTGGGCGAAGGTCGTACCGGCGTAGGCGGTCGCCAGCGACTGATAGGTCACGCCGCCCGGAACGGTGCTGTCTTCCCCGTACACATTGCTCGTGGAGGCGTAGCCCGCTTTCAGCGTATGGGTGCCGAAGCTGGTGTCGAGGTAGTATTCGGCGCTGAGGCCGAACTCCTCGCGGTCTTTTTGCCGCGCGATGTCGGAACCGAAGCCGCCCCGGAACCGCTGCGCGACCGTTGCATTCGCGGCCGGCAGGAACGCCACAGTGTCCCGAATGCTCTGGTCGGACGAGATGTCCGTCAGTTCGCCCTCGTGGCGGAACCAGTAGGCGTTGACCAGGAGGTCGCCCCAGGTGCGCGTGTAGTCGATCTTGAAGTTGTCGCCGCCCTGGACCCGGGCCCTGTCCCGGTTGTTCGGCACGGTGGAGAGGTTCGAGCCGCTGATCTCGGTCGGGTCGGAGAAATAGCTGGCTGACAGGCGGTCGTTGTCCGTGATCTGCCAGGTGAGTTTCCCGAAAGCGTACTCGGCGTCATTGGTCACCGTCCGCAGCGCCGCGCCGGAGGTGCCGTCCAACACCTCGTCCTCGCGCGATCGCTTCTGGTACGAGGAGAAGAACCAGAGGCGGTCGCGGATGATCGGCCCGCCAAAGGTGAAGGCCGTGTCGTAGGTGGAGAATCCGCCCGAGGAGTCGTGCCGGTCCTCAGCCACCAGATCGTCGTTCTGGAGGTAGTAGTTGAGCGACCCGTGCCAGTCGTTTGAACCCGACTTGGTGATGACTCGCGAGATCAGGCCCGAACCGCCCGCGTACTCGGCCGGCACGCCGCCGACGATGACCTGCTGTTCCTGAATGATCTCGGAGTTGAAGTTCGAGCCGAAGGTGCCGGTCTCGGGATCGGTGACGTCCACGCCATCCAGATAGTAGGCGTTGTCGGTCGATTGACCCGTGACCCCGCCGATGTCCGAATAGTTGACGCCCGAACGCGACGAGGGGTTGCCTGTGCTCGACGGCTTCACGCCTGGAACGAGTTGCAGATAGCTCTGGTAGTTGCGGCCCGTCGGCAGCGCATCCATGGTTTCAAGGGTCAGCACGGTGCTGACCGTTGCGGAGGTGACATCCACGGCGGCGAGCGAGCGGCCCGTGACGATCACGTCACCGACGTCCGTCGCGGCCGAGTTCGCGCCGCTGACGAGGACATAGCCGAGGCTCAGGTCGCGACCGCTGACGACCGCGACGTTGGTGGCGCTGTAGTCGTCATAGCCCGCAGCCGTCACGCGGATGGTGTAGTTCGTGGCGGGGTCCAGACCGCCCAGACGGACACGCCCTTCCGCGTCGGTCACCCCGATCCTCGACACCAGGCTGTCCGGCGAGTTGACGGTCACGGTCGCGCCGGCCAGCGGCTGGCCATCGTCTCCGGTGACGGCGACGCGCAGATTGCCCGTCTGGCTCTGGGCCAGGGCGCTGGTCGGAGCCAGCAGGGCCGCGGCCGGGACCGCAGCCATGGCCAGCAGAGCCGCGCCGCTGACGATAGTGGACGCCATGAGCCGCCCACGGATAGAATTCTTTCTCAAGATGACCTCCAGCAAAGGGACAATCGCCAGATTCAGCCCGGCAATCCCAGATGTCGTGCGGAGTCGCACGCCCTATGCGAAGGGAACAACTTGAAAACGATATGTCGAGCCCGAACGATACAGGATTAAACACAAGTTCTGGTCCGTGTTTACATTGACACGGATAAAATCTTTTCAATCTTGCAAGTAATTATCTGATCGGAGACCCACTGAACTCTGACGCCGATGGGCGCCCATGCCTCTTCGTAGCCCTTAGCTCCCGGCCGTCAGTGAGCAGGCCAGTTGATCCGACCGCTCCACCGCGCCGACCGATCCGCACGTCACATCTCGCGTGCCTGGACCGGCGAACGCCGCGCCGCTTGACCGCGACTCCAGCTCTGACGAGCCGGGACGGGAATCCGGCCCGACAAGCCGCACTCGCGCAGGATCTCCGATCATGACATCGATGGCCTGGCACAACGCCCGCCCTCGCGCGGTCAGGAACACATACCGTGAGCGATTGTCGTTTGGCGCCCGGGCCAGCGTCAGCAATCCGCGCGCCGGGGGCAAGGCGCCCGGCATGTCAGCCGGCGCCAGCCGCCGGACGGTGCGCGATGCGGTCGCTTCGGTGAAACGACAGACTCTGGCGACGCTCGACACGGACAGGCCCTCATGCTCGCAGACCGCGAGCAAGGTGATCAACTCGGTGAAGGTGAAGTCGTCGAACGCCTCGTCGAGAAGACTGACAATCGCGGCGAGGGCGTTTCTCGAGGCGCCGAACCTGCTACCGGACATAGCGGGCACGCACGATCTCGAAATTCGCGCCCAACTGCGGAGGCGGCGCCGCGCGCGGCTTCAGTCTCGGTCGCCGCGCCGTGATGTTCATCCGGGCGGACCCGTGCCTGGCTTGCAACTCGGCCAGGACGGCGTTGAGCTCCCGCCGATGGGCCTCGATCACATAGGCGTCGGCGGCGTCGATCTCGATCGTGATCACCGCCTTGATCTTGAACGGGTTGGCTTTCAACAACTGAGCTCCGTCTCGGACGTCCGCGCCGAAACACGACACGCAATTTGCTCGATCATCGCCGGGCGGCGGTTGGGCCAGCCGCCCGGCGACACCCTCGGGACGACGCCCCCTGACTGAACCCGGGGACGGCGGCCCTTCGCCCGGAAAGGGGGGACCTGTAAGGGCGACGGCCGCGCCACAGAACACGGACGGTCAATCAGTGGGAGACATTGCGACAAACAGGATTGAAGCCGCGACGAGCCCGCACGGCTGCGACGAAACCGGCCCTGGAATCGACGACGGCGTCCCGCACGGGCGGACCGCCGCCTCGTCGCGGACATGCGCCCGTTGGTCGCATTCCGATGGAACGTATGGATCGCGCCCCACACGCTCGGATCGCAACCCTGAAGAGAGAGGCTCCCATGCAAATCCGTCTGCTTGTCAGCGCCGCCCTGGCGGCCAGCCTTGTCGCGGGCCCGCTTCAGGCCCAGTCGGCGGAGCCTTATGAAGTCGTCCGCATGAACGACGGCGCGATGACGTGCGAAGCGCTGGTCGGCGCCATCAACACCCTGTCGCAGGAAGTACGGCAACAGGCGGCGAACGCCGAGCGCGCCCAACGCAACCGTCAGACCGCCGGGGCCGTCGGCCGCGGACTGCTCGGCGGTCTCGCCCGGGGCGCATCCTTGTTCGGCGGCGGCAACGGCGGCAACGAAGCGGCTGTCGTCGGTGCGCTCGCGGGCATGGCCAGTGAGGCCGCGGCGGCCGGAAACGCCGCGCCGGCCCAGCCGCCGGCCGCCGCGGCGCCGACGCCGCAGGCCGAGCGCCTGGCCCACCTGAACGACCTCTTCCGGAACCGGTCCTGCTGACGCGAACCGTAGTTCGGTCGCGGCGCGACCCGGAACCTTTCCCGCCTCTCCTCTTCCCGCCGCGGCCGCGACGCCCCGGTTTCACCTCCCCCGGAGCTTCCATGCGGCTAGCAGTCATTGGCGCGGCGGCGCTCATCCTGACGTCCTGCTCGGATGGGGGGCCCGGTAAGGGCAGTGCGGCCGGCCTGGCCCCGTCCGCAGCAGGCTCGCAGGTGTTGGCCGCGGCGGATCTGCCTCGCATCAAACCCGGCGAATGGGAGGTCCGCACCACCGAGGACGGCGGAGCGGTCGACGTCGTCCGTCAATGCGTCGAGGCCGACGAGGCCGAAATCCTGCCGACCGGGTCCGACGACTGCCCCGCGAAGATCAGCAAGGCGGGGGGCGTCTACACCGTCGAATCCACCTGCCCCTCCGAGGGCTATGTCAGCCATACAAGGATGACGATGCGCGGCGACTTCCAACGGCGTTACGCCGGTGAATTGGACCTCGTCGTCTCGGCCGCGGGCGCCGAGGTGTCTCGTTACAAGCAACGCATGGAAGCCCGCTTCATCGGACCGTGCTCGTAAGAGGGACGCTCTCCCCTCGCCGTTTGCCGTCGTCCACCGACGGCGTTTGAAGCGCCGGAGGCGTCTGATGACCCTGATGAGAAAAACGGCTGCGGTTCTCCTGACGGCCTTCTGCCTTATCGGCCCGCCCGCCTCGGCGCAGTCCGCCCTGCCCGGCTTCGGCTCCGACGAAGGCTCCCCTGTGGGCGCCCCGTTCAGCCTGCCGGCGGGGCTGGAGATCGCCGGACCGCTGGTCGGCGCCGACGACGACGGCAATTGCCCGAGACCCTACACTGAAGACGTCGGCAGCGGCCTTTGGGTTCGCGCCTGCCTGCCGGTGCGCAACCGCACGGGCGGCCCCGTAAGCGTGACCTTCCCTCCGGGTCTGGTGATCGTCGCCGCCGCCGAGGGCTTCCAGAACGGACTTCTGGTGGAGCGTGTCGTGCTCACGGTTCCCCCCACCGGTTCCGGACCGGGCCGGCTGCGCGACAGGGAGGAGGCCCCCGATACGGTCTACCTGCCGCTCCACTTCTATTGCATCAACAGCGCCAAATCCGGCTCGACGCCCGGTACGGATTACCGGATTGGCCCGGTCACGAGTCCCGGCGCCCTGGCCGAGGTGTTCCGCCTGATGGAAGGCAAGGACATCCGGGGCGACGGCGAGCGGGTCGAGGTGGTCCAGGAGGTCATCTACGACACCATCCGGCAGGGTGTGCTGACGCAGGAAAACCGCGAGGCCCTCGAGGCGCTGTAGTCGGGTCCGGCGCCGCTGCGGAGCCCGGAGTCCGACTCCGGAGGGCTCCGACGAATCTTCGTCGCACCGTGCTGGACGGAGACGGGGCCGGTGGCCACGGTCCACGACGGAGACAGCCATGACCCTATCCCCGATGATCCTGACCTGCCTGTTCCTTGTCCCTGCCCCGATCCCGGCGCAGGCGCAGACGCCGGACGCAGCGGCCGTGGTCGCGGCCGAGCGCGCGTTCGCCGCGGACCGGCCCGGGCTCGGGATTACGGGCAGTTTCACAAAGTGGTCGACGCCCGACGCCATCGTGATCGGCGGCGGCGAGGTCCGGAGGGTGCGGGACGCCTATCCGCCCGAAGCGCCCCGGCCTGCCGACGAGCCCGCCCTGGGATGGTGGCCCAACTTCGCCGGCATCGCCCGGTCGGGCGATCTCGGCTTCACGACCGGTCCGATGGCTCTGGATGACCGGCGCACCGGGCACTACTTCACGATCTGGCGGCGGCAGCCCGACGGCGGCTGGAAGTGGATCTACGATGGCGGCTCGAGCGCCAGCGCGGCCGGGGCTCCCGGGCCCGAGAGCGAGCCGGTGCTGCTGACGACCTCCGACGCCGGCTCGGTCTCGCCGCAAGCCGCCCTGGCGGAAGTTGCGGCTGTCGAGGCGGAGCTCGCGCGTCAGGCCGCGACGGACCAGCAGGCCGCGCACCTTGCGGTGATGGCGGACGCGGGCCGTCTCTATGTCGGTCAACGCCCGCCGGCGATCGGTCGGGAATCCTTCGCCGCGGCCCTCTCCGCCTGGCCGGCCGCCTTTCAGTTTGGACCGGCGCAAGGCGGCGCAGCGTCGGAGGCCGGCGACATGGCCTGGACCTATGGCGCGGCGGCCTGGAGTCGGGACGGGCAGCCCCGCACCGGCCACTACGTCCGCCTGTGGCAAAAGCAGGCCATCGGCTGGAGGCTGGTGATGGCGAACCTGATTCCCGCCCCTCCGCCCCCCGCCGCGACGAGCCCGGCGCCTCAACCGTCCCCGTCCTGAACGTGACCGTGCAGGACCGCGGCGGGTATCAGCGATGTCCGCGGGCGTTCAGCGCGCTCAACACGCTCTGGGAATAGTTGGGTCCGACCGTCACCACCTGCCCATCTGAAAGCACCACGGCGATCTGGCCCTTGCCCAGCCGCTGGATGCCTGTCACCGCGGCGGGGTTGACGAAGGCGGAGCGGTGCACGCGCAGCGCCTGCGCCGGGTCGAGCCGCTCCTGCATCCGGCCCATGGTCTCGCGGAGAATGAGGCTCCGGGCGGCGGTGTGCAGGATGACATAGTCGCGCGCGGCTTCGATCCAGATGATCGAGGCGGTGGCGACCCGAACGGCGCCATGCAGGCTGGGAACCCACAACTCGCTTTCGAACTGGGGCGCCGCGTCGCTTCGGGTCCGCGTGTCCGCGCGCAGGGCGTCGACCACGCTCTCAAGCTCCTCGATACGCGCCCCGGAGTCGCGCGCGGCGCGGCGACGGCGCGCGCGTTCGACGGCGACCCGCAGCCGCTCGAAGCGGATCGGCTTCAGCAGATAGTCCGCGGCCTCAACCTCGAAGGCGCTGGGCGCGAACTGCTCATAGGCCGTGACGAAAATGACTTCCGGCGCGTCGTTTCCGCTCAGCGACCTGGCGACTTCCAGACCATCGCGAAGCGGCATCTTCACATCGAGGATCACCACATCGGGGCGCAACGAGTCGATCCGCTCGACCGCTTCCTCCCCGTTCTGGGCGAGGCCGACGATCACGGTCTCCGGGATGTCCCTGAAGCCGACCTCCAGCCGGGCCAACGCCAGAGGCTCATCATCGACCAGCAGGACGCGTAGCGGATTCATTGGACGCCTTCTCTGTTGCGGTCATCGCGTTTCAGCGGCAGGCGGGCGATCGCGGTGAACCCGCCGGCGTCCGAGGTTCCCTCGATCCCCGCCTGCCCGCCATAAACAACGGTGAGCCGACTGCGCACCGCCGTGAGATCCAGAGGCGGCGGCGAGGATGGCCCGCTGCCGTCAGCGGCCTGCGCCCGGATCGTGACGACCAGCCTGTCCACGCCCTCGCTCGACGCCTGCAGTCGGATGGTCGCCCTTCGTTGCGGCGGGCTGACAGCATGCGCCACGGCCTGTTCCGCCAGCGGCTGAAGGATGAAGGTGGGCACCCTGGCCTCGTGGAGGCCTTCGTCACTCACGACCTCCGCGTTCAGCTGGCCGTCGTAGCGCAGGCTTTCGATGTCCAGGTAGGCGCTCACCGCCGAGAGCTCCGAAGCCAAAGGCACGAGTTCGGCCTCTTCCGGACCAAGTGACGCCCGCAGGAAATCCGACAGGCGCGTCAGCATTCGCTCTGCATCGGCGTTGCGGTTGACGAGGATCAGACTGGAGATCGCGTTCAACGTATTGAACATGAAGTGGGGGCTGAGCTGGAGGCGGAGGGTCGTCAACCGCGCGTGATTGGCGGCCGCTCTGGCCTCGGCCGTTGCGACCTCCTGCCGGCGCATCTTCATGTTGAAGCGGCTCAACACGCCGAGAGCGGTGACCCCCGCGTGCACCCACAACAGGATGATGAAATTCATCAGGACGTAGTAGTGCATGGGGGCAGGCGTCGCCCGTCCCTCTTCATTGACGAACATCGTGCCCTGGGCGTCCGGGCGGAACCACGACAGCAGGATGTCGTGCACCGCCGTGTCGATCACCGAATGGATCAGGGCCACGACGACCACGGACGCCACGATGAGAACGAGACGAGGCGCCTGCCCGGTGCAGCGGTCGGCGACCCGCACCACCACCAGGAGAATCGGGGTCAGAAGGATGCCGGCCAGGGCCACGAGCCCCATGGCCAGCCACGACCAGGCCGGCGCGGGTTGCGGCGCGGCGAATGTGGGAGCCATGAAGACGGGCACGGCGACGGCCCAGACGCCGACCGCGATGAGCAGGGCCTGCTTGATATCGGGCTCACGGAAAGCCTTCGGTGCTCGCATGCCGATCGCAACCCGCCACAGAAATGGTCCTTTTAGAGATCGCGTGCGGGGACGCGATCCTCCTTGTCGCGTCAGGGACCGGATTTGTCGCATAGGGCGCGCAAAAGTCAGGCGCGCGCAACCGGCGTATCGAGGATGTAACCCAGGCCGTGAACCGTGCGTATGAGGTCGCGCCCGGCCTCGGCTCGGAGGCGACGACGGAGCCGCGAGACACGAACCGCCGCATTTCTGGGGTCGAGCCACCCGTCGCCCTTGCAGGCCGCGCGGATATCGTCAGGCGATAGCACGCGCTCCGGATTGCTCAGGAACAGATAAAGCAGGTCGTATTCAGAGCGGGGCAACGACACGCGCGTTCCGTCGAGGCGGCGTAGATCGCCTGTCACCAGGTCCAGTCGAAAATTGGAGAAACGCAGTCCTTTCGACCCGGGGGACGGCGCGTTCGAAAATCCGCCGCGGCGGGCCAGGGCCCGCATTCGCGCGACCAACTCCCGATCCCCGCAGCGTGGGGAGACGCAGTCGTCGGCGCCGAGCTCAAGCGCCAGCACCCGATCGACCTCATCGTCCGTGTCAGTGATCACCAGGACGGCGCCCGCGCGCAATGAGGCCAACCGGAGACAGGCGCCGAAGTCGATCGGGCCGTCCAGGCCGCCGTCGAGAACGATCAGGTCCGCGGAGCGGTGAGAGAGCAAGTCCTCCGCCGATGCGGCGTCGTTGACCCGAACAACTTCAAACCCGCCGTCGCGCGCGATCCTCTCCGCTGCCGCCGTCCCCGATGGCTTGCCGACAAACACCGCGACGGCCTGGGCGCCTCCGGCGGCGGCCGCCCTGGGTCCACCGGGTCGCCGGACCGGCGGCGGCGGCGGCGGGGCAAGATCCAGGCTGACGAACATATCCTCGGGTCCTGCGGCCGGGCCATCCGGCCTGTGCGGCGGCCGGGCGACGACCCCTAGGGTCACGGCCAGGCGCGGAACACCCCTGGTGAGACGTGGACGGACATGGCCGCGATGGAAGCGGCCCGGGCGCTGCGAATGCCGCCATGGATGCGACAAAGGGGGCCGGGAGCGGCTTTTGGCCAGTTGAGTTCGGCGGCCTCCTGGGGAAGACTCGGCGCCTTCCGGACGACGTCGTCCGCCTGGCGAGTCCCCTGAATGGTTCCCCTGCACTCTCGCCCCCCCGCAGGGGTCTCGGCCTTGCTCCTTTCGCCCCGGTGGAGCTCGATCAGCCTGGCTTTGATGCTATGGGGCCTGGCGCTGGTCGGCCATCTGCTGTTCACCCTGTCGCTGCACACGGACGCCGAGCTTTTGCTGTTCCCCTTCATCTGGACAGTGCACGGCCTGCTCCTGACCTGGCCCCTGCACGAACTCATCCGCCGCACCGAGGGGATGAAGGGGCCGGGACGTTGGCTGTTGGCCGGCCTCGCGGTGATTGTGCTCGCGGGACTTCAGGCGCTGTTGGACGCACGAATATCCGGCTGGGTGGTTCAATACCTGATGCCTCCCGGTGTGGGAGCCGCGATGGTGGTCCGTACGCCCCAGGGCGTCGTCGACGCGGGACTCCGGATCAGCCTGTTGATCTATTTCTGGGTGTTCGGCTGCTACGCCATGGCCGACAGCCTTCTGCTGTCGCAACGACGACTGATCGAAGCGCAGAATTCGGCCCAGCGCGCCGAACTGGCGGCCTTGCGGTTGCAGCTGCATCCGCACTTCCTGTTCAACGCCCTCAATTCGGTGTCGGCGCTGATCGTCACCAACCGCCTCAAGGAAGCCGACGCCACGGCGATGAGTCTGGCGACCTTCCTCCGCGCCTCGCTTCTCGCCAACCAGTCGGCAATGGTCACCCTGGCGGACGAGACCGAGGCGTTGCAGGCCTATCTGGAAGTGGAACGCATCCGTTTCGGGGACCGCCTTGTCGTCGAGATGGACATCCCCCAGGACCTCCACGAGGCGCCGATCCTGGCTTTCCTGCTGCAGCCGCTGGTGGAGAACGCCATCAAACATGCGGTCGCCCCCGCGGCCCGGCGGGTGCACATCCGCGTCGTCGCTCAGCGGTTGGAAGACCGCATAAATCTCTCCGTGAGTGACGACGGCCCAGGCGACCCTTCGCTCGCGGCCGGCACCGGAACCGGGCTGCGCAACATACGCGAGCGTCTGGCGGCGACGTACGGCCCCGCGGGGTCCTTGACGACACAGGTCGGGCCGGAGGGCTTTACGGCGACCCTCACCTTTCCGATCAAGAGCTGAGCTCCGGCAGGGTTGCGTTGCCGCGGTGTCCGGCTCCTGTTCGACAGGACTCCGTTCCGCGATGAGCGCGGAGAGGACGCCACAAGTCAGGGGGCGGTCAGGAAACCGAACGTCGGCGATCCTGACCATCCGTTCAGGACCGCGGCCAGTTCGTGCCTCCCCTCACACTGTGGAGCCCCGGGTGAACAGGCCAGTGACGTTCTCGGCGAGGCTGTGCAACCCGCTTTTCAACGGCGCCGCCGGTGTCGTCTACATCCTGCTTGGGCTTCAGTCGCTGGCTGAGGTGTTTCTCGCAATTGCTCCGAAAGTCGCGTCCTCGCGAGATGGATCACCCGGACTCGCAGAACTGACGCCGAAGCGAGGCAGACCGACCCGGACCCCGGGCCGGCCAACTTCGGGTGGCCACCGTGTCTGATGGCGTCCCAGGGCGTCGCGTCAGCCTCAGAAAGCGATCCTGAAGCTGCCGCTGACGGCATGGTCCTCACCTTCGGTTCCGAGGACGCCGTCATAGGCCACGCCCATGGTCATGTTCGGCGACAGCCGCCACTCCGCCTCGAGGTCAACCACCGCGGCGCGATCGGACTGCGCGGCCCCGAGCACCGTGAAGGTCGAGCCGCCGTCGAAAGCGTGCCGGCCGTCCGGATTCAGATCGCCCGACGTTTCCTGCCATCCGGCCGAACCGCGCAGGGCGAAGGCCCCGACCTGACGGGTCCCGAACCGAAGGCCCAGGGTCGAGATGGTGAGTTCGTCCGTATTCGCCTCGCCCGACAGGGCGGCCGATCCGGATGTCTCCGTGAAGGCGTCCGTCTCCGCCCGGATATTCGTCAGGCTGGCGAACGGCTCGAGGTAGCCGCTCTGCAGCGCGATGCGATAGCCGGCGTCGACGAAGCCCTGCAGCACCGAGCCGTCGTAGCGCGCCTCGGGCGAGGCGCTGAGGCCGGGGAAGGCGATCTGGCGTTCGGTGTGGGTCGAGGTTTCCGCATAGCCGACCCCGGCGCGCAGGCCCCAGTGTCCGACACGGCCTCCGACATAGGCCAGGGCCTGGGCCGTCTGGATCCGGCCGGTGCTGTGGCGATCGTTGATGTTGAGATCAGTGTTGAACCGACCCGCGGCGACGCCGACGGTGAACCGGTCGCCCAGCATCCGGTCGACGCCGAACAGGGCGCCCCCGGTGTCGCGCTCCGCCCTGGCGGCGTTCAGGTCCGCATCGGAGACGCGCTCCTCGATGAACCCACGCCCCCACACGGACCCGGTTCGCCCGTCATCGGCCAATCGGTCCAGCACCGCATTGCGCGGCAGGCGGCTGTTGTCGGCCATGGCCCGGCGGGCCACGGGGTGGACCTCGCCGGACAGCTGATCGAAGGCGTCGATCGCCGCCGCGTCATTCGGGAGCCGCAGCAGCGCCCCCCGCACGGCGTTGTCGTCCGCCAGGCTGTCCGCGCCCGCCGCGGTCGCCTTCTGGTTCGGCGTGACCCCGGCGGCCGCCAGGGGCCGCAACTGGGCGATCTCGATGAAGGCGGTGGTGTCGGTATAGATGTCGCGCAGGCCGAGGAAGGCCGTCAGGAGCTGGTCCTCCATCTCGAACCGGCCCGTCAGGCCGCCATCGGCCTGGGCGACCACATAGCGGAAGTTCAGGACCAGCGGCTCGACCACATTCACGACCAGGCGGCTGCCCTCCTGGATGTCGAGGGTTCCGGCGGTCGCGAAGGCATCGGAGCCGTTCACGCCGCCGAGGTCGATCTCCAGCACCGAGCCGTTGGCGAACACGGTGTCCGCCGAGGTCATCACGACATCGCCGCCGCCGCCATCGGACAGGTTGATGCGGCCGCTGTTCCGGAACGACTCCAGGCCACGCCACAGCGTCTGCTCGAGCACGTCAGCGTCGGAACCAGCCAAGATCAACCCGCCGGACGCATTAGTCAGCAGGTCGCCCCTGCCGATGAAGACGCTTTCACCGCCGATGTTGTTCCACGATCCCTGGTTGAGGAATCTGTTGTCATCACCTCGCAGGGTCACCCCGCCCACCAGGATTCCGGCGTTGGTCAGATTGATGTTTGCACCCACAGCCAAGATCGCGTCGTCCGCCGACGCTCCCGAACGGTTGCGAATGACGCCGTCGTTAAAGATGCCAACGGTTCCGGCGGAAGAGGCATCGATCGCAAGGTCCCCGCCTTCGACCGTGCCGCGGGCGTGGATGAAGGTTGAGCCTGAGCCGGTTCCGAAATTGACGGTCGCGATGCCCTCAGTCGCACCTGTGACATTAAAGGCGTCAACGACGATGTCGCCGGTGTCGTCCGATAGGGCGAGGATCCCGAAGACCTCCGTACCTACAACGTCGCCGTTGGCGGTGACGGTGAGCCGGCCGGCGCCATCGACGCTGGCGGCGATGCCCGATTCGCCCGACACGTCCGCCACCGTCAGGTCGACCGGGCCGTTTGCCGAAACAACGAGGCCTCGACCGTTGGTCGCGCGAATGTCGCCCGACAGATTGACGGTCGTGGAGCCGCCGCCTCTATTCTGAATTGCCGCCCCTTCGCCGTTCTGGCCGACGATCGCTCCGGCGCCCGTCACGGAGACGTCGCCGGAACCGCCGATCCCGCCCAGCAGGAAGAGACCGTTGCTCGCCCCGGTGACGGTGTCGCTCAGGATGGCGCTCACAGAGCCATCACCGAACACCCGCAGACCTTCACCGATCGTCCCCGTGAGCTTGCCGTTGGCGGTGATTGCAACCGCCCCCCGACCGTTGTCGATGTCGATACCGACCGTGCCCGAGACATTGCCGGCGGTCAGGTTCATCGTGGCGTCAGTGTCGTGTCCCGCGATCAGGCGAGCGATACCGATGCCCGCGCCCCCGACGGAACTGACGTCGCCGGCCCGGATCGTGATGTCTCCGCTCCCCCCGAGGGCGGATATGCCGCGCCCGTTGGTCACCGCGATCGGACCCGCCGCCGTTACTGTAATCGAGCCCGAACCGAAATTCTCGGCGTCGATCCCGTCACGTGCCGTGATCGATCCATTTGTGGTGACGTTTACGTTGCCCGTCGCCGTGGTCTGGCTGATCCCGGCGATCAGTGCGGTTGCGCCCGCCTTCAGGTCGCCGTTCGCCGTCACCGTAACGTCGGCGTTGTCCGCATTGGTGATAGCGACAATGCCCTGATGCCTGCTGCCCGTGGTGACCGCACCCGTCGTGATGTCGATGTTTCCGCCGGCGCCGTTGTCCCTGACGACAACACCGCTGCCACCAGTCGCGCTGATCGGCCCCGAGACGTTGAACAGGACGGAGCCCGTACCCCGATTGAAGATCTCGACCGCCGCGCCGTCGAGGCTGACAAAGCCGCCGGCGCCGGTCACCGAGATGTCGCCGGTCCCCAAGATCCCACCTTGCAGTGCAAGGCCGGTCACGCCGGTCACGATATCAGCGGCGGTCACCGTCACCGCGCCATTGCCTGACACCAGGATGCCCGATCCTTCGGCGCTGTCGATCTTGCCATTGGCGTGGACTGTGATCGCCCCCGTGCCCAGTGCCGCGTGACCGGCGAAAATGCCAGTCGCGTCGGAGGTCACGTTGCCCGCGGTCACGGTGATGTCGCCACCGCTCGATTGAGCGCTGATTCCGACACCCCCGTCCGCCGTAATCGGGGCCGTCGCGGTCACGCTGATCGCGCCCGAGCCAAGATTCCGGACGTCGATCCCGTTGGCCGCGTTGATCTCACCGCTCGTGGTCACAGTGATGTCGCCGGTCGCGGAATTCTGGAGAGCGGCGAACACGCCCGAATCGTTTGCGTTCAGGATGCCATTGGCGACCACGGTGATGTCGCCGCTGGCAGAACCCGACACGATGTCGATAGCGGAATTCTCGGCTGTCACCGCGCCGGTCGTGACGCTGATATCCCCGCCAACGGCGGTTTCGCGCACGACCACGCCGCTGCCGCCGTTCGCGATGATCTGCCCCGAGACGTCGAACACGACATCGCCATCCCCCAGGTTGAGAATGGTGGCCGCGTCGTCGTTCTCGCTGGTGAAACCGCCGCCGCCGGTCACGGAGATGTCGCCCGCGCCCTGCAGGCCGCCGTTGATCAGCAGGCCCGTCCGGCCAGAGACGTTGCCGGCGACCGCGACGTTCACGGCGTCATTGCCGATCGCCAGGATGCCGACTCCGATCCCGCCATTGACCGTCCCGTTGGCGTTGATGGTGATCGCCGCGCCGCCCGCGCCGCCGTTCTGCTGACGGGCGACAATGCCGTCTTCAGCCGCCGCGATGTCGCCCGCAGTCACTGCGATGGCGCCGTCGATCGTCTCCGCGAAAATCCCCGTGCCCGCGGCCGCGCTGATCGGTCCGGCCGCGTCCACCGTGACCGAACCGGACCCCAGGTTAATGGCGATTATCCCGGCCTGGCTATCGATCGCACCCGCCGTGGTGACACGGATATCGCCCGTAGCCGTAGTAGCGGGGGAGGAGACAGCCAGGACGCCCGCGCCGCCGCCGGTCAGAGCGCCGTTGGCCGTCACAACGACATCCCCGGTCTCCGAGGCGGAGCGGACGTCGATAACGTTGGACTCGACACCGGTCACGCTCACGTCGCCCGTGGTGACGTTGACGTTCCCGCCGATCGCGCCGTTGCGAACCAGCACGCCGGCGCCGCCATTCGCGACGATCGGTCCCGAGACATCGAACACGACATCGCCGGAGCCGAGGTTTTCGATCAATACCGCATCGTCGTTCAGGCCCTCGATACCGCCGGCCCCGGTCACGGAGATGTCGCCCGCGCCCTGCGCGCCGCCACTGATCAGCATGCCGGATGCGCCCGTGACGTTCCTGGCGAGCGTGACATTCACGGCGTCATTGCCGATCGCCACGATGCCGAACCCGTCCCCGCCGTTGACCGTCCCGGTGGCGTTGACGGTGATCGCCGCGCCGCCCGAACCGCCAGTGGTCTGCTGGGCGACTATGCCGTCTACGGCCGCCGAGACGTCGCCCGCGGTCACCGCAATGGCGCCATCGACCGCCAGCGCGACAATGCCCACACCCGAGGCCGCGTTGATCGGACCGGCCGCGGCCACCGTGACCGAACCGGAGCCTGAGTTATTGGCGAAGATCCCGGCCTGGCTATTGATCGCCCCCGCCGTGGTGACGCGGACATCCCCCGTGCCCGCAGACGAGTCGATGGAGGCCAGCACGCCGGTGCTGCCGCCTGTCACCGCGCCGTTGGCCGTTACATTGACATCCGCCGTCTCCGAGTCGGTGCGGACATCGATGGCCTTGAAGATAAGGACAGGGGCGGTCACGCTCACGTCGCCAGTAGTGACGCTGATGTTCCCGCCGATCGCGGTATCACGAACCAGCACACCGTTGCCGCCATTCGCAACAATCGGTCCCGAGACGTCGAATACGACATCGCCGGAGCCGAAGTTCTCGATGAAGGCCGCATCGCCGTCGACGCTCTCAAGACCGCCCGCGCCTGTCACGGAAATGTCGCCCACCCCGCCCGCGCCGCCACTGATCAGCAGTGCGGATTCGCCGGTTACGTTCTGGGCGAACGTGACGTTCACGGCGTCATTGCCGATCGCCACGATGCCGATTCCGTCCAGGCCGGCGATCGTCCCGGTGGCGTTGATCGTTCCGGTGGCGTTGACCGTGATCGCGGCGCCGCCCGTGCCGCCGCCGTCCTGACGGGCGATGATGCCGTCTCCGATCGCCGTGATGTCGCCCGCGGTCACCGCGATGGCGCCTTTGTGCGCCAGCGCGACAATCCCCGCGCTGGAAGCGGCGCTGATCGGGCCCGCCGCGTTCACCGTGACCGAGCCGGAGCCTGCGTTGCTGGCGAAGATCCCGGCCTGGCTATCGATCGCCCCCGCCGTGGCGACACGAATATCTCCGGCGCCCGAAGCGTTTTCGATGGAGGCCAGCACGCCGGCGCTGCCGCCGGTCAGCGCGCCGTTGGCCGTCACAACGACATCCCCGGTCTCCGAGGCGGAGCGGACGTCGATAACGTTGAACTCGATGCCGGTCACGCTCACGTCACCCGTGGTGACATTGATGTCCCCGCCGGTCGTGTCATTGCGAACCAGCACGCCGGCGCCGCCATTCGCGATGATCGGCCCCGAGACGTCGAACAGGACATTGCCCGAGCCGAGGTTGTTGACGGTGGCCGCATTGCCGTTCAGGGCGACGAAGCCGCCAGGGCCTGTGACCGAGATGTCGCCCGAGCCGAGCTGGCCGCCGCGGACCACGAGGCCCGCCCCGCCGGTTACAGTCTCGGCGACCGTCACATTCACGGCGTCATTGCCATGCGCCAGAATACCGGCCCCGGTATCGCCGTTGATCGTCCCGTTGGCGTTGATGGTGATCGCCCCGCCGCCCACGCCGGTGTCATCCTGACGGGCGTCTATGCCCCCGACGGCGTTGATATCGCCCGCGGTCACCGTGATGGCGCCGCCGCTCGTTCTCACGACGATGCCCTCGCCCAAGGAGGCATTGATCGGGCCGGCCGCGTCCACCGTGACCGAGCCCGAACCCAGGTTGGCTGCGAAGATGCCTCGCCCGCTGTCGATCAAGGCCTTTGTGGTGACGCTGACGTCTCCAGTCGCCGCGGCGGAGTTGATAGCCGCCGACACTCCCTGGCCGCCGCCAATCACCTCGCCATCAACCGTCGCCGTGACGTCTCCCGTCTCCGAGATGGAGAAGATGGCGAGACCGGTGAAGAGGTCCCCGACGGTCACGTCGCCGGTCGTAACGTTGATGTCGCCGCTGTCGGTGACGTTTCTGATGAGAACGCCGGCGCCATTGTTTGCGGTGATCGGACCCGAAACGTCGAGCCGGATATCGCCCGCGCCAAAGTTGTCGACGAATACCCCTTCGCCATCCAGGCCGACGATTTCGCCCTTCCCGATGACGGAGATGTCACCGGAGCCGCCGAATCCGCCGCGTATAGTCAGGCCCGATGCGCCGGTCACCGTATCGGCGATCCTCAGGTCCACGCCGCCATTGGACTCCACCCGGATGCCCGATTCGGAATTCCCCGTGTCCGTGCCCGCGCCCGTGACCTTGCCCGTGACATTGAGGGAGGTTGATCCCGTGCCCGCGTGACTGACAAAAATACCGCTGTCCGTCACTGCGGACACGTCTCCGGCGATATCGAGATCGATCGTACCGGCGCCTGACATAAGCACGCCGAGGCCGGCGCCAATGCCGGCGTTGACGATGTCGCCGCCGCCCGAATAGGTGAGCAAGCCTCCCGGCGCCCTCAGGTCCAGGGCCGACGTCCCACCCGCCGTCGGCGCGTTTCCAGCGTCCACACGAATGAGGCCTTCATTGACGACATCGATTGCTGCGGCGATCGTGGCTCCGAAGGCGAGGCCATGCCCGCCAATCGTGGTTCCGTTCGTGATGGTGGCGGTGTGCAGGGGCCCGCCCGTCAGTTCATAGAAGCGATCGGCGCCCGGAGCGCCGGCGAATTTCGTGTTGGTCGTGTCGGTCGAGACCTGGCACAGGACGTCGGTTCCGACCACGCATTGCGCCAGGGCTTCATCCGGCGCGAGAAGGCTTGCGCCGACGGCGGCCAAGCCGATAACCGACAACAACGCGATCCGGCTCGTCTGCTGACAGAGGCCACGCCGCAGGGTGGGCTGGGGAATTTGTTCGCGGGCCGGAGCGGAAAGACCAGCGGCGTACTCAACACGAAACATAAACCGACCCCTTGTTGTGGCTTCAATCGCGCGACTTCGGATGGCGTCGCCGCGGCCTCGGACGTCCGGGTATGTCGAGGGCGCGCTCCGGTCGGCGGTATTGCCGAACAGAGGGGGGCAGTTGTCTGATAATTGCAGTGCAGTTGGGCGTGCCCGGACAGCTGTTCGGCGCATACTTCGTCCGCCCGGCTCCGGTCAGGCCGACCTCACGCCATCAGCCCGCGCATCCGGAGGGCGGGGTTAAACCGGCGTTGGGGACGTGACCCGGAGGGGTTGGGGCCGGCCATAGGCGACGCTCCGGAGCAGCCATTCCGCCGGGCCGATGGCGAATCGCCGCAGATACAGGACGCTGAACACGGCCTGGATCACCCACACGGCCACGCACACGCCCCACAACGCGATCCAGCTGAGGCGATCCCACATGCCGAATCCGTAGAAGAACACGGCGGCCAGAGCGGACTGTCCCAGGTAGTTGGTCAGGCCAAGGCGACCGATGGCCTTCAGGGCGCCGCTCGTCCAGGCCAGCGCCCCTGCCTTCCAGAGCAGAAGGATCACGCCAAGATGGCCGATCGTCATGGCCAGCCGGTCGATCTGATAGGTAGACCAGATGATCCAGACGTCCGGCGCAAAGCCGCTGTTCCACCAGGTCACGACCTGCCAGATGTTGAGGGGCAGCCCGATCGCGTACCCGCCCGCCGCCATCAGGGCGTAGACCCGCCAGGACCGCTCGCCGCCTGTGACGCCCAGTTTGAAAAGGGCCATGCCCACCAGCATGAAAGCAGCGCTCTCCGCGACGACATCAACGAGGTAGCCGCCCGTGGTCGTGGTCCACCAGCCCCAGCTCCACCCCAGCACCGACAGCCAGCCGCCGGTCCGTTGCTCTCGCGCCTTTTTCGCGCGGGGCGACTCCCGGGCCAGGCGTTCGACCGCCGCGGTCCAGGTCCCGGCTTTTTCCTGCTCTTCCGCAGTCAGGACGCGGCCGGCGGCCCGGGCGTCCACAAGCGCGTGGGCCTGCCGAAGTTCCAGGGCCGGGGGACGGAGATCGGCGACGCTCTTGGCCGACAAGGCAAGGATAATAACGCCCGCGATAATGAGCAGCCTGAGTGGCCTCGCATTGCGGAACACGAACAGGAAGAGGCCGGTCAGGCCATAGCTGAAGAGAACGTCGCCCGGGAACAGGAAGACGACCACATTGACCACGCCCAGCGCCATCAGCATCAGGCAGCGGCGGAAGTAGACATCGGGCGAGGTGCCCTCCTTCCGTGAGGTCAGAAGCAGGATCCCCGCGCCGAACAGGAGGGTGAACAGCCCCCGCATCGTCCCTTCGATGCCCACCGACTGGATGAACCAGATCGTCCAGTCCGGCGACCCGCGCACGGCCGGCAGGGGGGGCAACACACGGCTGTCGCCCATGAACATGATGTTCATCAGCAGGATGCCGCAGAGGGCGAATCCGCGCAGCAGATCAAGAGTCTCCAGCCGCTGCTGCGCCGTGACCGGGGCCAATACAGGATCTGTCATGCCATGTTCCGCTGCACCATGCCCGAGCCGGCCACCCTATCCGCGCGGGACCGTATTCAGCGTCCGGATGCGCGGGTTCATGACTCTGATCGACCGGTGATCGCTCCAGACAGGCGATCCGGCCCGCCGTCCATCGCAACCGGCTCCATGGCAAAGCGCACTCCGGCAGCGATGAAAATCAGATCGAGCACGGTGGAACGAGACCGGGGTCCGACCTGACGTATGAGATTATGCGCACAATGGCGCGCTCGGCCGGGCGGCCTGATCTACGCCCTGCCGCTCCGATAACGACATCGGCCGAGGCCGGGGGGATTTATGGACACGACCAAACGCGGCGGGATCCCGCTCTATCTGTG
>NZ_JAKFDS010000046.1:0-19487 GCF_036676055.1 Brevundimonas sp. | reverse complement strand
GGCCGACCTGTACGCCGCCATCGTCGCCGCCAGCGCCGACATCTTCATCGAAGAGGTCGACGAGCCCGACAAGCCGATCCGCATCGCCATCATCGGCCGTCCCAACGCCGGCAAGTCGACCCTGATCAACCGCCTGATCGGCGAAGACCGCATGCTGACCGGCCCCGAGGCCGGCATCACCCGCGACTCCATCTCGGTCGACTGGGAATACGAAGGCCACAACATCCGCCTCGTCGACACCGCCGGCATGCGCCGCAAGGCCCGGGTGCAGGAGAAGCTGGAGAAGCTGTCGGTCGCCGACACCATCCGCGCCATCACCTTCGCCGAGGTGGTCGTGCTGGTCATGGACAAGGACGACGCCTTCGACACCCAGGACCTGCAGCTGGCCGATCTGGTCGAGCGCGAGGGCCGGGCGCTCGTCTATGTCGCCGCCAAATGGGACCTCGAGACCGAGCCCCAGGCCCGCCTCGCCAAACTCCAGCAGATGGCGGAAGACAAGCTGCCCCAGCTGAAGGGCTCGCCCTTCGTCGCCCTGTCGTCGCACAGCGGCCGCGGCGTCGAGCGGCTGATGCCGGCCGTGCTTCAGGCCCACGCCACCTGGTCGGTCAAGGTCAAGACCAAGGACCTCAACACCTGGCTGGCCCTCGCCACCCAGAGGCATCCGCCCCCCGCCGTCGACGGCAAGCGGATCAAGCCCAAATACATGGCCCAGACCAAGGCCCGCCCGCCGACCTTCGTGCTGATGGCCAGCCGCGCCGAGGCCATGCCCGAGCAGTACAAGCGCTATCTGGTCAACAACCTGCGCGAATCCTTCGACCTGCCGGGCACGCCGATCCGCCTGATCGTCAAATCGGGCAGCGAGAACCCCTATGCGCCGGGCGGCTCCAAATCGGGTCCCGAACGCTACAAGGGCGACGCCAAGACCGCCCCGCGCCGCGTGCTCAAGAAGGCCGAAAAGGCCGACCGCCTGTCCAACCTGCCCGGCAAGGCGCTGGAGCAGAAGAAGACCGGCAAGGGCAAGACCAAGCCGCTGGCCGGCCTCAAGTCGAGCGCCAACAAGAAGGCCGGCTCGTCCGTCGCCGTCCAGAAGGGCGCGCGGGGAGGGGCGAGGCAGGTATCGCGGTCGGGCCGCGTGCGGACCGGCCAGAAGCACGTGCCGAAGAAGTAGGGCGCCTAGATCAGCGCCGCCACGCCCGGCCCCTGGCTCCATTCCTTGAACTTCACTTCCAGCGGGGGCTCGATGTCCCCGCGCGCCAGCTCGACCACCAGCGGCCCGATCGCCGACGGATGCACCACCGTCTCCGGATCCTCCCCCGGATAGGCCTGGGCCCGCAGCTGCGTCCGCATCCGGCCCGGATCGACGATCGAGACCCGGATCGGCATCGACTCGATCTCGTCGGCCCAGCATTTCATCAGCGCCTCGGCCCCCGCCTTGGTCGCGGCATAGGCGCCCCAGAAGGCCCGGGGCGCGCTGGCGACGCTGGTGGTTACATGGATCACCCGCGCGGCGTTGGACGCCTTCAGCAGCGGCTCCAGCGAGCGGATCAGCCGGTAGACGGCGGTGAAATTGGTCTTTTCGACCTTGGCGAAGCCGCGCGGGTCGGCGTGGCTGACCGGCGTCAGGCCCTCGGCGCCCATGGTCGCCGCCGCCTGCACCCAGATGTCTAGCCGCCCGAAGCGCTCGAACAGGGCCCCGCCCAGCCGGTCGATGGCCCCGCCGTCGACGAGGTCGAACGGGATCAGGGTGGCGTGCTGGCCGGTCGCGGCGAAGATGGCGTCGTCCAGCTCCTCCAGCCCGCCCTGGGTGCGGGCCGTGGCGATGACGTGGGCCCCGGCCTTGGCCAGCGCCAGGGCGCTCTCGTAGCCGATGCCGCGCGAGGCGCCGACGACGAGGGCGATGCGGTCTTTAAGGGGAAGGTCTGACATGGCGGCCTGATAGCGCGCCGGTCGGTTCGCCGAAAGCGAAACCGGATCAGAAGCCCGGCGCGGGTTGCCACAGGCTGAAGCTGACGCCCTGGTCGTCCTGGACCACGGCCGTCCGCCCCGACTGGCTGTCCGAGGGCACGGCGGCCTTTCCGCCCAGTTCGGTCACGCGCTCGCACAGGGCGTCGACGTCATCGACTCGGAAATACAGGTGCTCGTTGTTCTTTGGCCGCTCGACCTTGACGAAGCCGAAGGACGGCCGGCCGCCGGCGACGTGGGCGTAGGTCGGGTGCGACTGGGCCTCGTCGAAGGTCCATCCGAACAGGGCGGAATAGAAGGCCCGCGCCTTGTCGAGGTCCTGGGTGTCGATGGTGAAGTAGCCGAGCTGGATCATGCGATCCTAAGCGCTCACCAGCAGCGAAAGTTGCCGCGCCGCGACCTCGCGTCCGCCTTCCTCGATCTCGCGATCCAGCAGGCGGGTCGGGTATTCGCCGGTGAAGTAGTGGTCCGTGAACTGCGGATTGCGTGGGTCGCGCGGTCCGGCCTCCATGGCGTCGTACAGGCCGTCCACCGACAGGAACCCCAGCGAATCGACCTCGAGGTGGGCCCGCATCTCTTCCAGCGTCTTGTTGGCGGCGATCAGCTGGTCGCGCTCGGGCATGTCGATGCCGTAGAAGTCGGGCCACAGGATCGGCGGGCTGGCCGAGCGCAGGTGGACCTCCGTCGCGCCCGCGGCCCGGACGGCGCGGACCAGTTTTACGGACGTCGTGCCGCGCACGATCGAATCGTCGATCAGCACCACCCGCTTGCCCTCGATCACCGACCGGTTCGGGCTGTGCTTCATGCGCACGCCCTTCTGCCGCGCGCCCTGGCTCGGCTGGATGAAGGTGCGGCCCAGATAGTGGCTGCGGATGATCCCCATCTCGTAGGGGATGCCGCTCTCCTGGGCGTAGCCCAGCGCCGCCGGCACGCCCGAGTCGGGCACCGGCACGACCACATCGGCCTCGACCGCGTGCTCGCGCGCCAGGCCACGGCCCATGCGCTTGCGCACCTCATAGACGGACTTGCCGTTCACGACGGAGTCGGGGCGCGAGAAATAGACGTACTCGAACAGGCAGGGTCGGGCGGCGCGGGTCGGGAAGGGCTTCAGCGACTTTAGCCCCTCGTGGTCGATGACCACGACCTCGCCGTGCTCGACGTCGCGCTCGAAGGTCGCGCCGATCGTGTCCAGGGCGCAGGTCTCGGACGCCAGCACCCAGGCGTCGCCCAGCCGTCCCAGCACCAGCGGCCGGATGCCCAGCGGGTCGCGCGCGCCGATCAGCTTGGAACGGGTGGCGCAGACGAGGGCGTAGCCGCCCTCGATCCGCCCGACCGCGTCGATGAAGCGGTCGACGATCTTGGCCTTCCGGCTGCGGGCGATCAGGTGAAGGATGACCTCCGAGTCCGAGGTCGACTGGAAGATGGCCCCTTCGCCGACCAGCTGGTTCCGCAGGTAGAGGAAGTTGGTCAGGTTGCCGTTGTGGGCGATGGCGATGCCGCCCTGGTCGAGGTCGGCGAACATCGGCTGGATGTTGCGCAGGAAACTGCCGCCCGCGGTGGAATAGCGGGTGTGGCCCACGGCCGCCGAGCCCGGCAGCCGGTCCGACAGGTCCGAACCGCCGAAGGCCTCGCCGACCAGTCCCATGTGGCGCTCGGTGTGGAAGCGGGTCTCATGCACGCTGGCGATGCCGCAGGCTTCCTGACCGCGATGCTGCAGGGCGTGCAGGCCCAGGGCGACGATGGCCGAGGCCGCATTGGGCTCCGCGCCCCAGACGCCGCAGACGCCGCACTCGAGGCGCGGGCGATCGTCATCGGCGTCGCGCCAATGCTCGCGATGAACGACGGGGTCGGCGATGAGATGGCGCATCGTCGGGGCTCCGATGACCGGGTTACGCGACTAGGGGGCGGTGCGCGGGGAGGTAGGCCCGGAATCTGTCGGGGGCAAGGCGTCATCGTCCTTAAAGCCTCTGCTCACGGACGAACTGACCACCGGCGTCAGCGCATCGGCCCCACGGCCTATGCCCGGCAGCACGATCTGGATGGCCCGCGCCGCGCCCGCCGTCACCGGCCTCAGCGCGGCCTCGCTGAGCCAGCGCGGGGTCTTTTCCCCCGGCAGGGCGGCGACGATGACCAGATGAATGGCTCCCAGCAGCACCAGCGCCCGTCCCGCGCCGACGAAGACGCCGACGCCGCGGTCGATCCCGCCCAGCTGCGGATGGGCCTGGGCCCGCTTCGACAGGATCGAGCCGAAGATGCGAATGCCGAAATAGATCAGCAGGAACGACGCCACGGCCGCCAGTATGGTCCCCGCCCATTCCGGATCCATCAGGCCGCGTCCGATCGGGGCGGTGACGGGCAGGGCCACCAGCGCCAGAAACGCCGCCAGCACAAAGCTCAGCAGGGTGATCACTTCGCGCGTGCCGCCCCGGACCCAGCCCGCGGCGGCCGAGGCCAGGATGACCAGTATGGCGATGACGTCGAAGCCGGTCATGGGCGCTCGGGCAAGGAAGGGATGCGTCTTCAGTAGCGGTTTTGCGAGATTCGTTCGACCGCTTCGGTCAGCCGGTTCACGGAGGTCACCCTCACCCCCTTGTCCTTGACCGTCAGCGGCGGCGACAGCGCCTGGTCGAAGCCCAGCTTCTGCGCCTCCCTCAGCCGCGCCTCGGCCCGCCCGACGGCGCGGATCTCCCCGGACAGGCTGATCTCGCCGAACACCACGCAGCCCTGCGGCAGCGGCATGTCTGTCGCCGAACTGACCAGCGCCGCCGCCGCCGCCAGGTCGGCGGCCGGTTCATTGATGCGCAGCCCCCCGGCCACATTCAGATAGACGTCCTGATCGCCGAAACCGAAGCCGCAACGCGCCTCCAGCACCGCCAGCACCATGGCCAGACGGCCGGTGTCCCAGCCCACCACGGCCCGGCGCGGCGTGCCATAGGCCGATTTCGACACCAGCGCCTGCACCTCGACCAGCACGGGCCGCGACCCCTCGATGCCGGCGAACACCGCCGCGCCCGGGGCCCGGTCCTTGCCCTCGCCGAGAAACAGGGCAGACGGATTGGCCACCTCGCGCAGGCCGGCGTCGCCCATCTCGAACACCCCGATCTCGTCGGTGGCGCCGAAGCGGTTCTTGCCCGCCCTCAGGATGCGGAACGGATAGCCGCGCTCGCCCTCGAAGCTCAGCACCGCGTCGACCATGTGCTCGACCACGCGCGGTCCCGCCACCTGACCGTCCTTGGTCACATGGCCGACCAGCACCACCGCCACCCCCTGCGACTTGGCCAGCCGCACCATCTCCCCGGCGCAGGCCCGCACCTGGGTGACCGAGCCGGGCCCGGCCTCATGGGCGTCGCTCCACAGCGTCTGGATCGAATCCACGATGACGATGTCGAACTTCTCGCGCTTCAACGTGCCGAGGATCTCCCTCAGCGCCGTGGCCGAGGCCAGCTCGACCGGCGCCTTCTCCAGCCCCATCCGCTTCGCCCGCGCCCGGATCTGCTCGACCGCCTCCTCGCCCGAGATATAGGCCACCCGCCGTCCCGACAGCGCCGCCCGCCCGGCCACGTCCAGCAGCAGGGTCGATTTGCCGACCCCCGGATCGCCGCTCAGCAGGATCGCCGAGCCCGGCACCACCCCGCCGCCGCAGACCCGGTCGAACTCGGTCACGCCTGTGACGATGCGCGGCGGCTCGGGCGTGTCGGACTGCAGGGTCTCGAACTGAACCCCGCGCGTGCGGCTGTTCGAGGCGGGCTTCAGCGCTCCGGGCGGGGCCGAGCGGCTCTCCTCGACGATCGAGTTCCACTGACCGCACGCCCCGCACTGGCCGGACCACTTGCCGTGGACCGCCCCGCAGGACTGACAAACATAGATCGCGCCGTCTCGAGCCATGCGACCGGCTTACAGGAGTCGGCGCGGGCGGGGCAGGGGGCTGCGAAGGCCCTACGACCGATAATGACGCAGGGGGGCGCCCCGGCTCAACCGACGTAGCGCCTCTGCACCCGGGGCCCGACCGAGGTCAGCAGCTCCCACGCCACCGTCCCCGCAGCGGCGGCGGCCTCGTCCAGCGGGCGGTTCGGTCCGAACAGCTCGGCGGCGTCGCCGACCGCGATCTCCAGCCCGGTCACGTCCACTGCGCAGACGTCCATCGACACCCGCCCGACGATCGGCCGGGTGTCGCCCGCGACCCACGCCTGGCCTCGCGGGCTGTAGCTGCGCAGCACCCCGTCGGCGTATCCGGCCGCGACGGTGGCGATCCGGCGCGGCGTCCCGGCGACGAAGCCGCGCGAATAGCCCACGCTCTCGCCCGCCGGCACCTCGCGCACCTGCAGCACCTCCGCCGACAGCGTCGCCACGGGCCGGATCCGCGCGTCCGGCCGACCCTCCGGCCCGCCCCCGTACAGGCAGATCCCCGGCCGCGTGGCGTCGAAGCCGTAGTCGTTCCCGAGGAAGACCCCGCCCGAGTTCGCGAACGACCGGATCGCGCCCGGATAGCGCGCCGCCGCCGCGGCGAAGGCGTCCCTCTGCCGGGCGTTCATCGGCTCGGCCGGATCATCGGCGCAGGCGAGGTGGCTCAGCACCAGATCCAGTCCCTCGAACGGCGCCGGGGCCGCCTCGGGACGGAAGCCCAGACGGTTCATGCCGGTGTCGATCTGCAGTCCGCAGGCCCCGCCGCCCGCGCTGAGCCATTCGCGCATCTGTGCGTCGGTGTTCAGGACCGGTCTCAGATCGGCGGCGCGCAGCCGTGCGGCGCGGCCGCTCAGGCATCCGTCCAGAATATAGATCGCCGGCGCTGTCCCCAGCGCATCGCGCAGCCGCTCACCCTCGCTGGTGCGGGCGACAAAGAAGGTCCGCGCCCCCTCCCGCATCAGCCGTTCAGCGCAGGCCGCGGCGCCCAGGCCATAGGCGTCGGCCTTGACCACCGGATGCACGGGCGCCCCCCCCACGGCTTCCAGCGTGCGGTAGTTGGCGGCGAGCGCCTGCAGATCGACGGTCAGCGAGGCCGGGGCGTTCATGCCCCATCTAGAGCCACGTCGTTGTGCGATGCAACACGGCCGCGCCCCCCTTTCCGTTGACGGGACGGGGCGATCGGCGGAAAATGTCGCCGTTACGCGAGGAGGCGGCCATGTCCCCCGTCCGAATGTTTCGCTCAATCCCTCTGATGATCCTGATCAGCTTCGCCCTCAGCGGAGCGGCGCTTGCCCAGGACGAGCCCGCCGGAGCCAATGCGTGGGGCGGGACGGAGCTTTCGGACGGGCATCATGACGGCGATCACCTCGGTCCGATCGGCCCGTATCTGCAAGCTGCGGAGCTTCGCAACTGGCCGCAGGGCAGCCGGCGCGCGACCCCCGAGCGCCTTGTCCGCGAGCGCACGGCCGAAATCTTCGCCGCTGCGGGCGTCCCCTGCGAGATCGTTGCGGCCCACAATCCCGGGGAGACCCGGCAGCGCAAGGACATCTACGAGGTCGCCTGCCGGGAGGGGCCCGGCTATCTGGTGGTGGCGATCGACAGGCCGGCCATCCTGAACTGCCTCCACCTCGCCGCGACGGAGGAGGTGCTGAGAAGCGCCGACCCGACCCGCCCTGTGACCTCCCTGTGTCTGCTGGATCAGAACAGGGACGCGGCGGCCTCGCTGCGCCCTCTGGCGACCCGGATCGATCCGGGCTGCGTGGTCGATCAGGCCGCGTGGATCGGCCGGGTCGGAGTGGACCAGGACCGTTACGAAGTCGGCTGCGAAGGTCGCGATGGCCTGTGGCTGCAGACCCCGATCAACCGGACCGAGGTCACGGAAACCTTCGCCTGTCTGGATCTCGCCGCGATGGGAGACGCCTGCCGGTTCACCACCGCCCAGGAACAGGCGGCGACCGTCGCGGCCTGGCTGCCCGCGGGCGGCCCGACCTGCACCGCCGATCGCGCGCGGGTGATCGGCGTGGCTGACGGCGCCCGCTACTATGAACTCAGCTGCGGCCCCGGCGCCGGGCTGGTGCTGCGCCTGACGCCGGAAGGCCGCTTCGACCAGGTTTGGCCCTGCGCCGAGGCGACCGGCATCGCCGGCGGCTGCAGACTGACCGACGAAGACTCCTGAGCGTCTACAGGCGTGCGAACGCCTCGCCGCCGGCGTCGAACAGATGCGCCTGGCCCGCGGGAATGTGGAGTTGCACCGCCGCGCCGACGGCTGGCCTCGCGTCCCCCGGCAACAGCACCGTCACCGGCGTCTGCCCGGCGGTCAGATAGGCGTAGGTGGCGTGGCCCAGCGTCTCCACGAACGTCACGGCGGCGGCGACTGCATCCTCCGGGCCGGACAGGGTCAGATGTTCGGGCCTCACCCCGAGGGTCACGGCGTCTCCCGGCGCGGCGCGGGAGGCGTCGACCCCGACCCTGATGCTTTCTCCGGCGGCGGTGCGCACCGTCGCGCCCCGGGCCGAGGCCGTCACGACTTCCGCGGGCAGCAGGTTCATCTTCGGACTGCCGATGAACTCGGCCACGAACAGGTTGCGGGGCCGCTCGTACAGCTCCATCGGCGCGCCGACCTGCTCGATCACGCCGCCGTTCAGCACCACGATCCGGTCGGCCAGGGTCATGGCCTCCAGCTGGTCGTGGGTGACGTAGATCATGGTCGTCTTCAGCCGTTCGTGCAGGCTGGCGAACTCGTATCGCATCCGCACGCGCAGGGCCGCATCGAGGTTCGACAGCGGCTCGTCGAACAGGAAGACCTGCGGCTCGCGCACGATCGCCCGGCCGATGGCGACGCGCTGCCTCTGGCCGCCGGACAGGGCCTTGGGCTTGCGGTCCAGATAGTCGGTGATGTTCAGCGTCTCGGCCGCACCGCGCACGCGCCGGTCGATCTCCGCCTTGTCCATTCTGGCAAGTTTCAGCCCGAACGCCATGTTTTCATAGACATTCATGTGCGGGTACAGCGCGTAGGACTGGAACACCATGGCGATGCCCCTGTCGGAAGGCGACAGGTCGTCGACCGCCCGGCCGCCGATGGCGATTTCGCCGCTGTCAGCCTCTTCCAGCCCGGCGATGGTGCGCAACAGGGTGGACTTGCCGCAGCCGGAGGGTCCGACGAAGACCACGAACTCGCCGTCCGCGACCTCCAGGTCTATGCCCTTGAGCACCTCGGTCGCGCCGAAGCGTTTGGTCACGCCGGTCAGCCGGACGTCCGCCATCGATTCCCTGCCCGCAACTTCTTGTCTTGCGACCACCGTAAACGGTTACAGGTCAGGCGCAATCCTCAGGCGGGGCGAGGCGAGGGGGCGGGCTACCGGGGCGTCTTGGCCTTGTAAGGCTTCTTCGCCGGCGGCTTGCCGCGCGCGTCCTTCGGGGCCCAGGGACGGTCGCCGCCCTTGGGTTTGCCCTTCCACGGCTTGTCGCCCGCCGCGGCCGGAGCCGCCTCGGCGTCTGAGCGCGGGGTCCAGGGCGTCTTGCCCTCGGCCGCCGGCTTCTTGACCCACGGCTTCTTGCCCGGCGGGGTCGGGTCGGCCGGCGTGCGCTTGACCCAGGGCTTCTTGCTCTCGGCGGCCGGAGCCGGGGCGTCGTCGCGCTTCACCCACGGCTTCTTCTCGCCCTGCGGACGATCCTCGCGGGCCTTCCAGGCCGGCTTGTCGCCGTCCTCGCGCTTCACCCACGGCTTCTTCGCGCCCTCGGGGCGATCCTCGCGCGGCTTCCAGGCCGGCTTGTCGCCGTCCTCGCGGGCCTTCCACGGTTTCTTCTCCGGTCGGTCGCCGCCCGCGCCGGGCTTCTTGTCCCAGCGGCTGACCGGCTTCTCCGAAGGTCCCGGCTTGACCGCCGGATCGATCTTGACGCCGTCTTCCAGTCCCTGGGCGATGGCGGCCTCGAATTTGGCCTTCATCTCCTGGGTGATTTCGAACTTGGTCTCGCGCTCGAATATCTTGATCGCGCCGATGTCGCGTTTGGTGACGTGGCCGAGACGGCAGATGGTCGGCATCAGCCATTTCGGATCGGCGTTCTTGTCGCGACCGATGTTGATGCGGAACCACGCCATGTCGCCGCCGCGGGCGAAGTCCGTATAGGGCACGTCCGGCTGGCCCTTGTCGTTCTTGCCGCTCTCCTGCTGGCGCTTCATCCGGTCGTCGTCATAGACGTCTTCCGGCGCCGGCAGCTTCTGCTGGTACAGGCGGATCAGGGCGGCCGCGACCTGCTCGGGCGAGCTCTTCTCCAGCAGCTGCCTGCCGAGAGCCAGCGTGTCCTCGTCCTCGACCGGGGCGGTCAGCACGGGGTCCGCCAGCATCCGCTTGCGGTCGTTCTCGAGGATCATCTCGGCCGAGGGCGGGCCCGACCACTCGGCCTTGATCGAGGCCGACTGCAGCATCAGCTCGACCTTGCGGCGGCGCGTATAGCTGACCAGCAGGACCGAGACGCCCTTCTTGCCGGCCCGGCCGGTGCGGCCCGAACGGTGCAGCAGCCCGGCCTTGTTGACCGGGATTTCGGCGTGGATGACCAGACCCAGATCGGGCAGGTCGAGACCCCGGGCCGCCACGTCGGTGGCGACGCAGACCCGCGCATGGCCGTCGCGCAGGGCCTGCAGCGCCTCCGACCGCTGGCCCTGGGTCAGCTCGCCTGACAGGCCGACGACCGAGAAGCCGCGTTCGCGCAACGAGGCCGTCAGATGCTTGACCCGTTCCCGCGTGTTGGCGAACACCAGCGCCCCGGGGGCTTCGAAGTATCGCAGCACGTTGACGACCGCGAGCTCGACCTCGTTCGGCGCCACGCGGATGGCCTTGTACTCGATGTCGGCGTGCGAGGCGTTGCCGGCGACCGTATCGATCCGCAGCGCGTCCTTCTGATAGGTTTTCGCCAGCTGCACGATGTCGCGCGCCAGCGTCGCCGAGAACAGCAGGGTGCGGCGCTCGGCCGGGGCGGCGTCGAGGATGAAGGTCAGGTCTTCCTGGAAGCCCATGTCCAGCATCTCGTCGGCTTCATCCAGCACGACGGCCTGCAGCGTCGACAGGTCGAGAGAGCCGCGCTCGACGTGGTCGCGCAGGCGGCCCGGGGTGCCGACCACGATGTGGCAGCCGCGGTTCAGGGCCTGCCGCTCGACCTTCGGGTCCATGCCGCCGACGCAGGAGACGATTCGGGCGCCGGTCTGGGCGTACAGCCACTGCAGTTCGTTCGAGACCTGCAGCGCCAATTCGCGGGTCGGGGCGATGACGAGGGCGACGGGCGCGCCGAACTCGGCGAACTTTTCGGCCTCGCCCAGCAGGGTCGGGGCCAGGGCCAGGCCGAAGGCCACGGTCTTGCCGGAGCCGGTCTGGGCGGAGACCAGCAGGTCGCGTCCCTGTTCGGCGTCCAGCACGGCGGCCTGGACGGGCGTGGGCTCGGCATAGCCGCGATCGGAAAGCGCGCGGTCGAGCGCGGGATGACTGGCGGGGAAAGGCATGCAGAGGTCCGTAAGGCGCCAGGGCGGCGCGCGCCAGCCGGCTGGGCGGCGAAGGGGCGGCGGTATGGGCCGGAATCAAGGCGGAAGCGCGGCCCTTCCATTCCTGACGAAGCGACCCGCGGCCGTGACAAACGACCCCTGTTCGGTAAAGTTTTCCGACACGAGGGGGATTCCATGTTCAAGACACTGCTTGCCGCCACCACGGCGCTGACGGTTCTGGTCCAGCCGGTCGCGGCCTTTCCGACGGGCCTGGCCACGTCCGTCCAGGACGGCGCGCGAACGATCCGGCCCGGCCAGACCGTGCAGGGCGAGCTGCGGCGCGGCGACGACACCCTCGACAGCGGAGAATACTCCGATGCCTGGACCTTCCAGGTCCGGGCGGGCGAGACGTACGAAGTCACGCTCTCGGCCTCGGCGTTCGACCCCTATCTGCTTGTTCGCGGCCCCGGCGGCCTGAGCGAGGACAATGACGACGATCCGTCCGCGCGCGGCTCGCGCGACAGCCGCATCCGCTTCACCGCGCCTGCCGCGGGCGAGGTCGAGATCGGCGCCACCAGCTACGAGCCGGGCGAAACCGGCGCCTACCGGCTGACGCTCGCCGCCGCCGGCGCCGGATCGACGCGGCCGGAGGCTGGCGAAACCTCGGGCGCGATCACCGTCGGCCGGACCGTCAGCGGCAGTCTGGCCGGCGGCGACGAACAGCTCGACACCGGCGAGTTCATCGACACCTGGACCCTGCGCGGGCGTCGCGGGCAGCAGCTCGACATCCGCCTGACCTCCTCCGACTTCGATCCGTATCTGATGGTCCGGGGGCCCGGCGACTTCTCCAGCGACAACGACGACGACGCCGGCGTGGACGATTCACGGGACAGCCGTCTCTTGATCACCCTGCCCGCGGACGGCGACTACCGGATTTCCGCGACCAGTTACGAGCCCAAGGAAAGCGGGGCCTACCGCCTCGCGGTGCTTGAGGGCGCCGGCCTCACGGCGCCCCGGCCGCCGTCGGAGGCCCCATCGACGCGCTCGCCCGAGGGAGGCGTCGTGACCATCGGCGAGGCCGTCTCGGGCGCCTTGGCCGGGGGCGACGACACCCTGAACTCCGGCGAGTACGTCGACACCTACCGTTTCGCGGGCCGCCGCGGCCAGCGCGTCGCCGTCGACCTGACGTCCTCGGCCTTCGACGCCTACACCATGGTCATCACGCCCTCCGGCGAGCAGTTCGACAACGACGATGGCGCTGACGGCACCGACAGCCGTCAGGAGCTGGTCCTGCCCGAAGACGGTGACTATCAGGTCCGCGTCACCTCCTTCCGTCCCGGCGAAACGGGATCCTACCGCTTCAGCGTCGAGGCGGGCCGGGAGCCTCCCCGCCAGGCGGTGGTGGCCGGGGGCGCGCGGGTGTTCGCCCTGATGGTGGGGGTCTCCGACTATGAAGGCGACGCCGACGATCTGGCGTACACCGATGAGGACGCCCGCAAACTGGCCGAGGTGCTCCAGCGCGACGGATCGCTGAACGACGCGAGCGTGGTCCTGACCAACGCCGAGGCCACGGTCGACGGCGTCCGATCAGCTTTCGCGCGCGTCGCCGCCGAGGCCGGTCCGGACGACATGTTCCTGTTCTTCTTCTCGGGCCACGGCAGCCAGGAGGCGACCGAAGTCACCGGCCTCGAGCCCGACGGCAAGGCCGAGACCTTGGTGCTCACCGACGGCGACATGACCGACGCCGAACTGGGCCGACTGTTCGCCACGCTCGACACCCGGCTGGCCCTGTTGGTGGTCGACGCCTGCTTCTCCGGCGGCTTCGCCCGCAACGTCGTCGACCGGCCGGGCGTGATGGGGGTGTTCAGCTCCGAGGAGGACCTGACCAGCGCCGTGGCCGACAAGTTCGAGGCCGGCGGCTATCTGTCCCACTTCGTGCGCGCCGGCATGTCGGGCGAGGCCGACGCCGACGGCGATCGCCTCGTCACCGCCGGTGAACTGGCCACCTACCTCCGCCGTCAGTTCCGCGTCGAGGTCGAGGACGTCCAGGCCACCACCCAGGACGGCCAGCGCAACTACCAGAACCTCGTCATCGACCGCGGCGGCGTCCAGGTCGACGACGTCATCGTGCGCCTGCCGGCCGCGGCGGCCTCGGGCGGCCAGTGATCGGAGAGGGAAATGGTGGATGCGACAGGGATTGAACCTGTGACCCCCTCGGTGTGAACGAGGTGCTCTCCCGCTGAGCTACGCATCCATCAATCGGGCCCCAGGTCCAGCCTGCTGGACGGGGAGGGCGGGGACATAGCCCGGTCGCCCCGGACTGGCAAGCCGTCAGATGCCGGCGGCGACGAGGCCGTCGATCGCGGCCTCCAGCGCGTCGAAGTGATCGATCAGCACGTCGCCGCCCAGTTCGGCCGGGGCGATCGGCGTATAGCCGAAGGTCACCACCACGCAGGGCACGCCCGCGCTCTTCGCCGCCTGCACGTCCGGGGCCCCGTCGCCGACCATGATCGCCCGCGCGGGATCGCCTCCGGCCATCGCCACCGCCTCGCGGATATGCGCCCCGTCCGGCTTGCGCGCCGACACCTTGTCCGGCCCGCACACGACGGCGAAATGCCGCTCCAGCTCCAGCGCCCCGATCAGGGCCACGGACAGGTCCGTCCGCTTGTTGGTCGCCACGCACAGGATCGCTCCGCGCCCCGCCAACCGCTCCAGCGTCTCCACCACCCCCTCGTAGGGCCGGCTGTGGATGGCGATGTTGGCCAGATAGTCGTCGAGGAATTCCTGCAGCAGGGCCGGGGCCCCGGCCTCGTCCCAGGGCGCCCCCGCCTCCTGAAAGCCGTGTCGCAGCAGGGCCAGGGCCCCATGTCCGACCAGATGCTGCGCCGCCTCCACCGGCATCCGCGGGATGTTCCGCGCGCCCAGCATCCGGTTCAGCGTCCCGATCAGGTCCGGCGCCGTCTCCACCAGCGTCCCGTCGAGGTCGAAGGCGATGGTCCAGCCCTCAAGGTCGCGCATCCGCATCTCCCGCCGGCCGCCCCGATGGGCTAGACCGCTCCGACGACTAACCGCCGGACCGATTCATGACCACCCATCCCCGCGCCGCCATCATCCTCGCCGCCGGCCAGGGCACGCGGATGAAGTCGCCGCTGCCCAAGGTGCTGCACCCGGTCGCCGGCCGGGCCATGCTGGACCACGCCATCGACGCCGCCGAGGCCCTGGGCTGTGAGCGCATTGTCGTTGTGGTCGGGGCCCATTCGCCGGAGGTCCGCGACCATGTCGTCAAACGCCTTGGCGAGGACGCCGTCGCGGTGCAGGACCCGCCGCTCGGCACCGGCCACGCCGTCCGCGCCGCCGAGGCCGTGCTGGGCGACTTCGTCGGCCAGGTGGTCATCACCTACGGCGACGTGCCTCTGCTGACCGCGGCCGACATCGAGCCGGTGTTTGCGTCGCCCGACGGCGTCACCGTGATCGGCTTCGAGGCCGCCGACCCCGGCGCCTACGGCCGCCTCGTCATGGACGGCGACCGGCTTCTCGCCATCACCGAGGCGAAGGAGGCATCGCCCGAGGTGCTGGCGCTGACCGCCTGCAATTCCGGCGTCATGGCTGCTCCGGTCGGCCTGCTGTTCGACCTGCTGCGCGAGGTCCGCAACGACAACACCAAGGGCGAATACTATCTGACCGATGTGGTCGAGCTGGCCCGGAAGCACGGCGCCCCGACCCGCGCCGTCTTCGCCCCCGAGGACGCCGTCATGGGGGTCAATTCGCAATCCGAGCTGGCCCGGGCCGAGGCCCTGTTCCAGAGCGCCCGGCGTGCGGCCTTCCTCGCCGCCGGCGTCACCATGCCCGCGCCCGACACTGTCCATTTCGCCTTCGACACCCAGGTCGGCGGCGGTGCGTCCATCGAACCGTATGTCGTCTTCGGCCCCGGCGCCCGGATTGCCTCCGGCGCCCGCATCCGCGCCTTCAGCCATATCGAGGGCGCGACCGTCGCCGCCGGCGCCGAGGTGGGCCCCTACGCCCGCCTGCGCCCCGGCGCTGATCTGGGCGAGGGCGCGAAGGTCGGAAACTTCGTCGAGGTCAAGAATGTGACCATGGGCAAGGGGGCCAAGGCCAACCACCTGGCCTATCTCGGCGACGGCGAAGTGGGGGCGAAGGCCAACATCGGCGCCGGAACAATCTTCTGCAATTACGATGGCTTCTTCAAACATCGTACGACGGTGGGCGAGGGCTCCTTCGTCGGCTCGAACAGCGCGCTGGTCGCCCCGGTGACCATCGGCGCCGGGGCCATGGTCGGCTCCGGCTCGGTGATCACCCGGGATGTCGCGCCGGGCGATCTCGCGCTGGGCCGGACGGAGCAGACGGCGAAAACCGGCTGGGCGGCGCGGTTCATGGACACGATGCGGGCGAAAAAGGCGGCGAAGAAATGAGCGCGGACACCCAGAAGAGACTCGCCGGCGAAGCCGCCGCCCTCCGCGTCGAGGCGGGCATGGTCGTCGGCCTCGGCACCGGCTCCACCGCCGCCTGGTTCGTCAAGGCGCTGGCGGCCCGCAACCTGCCCGACCTGCGCTGCGTCCCGACCTCCGAGGCCACCGCCGAACTGGCGCGCGAGCTCGGCCTGCCGCTGTCGACCCTCGAGGACTCCCCCCGCATCGACCTGACCGTCGACGGCGCCGACGAGGTCGGGCCGGGCCTGGCGCTGATCAAGGGCGGCGGCGCGGCCCTGCTGCGCGAGAAACTGGTCTGGGAGGCCTCGACCCGCTGCCTCGTCATCGCCGACGCCGCCAAGGTGGTGAAGACCCTCGGCGCCTTCGCCCTGCCGATCGAGGTCGTCGCCTTCGGCCACAAGACCACGGCCAACCGCATCGCCGATGTCCTGGCCGACCACGACATCGCCATGCCCGCCCGGGTGCGGACCGCCGAGCGGGGTCTGGTCCGCACCGACGGCGGCAATCTGATCTATGATGCGAAATGCGGCGCCATCCACGACCCGGCCCGCCTCGCCGACGATCTCAAGCTGATCACCGGCGTGGTCGAGCACGGCCTGTTCCTCGACCTCGCGGACGAGGCGATCATCGGCGTGGACGGCGGGGTCGAGCGGCTGACGCCCTGACGGACGGACGTCTGGGCCCTAGCGGCCGGCGCCGCCGTCGCCGTTCGACGGCTCGTCGGCCGGTTCCCGGGCCCGAAGTTCGTCATGGGCGTCATGGATCGCGCTGACGATCTCCTGGCGGTTGGTCCCGCGGCTGACCGCATTGCCTTCCGAGGCGTAGAGACCGTCCAGATAGGCCTTGTCCCAGTCCATCAGCCCGTCGGCCGACGCAGGATTGTCAAAGACGTTCAGGACCGAGGCGTAACCGCTGGTGTCAGCCTCCGGGTTGATCTGGGCCAACGACACCATGGCGATGTAGTCGGCCAGTTGCAGGATCGACAGGTGGGCGACGTCGTCGACGTCCACGATCACGATCGTGCGGGTCAGGCGGTCGACGATCTGGGTGCGCAGCCGGGAGGCGGCGAAGACTTCGATCGTCGGCGCGTACGCCATGACGTTCCCCTCGGCGGCGCTGCACGCTATGCCCTCGCAGTCCCCCGGAATGCGGGTAGCCCGCTGGCCGGTCTCGGAATCGACGGGCATGGCCATCTGCCACCAGCGCACCGGTCGGTCGGTCTCGACGAAGTCCGCCAGTGCGTCGCCGCCGCGATCCATGCCCGCGCCGCCCATCCGGAAGGCGCGACGGCGCGTCTCCACCATGGACCGGGCCAGCGCCTCGCCGTCATCGGTCGCCACAACCAGCAATGTCGGGGTGCAGCCCGGCGCGCCGGGGTTCAGGCCGACGTCCTCGGCCACCGTCGAGATTCGGTCCGCCAGGTATTGCGCCGTCTCGGACCGAAGGTTGGCCACGCCGACGCAGATGCGGTCGTCCCAGCGGGCGAGGCCGCGCCCGTGGTTCGGCTCGGCCACCTCTGAAACGAAGTTGCGGATCATCGCGTCCAGCGGCCGCCCGGTCACGGTCACATCTTCCAGGGTCACCGGCTCCTGCGGCGCCGGATCCTGCGCCTGAAGGGGCGTGGCCAGCAACGCGCCTGTCATCAGCAAGCCGAGCATGGGAGATCCTCCGTGGGGTTTCGCCGGAGGTAACGCCGTTTTCGCGCCATCGTCAACGCGGCCGGGAATCCGACCGCAACTGCAAGTAGTGGACCGCCTCCTTGCGGGAGGGGGAGGGTGATTTCGGCGCCGAAGCTGCCTATCTGGTCGCCGTTCGGACAACCCGACCCCGAAGGAAAGCGCATGGCCGGAAACTACGACTACGACCTCTTCGTCATCGGCGCCGGGTCCGGCGGCGTCCGGGCGGCCCGTCTGACCGCCCTGGGCGGCAAGCGCGTGGCCATCGCCGAGGAGTTTCGCGTCGGCGGCACCTGCGTCGTGCGCGGCTGCGTGCCCAAGAAATTCATGGTCATGGCCTCCGAGGTCAGCCACGCCCTCGAGATCGCCGAAGGCTACGGCTGGTCGTTCGAGGGGACGAAGTTCGACTGGCCGACCTTCCTCGAGGCCAAGGACGTCGAGATCGCCCGCCTGTCCGGCATCTACGCGGCCAACCTCGGCAAGGCCGGCGTCGACCTGATCCACGGCCGCGCGGTCCTGAAGGACGCCCACACCGTCGAGATCGTCGGCAAGGACCAGACCATCACGGCGGAGAAAATCCTCATCGCCACCGGCGGCCGCCCGTGGAAGCCGGAAAACCTGCCCGGCATCGAACACGCCATCACCTCCGAAGAGGCCTTCCACCTGCCGGAGCTGCCGAAGCGCATCCTGATCGCCGGCGGCGGCTATATCGCGGTCGAGTTCGCCGGCATCTTCGCCGGCCTCGGCGTCGAGACCACCCTGATCTATCGCGGCCCCAATATCCTTCGCGGCTTCGACGACGATGTCCGCGCCCACCTCGCCGGCGAGATCGAGAAGCGGGGGATCAAGGTCATCCTCGGCTGCCAGCACACGCGCCTGGAGAAGACGGAAACCGGCATCGTCAACCACCTCGGGAACGGCATGAGCCTCGAGACTGACGTGGTCATGTTCGCCACCGGCCGGGTCCCGCATGTCAGGGATCTTGGGCTGGAGGCCGCCGGGGTCGAGCTGAACGACGCGGGGGCCGTCAAGGTCGATACCCTGTCGAAGACCACGGCCGACAACATCTGGGCCATCGGCGACGTCACCGACCGGATGAACCTGACCCCCGTCGCGATCCGCGAGGCCGTGGCCTTCCACGAGACCGTCTACCGCAACAATCCGCAGCATTTCGACTATGAAGCGGTCGCCACCGCCGTCTTCAGCCAGCCGCCGGTCGGTGTCGTCGGCCTGTCCGAGAGCGAGGCGCGCCATGCCTGCCCCGGCGAGGTCGACGTCTACGTCACCCGCTTCCGGCCGATGAAATACGCCTTCACCGGCTCGGACGAGCGCGTGCTGATGAAGCTGGTCGTCGACGGCGAGAGTCAGAAGGTCGTCGGCGTCCACATCGTCGGCCCCGAGGCGCCGGAGATGATCCAGCTCGCCGCCATCGCCGTGAAGGCCGGCCTGACCAAGGCCCAGTGGGACGCCACCTGCGCCGTCCACCCGACCATGGCCGAGGAACTGGTGACGCTGAAGGAAAAGCAGTCCCCGACCACCAGCGCGGGGTAGGGGCGTCGGGCGCTTTCACAAAGGACACGACGGATGCGAGGCGCCGCCTTCCTTTCGTCATCCTCCGGCGAGCGCAGCGAGACCGGGGGACCCAGCGGCGCCGAAGGCGATCTGTTCAGGCTGGCCGTTTTGACCAGCGGCGCTCTCGACAGGGTCGCGCTATCGCGCGCCGCTGGGTCCCCCCGGTCGCTCCGGCGGAGCGCCGGAGGATGACGAATGCGGCAATTGCTGCGCTGCAAGTTCATGCGCCGCCGTCCTATTGTTTTCCGCCAACCCGCTGTTTCCCCACGACATCGCCTCCACGTCAGCGTCCTGAACCCGCCATAGGGCGGGCCCGGTCTAGACTCCTCTCATCCCGTCGACGGGGAGGGCGTCGGATCCACGTTCTCGATGACGGCGGGCTGTGGTCGAGCGATGAAGCCCGGGCGATGGAGAGTCCGGGGGACCTCGCGGAGGTCGATGGATGGCCTCCGC
>NZ_JAKFDS010000045.1:0-20535 GCF_036676055.1 Brevundimonas sp. | reverse complement strand
CGCCCGCTACGTCGCCGGTCCGGTCGCCGGCGGCGCCACCCCGGGCAGCAACCAGACCCTGGTCGTGGCCACCACGGCCGACCAGAACTCGCGCCAGCACGGCGCCTGGAAGTCGGCCATGTCGCTCGACGTGGTCATCCCGGTTCCCGCCAAGGCCCTCGTCGCCGGCTCCTACGCCGGCACCTTCGGCGTGACCATCTCGGCCCTCTAAGGCCGCAGTCGCAATCGCCTCACGAACGGGGGAGGCGTCGCCTCCCCCGTTTTTGCTTTCTCAACCGCAAGAAGCGCGGTGCGGTTCTTGCAAGCTTCGCTCGTATCGACCCCGCGGTCCCGATCTGGAACCGCCCAATGAATTGTTCGCCGACCTGGTCGGCCCGGAGAGTAAGCCATGTCTGAAGCACGATCGCTTCGTCGTCGCCTGGCGCGCTGGAGCATGGGGGCCCTCGCGGCCTTCGCCGGACTGTCGTTGATGACCGCGGCGGCCTGGGCCATGCGGGTCGCCCCGATGGTCTCCGAGCTGACCACGACCGGCGCCGGATCCACCGCCCGGATCGAGGTCGGCAATATCGGGTCCGCGGCCCTGCCCTTCGAGACCCGCATCACCCGGATCGAATTCGACGAGAACGGTGAACTGGTCGAGACGCCCGCCGACGAGAATTTCCTCGTGTTTCCGCCCCAGGGCGTCGTGCCGGTCGGCGGCCGTCAGGTCGTCCGTGTGCAATGGGTGGGCGATCCCGAGATCGACGTGTCGCGCGCCTACTATCTGTGGGTCCGGCAACTCCCGGTCGCCACCGATGACACGCCGACGGAGACCGGCGGCGCCGTGTCCGTCTCAGTGCTCTACACCATGAAGTCGCTGATCGTCGTCGCCCCTCCGGGCGCCCAGCCGAACGTCCAGGTGGTGTCCGCCACCCCGGCCATGGTCACGCCGCCGACCCCCGAAATCGATCCCAGCCTGACCCAGGGCGCCGCGCCGGTCGCGCCGCCGCCGCAGCCCGGCCTGGAGATCGTTCTCACCAACACCGGCAAGCGCTACGCCCTGATGAGCGGCGCGACCTGGAACGTCTCAGGCACCGACATTTCCGGTCAGCCCTTCACCATGGTGATGGGAGGCCAGGAGGTCGCCGAGACCGTCGGCGTCGGTTACCTCGCGCCCGCCGGCGGCCGCCGGACCTTCAAGATTCCGACCGGCGTCCAGCTGGATCCCTCGAAACCCATCTCCGTCCGGTTCACACGATGAAATCCCGGGGGGGGCTATTTCTCACCGCAGGCCTCGCCGCCCTGATGTCGGCGGCGCCCTTCGACGACGCGCGCGCCGGCTCCGCCGTCAGGGGTCTGCTCGACAGCCTGTCCGCGGCGTCCACGACGGCGGCCGACCGGGCCGCGGCGCTGTTCGTCGCCGACGGCGCGCCGCAGGATCCGCCGGCGGAGGATGTCGCCGGCCAGGAGCCTCCGCCGCCGACGCGGCCCAACATCAATCCCTATGATCGCGACATCGCGATCACCGTGCCGCTGAATTTCAATCGCCGGGTCCTCGGCGAACTGCCGGTGCTCCTGACCCGCGACGACCGCTTCATCGTGGACAGCGAGGGCTTCCAGGTCCTGATCCGTCCGTTGCTGACGGAGGAGGCGCAGGCCGATCTCGCCGCCTCGCTGGAAGGGGTCGAATCCTTCGCGCCGGAAGAGATCAACGCCACCGGCATCCAGCTGGACTACGATCCGGAACAGTTGGCGGTGCTGGTGCTGCGGATTGATCCGACCCGACGGTTGCCCGAACTCCTGTTCCAGAGGGGGCGTCCCGACGAGCCCGAGCAGCCGCCCGAGGACTTCAGCGCCTATCTGAACACCAATCTGGCCGTTCAGCGCCGTGGCTCCAGCGGGGACATCGACACCCCGAGCGTCTTCCTGAACGGCGCGATCCGCTACAAGTCCCTCGTTTTCGAGGCGGACGTCCAGGGCCGCGAGGACCGCTTCACCGGCGACTATGAGGTCGAGCGACGCTACGCCCGCTTCGTGTTCGATCAGCCCGAAGAGTATCGCCGCTGGTATCTCGGCGACCTCGATCCAGAGACCCGTGGCCGTCAGGGCTTCGTGGAGCTGGGCGGTCTGGGCGTGGCCCGGCAACGCCGCCGGTTCGAGCCCTTCCGCAACAATGTCCTGGCCGGCGCCCGCCAGCTGGTGCTGCAGGAGGAAGCCACCGTCCGCGTGCTGCGCAACGGCGTCTTCGTGCGGGAGTTCCGGCTCGATCCCGGCCAGTACGATCTCAGCAACCTGCCGCTCGACACCGGCAGCAACGACATCCAGCTGGAGATCCAGGGCGAGTCGGGGACGCTCGAACAGGTCAGCTACAGCGCCTATCTGGACAGCATCGATCTGGAGCCCGGCGACTATGAGTACGGCGCCTATCTCGGCGTCACCAACAACGGTTTCTTCGGCTCGCCGGACTATTCCGGGGGCGACCTGGCCTTCACCGGCTACTGGCGCAAGGCGTTCATCAACAAGCCGGCGCTGGGCCTCGGGCTGCAGGCCTCGGAGTTCGTCCAGACCGCCACCGGTCAGTCGCAACTCATCCTCGACAACGGCTCGCGCATCCAGCTGGACCTGTCCGGCAGTCACAGCCAGGACGTCGGCTCCGGCTATGCCGCGGCGATCAGCTATGACCACATCGTCGAACGGGACGGGCTGGCCGACAGCTGGACCGTGGTCGCCGAATATGTGTCCGAGGATTTCGCCACCCTGGGCAACCGCTTCGGCAACAACCCGACCTCATGGTCGGTCAGCGGCGGTTACTCGCGCCGTCTGAACATCGACTGGGTCGCCAATATCAGCGGCTCCTACCGCAAGAGCCGCGACGGCGTGCGGGGCGATTCCTACAGCATCAACGCCTCGACGACCTATCGCTTCACCCCCGAATGGAGCGCCCAGCTGGGCGTCGAATACACCGATTTCGAACGCAGCAGCCCGTTCAGCGGCGGGGCCGGAGACGGCTTCGGAGCCACGGTCGCCCTGATCTGGACGCCGCGCTACGATCAACGGGGGGAGGCGCGTTACGCCTCGGCGCGCAACTCCGGCAGCGTCCGCTTCCAGCAGTCGCCCGAGAACCGCGTCGACAGCTTCGGCTACGCCATTGGCACGACCTATGACGACGGCAGCGGCACGGTCTCCGGACAGATCGACTACTCCTCCAACCGGTTCGACGCGACCCTGTCGCATGTCAGCTTCGGTCGCGACTTCAGCAACATCACCGAAGAGCAGGTGACCAGCCTGCGGGTCGGGTCTTCCATCGCCACCACCGGCGGCCGGTGGGCGATCGGGCGCAACATCAGCGACAGCTTCGCCATCGTCTATCCGCACGAAAGCCTGCGCGGCAGCCCGGTGATCGTCGGCGAGAGCCTTGAGGGCGGACGCTACACCGCGCGGAGCGGGGCCTTTGGTCCGGCGCTGTCGAACACCCTGGCTTCCTATGTGAACCAGTCGGTGCGCTACGACGCCATGAACGCCCCGGCCGGCTACGATGTCGGCGACGGCGTCCTGAGGGTGCGGCCCACCTATCGCAGCGGCTACGCCATCGAGGTCGGCAGCGCCGCCTTCGTCAGCGCCCTGGGACGGATCCACGGAAACGGCGGCAAGCCGCTGGCCCTGGTCTCCGGACGGGTCCGCTCGCTGGACGATCCCGACGCCGCGCCCGAACTCTTCTTCACCAACTCGGTTGGGCGTTTCGCCGTTCAGAAGCTCGAGCCCGGGAAGCGTTATCGAGTGGAATTGTTCACCAGCCCGGCGCAAGGTTTCGAGTTCACGGTCCCCGCAGACAGCGACGGTTTGCTGGATCTGGCGACGGTCGTGGTTCCGGTCGACGTCGTCGATGAATAGGACAGAGGGTCTCCCCATGTATTCGCGGAACACATTGATCGCCGGCTTCGGAGCCCTGCTGGCCGCTACCGCCTTCGGGGCGGGAGCCGCGCGCGCGGACTGCAATCTGTCCATTCAACCCGCCCAGGACCAGTGGCTGATCCAGCACGATCCGTTCGCCGGCGACGGGCTCCAGCGGCAGTTCGACGTCGCCCTGGTCAATCTCGGGGACAGCCGGTGCATCGGCAAGCTGGAGATCGATCTTCACGGCGACGAATACGGCCTGAGCCGACCGGGAGACGACCAGCGCGTCGCCTATGTCCTGATTGACGAACGCGGCGGCAGCGACAGCACCCCGCGGACAGGCCGGAGCACGCCCCGGCCGAACGGCCGACCCGTCAATGTGGCCGCCGGCGAGCGCGAACTGGTGCGGTTCACCTTCGCCGTCGACACCGAGGCCGCGCTGGGCGCCGGCGTCTACGCCCAGACCGCCTTCCTCGCTGTGGAGGCGAACGACGGCTCACCCATCGCCGAGCGGCCTGTCACCCTCGCCGTCAACGTCATTCCCGCCGCCGTCATGGGCCTCAAGGGCGAGTTCCAGCGGATCAACGGCGTGGCCCGGATCGATCTGGGCGAGCTGACCGAAGGCCCCCGGTCGCTCGGCACCTCGCTGTTCGTGCTGAGCACGGGCGGATATCGGGTGTCGGTGCAGTCCTCGAACCGCGGCCGCCTGCGTCTGGGCGTCAGCGAATGGTACGTCGACTACGGCCTCGCCATCGGGCCGAACACGATGAACCTGGTCCAGGGCGACGATTTCGACGTGGTCTCGCACCGCCCGCGCGCCGACGACTATCCGCTGTCGGTCAATGTCGGCGAGGTCAGCGGTCGCCGGGCCGGCGAGTATTCGGACGTCCTGACCTTCACCATCGCCGCCCTCTAGGGGCGTCCGGAGCGAGGCTCCGGAGCCTCTAGATCGGCTGGATGACGAGCGACAGGATCAGCGGCTCGTCCAGTTCGACTTCCTCGAACCGGTAGTCGACGGTGCGGATGGTCGCCATGTTGGAGCGACGCAGCTCCTGTTCGCCCGAAGGGGTGAGATTGATGAGGCGGCCGCCGTAGTTGAGGCTGGCCGTCTCGTTCGACTTCAGCGGACGATAGCTGGCCGAGACGGTGAAGCCTCCGGGACTGTTGCAGGCTTCCACCACGCTGCCGGCGAGTCCGGCGCTGGCCAGAACCGTGCTCGACGGGCGGACCCAGCAGGCGACCGGAACGGTCGCACGGAGCCGGTAGGTTCCGCTGGCCTGGCCGGATCCGGGCTGGGCCGCTGCGCTCCCGGCGACGAGCACCGTGGCCGCGCCGACGATGGAGAGAAGCCGCTTGGTCGCTTGGAGACGTGTCATGGGCCACCTGTGTATTTACCAGTGGACCGTAGCGGCGAGGTCTTAAACTCCCACCAGCGGTTACGCTTAGCGGCGCGTAAGCAGACAGGATTAGCGAGCCGATACCAGACAGGCTTAGCAGACCCTGAACAGGCGGACCGGGATCTTCAGGGCGCCTCGAGGTGGGCGTCGGGCTTGCCCGCGAGGATGCGGCGGGCGCGGATATAGATCTCGAGGCGTTGCGCCACGACGAGACCGACGGCCAGCAGCATGAAGGCGTCCTGCACGGCGAGGATGTTCAGGCCCCAGTCGGCGGCGTGCGGTTCGAGCACCGCGCGCAAGCCCTGGCGACCGAGCAGCAGGACGACGATCAGGATCAGGCCGAGCGGAGAGGCCTGGGCCTTGAGCGCGCCGTCGGGATCCTTGTGGATCACCACCATCCTGCCCCGCTGCCAGCCGGCGGCGACGCCGAGCGCCAGGCCGGCGGCGAGAACGGCGAAGTCGATCGGGCGGAAGGGCGCCTGGGCCGGGTCGAAGGTGATCGTGGCCCAGAGGCCGAAGCCGATCAGCACCACGACGAGGGCGGGCACGACCCACATCCATCGCAGGTTCAGGGTGCGGGGACGGCGGTTGCGCAGCAGCACGAGCGGCAGGACGATGGCGATGACGATGAGCGGGATCAGCTGTTCGGTCGTCATGGCGGCGTCCCCCGGCCGCCCCGGAACGGGCGCGAACCTGTCGAAAGCTTAACCGTCGCGCCGCATCCGTAAAGCGCCTTCGCCGCCTCCTGATCCGACAAGGAGACGACGATGAAGCTGAGACATCTGATGACGGCCGCCCTGGGGGCGCTGGCGCTGTCGTGCCAGGGACCGGCGGCGGTGCTGGCGCAGGAGCCCGGCGCGGAGGCGTCGAACCCGCATGCGGCGATCACCGCGGCCCATCGCGAGCGGGCGCTGGACACGCTGGACCGGCGGCTGGCCCACTATGTGATGGCGGAGCGGACGCCGGCGATCCGGGCGCGGCTGGCGGCGCGGCGCGAAGCCTATAGGACGCTGACCGATCCAGAGGCGTTCCGCCAGGCGATCAACGCGGACCTGCTGGCCGCATCGGGCGACAGGCATCTACAGGTGTGGATCGAACCGCGCAGCCGCGACGAGGTCGCCGCCGAGGGGCCGGAGCCGACCCTGGAGCAGATGGCCGCCGGGGAGGCGAGGAACGGCTGGGGCGTGCGCGAGGCGAAGGTGCTGGCGGGCGGCATCGGCTATCTGGACCTGGCCTATTTCAGCGGCCATCCGGACGCGGGCGCGGCGATCGATGCGGCGCTGGCGAAACTGGCCGGGTCGAAGGCGCTTATCATCGATGTGCGTCGGAACGGCGGGGGCGGCGAGGCGGCGCTGAAGCGACTGATGGGCCATCTGGGCGCGGCGCCGATGCGGCTGGAGGATATTCAGATGCGCCGCTGTGCGCCCGACCCCGCGGACCCCGAAGGCTGCGTGCAGGACGGCTCGCGCGACGTGCAGGAACGATATGCCGACGCCGTCGCGACCCCGGCGTTTCCGACCGCACCGGTCTATGTGCTGACCTCGGGCGGGACCTTCTCGGCGGCCGAGGCGGTGGCCTACGCCCTGCAGGCGACAGGGCGCGCCATGGTCATCGGCGAGGTCACCGGCGGTGGGGCCAATCCTTCGATCGCCATGGACCTGGGACCGTGGTTCACGATCATCATGCCGATCGGCGAGGCGCGGCATCCGGAGACCGGGACCAACTGGGAGGGCGTCGGAGTGCAGCCGGACGTGGCCGTCGCGGCGGACCGGGCGCTGGAGGAGGCGTTGCGGCGGGTCAGGGCCTGACGCGCTGACGGGCTCGGGACGCCGCTACTCGTCGTCCTCGGGATCGGGCGCCGGATTGTAGACTTCGTCGCGGTCGGGCAGCCGACTCGGCGGCGGCGTCAGCAGGGCGTCGTAGGTCGAGTACCGTGTCACGAAGGAGATGCGCCGGCCTTCCATGCCGCCGTCGGAGCCGCCGGCCGGAGCCACCTGGGCGGACTGGTGCGCGCCGAGGGTGGCGGCGCGTCCGAAACCGCTGCCTTCAGGGAACTCGCTCTCGACCGTGCAGTCCTGCAAACGGCCGTCCCGTCGAACCTCGCAGAGGATGGCCGCCATGCCGGTCTCGTACCGGGCGCGGTCGGGGAAGTTGATCTCGGGGCTCTTGCGCCAGACCAGTCCGGCGAAATTCTCGCCCGCGGGCGCCGTATCCTCGCCGGGCGGGCTCAGTTCATGGCCGCAGGCCCGAAAGACGCGAGCGATCGCGTCCGTCGACGGGGGAAGATCGACGGCGTAGCGGCGGATCGTTTCGCCATCGGGCACGCCCATGGACAGCCGCCCGCCGCGGCTCATGCCGGTCGCGACGGACCGCGGCCAGATGGCGAAGGCGGTATTGCTGTCCTTCCCGGAAACCCAGGTGGTGTTCGCCCCGGGCGCCTCGCCCATGCGGTACTGGATCGTGCGCTGACCCGAGGCCGTGGGAAGGCCGGACATGACCACGCTGAGTCTGCCTGACATGCAGCGGACCGCGACGCCGAAATTTTCAAAGCTCACCGCCGCGATCGACAGATCACGCGAGCGATCCTCGCCAAAATCCCAGTCGCCTTCGTCCTGCGCGACCGCCGGCCCCGAGCTCGCCAGATTCGCGACAAGCAGCGCCGCCAGACCGATCTTGCTCAACCCCACGTTCGATCCCTCAAAACTTCCCGGACCGCGAGCCTAGCCCGCCCGCCGTCGGAAATGAAGGCGCGATCCCCTAGACGGGCGCGACGGTCTGCTCGATGGCGCCGAAGATGGTGTGGTGCTGGTCGTCGAACATCTCGATGCGGACGGTGTCGCCGTGCCTGAGGAAGGGCGTCTCCGGCTTGCCGCGCAGGATGGTCTCGACGGTGCGGACCTCGGCGATGCAGGAATAGCCGAGGCCGCCCTCGCTGACCGGCTTGCCGGGTCCGCCATCGGCGTCGCGGTTGGAGACGGTGCCGGAGCCGATGATGGTCCCGGCGCATAGGTTCCGGGTCTTCGCGAGGTGCGCGATCAGGGTCCCGAAGTCGAAGGTCATGTCGGTCCCGGCGTCGGCCTTGCCGAAGTCCTGACCATTGAGCTGGACGTTGAGCTGGCCCTTCAGCTTGCCGTCCTGCCAGCGGTCGCCGAGGGCGCGCGGGGTGACGAACACCGGCGACAGGGCCGAGGCGGGCTTCGACTGGACGAAGCCGAAGCCCTTGGCCAGTTCGGCCGGGATCAGGTTGCGCAGCGAGACGTCATTGACGAGACCGACGAGGCGGATGTGCGACAGGGCCTCCTCACGGCTGACGCCCTGGGGCACGTCGCCGGTGACCACCACGACCTCGGCCTCGAGGTCGCAGCCCCAGCTTTCGTCAGCGAGCGGGATCGGATCGCGGGGGGCGAGGAAGCCGTCGGAGCCGCCCTGGTACATCAGCGGGTCGGTCCAGAAGCTGTCGGGCATTTCGGCGCCGCGCGCCTGCCGCACGAGGGCGACGTGGTTCACATAGGCCGAGCCGTCGGCCCACTGATAGGCGCGGGGCAGGGGGGAGGCGGCCTCGCGCTCGTGGAAGCGGCCGCGCGGCACGCCGCCATGTTCGAGGCTTTCGGACAGGGCCCGCAGATGGGGCTCGACCCGGTCCCAGTCGTCCAGCGCCGCCTGCAGCGTGGGCGCGATCAGGAAGGCGTCGGTGAACCAGGCGAGGTCGCTGGAGACGAGGACGAGGCGGCCGTCGCGGCCGTGCTTGAGCGAGGCGAGTTTCATGGCTCAAGGCTTAGGGGGTTTCGGTGGCGGGGGAAACCGTCTCGGTCAGTGATGCCCGCCCCCTTGGCCGGAACGCGGGCTGCGCGGGCCCGGATCGCAGAGTTCGGAGACGATGGCGCGCATCTCGCCCTCGCGGGCCGATCGGTGACGCCAGTAGTCGTTGAAGTCGGCGGCGGCGAGCCGCAGGGCGTCGTTGCGCTCCTTCGTCGTCATCGGTCGCTTGACGTGTTCCGGCGGGTGCGGATGGGTCGGGGCCGCGAGGCCGTGGACCGAGACGATGGTGACGCTGGCGGCGTTGGAGGAGGCGGCGGCGTGGCCGGATTCGCCCGCGTCGCGCTCGTTATGACTGTGGCCCGTGTCGGGGGCGGGCGCGGACCCGACATGAGGGTGGCCCTTGTCCTCGACCTCGCCCTTCAGGGCCGTGTCGAGCGCCTTGACGCGTTTGGTGAGATCGCCGCCGAAGGCCAGGGTCTTGCCGAGCCGGGCGCGCAGCACCCGCTGCAGCTCCGACGCGTGAGCCGGCAGGGCCTCGGTGTCGGCCTTCATCGCGGCCTTGGCGGCGGCGTCGATCGCCTCCCAGATGGCGTGCGCGGCGTCGGTCCGCCCTGAATGTGAGCGGGCTCCGATCAGCCAGCCGATCAGCGCCGCGACCAGCAGGGCCAGCAGGACCGCGCCCCAGAAGAAGGGGTCGGCGCCGATCATGATCGTCGGGTCGAGAGGAGCGCCGGCCGTATCGACCGTGGCGAAATCGTCGCCGTAGGACATGCGGCTCCCCGCTGCAGCGACCGCCTTGCGCGGACGGCGCATCTTGCCCCGACGGCTCAGCTTGGCAACGGTAAAGGTTAATGACCCCGGATGGTCGTCAGTTCGGGGTGATCAGGGCCTTGGCCTCGGCCCCGGTGCGGGCGCCGACGTCGCGGACCTCGACCTCGACGGAGACGGATCCCTCCGGCTCATGGGCCCACAGATAGCGGCGCTCGATCTCGACCTCGCGGCCCGAGGGGGCGAAACCGGTGAAACTGTCGCCCCAGGGGGTGATGGCCTTGATCTCGGGCCAGGCGAGGGCGCAGGCGGCGTCCAGCTCCTCCATGGCCATCAGGGAGAGCTCGTCCCGGGGATCGGGGCGCGGGTCGGGCGCTACAGCCATCGCCGCACCCGTGCGCGGTAGGCCGCATAGTCGGCGCCGAATTTGGCGGACAGGTAGCGTTCCTCGCGCTGGATCACGAAGCGGTCGATGACGAACAGGCAGGGGATCAGCAGGAGCAGGATGAGGACCCTGTCCATGGCGACGGCGAGACCGGCGAAGGTGATGGCGAATCCCAGGTAGATGGGGTTGCGGGTGAAGCGATAGAGGCCGCCGACAGCGAGGGCGGTGGTCGGCTTCCACGGCTCGGGCGGGGTGCCGAGGCGGTGGAAATAGCCGGCGGCGGCGCCGTCCAGGACCAGGCCGCCGACGATCAGGACCAGGGCGATCCCGCGCCGGACCGGGGTCTCCAGCCCGAAGCCGAGGGTCAGCCAGCGGCTCAGGTCGGCGCCGATCGCGGCCACGACCTCCGGCCGGGCGGCGAGCTCGGTCAAGCCCCAGCCCAGCAGGATGAAGCCCAGATAGATCAGCGGCGGCGGGGCGATGACGCCGGGGGTGTCGCGGGCGGTGGTCATATGGTCTGGCCCTGGGGCGCAGTGAATTCAGAGGTGGCGGCGTCGCCGGTGTTGATCACCTCCGAGGGTTCGAAGATCAGCACCTCAGCCTCGTCGTCCGCCGCGGTCCGGTGTTCGACGCCGCGAGGGACGACGATGAACTGGCCGGGGCCGAGCGTCTCGATCCGGTCGCGGAACTCGACCCGGAACCGGCCCTTCCAGACCAGAAACATCTCTTCGGCGTCGGCGTGGCTGTGCCATGGGAAGACGCCCTCGACCTTGACCAGCCGCACGTCCTGACCGTTCAGCTGCGCGGCCACCCGCGGGCGCCAGTGGTCGGAGAAGGCCGCGAACTTTTCGGTCAGGTCGATCGTCGTCCCGGTGCTCATGGGCGCAGGTCCTCGTCGCTGTAGATGGCCACGCGGGCGGGCGCGTCGGCGGATACGGCGCCACGGTACATGCCGGAGGTGTTCATGGCGAAGGCGGGGGTTCCGCCCAGGCCCATGACGATGACGCCGCCGTCGCCGCCGATCGAGCCGACGTCGGCGATCTCGGCCTCGGCGGCGGCCTGCGCATCAGCGCCGGCGGCGGTGCGGTGGCAGATGTCCCGGGCCACGGTGGCGCGGATGAAATACTCGCCCGAACCGGTGGCCGAGACGGCGCAGCCGTCGGCGTTGGAGGCGTAGGTGCCGGCGCCGATGACCGGCACGTCGCCGACCCGGCCCCAGCGCTTGGCGGTCATGCCGCCGGTCGAGGTGCCGGCGGCGAGGCGGCCCTGGCTGTCGAGGGCCACCGCGCCGACGGTGCCGAATTTCCGCTCGTTCAGGGGCGGCTGGGGCAGGTCGTTGGCGGCCTGCGGCGACGGGGCGCCGGCGGGGCGGGCGGGGATCGGCAGGTTCTGCTGGCGCAGGGCGCTCTCCAGTCCGCGCCAGCGGCGCTCGGTGAAGAAGAAGGCGGGGTCGACCTGCTCCAGCCCGACCGAGGCGGCGAACGTATCGGCGCCTTCGCCGATCAGCATGACGTGAGGCGACTGTTCCATCACCGCGCGAGCGGCGGCGATGGGGTGGCGGGTGGTCGTCAGGCCGGCGACGGCGCCGGCGGTTCGGTCGGCGCCGTTCATGATCGCCGAATCGAGCTCGTTGCGGCCGGCGGCGGTGAAGACCGCGCCGCGTCCGGCGTTGAACAGGGGATCGTCCTCCATGATCTGGATCGCCGCCTGGACGGCGTCGAGGGCGGAGCCGCCACCCGCCAGCACGGCGGACCCCGCCTCCAGCGCCCTGTGCAGGGCGGCGCGATAGGCGGCGTCCTGTTCGGCGGTCAGGCTGTCGCGCTCGATGACCCCGGCCCCGCCATGGATGGCGAAGGACCAGGAGGCGGAGTCCTGGGCCGCGGCGGGGCCTCCGAACAGAGCGAGGGCGGCGGCGAAGGGCAGCAGGCGGGTCATGGTCATGGCCGCAGCGTCGGCCATGAGCGCCCTCAACTCAAGGCCGGACCGCAGCCGGATCACCCTCTGAGCCCGAATCCGATCCGCCGCCTGACGTTCAATTTACCCTTAACCCTTGTCCGGTCTTGCCTGCCGTGCTGCTTATGGGGCCGCGCGTCAGGTGGGGCGCAGCAATCAGGGAGTGAGCCGTTGAGTACGACGGACGCAGGAGGGGCGCTTACATCGGGGCCCCGCAAGACGTTTCTGGGACACCCGCGAGGGCTGGTGATCCTGTTCTTCACCGAGATGTGGGAGCGGTTCTCCTACTACGGCATGCGCGCCCTTCTGGTGCTCTACCTCACACAACATTTCCTTTTCGGACCGGCCGAGGCGCAGGGCATCTACGCCGCCTACGCCGCGCTGGTCTATCTGATGCCGGTGGTCGGGGGGCTGCTGGCTGACAAATATCTGGGATCGCGCAAGGCCGTGATCATCGGCGCCGTGCTGCTGGTCGCCGGACACTTCACCATGGCTTTCGAAGGCACCGGGGCGCGTGAGTACCTGACGGTCGGCGGCACCGAATACCGGCTCGAGGTCGAAGGCCGCGACCAGAACCGCCAGATCTTCGCCGTGAACGGCGATCAGCGGGTCCAGGTCGCCATCACGCCCGAGGGCGTCTCGACCGTCGGCGCGGAACCTTCGGCGGCCAATGCGGCGGACGCCGGCGCCGTCGCCGTCACGGAAGCGACCACGGGTGCGGCTCCGGCCGGCGCGCTGGATCCGGCGACGGCTGCGGCCCCGGCTGCGGCCGCGGCGGCGGGCTTCCCCGCCTCCGTCGGCCCGGGCGAATACACGCTGCGCACCGAGCGGGACATGGGCGGCGAGCCGATCCTGTTCCTCGCCCTGTCGCTGATCATCGTCGGCGTCGGTTTCCTGAAAGCCAATATCTCGACCGTGGTCGGGCACCTCTATGAGGAAAACGATCCGCGTCGGGACGGCGGTTTCACCATCTTCTACGTCGGCATCAATCTCGGCTCCTTCCTCGCCACCGCCGCCTGTTCCTACCTCGGGATCCAGTACGGCTGGGCCTATGGCTTCGGCCTGGCCGGCATCGGCATGGCCCTTGGCCTGATCACCTTCATTCTCGGCCAGTCCTGGCTCGAGGGTCGCGGCGCTCCGCCCCGGCCTGAGGTGCTGAAGCGGCGCAGCGTGCTGGGCCTGCCGTTCGAGATTATCTTCTGGATCGGCGGCCTGGTCGCCGTCCTGCCGGTTTGGCTGTTGATGCAGCGGCACTCGCTGATCGAAACGGCCCTGCCGTGGCTGGCCGGCGTGATCTTCATCTCCGTGATCGGCTACACCCTGATCAAGCTCAGGGGCAGCGAGCGGTCGCGCATGCTGGTCGCCCTGGTGCTGATCTTCTTCTCGGTCCTGTTCTGGGCCCTGTTCGAACAGGCGGGCTCGTCCCTGACCCTGTTCGCCGACCAGTCCACGGAAATGCCGAGCTGGTTCAATGCGGCCATGACCCAGATGTTCAACCCGGGCATCATCGTAATCGGCGGCCCGATCGTCGCCGCCCTGTGGGTCTGGCTGGGCAAGCGCAACCGCGAGCCCTCCACGCCTGTGAAGTTCTCGTTCGGTCTGGTGTTCGTGGGAGCGGGCTTCCTGCTTCTGGCGTGGGCGGCGGCCAATGCGGCCAATGTCGATTTCCGCGTGCCGCTGCTGTTCCTGTTCTTCACCTACTTCCTGCACACGATCGGCGAGCTGTGTCTGTCGCCCGTCGGCCTGTCGATGATCACCAAACTGTCGGTGGATCGCGTGGTCGGTCTGATGATGGGGGTCTGGTTCCTGTCCAGCTCGGTGGCGCACATCGCCGCCGGCCTGATCGCCCAAGCGACGGCGACGGGAACGGTCGCCGGCGTGGTCACCAACCCGCAGCTGGCGCTGGAAACCTATGGCTCCATCTTCGGAACCATCGGCTGGACCGGCGTCGGGGTCGGGGTGCTGCTGCTGGTCCTGTCGCCGCTGCTCAAGAAGGGCATGGCCGGGATCCACTGAGCCACCGCTGCAAGAAGAGAAGGGCGGGGCCTCACGGCTCCGCCCTTTTTTGCGCGTCGGGCTGGGCGCGCCATCAGTCTGGGGGACTCGCCTTCTTCAGAAGGTCTTTCTTATCTGCACGAACAGCCACGGGCTCATCCAGGTGCGGCGAACCTCGCGGAAGGCGACGGGCGAGACGTCGCGCGGGCCGGCGTAGATGTCGCGGTCGTAGCCCTTCGCCCGGTCCGTGGCGTTGCCGATATCCAGACGGATGGTGGTGTCGGACGACGGTTTCCACTGGCCGTACAGGGTCACGAACGGCTCGTTGTAGAAGGCGCGGACCTCACGGACACGGAAGGCTCGCCCCTTGTCGACATTGCAGCCGTGGTCGAAGCCGTACGAATATTTCCCGCCCTGCAGATCGTGGTTGAAGTTGACGCCGCAGCCGAAGGCCTGGTTGCCCTGGAAGCGGCGGCTCTCGCCGGTCAGGGGATCGGTGACCTCGGTGTGCACCCAGCTGCCACGAGCCTGGAGCCGGGCGTTGGGAATGCCCAGTCTGTCCATCGGCAGGGTCAGGCGGACCTGGTACTGGTCGAACGAGCCGTCGCCGATGTTGCCGACGCCGTCGAAGCCGCCGGTCAGGGGGATCAGGTCGACCACATCCTCGACCTCGCCGTGCTGCACCGACAGCTCCAGCACGCCCTCGCCCCAGAAGCGCCGTTCGTAGACGGCTTCCAGCAGGGTGGTCTTGTCGGGTTCGAGATCAGGGTTGCCGCCCTCGACCTGGCCGATGTCGATGTCGGCCGAGGCGACGAAATCGCCGAAGTCGAGCTGGCCTACCTGCCGCTCGGCGCGGAAGCGGAACTGGTGGCCCTCCCACGGCGTCCAGGTCAGCTGGAGCCGGGGCTTGGGATAGACGAAGGACTTGGTCAGGTCGCTGTCGCCCGACTGGCTGATCTCCGACACCTCGACCCGCAGGCCGGCCTCCACAGTCCATTTCGGGCCGGGCCGCCAGGTCGCCTGACCGAACACCTCGCCACGCAGCTCCTCCACCTTGACGGAGGAGGAAGGCAGGGGAATGGCGACGCCGTTCTCCTCGAAGGCCGTGGCGCTGTCGAGGAAGTTGTAGGCGACCTCGCCGCCGCCCTCGAAGGCCCAGCGGTCGTTCGGGCGGAAACGCAGCACGGCCCGGCCGATGGACTCGCCGCGGCTGCCATCCGAGGTGAAGGTGGAGGTGTCGGCGCCGCTTTCGGAGACGCCGACATAGTCCTCGGTCCCGTAGCGCTGCAGGCCGACCAGTTCGAGGCCAAGCCGGGGCGACAGGTCGCGGGTCCAGTTGACGCCCAGCTCGCCGTTGATCGAGTCCGACTCCTCGTCGTTGAAGCTGTCGAGGCCGGGCCCGGAACGGATCAGCAGGTCCTGCGCGCTCTCGCTGCCGAACCAGCCCACCAACCCGTTCACGCGCAGCTTGCCGCCGGCGAAGGGCCGTTGGATCGCGCCCGTCGCGCGGACATTGCGAAAGCGGTCCCAGAGCACCAGGTCGGCATCCTGGATCAGGGCGCCCGAGGGATCGTAGCGGCGGCGGAAGCCGTCGCCGGTGCCGTCGGTGCGATCGGTCGTGGCGCTGATCGAACCCTCGATGGAGGTGTCGCCCTCGCGCCGGGAATACTGACCGGCGAGGATCGGGCCGATGTAGCCGTCGGGGTAGAGATAGCTGTTGAACTCGAGCACCCGCTCGACCGTGACGGTGCGGCGCAGGACAACGTTGGCGATGACCGAGAGCCCTTGCATGTCGATGCCGGGCGCGCCGCCGCGGATCAGTTCGATGCGTTCGACGCTGTCGGCGGAGATGCGGCGCAGGACCTGGTCGAGACTGTCGCTCTTGGACGAGGGGCGGTCCCCGTCGATCAGGACGTTGCCGGCGGCGCCGGCGAAGCCGCGCGTGCCGCTGTCGCCAGTGTCGAGGCCGAAGCCGGGCAGGCGGGCGATCATGTCCAGGGCGGTGTCGGGCCGGGAGTCGGCGAAGAAGGCGGGCTCGAACACCAGCACGCCCTGCTGGACGGCGCTGTCGGGGGGTGGCGACGGGGTGGGCGGCGTCTGCGCCATGGCCGGAACGGCCAGGGCGGACAGGGCGGCGGCGGCCAGCCAGATGGTCTTCTTCATAGGTCCCTCTCCAAGTGCGCGGACGGTGCCTGCGACCAGGGGAGGGCTCCAGTTACAACCGGGACAGGTGGATTAATTCGCCGAAAGGCTTGCGGCGCGGGGGTGTCCCCTGGAGCGGCCGGCGGGAATCGAACCCGCGACATTCAGCTTGGGAAGCTGACGTTCTACCTCTGAACTACGGCCGCGACCGGGATCGCCGATCGGAGGCGGACCATAGCTTCGCGGCGGCAAAAGAAAAGGCCCGGCGCGGCGGCCGGGCCTTGTTCCGTGTCAGGGCGCGACCTCGACGTCGACGCCGCGGCGTTCGAGGATTTCCTGGACGCTGTCGTCGCCGGCCAGGTGGGCGGCCCCGACGGCGATGAAGGCGGTCCCGGAGCCGGCGAGCAGGGTCTGGATCTGGTCGGCCCAGTTGGTGTTTCGCCGGACCAGCAGGGCCTGGTAGAGTTCCTCGCTGCTTTCGCGCATCGGCTGGACGCCGAGGGCCTCGATGGCCTTGACGTCGCCCGCGGCCCAGGCCTCGACCAGCTTGTCCAGATCGGTGGTGGCGGTCTCGAAATCCTCGAGGGTGCTGCGCAGGAAGGCGAGCTGGTCGGCTTCGGGGAAGCCGGCGAGGATGCGGATCTGCTCGTCGACGGTCTCGAAGCCGGTGATCGGCTTGCCGGCGGCTTCGGCGCGCGCCTTGAGGATCAGTTCGACGCCGGAGGCCGGATCGTAGCCCGCCTTGGCCAGCGGGGCGACGGACAGGGTCAGGGCCGCGAACCACGGGCGGAAGGGATCCATCTGGGCGGCGTTGAGCCCCATGGTCTTCGCGGCCGTGTCGAGCGCCGAAATCTCCTCAGCGGTGAGAAGGCTGGACAGCGGCGTGGCCGGCGACAGGGCGTGCTGCTGGATCAGGGGGAGCAGGGCGGCCTGGTCGTCGGGGTTGGAGATTTCGAGGATCACCCTGTCGGCGCTGTCGAAGGCGGCGTCGATGCGCGCGGCGCCCCAGGCCGTGGTCGGGCGGAGCAGGTGGACGGTGCCGAACAGATAGAGGGTCGAGTCGGCGTCACGGATCACCCACAGGGCGGGGCCCTGGCCCTCGGCGGGCGGGATGGCGCGGATCGCGGGCGCCGCCCCGGCGACCGGCGGCGTCACCGCCTGGGCGTGGACGGGGGAGATGACGGCGGCGGCCAGGCCGAGGCCGAGGGCGGCGCCGAGGGTCAGGCGGCCGAAGGCGGCGACGGTGTTCTTGAGGCGCTTCTTGAAGGTCATGTCAGGTCCGTAGCGGGAGAAGTTGGGTGAATCGCGGCGTCATTCGGCGATGAAGATGGCTTCGATCGGCTGGTCGAAGACGCGGGCGATGCGGAAGGCGAGGGGCAGGGAGGGGTCGTAGCGGCCGGTCTCCAGCGCGTTGACGGTCTGGCGCGAGACGCCGAGCCGCTCGGCCAGATCGGCCTGGCTCCAGTTGCGCTCGGCGCGCAGCACCTTGAGACGGTTGTTCATGCGGTCGCTCCTAGCGGTGCTTGAGCCACCAGGCCGCCCAGGCGACGGCGTAGCCGGCCAGCTGGAACATCAGGATGATCCACATGCCGCCGAGGAGCAGCTCTCCCGCGCTCAGGTCCATGGCCGCGGCGGACGAGGCGTCTTCGTTGGCTGCGACGCTGAGCAGCACGAGGGCTCCGACGGCCATGCCGCCCGAGCCGCCCCACCACCACGCCCATTTGTGGGCCTCGCGGGCGGCCTCGTCGATGCCGCGCCACCACCAGACGCAGGCGGCGAGGGCGACGGCCAGGGTGACCGCCATCAGGGCGATGGTCGCCGCGGCGCCATAGGGGCCGGCGTGGTCGCTGATCAGGCCCTGCAGGCCGCCGGCGAGACCGCCGACCAGCCCGACCCCGACGAGGACGAGAACATAGGCGCCGAGGCCGAGGGGACGTTTCGGTTTGGTCGTGCCGCCCATGAAGGCCTCCTTGCCGTGATGACAAGGACGTTTTACATCAGGTCAGGGGCGTGTCAAGCAGCCTTGTCATTCCGCCGCGATGTCGGAGGACGGCGCGGCGATCAGCTCGGGACGGGACAGGGAGCGGGGCGACCCCTCGACCGGCGGCAGTTCCGGCAGGTCCTTGCCCTCATGGTCGACGTGGAGGTCCTCGAAGCGCCGGGCCGAGACCATGACCTGGCTCTCCAGCGAGCCGACGAACTTATTATACCGGTCGACTGCCCGGCCGAGCGACACGCCGACATCGGCGGCGTGGGCTCCCATCACCGACAGGCGTTTGTAGAGCTCCTTGCCGAGTTTCGCGACCTGCTCGGCGTTGCGCGACTGTTCCTCGGCGCGCCAGCCGTAGGCGACCGCCTTGCACAGGGCGAACAGGGTGGTGGGGGTGGCGATCAGCACCCGGGCGTCCATGGCCTGGGTGATCAGGTCCGGCTCGTGGTCCAGCGCGGCCGAGAGGAAGGACTCGCCCGGCACGAACATGACGACGACGTCCGGGCTGGGTTTGAACTGGTCCTGATAGGCCTTGGACGACAGCTGGCGGACGTGGTTTTTCATGCTGGCGGCGGTGCGCAGGGAGGCCGCCCGGCTCTGGGCCTCCTCGTCGCCGTCGGCGGCGTCGGGGAAGGCCAGCGGCACCTTGGCGTCGATCACGAACATGCCGCCGCCGGGCATGCGGACGACGAAGTCAGGGCGCTGCTGGCGGCCCTGGTCGTCGGCGGTCGAGGTCTGTTCGGTAAAGTCGAAGCGGCCGGCCATGCCGGCGGCCTCGAGCACGTTGCGGCAGGTCTGTTCGCCCCAACGGCCGCGCCGACCGGTGTTGCCCTTCAGCGCTTCGGTCAGGCGGCGGGCCTCGTCGCGGGTGGCGGTGGAGGCGGTCATCAGCAGGGCGAGTTGTTCCTTGAGGCCCCCGGTCTCCTCGGCGCGGACCTTTTCCAGCGCGGCGACGTGTTCCTGGAATTTGGCCAGGGTCTCGGCCACCGGCTTGAGCTGGGCCTCCATCCGCTGCTGCGACATCAGCTCGCGGGTGCGGAAGGTCTCATCGGTGCGCTTGAGCAGCTCCTCGGCGACGGTGTTGGCCGACTGGGCGGCCTGGGCGCGCAGCAGTTCGGCGGAGGTTGCAGCCTGGTCTTCGAACAGGCGCATGCGCGCCTCGGTCTCGGCGTGGCGTTCGCGCAGCTCCCACGCCCGGGTCTCGGCGGCGGCGGCGCGGCGGCGCTCCATCAGGGCCCAGGCGAGGGCGAGGACGGCGACCACGGAGGCGGCGAAAAAGGCGACGAGCGAAGCGTTCATGCTCCGTTCCTTACCGGGAGTCGCCGGGCGCCGCCATGGCGGCATGAGGTGGGATTATACCCGGGTAAAAGCCGAAAACACCGTTCGAACCGTCCGAACCGTCCATATCGTCCTCACCGCATCGGAGAGCCGGATGGCCGTCCACGCCCCAGCCTAAATCCGGCCTGCGTCAGAATCGGACGTAGGCGTCCCGGCTCGCCGCCTTGCGGCGTCCGGGAGGACAAGGAGCCGGCGCTGACTACGCCGGCCGGCGCTGGCGCAGGGCCTGGATGATGGTGCCGTCGTCGAGCCAGTCGAGCTCGCCGCCGACGGGGACGCCGCGGGCGAGGGAGGTGATCTCGACGCCCGAGCCGGCGAGGCGTTCGGCGATGTAGTGGGCGGTGGTCTGGCCGTCGACGGTGGCGGGGAGGGCGAGGACGACCTCCTTCGCTTCGCCGCCGCGGACCCGGCCGACGAGTTCGGCGACGCGCAGGGCGTCGGGGCCGACGCCGTCGAGGGCGGACAGCAGGCCGCCGAGGACGTGGTATTTGCCGCGGAAGGCGCCCGAGCGCTCCATGGCCCAAAGGGCGCCGGCCTCCTCGACCACGCAGATCAGGCCGTTGTCGCGGGCGCGGTCGGAACAGATCGAGCAGGGGTCGCGGGTGTCGGGCGCGCCGCAGACGCTGCACGAGGTCACCTTGTCGGCGGTCTCCTGCAGGGAGGCGGCGAGGGGGACCAGCAGCTGGTCGCGTTTCTTCAGCAGGGCGAGGGCGGCGCGTCGGGCCGAGCGGGGGCCGAGGCCGGGCAGCTTCGCGAGAAGCGAGATCAGCCGTTCGATCTCGGGTCCGGCCGAGGCGGCCAAGTCAGAACAGCTTGGGCATGCCGGGGATGTTCATCCCGGCCATCGGGCCCGCGGCCTCGCGCATCAGGGCGGAGTTCACCTCGTCCAGCTTGCGCTTGGCGTCGGCGTGGGCGGCGACGATCAGGTCGGCGAG
>NZ_JAKFDS010000044.1:0-51540 GCF_036676055.1 Brevundimonas sp. | reverse complement strand
GGCGGCAATCAGCAGCTGATGGACCGTGGCGGCCGCGTTTCGCGCTTCAACAACAAGTTCGGCGGCTTCATCAAGAAGTAGGCGGTCTGGCTTTAGGGCCACACCCCCCGTCAAGACGGACACGAAGGCGTCGGTCCCGGGACCGACGCCTTTCTGTTTGCCCGGAACGCCGATAACATGGCCGCGTTGGACCACGGGGCGTAGACGCAGGATTCTGCGTGGATTTGGGCGAAGAGCAGCAGTGATGAATCGACGGCAACTGGGTCTGGGCGCGGCGGCAACGGCCCTCGCGTCAGCAAGCGCGCTGGCGGCGAATGCGCAGACCCGCGACCCGGCCGCCGTCGCTTTCTACGACAGCTTCAACGACCAGCTGGCCCGCCTGCCGGCCACGATCCAGCCCGACGTCCGGGCCTTCTACGAGCTGAACGGCTGGCGCCCGGTCTGGACGCCCGAACGCCTGCGCGCCTTGCAGGGGGCCGCCGGTCGCGCCGAGCGCCATGGCCTGTCCCAGTCCGACTTCTTCGATTTCGACGCCCTGGCGTCCGTCCCCGCCGCGGCCGAGATGCGCACCACGGCGGCGGCGCTTGGGTACGGCCGGGTGCTGGCCGAGGGCCGGGTGCGCCCGGAAACGGTCGAAGACCTGTGGGAGATGCAGAAGAACCGGGTCGACCTGCCCGTCGGCCTGAACGACGCCCTCGCCCAGAATCGCCTGATCGACTGGTTCGAGGGCCTGGCCCCGACCGACATCGGCTACTCAAACCTCTCGGCCGGCTATGTGCGCTATCGCCGGATGATCAGCGAGGGGCGGAGCTGGCCCGCCTTCCGGGCCGGGCCGACGATCGAGCCCGGCGCGAGCGATGCGCGCATTCCGGTGCTGATCGAACGGCTCGTCGCCGAGGGCGACCTGTCGACCGCGGACGGGACCCGGCTGGCGGCCCAGGGGAATATCTACGGCCCGGAGCTGGAAGAGGCCGTCAAGGGCTTCCAGGTTCGCCACGGGCTCGGCGCCGACGGCCGGATCGGCACGGGCACGCAGCGGTCGCTGTCGGCCTCGGCTGAGGATCGCGCCCGCCAGATCGCCCTGAACCTCGAACGCCGCCGCTGGCTCAAGCGCGACCTCGCCCCCGAGCGGATCGAGGTCAACACCGCCGCCGCCATCATGGTCTACTGGAAGGACGGCAAGCCCGTTCACTCGAACCGGGTCGTGGTCGGCTCGCCTGCCAACCAGACGCCCAGCCTCGAGAAGCAGTTCGCCTCCGTGGTGGCCAACCCGCCCTGGTATGTGCCGGCCTCGATCGCCCGGAACGAGATTCTGCCCAAGGGTCCCGGCTATCTGGCGGCCAACAACATGTATGTCTCCAACGGCACGGTCATCCAGCGCGCCGGACCGACGGCCGCCCTCGGCTATGTGAAGTTCGAGCTGCGCGACAGCTACGCCATCTTCCTGCACGACACCCCGACCAAGTCGGCCTTCAACCTGGCCATGCGCCAGCGCAGCCATGGCTGCGTCCGGGTCCAGGACGCGGTCGAGTTCGCCCGCCTGCTGCTGTCGCCCGACCCCAGCCTTCTCGCCCAGTTCGACGAGGCCCAGGACACCCGCGAGACCAAGCGCATCCAGACCGGCCGCGAGATCACCGTGCGACTGCTGTACTGGACCGCCTTCGTTGACGGCCAGGGCCGCGTCGCCTTCCGCGAGGACGTCTACGGCCGCGACGACAAGCTGGCCGAGGCCCTCGGCATCGCCGTCAGCCTGCCCAAGGTGGTCGACGACGGGCGTGGCCGCGACGCCGACGACGTCGGGCCGTAGGCGCTACTGCCCGAACGCGGCAGTCAGCCGGTCCAGCTGGCTCTGCACCGGATTGACCGCCTCTTCCCCGGGGGTGTCGAGGTACATCCGCCGGTCGAGGTGCAACACCCGGTCGTACAGTTTCTCGGCCCGGACCAGATATTCGATCAGGGCGATGGGCAGCTCGGGATGGGTCGGTTCGGCCTCGATCTTGCGATCGGCGAGGCGATAGCGCGGTTCGCAGGCCGCCAGCGCCGTCATGTCGCCTTCGCGCACGGCCCGCTGCACCAGCAGCCACGACGCGATCTGCATCAGCCGGGTGGTCAGCTTCATGCTCTCCCCGGCGTAGGCCAGAGCCGTCGTGCGCGACAGCAGCTTGGATTCACGCCGTCCGTCGCCGTCCAGATAGGCCGCGGTCTCCTCGACCAGCTCCATCCCTTCGCGGAACGTGCGGTCGAACAGCTCCGACCGGGCGAAGTCGTCGACGACGGCGGCGCGGCTGCGTCCGCCCGATGGGATGAGGTCGTCGCTGGGCATTAACTCGGTCAGACTCATGTGCAAGGCGCATCCGTATCACGGCCGGCACGGTTTCGCGCGGTGCATGAGCGGACTGCAACGGCCATGCCAACCCGCTGATTCAGGGACGGAAGTTGAACATCGCGTCGGCGGCGTTGCGCTGTGACGACTTGCCCTCGATGGCGGCTTTCGAGCGCGCGATCTCCGCCTCAAGCCCGGCGATGCGCTGTTTGAGGTCCTCGACCGAATAGCCGTCCAGGTCCTCGCGCGTCAGGGCGATCAGGGGCGCGCCCCGCGCCGGACGGGGCTCCAGGTCCTCGAACATCACCGCCTCCTTCTTGGCCAATCCACAGGCAAGCGCCTATCTGAACGCCCGGACAGGGACGATTGCAAGAACGGGGAGCCGATGCGGGCTGTCGAAATCACCGGCGGGTCAGGCCCCGCGGAGGCGCTGACCCTGGTCGAGCGGCCCGATCCGGTCGCCGGGCCGGGCCAGATCCGCCTCCGCGTGCGCGCCGCCGGCGTCAATCGTCCCGATCTGCTGCAACGTCAGGGCCGCTATCCCGCCCCGCCCGGCGCTTCGGACATCCTAGGCCTCGAGGTCGCCGGAGAAGTCGACCAGGTCGGCGACGGCGTCGCCCGTTGGGCCGTCGGCGACCGCGTCTGCGCCCTGCTGGGCGGCGGCGGCTATGCGGACTACGCCGTTGTCGACGCCCGCCACGCCCTCCCCGTCCCGGCCGATCTCGATCTGGTCCAGGCCGCGGCCCTGCCCGAGACCGTCTGCACCGTCTTCGCCAATGTGTTCGAGGCGGGGGCGTTGAGGGCCGGCGAGACCCTGCTGATCCACGGCGCCACCAGCGGCATAGGCGTGACAGCGATCCAGATGGCCAGGGCGGCCGGCGCCCGGGTCATCGCCACCTCGCGCGGCGCGGACAAGGCCCGGGCCGCTGCGGCGCTGGGCGCGGATCTCAGCCTCGACGCCCGTTCCGACGATCTGGAGGCCGCGATCGCGGCGTTCGGCGGGGTCGACGTGGTGCTGGACATGGTCGGCGCGGACTATGCGGCGCTCAACCTGTCCGCTCTCAAACCCTTCGGCCGCTGGGTGGTCATCGCCACCCTGTCGGGCGCGCGGGCCGAGATCGACCTGGCCCGGCTGATGATGAAACGGATCGTCCTGACCGGCTCGACCCTGCGCGCCCGGCCGGCCGACGAAAAGGCTCGCTTGATGGCGGCGGTCGAGGCGACCGCATGGCCGTGGGTGATTGCGGGCCTCGTCCGACCGCCCGTCGAGGCGACTTTCCCGCTGGAGCAGGCGTCGGCCGCCCACCTCAGGCTTGAGGCGGGCGACCACGTCGGCAAGATCGTCCTGACGGCCTGACTACCAGCGGTCGCCGCGGCGAACGGGACGTAGCGAAGAAATACGGTCGTTCAGGCCGTGCTGCTGCAGGTTCCAGACATCGTCGCTGAAGGTTCGGCAGGTCCCGCGGAAATAGGCGTCGGTGCAAACCTCCCACGCGCCCCGGAACTGCATCGAGCTGATCGCGTCGTTGAAGCCCGACTCCCGCAGATTCGGCATGGCCCCGCGGAAGCTGGTCGAGGCGCCGCGATACAGGGCGTCCCGGTAGACCGTGATCTCGTTGCGGCCGCCGCCCCAGCCGCCGCCATTGTCCGGACGACCGCCGCCGGGTCGGTCCTCGTAGGTCCCGCGCCAGGGGCCGCAGACCAGCAGGCCGTTCTCATTGCGGATTTCATAGTCCGAGCAGCGGTTCAGCTCGATCGAGGTGCCGCGAACATTGCCGCGTCGGTCCTGGCAGTCGGCGTAGAGGCGGCCGCGATTGACGTACTCGCCGCTGCAGCTGTCACGGTAGTCGCCGCGCGGCGCCACGCGCTCCTGGCCCCCGCCGGGAGCGTATTCCTGACCAGCGCCGGACAGCATCGTCATGGCGGCAAGGGTTTCGATCAACATGTGTCCCTCCCATCGGGCTTCCTGGACGCACAACGCGTCGGTGGAGCCACTGTTCAGCAGGCTGGATGAACCTTGGCTGTATGGCGATGACGGCTTTCGTTTTCTTTTACCGCGAATGGGCCTATATCGATAACTTCCGCGCCCGGCCGAAAGGTCGGGCGCCGTCGTATCCGGAACCCGCCGCGGCGGGCCAAGAACAGAAGCAAAGACGCTCATGACCGACATCCTCATGCCCAAGGCCACCGCGGTCTGGCTGGTCGACAACACCTCCCTGACGTTCGAGCAGATCGCCGACTTCTGCGGCCTGCATCCGCTCGAGGTGCGCGGCATCGCCGATGGCGACGTCGCCCGCGACATCCGCGGCGCCGATCCGCTGGTCAACGGTCAGCTGACCCGCGAGGAACTGGACAAGGCCCAGAACGACGAGACCTACCGGATGCAGGCCGTGGTCAGCCGCCACGCCGAACTGCTGAAGACCCATAAGCCCGCGCCGAAATACACGCCGGTCTCGCGTCGCCAGGACCGCCCGGACGCCATCGCCTGGTTCGTGCGCAACCACCCCGAGGTGACCGACGCCCAGATCGCCAAGCTGCTCGGCACCACCAAGTCGACCATCGAGAGCGTGCGCAACCGGACTCACTGGAACAGCGCCAACATCAAGCCGGTCGATCCGGTGACCCTCGGTCTCGTCGGCCAGCTGGCCCTCGACGAACTGGTCAAGAAGGCCGCCGACAAGAAGGCCCGAGACGACGCCAAGAAGGGCGGCGCCACCCTGCAACCCGCCGACGCCGTCGAGCCGGCCGAACCGGAATTCGTCCCCGAGGCCCGCGAGCGCCGCGGGGCCGAGCCGACCGCCGAGTCGGTGTTCGGCAAGAAGGACTGAGAAAGAAAGACGGCCCCGGATCGCTCCGGGGCCGTCTTTCTTTCTGCGGGAGGCCGTCGCTAATGCGCTCGGGCCTCCAGACTGGTGATCTGTTCCTTGAGCCGGAGCTTCTGTTGCTTCAGCTCCCTTACGCGAAGCGAGTCCGTGGCCGGGTGGATCATCTCCCGCCGGATGGTCTCATCCAGGTTGCGGTGACGGTTTCCCAGTTCGCGGATACGAGCTTCGATGGTCATGGCTTGCGCCTCCATGTCTAAGGGACCAGTACAGTCAGCGCCGGGTCTGACCGGCTGTAGAATCACATTCCAGTGAACCGCCGACCGTCCTGATACGGACCACCCTGGAGCCCGAATTGGCCGAAGATGTGAACGGAGCCGTACGGAACCTTTCCGGCTCGACCCCCGCCCGATTGATCGTCGGAATTTCCGGAGCGTCCGGCGTGATTTACGGCGTCCGTGTGCTGGACGCGCTGCGCGAGCTGGGGGTCGAGAGCCACCTCGTCGTCACCCGCGCCGCCCTGCTGACCCTGTCGCAGGAGACCGATCTTTCCGCCGACGACCTGCTGGGCCGCGCCGACGTGTCGCACAGGCTCAACGACGTCGGCGCCTCGATCGCCTCGGGCTCGTTCCGGACCATGGGCATGATCGTCGCGCCCTGCTCGGTGCGGACCATGAGCGAGATCGCCACCGGCGTGACCTCGACCCTGCTGACCCGGGCCGCCGATGTGGTGCTGAAGGAGCGGCGGCCGCTGGTGCTGATGGTGCGCGAGACGCCGCTGCATCTGGGCCATCTGCGCACCATGACGGCCCTGACCGAGATGGGCGCGATCGTCGCCCCGCCCCTGCCCGCCTTCTATGCGAAGCCCGCCTCGATCGCCGAGATGGTCGACCAGTCCGTCGGTCGGGCGCTGGACCTGTTCGGCCTCGACTGGTCCGGAGTCCGCCGCTGGGGCGGGTTGAAGGGCGCGGGCGACGAATGAGCGACCTGTGGGACTGGGCCGTACGGGCCTATGCCTCCGATGGCGTCGGCGAGGCCTGCCTGCACCTGCAGGACGCCGCCGGCCAGAATGTGCCCCTGCTGCTGTGGGCCGCCTGGGCCGCACGCACCGGGCGAAGCCCTGACGCCGACACACTGGAGGCGGCCTGCGACATCGCCCGCGCGTGGCAAGAGACGGCCATCGCCCCGCTCCGGTCCGTGCGGCGCGCGCTCAAGGGCCGCAACCCCGATCTGGAAGACGCGGACCGCGAGGCCGTCCGGGCCCAGGTCAAGGCCGTTGAACTGGAGGCGGAACGCCGCCTGCTGGCTGCGCTGGAGGCGCTTTCGCCGCTCCCGGAAGGCGCGGCGCGGCCGGTCCTCGAGGCGTTGATCGCCGTGGCGCGGCAATGGTCCTCGATGACGCCGCGGGCCGGCCTGACTGCGCTCGCCGAACGACTTCCGGCCTGAGCCGACGCGCGTTATAAGCCCGCGTCCGGGGCCCGACCATGAATGACGACGATCCGTTTCTGAGCGAGGAAGAGCAGGCGCTTCACGCCCGTCTCAAGGTGCTGCGCCTCGAACACGCCGACCTCGACGCCTCGATCGAGGCCCTCGGACACATGCCCGTACCTGACCAGCTGATGATCGCCCGGCTGAAGCGCAAGAAGCTGACGCTGCGCGACGAGATCGTGAAGATCGAGGCGATCGTCCTGCCCGACATCATCGCCTGAGGGTCACCGCCCCTTCTTGCGTACCCACATGGCGGCGTCGGCCTCGGCCAGCCAGACCTCCGGATCGGTATGACCGGCAAAGGCGCGGACGCCGAAAGAGCCGCCGAGCTCCGCCGAACGCCCCTCCCATTCGAAGGGCGAGGTCTGCAGCGTTTCCGCGAGGCGGCGGGCCTTTTCCCGGCCCTCTTCCAGGCCGGCGTTGAGCATCAGCAGGCCGAACTCGTCGCCGCCCAGCCGACCGACGGCGTCCGACTCGCGCAGATTGGCCCGCATCATCTCGGCGACATGGACCAGCGCCGCGTCCCCGGCGGCGTGGCCGAGGGCGTCGTTGACGCCCTTGAACCCGTCGAGGTCGAGATAGAGCAGGACGGACGGAACCTCGTGGCGCTGGCAAAAGGCCATGGCGCTCTTCATCGCGGAGACGAATCCGCGCCGGTTCAGGGCCGGCGTCAATACGTCGTGATCGGCCGCCGCCTCGGCCGCCTCGGCGCGCCGCCGCAGGGCCTCGACCTCGGCGCGCAGCCGTTCGATCTCGGCGATGGGGTCGATGACGGCCGCGTCGGTCACAGAAGAAAACAGCTCCCCGGCCGGCGACTCACTGCGTGCCGACCCGCGTTCAGCCTAACGCGGTCGGTTGCGGGCGCAACGCGAGTCCTGTATCGCGCCGCTTTCCCGCGAAAGGGCCCGCAACTATGGCGACCCAGACTCCGCCAACGACCCCGCCAGTGGCGATCATCATGGGCAGCCGCTCGGACTGGCCGACGATGAAGCATGCCGCCGACGCGCTGGACCGGCTGGGCGTGGCCTGGGAAGCGAAGGTCGTTAGCGCCCACCGCACCCCCCAACGGCTGTTCGACTTCGCCACCGGCGCCCGCGTCGCGGGCTACAAGGTCATCATCGCCGGGGCCGGCGGGGCCGCCCACCTGCCGGGCATGGCCGCCTCGATGACAGAGCTGCCGGTGCTGGGCGTGCCGGTCGAATCCAAGGCGCTCAAGGGCATGGACAGCCTGCTGTCGATCGCCCAGATGCCCGGCGGCGTCCCGGTCGCCACCCTCGCGATCGGCGAGCCGGGAGCGAAAAACGCCGGCATTCTCGCGGCGCAGATCCTTGCCCTGTCGGACGAGACACTGGCCGGACGGCTGCGGGCCTTCCGTGAGGCCCAGACCGAAGCGGTCCACGAGACGGTCGAGGACTGAGTGACCGCGCTTCCGCTGCCCCCCGGATCGACCCTCGGCATTCTCGGCGGCGGCCAGTTGGGCCGGATGCTCAGCCAGGCCGCGTCGCGGCTCGGCTTCAACGTCGTCATCCTCGATCCGGAAGAGAACAGCCCGGCCGGCCGCGTCTCCCAGGGACAGATCGTCGCCGCCTATGACAACGCCACGGCCCTGGGGGTGCTTGGCCAGACCTGCGCGGCCGTGACCTTCGAGTTCGAGAACGTCCCCGCCGCCTCTGTCGCGCGTCTGGCCGAGGGCGGCGCCCTTGTCGCCCCGGGCCCCAAGGCGCTGGCCGCGGCCCAGGACCGGGTCGAGGAGAAGACCTTTCTCAACGGCGTCGGCGCGACCACCGTCGACTTCGCCCCCGTGGACAGCCTCGACGACCTTCTGGCGGCGCTTGAGCGGCTCGGCGCCCCTGCCCTGCTGAAGACCCGCCGCGAGGGCTATGACGGCAAAGGGCAGGTCTGGGTGCGCTCGGCGAAAATGGCCGCCGATGCCTGGCATGCCGTCGGCGAACGGCCCTCGATCCTCGAGGCGAAGGCCGACTTCACCCGCGAACTGTCGGTCATCGCCGCGCGCGGTCACGACGGCGCGGTCGCCGTCTATCCGCTGGGCGAGAACACCCACAAGGGCGGCGTCCTGAAGACCACCGTGGCCCCCGCGGCCGTCGACGCCGCGACAGAGAAACGGGCGAAAGCCATCGCCAAAGCCATCCTCGAGGGTCTCGACTACGTCGGCGTGCTCGGGGTCGAGCTGTTCGATCTCGGCGACGGCAAGCTGCTGGTCAACGAGATCGCGCCGCGCGTCCACAACACCGGCCACTGGACCCAGGACGGCTGCGTCTGCGACCAGTTCGAAGAGCACATCCGCGCCATCGCGGGCTGGCCGCTGGGCCCGACGACCGCCCATGCCCGCGTCGAGATGACCAATCTGCTGGGCGACGAAATCGAACAGTGGAAGACCCTGTCCGGCAAGCCCGACGCCCGCCTCCACCTCTACGGCAAGGCAGAGGCCCGACCCGGCCGCAAGATGGGCCATGTTAACCGGGTGAAGCCGCTCTAGCGGCTACTCCGCTTTCGCCCCGTACCGCATCCGGCTCAGCGCGTCCGTCATCCGGCGCAGCGGCGCGTCGAAATCCTTGCCGGCCTTCCACTTCTCGAAGGCCATGACGTTCTCGATGCGGCGGGCGACAAAGGCGTCGGCGGCGTCCTTGCCGTCGAACCATCGCATGGTCAGGGCCGGGATCAGGATGCCCGACAGGATGGCCCGCTTGGAATAGTGGTTCCAGTCGGTGGCCGTGTCGCCGGCCCAGGTCCACAGCAGGTCGGCGGTCTCCCAAGCCAGCTTGAGCCCGAGGTCGGTGTTTGACGGCAGGGCCAGGAAGGCGGCGCAGCGGCGCGTGGCCTCCAGATCGACCGCCCCCGCCTCCATCCGCGCCGAAACGGCACGCGCGATTCGCTCGCGGATCTTCAGCGATTTCGGGTCGACCTCGCCCAGCGACGCCAGCGCCCGATCGTCATGCCGGCGCGACAGCAGGGCGGCGAGATCCCGCGCCCCGTTCGGCAACAGCAACTCCTCATCGCCCCGCGACAGCCCGTTCGCCTCGCAGGCCGCCCGCACCATGCGGCTGTTCCAGCCCAGAGCCGGCGCCCGCTGGATCGCGACGTCCAGCACCGCCTGCTCCATGCGGTCGGCCCAGTCGGCTTTGAGAGCCTCTCCGCCGGGTGGGTCGTTCGACAGGTGTGGCGCGTCGGTCATGGGGCCAGCATAAGCCCGTCCGGCGGGCGTTTCGACCCTTCACATCTTGCCGCGACGATCTGGACAGGACCGGGCCGCTCGTGTATCAGCCCGCCTTCACTCGCGGACCCCGGTCTGACGAGGATGAGATTTATTTGTCTGCCCGTCTCCCTCACAGGACGCGGCGGGCGGCCAAAGGAGAGTTCAACCTGGTACAGATTTTCGTTCGCGATAATAACGTCGATCAAGCGCTGAAGGCCCTCAAGAAGAAGATGCAACGCGAAGGCAGCTTCCGGGAAATGAAGCGCCACGTGCACTACGAGAAGCCCTCGGAGAAGCGCGCCCGCCAGAAGGCCGAGGCCGTGCGCCGCGCCCGCAAGCTGGCCCGCAAGCGCGCCCAGCGCGAAGGCCTGCTGCCGCCGCCGAAGCCCCGCGTCCCGGGCGCCGGTCCGGCCCGCGGCTAAATCGACGTTACGAACTGAAGATCAAAAGGCCGCCCCGGGAACCCGGAGCGGCCTTTTTCATATCCTCCCCATGCAATGGGGAGGTGGATCGACGGCGAAGCCGGCGAGACGGAGGGGCTCTCTCCGCCGCACGACCGCGACGCCGCCAACAGCCCCTCCACCGCTTCGCGGTCCCCCTCCCCATCGCTTCGCGACGGGGAGGAAAGAGACTTCTACCGCCCCCGCCCGATCGCCCCCGCGAAGCTCTTCCAGCTCAGCTTCACGTCCGACAGGGCGCCCGCCCGGAAGGCCCGGCCGGCGATCCAGATCATCAGGGCGGCGAAGGCGAACATCCCGGCCATGGTGCCGACGATCTCGATCATCGGCGGCTCCGACGGGGCGCGGCCGCTCATCAGGAAGGGGGTGAAGAAGGGGATCCACGACATGATCTGGACAACCGGAGCATCCGGCGTCCGGATCGCCATCTGCATGACCAGCAGCGGCACGACCAGGATCATCATGATCGGCCCCATCAGGGTCTGGGCGTCGCGCGGCGTCTCGCAGAAAGCCCCGATGGCCGCGAACAGCACCGCGTACATCAGATAGCCGCCCACGGCGTAGATGGCGAAATAGGCCAGCAGGCCGCTGCTCAGCAGCACTTCGCCGATCATCGGGGCGTACTGCGGCAGACCGGCCATCAGACCGAAGGCGCCGATCCCACCCCAGGCGAGCAGCACGGTCAGGGTCAGCAGCGCCACGCCCAGCACCTTGCCGGTCAGAATCTCGGTCGCCGAGGCCGACGACAGCAGCACTTCCAGGATCTTGTTCGACTTCTCCTCCATCACGCTGTTCAGCAGGATCGAGGCGCCGGTGATGATCAGCGACCACAGCAGGAAGCCGGAAGCGAGGCCGATGATCGTGGGCAGCTGGTCGCGGAACGACACCTCGCCGCCGCTGGCCGATTTCGGCGACAGGGCGACGACCTCCGGGCGGAAGCGGCCGGTCTCCTCGACCACGGCGGCGTCGATCCCGACCGCCTTGAACACCTCGCGGCGGTTGGCGTCCTTGAGGGCGTCGCGGACGAAGTCCTCGACCGTGTCGTCAGTGGCGCGCCGGGTCCAGACCCGCGCGGTCGGCTTCCCGTCGACGCGGTTCAGAAGCACCACGGAATCGAGCTGCTGCTCTTCGGTGACCTCGTCGCCCAGATAATGGCGAACGAGATCCTCGCGCGCCTTGCCGGGGGCCGCGGCGGCCAGATCGGCCGGCGGGGCGACAATGGTCATGCGCAGGCCCGAGAGTTGGCTCAAGGCGCTGCTCGCGGCGGCGGCGCCGGTCTGACCGCCGGCCTTCTCCGCCTTGGCCTGGGCTTCGCGCCCGATCTGCTCGCGCCGCGCCCGTTCCTCGCCCAGCGCGGTCTGGACGGCGGCCGCAAGGCCGGTCGCCTGCGGTCCCTCCTCCAGCACCACGACCTCGCGCATGGGCTCGCTGGATTTCATCAGGATCGGAATGGCGCCGCCGAGGACGGCGAAGATCGGAAACGCCAGCAGCGAGAGCCAGAAGCCGACGGTCTTGGCGTAGGCGGCGAACTCGCGCCGGGCGATCAGCAGGGTGCGGTTCATCGGGCGGCCTCCGCGGCTTTGACGGACTGGTCCTGGTCCGGGTTATCTCCGGTCAGGCCGATGAAGGCGTCGTGCAGGCTGGGCTCGCGCAGTTCGAAGCGGCGCACGTCGAGACCGTTCAGGAAGGCGGCCTTCAGCGCGTCCTGGCCCCGCCCGCCGGCGACGAGGCCGGCCTTGAGCACGCGGACGCCGTCGACGTCGGATATCACCTCGACCCCGCTGACGCCCGGCAGGCCGGCCGCCTGCTCCGGCGCGATGACGCCTTCCAGTTCGAGGAAGCGCGGCGTGGTGGCCCGCGCTTCGGCGACTGTGCCCTCGAAGGCCTTCTTGCCGCGCGCCAGCAGCACGACCTTGTCGCACAGCCGCTCGGCGTGCTGCATCACATGGGTCGAGAACAGCACGGTGGCGCCGTCGGCGGCGAGGCCGCGGATCATCGCCTCCAGCCCCTGCTGGTTGACCGGGTCGAGGCCGGAGAAGGGCTCGTCGAGGATCACGAACTCGGGCCGGTGCACGACCGAGGCGATCAGCTGCACCTTCTGGGACATGCCCTTGGACAGCTCCTTCATCTTCTTGCGCTTGGCGTCGCCCAGCCCCTGGGCGTCCAGCATCTCGCGGGCCCGCTTGCGACCCTCGCCGGTCGGCAGGCCCTTCAGCGCGCCGAAGAAGGCGATGGCGTCGACCGGGGTCATCTTCTTGTAGAGGCCGCGCTCCTCCGGGAGGAAGCCGATGCGGTCGCGAACCTTGCGGCCGTCGTCGGCGCCGAGGATGGTGATCCGGCCCGACGTCGCCGGCTGCAGGCCCAGAATCATGCGGATGGTCGAGGTCTTGCCCGCGCCGTTCGGCCCCAGGAAGCCGCAGATCGAGCCCTTCTCGACCTCGAAGCTGAGATCGCGCACGGCCTGGAAGTCGCCGTATCGCTTACTCACGCCTTCCAGCGTCAATGCCGCCGTCATAGGTCCTCCGCCGAATGCCGGTTCATTTGCGACAGTCGTAGGTCTGTAAAGGGTGTTTGACAACCATTCGCCGGGCCTGCACCCGTGCGCTTGTCATGAATTCCGTGTCATGTTCGCGGGATAAGAGGCGGCGAGCCCGCACCGGAATTTCGAATGCCCTACGATGTCTCGCCCTCGCCCGTCGCGCCGCAGGCCAGCTCCCGCCTGTGGACGACCGGAGCCAGCGCCGGCGTCGCCATTGTCGTGCTGCTTGGACTGGCCCTGCTTCAGCCCGATCGGGCGTGGCCTCTGCTGGCCGGGGCGGCGCTGGTGGCGGTGGCGACCTGGGCGGTCAACCGGGGGGCGGGGGCCGCGGCTGGCTCGATCGGAGGGGCGCCCGCGGCCGCGCCGGACCGGATGGCGGACGATCGCGCCCTGCTGGAAAGCCTGTTCGAGTCGCTGGATGACCCGGTGCTGGTGGTGTCCGGCGGCGAGGCGGACGACATCGCCGACCGCCGGGTGGTGCTGGCCAACGCCGCCGCTCGCGACCTGCTGAGAATCGCCCGCGAGGGAGCGCTGCTGGTCTCGGCCCTGCGCGAGCCGGCCGTGCTTGAGGCGGTGGACGAGGCCCTGTTCGGCGGCGTGGCGCGGACCACTGACTACGCCGGCGTCGGCGCCCAGACGCGGCACTGGCGGGCCCTGACCCGCCCCCTGGCCTCGACGGACGGACGGTCGCTGGCCCTGGTCGTGCTGCGCGACGAGACCGACGTCCGCAGAATGGAGCTGATGCGGGTCGATTTCCTCGCCAACGCCAGCCACGAGCTGAGGACGCCGCTGGCCTCACTGTCGGGCTTCATCGAGACGCTGAAGGGCCACGCCCGCGACGATCCCAAGGCGCGGGACAAATTCCTCGACATCATGGCGACCCAGGCCGAACGGATGGGACGGCTGGTCGCCGACCTGCTGTCGCTGAGCCGGATCGAGCTGAACGAGCACGTCCCCCCCGCCGGCCGGCTCGACCTCGCCCGGGCGGCCTCCGACGTGATCGACGCCGTCAGCGTGCTGTCGGCCGAGCGCGAGGTTCGGGTGGAGCTTCTTGACCCGACCATCAGCGCGCCGATCCACGGCGATCGCGACGAGATCGTGCAGGTGGTCCAGAATCTGGTCGACAACGCCATCAAATATTCGGCGCCGGGGGACACGGTCGAGGTCGTGATCCAGCCTGAGGTCACGCTCGATCAGGCCTCGGCCCCATGGTCGGGCGGCAACCGCGGCGACGGGGCCACCCGGTTGCCGCTGGTGACCCCGGACCGCGAGCCGGGCCTGCGCTACGCCGCGGTCAGCGTCCGCGACCACGGCCCAGGCATGGCGCGCGAGCACCTGCCCCGGCTGACCGAACGATTCTACCGCGTCGAGGGCCAGAAGAGCGGCGAGCGCTCCGGCACCGGGCTGGGCCTCGCCATCGTCAAACACATCGTCAACCGCCACCGCGGCGGGCTGACGGTCGAGAGCGCGCCGGGCAAGGGCGCGAGATTCACCGCCTACTTCCCGGTGGCGGCCCCAAGGGGCGCGACCGGGGCGCGTGACGGGCAGGCGACGGGTCGCCGGCGGCCGTAACAGAACTGTCACGCGGTCGTCGTAATCCGCTGACCATTCACGGGCAGGTTCCGCCGCGAACGACGGGCCCCTCCCCGGCCGTTCCGATTCCTCCCGGTTCCGGACCCGCATGACCTGGCTTTTCCTGCCGATCCTGATCGCCGCCGCCGTCGCCGCCTGGGTCGGCGCGCGCTCTCTGGCGCGGCGCCGTCAGCAGGGCGTGCGCGCGCACTCCCGGCCCGGCCAGTTCGGCGCCTACGCCCTGATCTGGACCCTCGTCCCCGCCCTCGTCGTGCTGATCGGGGCGGCGCCGCTGACGCCGACGATCGAGAGCGGTCTGATCGTCGCCGGAGCGCCCGAGGCGGTGACCGAGCTGGAGCCGCTGCGCCGCAACGCCTTTTTCACCGACGCCCGGGCGGTCGGCGCCGGCCAGCCGGCCGCGCAAATCTGGCCCGCGCCCTATGCCGAGCTGTTGCCGGCCGAGGGCGCCCGCGTGGCCGGCATCGGACGTCTGCTGGATCTGGGCGGCGTGGTGGGGGCCGCGCTGGCGGCGCTGCTCGGCGCCCTGTTCGCCTTCAGCCGCATCCGCCCGGACATGAGGGCCCGCAATCGGGTCGAGGGCTGGATCGTCGGCCTGTTGTTCGCCAGTTCGGCCGTGGCGGTCCTGACCACCGTGGGCATCATCGCCTCCCTGGTGTACGACTCGCTGCGCTTCTTCGCCTCCGTGCCCATCATGGAGTTCCTGTTCGGGACGCAATGGAGTCCCCAGACGGCGATCCGGGCCGACCAGGTGGGCTCCAGCGGCGCCTTCGGCGCCCTGCCGCTGTTCGCCGGCACCTTCCTGATCATGCTCATCGCCATGACGGTGGCCGCGCCGGTCGGCCTGTTCGCCGCCATCTACCTGTCCGAATACGCCGGGCCGGTTTTCCGGGCGACGGTCAAGCCGATGCTGGAGGTGCTCGCGGGCGTGCCGACCGTGGTCTACGGCTTCTTCGCCGCCCTGACGGTGGGCCCGGCGTTCCGTGAGTTCTTCAACGGCCTCGGCGCCCTGCTGGTCGGCGGCCCGCTGGACGGGCTCGGCCAGTATCTGATGCTGGTCCAGAACCAGATGGCCCTGGTCGCGGGGGCGGTCATGGGCATCATGCTGATCCCCTTCGTCAGCTCCCTGTCGGACGACATCATCAACGCCGTGCCCCAGTCGCTGCGCGACGGTTCCTACGCCATGGGCGCGACGAAGTCCGAGACGGTCAAGCGGGTGCTACTGCCCGCCGCCCTGCCGGGCGTGGCGGGCGCCATGCTGCTGGCCATGTCCCGGGCCATCGGCGAGACCATGATCGTGACCATGGCGGCCGGTCTGGCGGCGCGTCTGACCCTGAATCCGCTGGATACGGTGACCACCGTGACGGTCCAGATCGTCACCCTGCTGACCGGCGACCAGGAGTTCGACAGCCCCAAGACCCTGGCGGCGTTCGGCCTCGGCCTGACCCTGTTCCTGGTGACCCTCGTGCTGAACGTCATCGCCCAGCGCATCGTCCAGACCTATCGGCAGCAATATGACTGACGCGGCCATCACCCCGACCGTCCCCGGCGCGAAGGAGGCGGCGCGCGCCGACCGTCTGCGCGCGGGCCTGAAGCGGCGCTATGCCCGCGAACGGCGCTTCAAGCTGTACGGCCTGCTGGCCATCGGCCTGGCGGTGGGCTTCCTCCTGCTGCTGCTCGGCCGGATCTTCGAACAGGGCCACACCGCCTTCTACGCCCACACGGTCACGACCCCCGTCTACATGGACCCCGCGCGCGTCGATCGCGCCTATCCGCAGGGGACGAATTTCGAGCTGCTGGTCGCCGAGCAGCAGCTGGCGCGACTGGGCGTCCAGGACGACGTGTCGGGGACGAAGGCCACGGCCATGCGCGGCCTGTTCTCCTCCGAGCTTAAATTCATCGCCGCCGAGCGTGTTCGCCAGCAGCCGGAACTCATCGGCCAGACGACGCCGATCGCCGCCCCCCTGTCGGACGACGCCGACCTGTATTTCAAGGGCGAGATCTCGCGCGACACCCCGGCCGAGCAGCGCCGACTGTCCGACGAACAGATCGACTGGCTGGACCGGATGAAGGCCGACGGCATGGTCGCCAGCCACTTCAACTCGGCCCTGTTCACCAAGGGCGACTCGACCGAACCGGAATTGGCCGGGGTGCTGGGCGCCGTGATCGGCTCGGCCCTGATGCTGCTGGTGACGGCCCTGATCGCCCTGCCCCTCGGCGTCGGCGCGGCGCTGTACCTCGAGGAGTTCGCGCCCAAGGGACGGATCACCAACCTGATCGAGGTCAACATCAACAACCTCGCCGCCGTGCCGTCGATCATCTACGGCCTGCTGGGTCTGGCCCTGTTCATCAACTGGATGCACCTGCCCCGCGCCAGCCCGCTGGTGGGCGGTCTGGTGCTGGCCCTGATGGCCCTGCCGACCATCATCATCGCCACCCGGTCGTCGCTGAAGGCGGTGCCGCCGTCGATCCGCGAGGCGGCCCTGGCCATGGGCGCGTCGAAGACCCAGACCGTGTTCCATCACACCCTGCCGCTGGCCATGCCGGGCGTGATGACCGGGGCCATCATCTCCATGGCCCACGCCCTCGGCGAGACCGCGCCCCTGCTGCTGATCGGCATGGTCAGCTTCGTGCCGGGCATCCCGCATGGCCTGGCCGAGCCGACCGGCGCCCTGCCCTCCCTGATCTACATCTGGGAGAACGCCTCGGAGCGCGCGTTCCATGAACGCACCGCCGCGGCCATTATCGTCCTCCTCGCCTTCATGATCATCATGAACGCCGCCGCCGTCCTGTTGCGGCGACGCTTCGAACGCCGGTGGTAGTCGTATGAAGTTCAAGATCTTTCACGCCCCGGAAGGCTCGAACGGCGGCTCGGCCGACGCCGACGCCGACGCGCGCGTCATCGCCCCCCCGCCAGTCCTGCACAGCGCCGACCCGAGCGCGCCGATCAAGATCACCGCCCGCGACGTGTCGGTCTTCTACGGCGAGAAACAGGCGCTGCACGAGGTCTCGCTGGAGATCCCGGACAAGACGGTCACGGCCCTGATCGGCCCCTCGGGCTGCGGCAAGTCGACCTTCCTGCGGACCATGAACCGGATGAACGACACCATCCCGGGCGCCCGCGTCGTCGGCCGCATCGAGATGGACGGCGCCGACATCAATGCGAAGTCGGTCGACCCCGTGCTGCTGCGCGCCCGGGTCGGCATGGTGTTCCAGAAGCCGAACCCCTTCCCCAAGACCATCTATGAGAACGTCGCCTACGGCCCCCGCATCCACGGCCTGGCGGGCAGCAAGGACGAGCTGGACGCCGTCGTCGAGGCCTCGCTGAAGCGCGCCGGCCTGTGGGACGAGGTCGCCGACCGGCTGCACTCGCCCGGCACCGGCCTGTCGGGCGGCCAGCAGCAGCGTCTGGTCATCGCCCGCGCCATCGCCGTCGAGCCCGAGGTGATCCTGATGGACGAGCCCTGCTCGGCCCTCGACCCCATCGCCACCGCCCGCATCGAGGAGCTGATCGACGAGCTGCGCGAACGCTACTGCATCGTCATCGTCACCCACTCCATGGCCCAGGCGGCGCGGGTCAGTCAGCGCACGGCCTTCTTCCACATGGGCCGACTGATCGAGACCGGCGACACCGAGGACATCTTCACCAATCCGCGCGAGCGTCGCACGCTCGACTACATCACCGGCCGCTTCGGCTAGGACCCGCCATGACCCAGCACACCGTCAAAGCCTATGGAGACGAACTGGACCAGCTGACGGCGGAGGTCGCCCGCATGGGCGGCCTGGCCGAGGCCCAGGTCGCCGACGCCATCGATTCCGTCGCCCGCCGCGACGTGGCCCTGGGCCGTTCCGTGGTCGAGCGCGACGCCCGGCTGGACGGCCTGCAGCGTGAGATCGAGAAGAAGGCCATTCGCCTGATCGCCCTGCGCCAGCCGGTCGCCTCCGACCTGCGCCGCACCCTGTCGTCGATGAAGCTGGCCACCGACCTGGAGCGCACGGGCGATCTCGCCAAGAACATCGCCAAGCGCGGCCTGATCCTCGCCGAGGGCGAGCCGATGCAGCCGCTGACGCGGTCGATCGAGCGGATGGGCAAGCTGGTCTCCATGCGTCTGCGCGACGTGCTCGACGCCTACGCCGCCGGCGAGGTCGACCGGGCCGTGGCCGTCTGGAGCACGGACGATGAGGTCGACGAGCACTACAACAGCCTGTTCCGCGAGCTGCTGACCTACATGATGGGCGATCCGCGCACGATCGGCGCCTGCACCCACCTGCTGTTCATGGCCAAGAACCTTGAGCGCATCGGCGACCACGCCACCAACATCGCCGAGACCATCTACTACGAGATCACCGGCCTGGAGTTCTCGGGCGAGCGCCCGCGCTGGAATCCCGACACGGCCGAGGACACGCCCGAACCGCCGACATCCGCCTGAGTTCCGGAGAACCGCCGTGCAGCCCTATGTTCTGGTGATGGAAGACGAGGACGCCCTGGCGACCCTCGTTCAGTACAACCTTGAAAAGGAAGGCTACCGCGTCGTCGTCGCCGCCGACGGCGAGGAGGGCATGCTGCAGATCGAGGAGCGTCTCCCCGACCTGGTGCTGCTGGACTGGATGCTGCCCAAGCTGTCGGGCATCGAGGTGTGCCGGCGCATCCGCGGCAAGCCCGAGACCCGCAACCTGCCGGTCATCATGCTGACCGCCCGCGGCGAGGAGACCGACCGCGTGCGCGGCCTCGACACCGGCGCAGACGACTACATGACCAAGCCGTTCTCGATGGTCGAGCTGAACGCCCGCATCCGGGCCGTGCTGCGCCGCATCCGTCCGGGTCTGGCCGACGACCGTCTGACCCATGGCGACATCGTCATCGACCGCGTCGCCCACCGCGTGCGCCGGGCCGGTCAGGAAATCCACCTCGGCCCCACCGAATTCCGCCTGCTGGACCACCTGATGCAGCACCCCGGCCGGGTGTTCAGCCGCGAGCAGCTGCTGGACGCGGTGTGGGGCTCGGATGTCTATGTCGAGGCCCGCACCGTCGACGTCCACGTCGGCCGCCTGCGCAAGGCCCTGAACATCGAAGGTACGGTCAATCCCATCCGCACGGTGCGGTCGGCGGGCTACTCGCTGGACCTCGGCGGCTGAGCAGCGGCGGTCGGGCCGCCGCGCTCATTCCGCCCTGGTGACGCTAGTGCGCGCCCGGGCCCTGAAGGCCCTTCGGATTGGGTCCGAACCGGTTGTCGCCGCGCTGACCCTCGGTGAGCCCGATCCAGAGCAGGAAGCCCAGCCCGATCAGGAACATCACGCCGAACAGGCCGATGGCCGGACCGACCACGGCGAAGATCGCCGCCGGATCCTCGTTCTCGAGCGCGGCCGCATTCATGAAGGCGGTGGCGCCGATCATGGTGAAAGCCACGAATGTGCCGAGGATGCCGACCGCATAGGGGATGGCGGCGAGCCAGCCCGTGTAACCCATGTCGTGCAGCCGCTTCACCGTGATCGCCAGGTTCGGCCAGATCAGCGCAATCGAGAGGATGAAGCCCAGCAGCGGAATCCAGCCGAACACCACCCCGAGACCGAGGCAGACCAGCCAGCCGATCCAGAAATGGGACCGCCGCGTCCGGCCCTCGAACGAAAAGAACAGCTGCTTCCAGTCGAAGCCCTGAACCTGGGTTGACGATTCCATGGTCATCCGATCCTCCCCTGAACAACGTCGGGAGCATGACGGACCGGAGCAGCCTTCGCAACCCGGCGTTATCGCAGGTCGGACCGCCGCGACACGCCCTCGCCGTCGGCCTGCGGACGGCGCCGGGACCCAGGCGTCACTACGCCTTTCGCGTGGCTCCGCAGAGGTCGCAGAACTCCCAGCCCTGCCGCCGTCGATTGGTGCGCCAGCGATGACGCCGGCATTTCAGACGACGAACGAGCTTGGTGAGCCAACGCAACTTACTCTCCGCAACGATAGTTGGCCGCATCGAACGCCTCGATGGCCGGCCCGGGTCGTTCAGAAACCCGTGGAGACCGGGGCGACGCCGTCGGCCCGATCAAGGCGCTCCAAATAGCAAGAGGCCCTCCCCGCGCAAGCGGAGAGGGCCATCACAGACCAGTTTCCTGGATCAGTCGCTCTCGCTGTCGTCGTCCGTCGCGGCGACGACGGTCAGGACGATGAGGCCGCCCATGACCACGAGCACCGGCAGCGGAACGCCGGCGAATTCAGCGGATTGGTCGGCGGTCGCGCCGATGCGGTCACCGACGCGCGAAACGGCGGAATCATTGGCGGCGGCCGCTTGGCCGGCGATCAGCAGCAAGCCCGCGGTCACCGCGGCGATCGTCTTCTTCATGGGAATCCCCTCGACATTGGCGCAAATTGGCCTTTCGTGGAGGTTGCACATTCACACGCGGAAGTCACCCCGCGAGCGGCGCCGCTCCACACGCCCCGTGTAAAGCGTGTTCATCCGGCCACGATCTCTTCCGGCTCCAGCTCGTAGACCGTCGCGCAGTATTCGCAGGTCACCCGGATCTTGCCGTCGTCCTCGACCATCTCGGCCCGCTCCTCGGCGGAGAAGGAGGACAGCACCGTGCCGATGCGGTCCTTCGAGCAACGGCACACCGCCTGAAGCGCCCGGGCGTCCTCCAGCCGCACGCCGTCCTCATGGAACAGCCGGAACAGCAGGGTTTCGGGCGAAACGGTGGGATCGATCAACTCGTCGTCGCCCAGCGTCTGGAACAGGGCGCGCGATCGGTCCCACGCTTCCTCGGTCGAGCCGCGGGCCGCGTCGCCGGCGATCAGCTGGATCAGGGCCCCGCCCGCGCGCCACGCCGTGCCCGCATCGGTGGTCACCGCGCCGACCGCCAGCCGCACCTTGGTCGGGATCTGCTCGGACTGCTGGAAATAGTGTTCGGCCGCCAGCGACAGGCTTTCGCCCTCGATCGGGGTGATGCCCTGGGTGCGTTCGAAATCGGCGCCGCGGTCGAGCGTCATCACGAACAGGCCTTCGCCCAGCAGGGTTCGGGCGCCGGGACGGGCGAATCCCTGCGACACCGCCGCGACCTCGGCCTCGTCGAAACGGCAGTAGCCGCGCAGGTGGCCCCGGGTGTCATAGTCGGCGACCACGTAACGGACCGGGCCGTCGCCCTGGGCCTGGACGATCAGCCGCCCCTCGAACTTCAGGCTCGAGCCGATCAGGGCGGCGAGCGCGCAGGCCTCGCCGAGCAGGGCCGCAACGGGTTCGGGATAGGCGTGCGCCGACAGGATGGCGTCGATGGTGTCGCCCAGCCGGACCAGCCGGCCGCGCACCGGCCAGCCTTCAATCTGGAAGGCGGCGGCGAGATTGTCGGCCAACGGGGCGGAAGCGGGCGCGTGATCGGTCACGGCGGTCCTCAAAAGGGGTGGTTGTGCGGAAGCGTCGCAAGATAGGCGCCCGTATCGCGATTGGTAAGGGCGGCGTGCTAGACGAGGAACCGGCGGGGTCGCGGTCCCGTTTCTCAAGGCCCCTGTCGACCCCATCCAGCCGGCGATTTCATGACCAAAGCGACGCTCAAGCCCCTGAAACAGCAGGCCATCGTGATCACCGGCGCCACCTCGGGCGTCGGCCTGGCGACAGCGCGGAGGGCGGCGCGGGCGGGCGCCTGCGTCTTCCTGATCGCCCGCGGCGAGGGCGACCTTAAGGCCCTTACGGAGGAGCTGCAGGCTACGGGGGCGCGCGCCGCCTGGGCGGTGGCCGACGTGGCCGACCACGACGCCCTGGCCGAGGCGGCCGAGAAGTGCCGGCGGCTGTTCGGCGGCTTCGACACCTGGATCAACAACGCCGGCGTTTCGATCTACGGCCCTATCCGCGAGACCACGCTGGAGGACCAGCGACGGCTGTTCGAGACCAACTACTGGGGCGTGGTCAACGGATCGCTTGTCGCGGCCGAGCATCTGCGCGAACGCCCGGGCGGCGGGGCCATCATCAACGTCGGCTCCATCCATTCGGACGCGCCGATCCCGATCCAGGGCGTCTATTCGGCCTCCAAGCACGCGGTGAAAGGCTTCACCAACGCCCTGCGCATGGAACTGCTGCGCGAACAGGCGCCGATCACCGTCAGCCTGGTCAAGCCCGGCGCGATCGACACCCCTTACAACAAACACGCCCGCAACCTGACCGGACAGGCGGTGCAGAACCCCCAGCCGGTCTATGCGACCCACGTGGTGGCCGACACCATCCTGTACTGCGCTGAGCATCCGATCCGCGAGATCACCGTCGGCGGCGGCGGCCGGCTGATCGCCAGTTTCTATTCGGTGCTGCCCGGCGTGGCGGAACCTCTTTTCGCCCGGTTCGCTCCTTCCCTGATGCGGGACAGGCGTTCCGCCTGGCAGCCGGACGAGGACGGGCTCTACGACCCGACCGAGGACGGTCTCGACGAAGAGGTCTACTATCCCATGGTCCGACAGTTCTCCGCCCTCGCCGAAGTCCGGAAACACCCCGGCATCGCCGCCGGCGTGGTCGCCATCCTGGCCGGGGTCGGCCTGGCCACCCTGCTGCTGAACCAGCGCACCGGCCCGACGCGGCTGGAAAGCCTGCGCGGCCGGATCAATCCGCGCGGCTGGGTGGACGCCGACGGCCTGCGCACCCGGTTCGAGGACCTGACCGAGACGGTCCGCCGCGGCATGAGCGAGGCCGGCGAGCGGGCCGCGGATTTCGGCGAGGACGCCCGCCACCGCTCGCGGCGGTTCCTGGACGACACCCGGCATAGCTCGCGCAAGGTGCTGAAGAAGCAGGGCAAGCGCGCCCGCCACTACGCCTCCGAGGCCGGGACCTACGCCCGCGACCACGCGAAGGAGGGCGGCGCGATCCTCGCCCTCGTCACCATCGCGGCGGCGGTTGGCGCCGCGGCGCTCGACGCCCGGCGGCCGGACAGCAAGCTGCGAAGCCTCGGCCGTTTCTGACGCCCGCGCCGTTCCAAGGTGACGGCCAGACAGTCCCGCCGCGGGTCGTCGGCTCGGCTGACCGCGCCTTGTCTCCGGCGACCGTTTCCGTTGCTGCAGCTGCGAAGGTGCGCGATGGTCCCGGCATGACCGGTGCGGCGACCTTTGTTTTCGACTTCGACTCGACCCTCGTCGACTTCGAGACGCTCGAGCTGCTGGCCGACATCGCGCTCGAGGGTTCGCCCGAGGCCGCCGCCGTGCGGGCGAAGATCGCGCGGCTGACCGACCGGGCCATGACCGGCGACCTCCCGTTCGGCGAGGCCCTGAGCCGCCGCCTCGCGCTGCTGCCGCTCACACGAGCCCACATCGATCGCCTCGCTGCCGACGCGGAGCCCCGCCTGACAGCCTCGGTGCGCCGCAACCTGGCCTTCTTCCGTGAGCAGGCGGGCCGCATCATCATCGTCTCGGGCGGCTTTCGAGAAATCATCGCCCCGGTCGCGCGCATCCTCGGCGTGGCGCCGGACCGCATCGTCGCCAACGACCTGAGCTATGACGCCGACGGTCGCGTCAGCGGCGTGGCCGAAAGCCCCCTGCTCGACCCCTTCGGCAAGGCCGGTGCACTGAAGGCCCTCCACCTTCCGGGCCCCGTCGTCATGGTCGGCGACGGCTGGACCGACGCCGAGGTCAAACAGGCGGGCGTGGCCGACCGCTTCTACGCCTTCACCGAGATCGTGCGCCGCGAACGGGTGGTCGCCGCCGCCGACGACGAGGTGCGCTCGATCGACGAACTGCTGCATCTGGAGGGCCTCGCTGGCCGCTGGTCGTATCCCCGCAGCCGGATGCGGATGCTGTTGCTCGAAACCATCCACCCGGCGGCCGTCGAACGGCTGCAGGCGGCGGGTTATCAGGTCGAGACGGTGACGGGCGCCCTGGGCGAGGACGCCCTGATCGAGAGCATCAAGGGGGTGCATGTCCTCGGCGTCCGCTCCAAGACCCAGGTCAGCGCCCGGGTTCTGGACGCCGCCGACAAGCTGATGGCCGTCGCCGCCTTCTGCATCGGGACCAACCAGATCGACCTCGACGCCGCCGCGGAACGCGGCGTGGCCGTGTTCAACGCCCCCTACTCCAACACCCGCTCGGTGGTGGAGCTGGCGGTCGGCCTGACCATCGCCCTGCTGCGCGACGTCACCGACAAGTCCGCCGCCATGCATCGCGGCGAGTGGAACAAGTCGGCGACCGGCTCGCGGGAGCTGCGCGGCAAGACCCTCGGCATCGTCGGCTATGGCGCCATCGGCTCGCAGCTGTCGGTGCTGGCCGAGGCCCTGGGCATGCGCGTGCTTTTCTACGACCTGACCGAACGGCTGGCCCTGGGTAACGCCCGCCGCATGCCGTCGCTGGATGCTCTGCTGGCCGAAAGCGACGTGGTCAGCCTGCACGTTGACGGGCGGCGCGAGAACACCGCCCTGCTCGGCGCGGCCGAGCTGTCGCGGATGAAGCCCGGCGCCCTGCTGCTGAACCTGTCCCGCGGCCATGTGCTGGATATCGGCGCCCTGGCCCAGGCGCTGGGCGCGGGCCGGATCGGCGGGGCCGCGCTCGACGTTTTCCCCGAAGAGCCGGCGACCAACGCCGACCCCTTCGACAGCCCTCTCCGCGGCCTGAAGAACGTTGTGCTGACCCCGCACATCGGCGGCTCGACCGAGGAGGCCCAGGAGGCCATCGCCGAGTTCGCCGCCGAGCGGCTGCTGGCCTATTTGAACCGGGGCGACACCACCTTCTGCGTCAACCTGCCGAACGTGCAGCTGGCCGAGGTGAACGGGGCCCACCGCATCCTGCACATCCACCGCAACCAGCCGGGCGTGCTGGCCGAGCTGAACCGCGCCCTGGCGGCGGCGGGGCTGAACATCCTCGGCCAGCATCTGAAGACCGACGAGCGCACCGGCTATGTCATCACCGATGTCGATCGTGATTACGACCCCGCCTCCCTCGCGGCGCTGCGGAGTGTGGCCGGAACGCTGCGCTTCCGGACCCTGCAGTGAAAGCTTCCCCGGCGGCATCTTGCGCACCCTGAAAACGGGCGCAGAGTGTCGCGCAACGGTCGCATGATGACGGCCGAGGGAGGATCACAGATGTCTCGTTTCCTGCGCAACGCGGCCGCCGCCGCGCTGGTCGTCGCCGCCTTGGGCGCATGCGCCACCACCGCCAGCGCCCAGAGCTACACCCGTCTGGTCGTGTTCGGCGACAGTCTGAGCGACAACGGCAACCTGTACGCCGTGACGGGCGGGACCCAGCCGCTGTCGCCGCCCTACTATCAGGGACGATTCTCCAACGGGCCGGTGTTCACGGAACTGCTGGGCTTCAACGCGGGCCGTTACACCGCCGGCGCGCCGGTGACCGGCAGCGTCAACTACGCCTTCGGCGGCGCCCGCACCGACAGCGCCGCCAGCCCGCCCGGCATGCGCAACCAGTTGCTGGCCTACACCGGGGGCGGGGGCACGTTCGGAGCCAACGACCTGGTCAGCATCCTCGGCGGCGCCAACAACATCTTCCAGGCCTTCCCCGGCGCCGCCGCGAGCCCGGCCACCGCCCAGGCGACCATGCAGGGCGTGGCGACCGCCGCGGCCGGCGATATCAACTTCCTCGTCAACAGCGTGGCCGCGGCGGGCGCCGGAACCGTCCTGGTCACCAACCTGCCGCGCCTCGGGATCACGCCGGGCTTCTCGGCTGGGAGTATCGGAGCCTCCGGCTCGGCGCTTGCGGACTTCTCGGGCACGACCTTCAATTCGGCCCTGCTGTCCGGACTGTTTGGAGTCGCCGCCGCGAACCCGAACAGCAACATCATCCTGATGGACCTGTACAAGATCAGCGATCCGCTGGCCGGCAATCCAGGCGCCTTCGGCCTGACCAATGCGAGCACTGCATGCTTCAACGGCGTGACTGTCTGCGCCGACCCCGACAGCTACCTCTACTGGGACAGCGTCCATCCGACCGCGGCCGGGCACCGTCTGATCGCGCAACTGGCCAACGACTACCTCTACTATGGCGATCTGGGAGCCCAATCGACGGTCCAGGCCGAGACCGGCTTCCGCCAGCGCGAGGACCTGCTGGATCTCGCCAGCGAGGGCCTGTCGGCGCGTGGAGGCTGGGAGCCCGGCACCCATCTGACGTTCGGGGCGCTCTACGACAGCGTCGAGACGGACGCCCGCGGGGTCGTCGCCGCGGCGGACGCGACCGGCTGGGGCGGACGGGTGGGGCTCGACCACGTCATGTCGGACACCCTGCGCTTCGGCCTGGCCGGGACCTTCCGCACCGCCGACGTCGAAGCGGGACCGATGGCCTTCGACGTCGAAACCTACGCTTTCGACATCTACGCCGGCTGGCGTTCGGGCGCGATGTTCGTCAACGCCACGGTCGGCGGCTCGATCGACCAGTATGACGACATCACCCGCGCCACCTCGCTCGCCCCGATCGTCCACACCGGCGACACCGACGGCGGCAGCCTCGGCGCCCGCCTGCAGGCGGGGACCTGGCTCGACATGGGGGGCATCGCCCTCTCGCCGCGCGTCGCCGTCAACTTCGTCTCGACGGACGTCAACGGCTATGTCGAACAGGGCGCGGCGGCGCAGTACCAGTATGAGGACCGCACCGTGCAGGCGGCCAGCGGCGAGATCGCGCTGCGGGCCGAGGGCGGCGGCGAGGGCCTGAACTTCTGGGTCGAGGGCGGCTATCGCGACAGCTTCGGCGACAGCAGCGACGCGGTCCGGGTCGGCATCGCCGGCAATCCGGCCCAGGTGCTGGAGCGGGACATCGGGGATCCGTTCGGAGGCTCGCTGCTGGCCTCGGCCGGGGTTGAGGCCGACGTGGGGCCGGGCACGATGTCGATCGGCTACCGCGGCCGCTTCGGCGACGCCGCGGACGCCCATGTCGGCGCGATCACCTTCCGCCTTCCGCTGCCCTGAACCACGGCGATATCCGGATCCGGCGCGTCGCCTTCGGGCGGCGCGCCTTTTTCGTGCGCGGCGATTTTGTTGATTTCGCTTGAGTATTTACGGCTCCGCTGCGACCTCCTGTCACCCCGTCGGAACCTTTTCGGCCCCAAAGTCGCCCCGTGCGCCCCCTACGAAGTCCGTCCTCCCGGTCGCCGACCGAGAGCGTCGCCTGTTTCGCGGCCCGTCGGCGCCTTCACCGCTCAGTAGAGCCGAAAAGACGGAGCTGACGCCGCCCATGATGCGACGCCTGTTGCCGACCGCCCGGTCGTTTCTCATCCATTCCGGCCAAGCCGCCGCGCTGGCTTCGGTCGCCGTGCTGGCCATGGCCGCCGCCCCTGTTTCCGAACCCGCAGCCAACACGGTCGAGATCGAACTGCCCGCTCCGGAAGCCCCGCCCGTAACCGCCGTCGCCCAACCGGCCGGGCCAATGACCCGCCTGATCGCCTTTGCGGCCCCGCTCAAGGGTTACGCGGTCAACTCCGCCTTCGGCCTGCGGCGCCTCGCCGGCGAAGCCGCCGCCCGCCAGCACAAGGGCGTCGACATCGCCGCCCCGCGCGGCACCAGCGTGTTCGTCGCCTCCGAAGGCGAGGTGGCGCGCACGGGTTATGACGCCGCCGGCTACGGCCGCTTCATCGAGGTCCGCCATCCCAATGGCATGAGCACCCTGTACGCCCACCTGAGCCGCATCGACGTGGCCCGCGGCGATCGCCTCGGGTCTGGCGAGCGAATCGGCCTCGTTGGCTCAACCGGCCGTTCGACCGGACCGCACCTGCATTTCGAGGTGCGCCGCGACCACGCCCAGATCAATCCGACCGCGGTTCTCGGTCAGGAGTTCGAGGTCAAGGTCGAGGCCTCCGTCTAAGGCTTTGCCATACGCCACGGTTTCTTCACCCCTTTGCCGGATGATCTTCGGCCAAGAGGGGGGACCGTGGACCGGATCCTGTACTGCCTGACGATCGAGCATGACTGGCGCTGGACGCTCGCAGCCGGGATCCTGTGCGCCTTCGGCGTGGTCACCGCCTTCCGACTGCTCGTCACGGCTCGCTCCCTTCAGCGCGAGCGCCGCAGCGAAGTCGCCTTTCTAGGCGCCGTAGTCGGCGGCGTATCGGTCTTCTCGACCCACTTCCTGGCCATGCAGGGCTATGACGCCGGCGGCGAGGTTCGTTACGGCCTCGTTCTGACGCTCCTGTCCCTGGTGCTCGGGGTCGGCGGCGTGGCCCTCGGCTCGGCCATTGTGATGAGAGGCGCCGACCGCTTCCGTCGCGGGCTCGGCGGCGTGGTCGGCGTGTCCGGCGTCACCGCCATGCATTTCGTCGGCATCGCCGCGCTGGAGCTACCGGGGCGCATCATCGGCTGGGATCCCGCCCTCGCCGGAGCGGCCGTCGTCGCCGGGGTGGTCTTGGCCTTGCTGACGAGCGCTGTCGTCTATGGCGGCGGCGCGGCCCGCTTCGCAGCCACCTGCATCCTGGGTGCCCTATCGGTCATCGTGGTCCATTTCACGGCGATGAGCGCCATGACGATCACGCCGGTCGCGGCCCTGTCCGGCGCTCCGGCCGCGTTCGGTCCGACCTTCTCCGGCTCGGCCATGCTGGCGGTGCTGGGGGTCATGGTCACGGGGCTGGTGGCCATCGCCGGAGTCGTGGCCTGGATGGGCTATTTCTCGCGCTCCAGCGCCCTGAACCAGATCCGGGAAGCCATCGACGCCATGCCGGACGGCCTGGCTTTCTTCGACGCTGAGGACCGCCTGGTCCTGTGGAACAATCGCTACGACGAGGTGAACCCGGAGCTGTCCTCCAACCTCCAGATCGGGATGACTTTCCGCGAGATCATCCAGATCGGTCTCAACGAGGGCCTGTATGCCGAGGCCAAGGGCCGGGAAGACACCTGGATCGCCGAACGCATGGCGTCGCGCAGCGCCCTGTCGGCCATGATGGAACAGCGCATCGCCGGCGATCGCTGGCTGCGCGTGGCCGACCGCCGCACCGCGGCCGGGGGCATCGTCACCGTCTGCACCGACATCACCGATCTGAAGAACGACGCCCGGGCCCTGGCCGAGGCCCGCGACGCCGCCCAGGCGGCCAACGCCGCCAAGAGCCAGTTCCTGGCCAATATGAGCCATGAAATCCGCACGCCCCTGAACGGCGTCATCGGCGTGGCCCAGGCCCTGGCCGGCACCGATCTGTCGATCAAGCAGGCGGAGATGCTTGACCTGATCCAGTCGTCGGGCCGCACCCTGCAGGTTCTGTTGAGCGACATTCTCGATCTGGCCCGGGTGGAATCCGGCCGGCTGGAGCTGTCCGAAGAGGCTTTCGACCTCGGACGGGCGGTCCGCGAGGCGGCCCAGCTCTACGAGGCGTCCGCGCGCGAGAAGGGCCTCCAGTTCTTCGTCGAGATCGCCCCCGAAGCCGACGGCTGGATCGCCGGCGACCTGGTCCGCCTCAAGCAGATCCTGACCAATCTGGTCTCCAATGCGGTGAAGTTCACCAGCGAAGGCTTCGTCAGCCTGACCGCGGCCGCTGGCCCCGACCGGGACGGGGTCCCGACCCTGCGCTTTTCGGTCGAGGATACCGGCATCGGCTTCGACGCCCGGACGCGCGAGCGCCTGTTCAGCCGCTTCGAACAGGCCGACGGCGCCATCACCCGCAAATTCGGCGGCTCGGGGCTCGGCCTCGCCATCTCGCGCCAACTGGCTGAGATGATGGGAGGCGATCTCGACTGCGAAAGCGAGCCCGGCGGCGGCTCGGCCTTCATCCTGACGGTGCCGCATCGCGCGGCTGAAGCGCCGGGCGCGGTCGCTCCCGACCTCGTGGAGACCGAGGCCCACCATCGAGGGACGGTCCGCGTCCTGATGGCCGACGATCACCCCGTAAACCGCCGGGTGGTCGAGATGATCCTCGCCCAGGCCGACGTCGCCCTGACCTCCGTCGAGGACGGCGCCCAGGCCGTGCAGGCCATCCGCGACGGGGACTACGACCTGATCCTGATGGATATGCAGATGCCGGTCATGGACGGGCTCACGGCCACGCGGGAGATTCGCCTGCATGAAGCGGCCATGGGCCTGGAACGCACGCCGCTGGTCATGCTGACCGCCAACGCCCTGCCTGAGCATATCGCCGCCGCGGAGGCTGCGGGGGCCGATTTGCACCTGCCCAAGCCCTTCGACGCCGCCGACCTGCTGAACCTCGTGGTGTCCCTGCCCCGGTCGATGGACAAATCCCTGGCGGCCTGACGAGATCCCTATTCGTAGCCGTGCGCGGCCTCGTTGATCACCTGCGAAGGCATCGACGAGAAGTCGACGGCGACCGGTCGCGCCGCGCGGGCCTGAAAGGTCTTGATGACGTGCTCGAGCCGTCGACGCACTTCCCGCTCGGCCTCGGACGTGGTGTCGAGGTTCAGGGGCGCAAGGCAGAAGTCGATGATCGCCTGCGGTCGGGACATGGGTTCCATGACTGGTCTCCTGCTTATTCGGCCGCCACGAACTGGGCGGTTTCGGTGGATTCCTTCATCGCCGTGGTCGACGACTGGCCGTTAGAGATGACGGTGGCGACCTGATCGAAATAGCCGGTGCCGACCTCGCGCTGGTGGCGGGTCGCCGTATAGCCGGCGGCCTCGTTGGCGAACTCGCGCTGCTGCAGCTCCGAATAGGCCGCCATGCCCCGGTCGCGGTAGCCGTCGGCCAGCTCGAACATCGAGTTGTTGAGGGCGTGAAAGCCCGCCAGCGTCACGAACTGGAATTTGTAGCCCATGGCCCCCAGCTCGCGCTGGAATCTGGCGATGGTGGCGTCGTCCAGCCTGGCCTTCCAGTTGAACGATGGCGAGCAGTTGTAGGCCATCAGCTTGCCGGGATGCGCCTTGTGCACGGCCTCGGCGAAGCGGCGGGCGTCGTCCAGATCGGGGTGTGAAGTCTCCCACCACAGCACGTCGGCGTATTTCGCATACGACAGACCGCGGGCGATGCAGTGATCCAGACCCGTGCCCTCCTTCAGCCGGAAGAAGCCCTCGGGCGTGCGGTTGTCGCGGTCGATGAAGGGCCGGTCGCGCTCGTCGACGTCCGAGGTGATCAGCTGGGCGCTCTCGGCGTCGGTTCGGGCCACGGTCAGGGTCGGCGTGCCCATGACGTCGGCGGCGAGACGCGCGGCGATCAGGTTGCGCTCATGCGCCTGGGTCGGGATCAGCACCTTGCCGCCAAGGTGGCCGCACTTCTTTTCCGAGGCCAGCTGGTCCTCGAAGTGAACGCCCGCCGCGCCCGCCTCGATGAAGGCCTTCATGATCTCGAAGCTGTTCAGCGGTCCGCCGAAGCCGGCCTCGGCGTCGGCGACGATGGGGGCGAACCAGTCGCGCTTGGCGCCGCCCTCGGCATGCTCGATCTGGTCGGCGCGCTGCAGGGTGCGGTTGATGCGGCGGCACAGCTCGGGCGCGGCGTTGGCCGGATACAGCGACTGATCCGGGTACATGGCCCCGGCGGTGTTGGCGTCGGCGGCGACCTGCCAGCCTGACAGATAGATGGCCTTCAGCCCCGCCCGGACCATCTGCATGGCCTGATTGCCTGTGACGGCGCCCAGAGCATTGATGAAGGGCTCGTCGTGCAGCAGCTGCCACAGGCGGTTGGCGCCGCGCTCGGCCAGGGTGTGGGTGATCGGCAGGGAGCCGCGCAGGCGCAGGACGTCCTCCGGCGTATAGGGGCGCTCGATGCCGTCGAACCGGCCTTTGGGCGAGGGGACGAGGTCGGCGAAGGTGGTCATGGTCGGGTCTCTGCGCGATCGCGGCCGGCTGGCGGCGGGTGATGCAGAGGGAAACACGGGAAAGTCACGAACGACACAGCCTCAGCCCTACATCCTGTGTCGTTTGGTCACATTATGACACTTGCTGTTAAGTCATTTCATGACATTCTGCGGCCATGGACGCGACCGCCGACCGCAAGCTGTTCCTCGGAGGCCGCCTCAAGCGGCTGCGGCGCGATCTCGCCCTGACGCAGACGGCCATGGCCGCCGATCTCGGCGTGTCCCCCAGCTATCTCAACCACATAGAGCGGAACCAGCGGCCGGTGTCGGCGCAGCTGCTGCTGCGTCTGGCCGACACCTATGACGTCGACCTGCGTACCTTCGGCCAATCCGGCGGCCCCGCGACCGAGGCGGAACTGGCCGAGGCCTTCGCTGACCCGCTGTTCCAGGGCCTGCCGGTGCCGCGACACGAGATCGTCCAGCTGGCCGAGGACCAACCGGCCGTCGCCGACGCCCTGCTGCGCCTCTACCGCACCTTTGCCGACCGCCGCGCCCGCGACCGGGCCGAGGCCGACGTCACCGGCGGCGCGGGCGAGGCCAGCCCCGCCGACTGGGTCCGGGAATACGTCCAGGGTCGCCGCAATCACTTTCCCGAACTGGACGCCCTCGGCGAAACCCTCGCCGCCGCCCTCGAGGCGGAAGCGCCGGGCGAGTCGTTCGAGACCCGCGCCCGCGCCCGGCTGCTGGCCCGCCACGGCCTCCCGGTGCGCACCCTGCCGGCCGAGGTCATGGTTGAATGGACCCGCCGCTACGACCCGCACCGCAAGCGGCTGCTGCTGTCCGAGACCCTCGGCCCGTCGTCCCGCGCCTTCGCCGTCGCCTTCCAGCTGGCCCTGTCCGAGCACGATGACGAACTGACCGCCCTCGCCGACGCGGCCTCGGCCCCCGACGAACCGACCCGACGGCTGCTCAAGGTCTCCCTGACCAACACCCTCGCAGCGTCGATCCTGATGCCCTACGGCGCCTTCCAGCAGACGGCCGAGACAACGGGCTACGATCTCGCCCGGCTTCAAGCCCGCTTCGGCGTGTCATTTGAACAGGCCGCGCATCGCCTGACCACCCTCTCACGGCCGACGGCGCGGGGCGTGCCCTTCTTCCTGATGCGGGTCGACCAGGCCGGCAACATCTCCAAACGCTTCGCCTCGGGGTCCTTTCCCTTTTCGCGCTTCGGCGGCGCCTGTCCGCGTTGGCGGCTGCACAGCGCCTTCCGCACGCCCGGCCGCGTCGTCACCCAGGTCATCGAGACGCCCGACGGCCAACGCTGGTTCACCCTCGCCCGCACCGTCGATCGTCAGGGCCACGACGCCTTCACCGAGGGCCACGACCTCGCCATCGGCCTCGGCTGTGAGCTGAAACACGCCCACCGGCTGGTCTACGCCCGCGGCCTCGACCTGACCGCGCCCGAGGTCACCCCCATCGGCCCCGCCTGCCGACTGTGCCACCGCCATCCCTGCGCCGAGCGGGCGGCTCCGCCGGTGGACCGTCCGCTGGTCGTCGACGACTGGGCGAAGTCGGTCAGTCCCTATCCGTTCGCGGGGGGATGAGTCCGGGTTGCAGGCTGTGGCGCCGCCCCACCTTGGCCCCAAGGCGCGCGCTTCAGAGCGACCTGAGTTTCTGCTCGTCGTCCCAGGTCAACCCGCGTCCCTCCGTGATCGAATAGAGGGCAGTCTGCACGACGTCAGAGCCCTCCAGGTCCACAGGACGGTCGCCGATGCGAGCCAGCAGGTCGCGGATCGCCGGATCGTCGCTCACGGGACCAAGCGCGTAGCGGATTCCGGCTTCCGAAGGTTGGCCGCTTTCGTTCAGGCAGTAGAGGTTGAGCTGCACCGGGAAGCCAGCCTTCGACAGCGGCGCATCCTCCCGTTCGACGTCCGCCCCGTCACGATCAATCGGAATCCCGCCCGGACCGCAGGGGGTCGGAGGCGCCTCCACGACGACGGTCTCGACCAACAGTCCATTCTGGTACGGCCCCGCCGCCTTTGCGACCACCACCAGTCCCCGAGGCAGCGTAACGATGACCGGTCGGGAGGTCGTGTTGCACAGGGACAGGCAGACCGTGACGTTGAAGCCGGAACCGTACGAGTCAGACCCGCAGTCCACCCCGTCATCAACTCCGCGAATCGGCGCCGCCAGCGAGACCCCCGCAGGGAGCTGAAGCGGCGTCCCGGTGGGCAGGCCAGGGTCATCGCCCAGCCCGGGTCGCACCACATTGGGCTGGGCGCGGTAGCGTGCCATGTCGGCGGCGGTCATGTTCTGGGCCGAAGCCGGGGCCCCGGCGGCGACCGCCATGACAAGCCCGGCGCACAGGGCGAGAATGCGGATGATCATGGGGTCTCCACAGCAGGATCAGGCAGCAGCGATTCTTCGATCCGGCGCTGTAGTCGAAGGAGAGCGACGTTTCAGAAGGATGCTGCGAAGCAGGCCCACGCTGCGACCAGGGCCGCGCGGGACATGATCTGCTCCGTCACGAGTTCGAGCGACCCTGGAGATCTCTTCGTCAGGAACCCGCCCCCGGCGCCGGCGTCTGATCCAGCACCACCCGCCCGGCCTCCAGCCGCATCGCCACCCCTGCCCGCTCCAGCAGTCCCGCGACCACCTCGGCCGCCTGCGGCGAGCCCTGATCCAGCAACATCTCCATGTCCCGCCGCAGCGACGGATCGCCCGACACCTCGTCCAGCGCTGTCAGCCACTCGTCCCGCGTCAGCACCGCGTCCTCCCGGCTGGCGTCGATCAGCGGCTTGAGGAAGTCGAACCAGTCCCCGCCGGTGGCGCGCCGCTGCGCCCCCTCGGCGACGAGGGCGAACACCGCCCCACAGGCGTAGTTGGCCCGGTGTTCTCCGCGTTCGGCGGCCTCGGCGACCGGCTCATCGGCCCGCGCGATGCAGTCGTCGACCTCCTTCTGCAGCTCGGCCCGGGCGTCCCAGTCGGGATCGATCGACTGCGTCGCCCGGATCGCCATCATGTCGGCCCCGCCCTCGGTGATCCAGGCGTCGCGGACGCGTTCGTAACTAACCACCTGGCCCAGCCAGAAATGCGCGCTCTCGTGGCCGATGAACCAACGCGACATGGACAGGACGCGGGCGGTCGGCTGCACCACGCCCTCGCCCTCGAAGGCCATGACGATCAGCCCCGGCATGACGCTGCCGCCCATCGAGGTGCGCCCCGGCGTCGGCCCGGTCCAGCTCATCATGATCGTCGGCCGCGCCGTCTGGCCCGCGCCGAGCCGTTCGGCGTAGAGGTCGGACACACGCGGGGCGAAGGTCTCGATGGCGTCGCCGATCCAGCCGGGCAGCTGCGGATCCGCCACCGTGGTCAGTCGCTCGCTCTCGACGATGTCGGCCTGGCCGAACAGCACATAGGTGTTCGCCTCGGCCTCGGTCACCTCGGCCACGCGGGAGCCGCGGAACAGCACAGGTCCGTTCTGATCGCGCCAGGTCACCAGCGCCGGCCCGGCCTCCATCGGATAGCCGTTGAGATCGGCCGGAACCTCGGCGACGTCGGCCGGCGACGCCAATGGGAACAGGTCGAACTGGCCGCTGGGCAGCGCCACCGATCCGTCGGTGAAGACCAGGGTGCTGTAATCGGCTTCGAGGTTCTCTGTCCGGGGCGTGAAGGCGATCCGGACCTCGCGGGGGACCGGCCCGCCGCCGGCGGCGCGCAGCACGTCGCGATTGCCGATCCGCTCCAGCACGACCCCGGGGGTCACGACCCGCCACTGCTCCAGCCGCCACGGCCGCCGCGACTCGCTGATCAGGGAGGAGCTGAAGAAGGCCCACACCGGCGCATCGCGGTCGAGCCGATAGTCGGCGGTCCAGGACTCTCCATCCCGGGTGACGGTCACCGCGGGCCGCGAGTCCGCGACCTCGACGGCCGCGGGAGGACTGGCGGCGGCGCAAGCGCCGGCTGTGAGCATCGATACCGCCAGCGCGGCCATGGCTGATCTGAACATTCAGGGTCCCCCTTTGCCCCGCGCCCATAGCGCGGAGACCCCGGCCGGGTCAGCTTAAGCTTTCGTCAGGCTTGGGCCCGATCGAGGGCGCGTCGTGCGGCCGCCAGCTCTCCCGCCATCACCGCCTTGAGTCGCGGCGGGTTCACGATCTGGACCTGCTCCCCCCAGGTGAACAGATGCCAGGCCAGTTCGCGCATGCCTGAGGCCCTGAACCGCACCACCACGCCGCCGTCCGCCTGGGCCTCGACGCTCTGGGTCGGGTGCCAGCGCCAGGCGCGCGCCTCGTCTGCGCCCTTGGGCGACACTTTCAGCACCACATCCTCGATCTCGTCCTGATAGATGCCGAATGACTGGCTGGCGAAGGCCTGCAGGTCGAAGTCCGCCGGCGCAGAGGCCACCCCCTCCTCGCCCCGCACGGCGCTCATCCGATCGAGGCGGAAGGTCTGGATGCGGCCGCTCTCGCGGTCGGCGGCCACCAGATAGTTGGCGCGGCCGAACATCACCCCGCACGGGGCCACGCTGCGGCTGCGCGCCTCGGCGCCCGGGCGGCTGTAGATAAAGCCCAGCGGCCGGCCGGCCAGAATCGCCTGCCGGATCTCGGCCAGCACCGCCTCATCCGCCGAGGGACGCGGCCCGGCCTGCACGGCGATGGTCTCGGCCCGCACCAGCGCCTCCAGATCGGGCGCCAGCCGGTTCAGGGTGGTCGAGCGCATGGCCGACTTCAGCTTGCGCTCCAGCCCCTCCAGCGCCGCCGCCCGCCCGGGTTCGCCGCTGGCCCGCAGCGCTTGCGCCGCCTTGGTCAGTTCGATCAGCTCGGCCGTGGTCGGGGCCTGCTCGAAGGCCGACAGGCCGCCGCGGATGCGCCAGCGCTTGTTCGGCGGGTCCGACACCTCCTCGGTCTGCGGGAACAGGCTGATCACGGCGTCGCGCAGCCGTTCCGCCGTGCGTCGCCCCACGCCCAGATCGCGCTCGATCTCGCCGATCGTCACGCCCTCGGCGCTGGCGGCCATGCGCCGCGCCAGGTCGATCACCAGGGCCGCCTTGTCGTGTCTCATGCGGCGGAGAAGAGCATACGTCCGATTTTGACGCAACGCTGTCCCATAGTCGAACCATCGACAGAAACACCGCTTCAGGAGTTCCTCCCATGGCCCGCACTTTCGCCCCCGCTTCCGCCGTCGCCGCCAGCCGCTACCTGATCGTTCCCTGCGAGGCCGACGGCTGCGGCGACCTCGCAGTCATCTGGGACCGGCTGGAGGAGCAGGTCATCGACGTCATCGACGCCCGCCTGTCCGCCCGTTACGCCGACGAGGACGCGCTGTGGGACGAGGCCCGTCCGGCCTTCGACCCGGCCGAAGATTTCCGTATGGCCGCCTGATCCCTGTCCGCCGGCTTGCGGCGGCGCGCCGGGACCGCTAGCCCTCCTCCTGCCCCGGGAGGATGAACGAGCATGACGACGCAGACGGTGGACGGAGCCCAGCTGGTCAACGGCGCCCTGGCCGCGTTCCAGGCCCGTGAGCGCGATGACGCCGCCCTGCTGCTGGCCCGGGCGCTGCAGGCGAACCCGCCGCTCGGCGCCCGCTGGGCCTCGGTGTCGCGACTGGCCGCCACCCTCGGAGAGATCACCCTGGCGCTGGCGGCGGCGCGCAAACACATCGCCTCGACGCCGACCGCCGAGGCGCGACTGGCCTATGCCCAGCTGCTGATCCAGAGCGGCCGCACCCAGGACGCCCTGCGCGAAGGCGCCGCCCTCGCCCGCGAGCGGCCCAACGACCCCGCCGCCCTGCATTTCCTCGCCACCTGCCAGGTCCAGCTGGGCGATCACGACGCCGCCGTCGCCAACCTGCGCCGGATCATCGCCCTGCCGAGCGTGCGTCTGGGGGCCGAAAACGCCTGGCATGTGCTGGCCGACATCAAGAAATTCACGCCTGACGATCCTGACATCGCGCAGATGGAAGCGATGCTGGAGCGGATCGGCACGACCGACGCCAACCGTCAGAGCCGCATCGTCATGCTCTACGCCCTCGGCAAGGCGCTCGACGACGCCGGCCAGAGCGATCGCGCCTTCGCCTGTTTCGACGAGGCGGCGCGGCTGCAGAAGATCGACAGCACCTTCAACGCCGCCCAGGCCGACGCCTTCGTCGAGGCCGTGGTCAAAGGCTACGACCGCGCCTTCATGGACAGCCTGCCGAAGAGCACGGTCGACAGCGACCGACCGATCTTCGTTCTGGGCCTGCCGCGCTCGGGCACGACCCTGGTCGAGCAGATCCTCGTCAGCCATTCGCAGGTCGTCGACGGCGCCGAGGCCAATCTGTTCCGCCCCGCCGCCATGGCCATCAAGGGCTACACCCCGGATGAGGTCCGCGCCTCCTTCGACCGCCCTGACGCCGCGACCCTGCCCGACCGCATCGCCCGCGCCTATCTGCATCTCGTCGACGAGCGTTTCGGCAAGACCGGCCGCGTGGTCGACAAGACCCTGAACCAGACCCGCTACCTCGGCCTGATCCATCAGGTGCTGCCGAAGGCGAAACTGATCTGGCTGCGCCGCGACCCCGCCGGCATCGCCTGGTCGTGCTACCGCACCCGCTTCGCCAGGGGCGTCGACTGGACCCGTTCGCTGACCGACATCGCCGCCTATTTCAAGGGCGAGGACCGGCTGCACGCCCACTGGTCGGCCGTGCTGGGCGACAGCCTGCTGACCGTGCCCTACGAGGCGCTGGTGGACGATCCGGAGACCTGGATGCGGCGCATCATTGAGCACGCCGGTCTGGAATGGGAGGACGGCGTCCGCGACTTCCACAAGACCGAACGCGCCGTCACCACCGCCAGCTTCGCCCAGGTCCGCAAGCCGATGTACGCCTCGTCGAAGGAGGCGTGGAAGCGGTATGAGACGCAGCTGAAGCCGTTCTTCGACGCCTACGGCAAGGGCTGATCAGCCCGCGGGATAGCGTTCGCGCATGGCCTCGACGGACCATCGGCAGAGACGCCGCAGCTTTTCGTCGTCGAGGTCCGAAAGCCGGTTGAAGTAGAGGCAGGAGACGCTGGTCTTGTACTTGCCGAGCCCCTCCATCAGGTCGGGGCGCTCGGTGAAGCCCGGCATGATGTAGAGGGTCATGTTGGCCTTGCGCGGCGAGAAGCCGATGATCGGCCAGTCGGCGGGCTTGTTGGTGGTGTTGACGTAGGTGTAGCGGCCGAAGCCGACGATCGACGGCCCCCACATCACGGGTTTCTCGCCAGAGACTTCCTCCAGCAGGGCGCAGAGCTTCGCGGAATCCTCGCGGCGGCCGGCGTGTTCGACCGAGGCGATGAAATCGGCCGGCGGGACGTCGGTGGGTTGGGTCTTCAGTTCAGAAGCCATGGCCTCACAGCGCCTTCACGATTCCCTCGACCATCTTCTTGGCGTCGGCGAACAGCATCATGGTGTTGTCGCGGAAGAACAGCTCGTTCTCGACGCCGGCATAGCCGCTGCCCATGCCGCGCTTGATGAACAGCACCGTGCCCGCCTTCTCCACGTCCAGCACCGGCATGCCGTAGATCGGGCTCTGCGGGTCCGTCTTGGCGGCGGGGTTGGTGACGTCGTTGGCCCCGATGACGAAGGCCACGTCGCAGCTCGAGAACTCGCTGTTGATGTCCTCCAGCTCGAACACCTCGTCATAGGGCACATTGGCCTCGGCCAGCAGCACGTTCATGTGGCCCGGCATGCGGCCGGCGACGGGGTGGATGGCGTATTTCACCTCGACCCCTTCTTCCTTCAGCTTGTCGGCCATCTCGCGCAGCGCATGCTGGGCCTGGGCAACGGCCATGCCGTAGCCCGGGACGATGATCACCTTCGAGGCGTTCTTCATGATGAAGGCCGCGTCCTCGGCCGAGCCCTGTTTGACCGGCCGGGTCTCGACCGCGCCGGCGCCGGCAGCGGCCGTCTCGCCGCCGAAGCCGCCGAGAATGACGCTGATGAAGCTGCGATTCATGCCCTTGCACATGATGTAGCTGAGGATGGCGCCCGAGCTGCCGACCAGCGCCCCTGTGATGATCAGGGCGATGTTCTCGAGAGTGAAGCCCAACGCCGCCGCGGCCCAGCCCGAGTAGGAGTTGAGCATCGACACCACCACCGGCATGTCCGCCCCGCCGATGGGAATGATCAGGGTCGCGCCCAGGATCAGGGCGATCAGGAACACGCCCCAGAAGGCCCAGGTCGCCGTCCCGCCCGAACCGATCATCACCCCGATCAGCAGCACCAGCCCCAGCGCCAGGGCGATGTTGATCAGGTGCCGCGCCGGCAGCAGGATCGGCGCCCCGCTCATGTTTCCGTTCAGCTTGGCGAAGGCGATCACCGAGCCGGTGAAGGTCACCGCCCCGATGGCCACGCCGAGGCTCAGCTCGATGATCGACAGGGTCTTGATGCCGCCGGCCGCCGTGGCGATGCCGAAGCTGTCGGGCGCATAGACCGCCCCCACCGCCACCAGACAGGCCGCCATGCCGACCAGCGAGTGGAAGGCCGCCACCAGCTGCGGCATCTGGGTCATCTGCACCCGGGCCGCGATCAGGGCCCCGGCCCCGCCCCCGACCACCACCCCGCCGCCGATCAGGGCCAGGGTCAGCGGATCCAGCGTTCCCGTCGACCACAGCGTGGCCAGCGTCACCGCCACGGCCAGGGCCATGCCGACCATGCCCAGCGTATTGCCGCGCCGGCTCGTCTCCGGGCTCGACAGTCCCCGAAGGCTGAGGATGAACAGGACGCCGGAGACCAGATAGGCCAGGGCCGCGATCGATGCGTTCATGCGGTCAATTCCCCCTCATCGTCACTTCCCCGCCGGCGGACAGGCCGTCCGCGCCAGCCGCCACAGGGCCGCGGCGATGAACAGCGGGCCGACGAAGACCATAGCCCAGTCCCAGATGCTCATCGGCTTCAGCTGCGCCACGATGCGCAGCAGCACCGACGAGAACAGCAGCACCACCCCGCTGTCGAGAAAACGCAGTTTGCGAATGGCGTCTTTGGCGCCGAACCAGCTCCACAGGGCCAGACCCGTCCCGATCGCCGTGGCGACCCAGGATGCGCCGATCGCGAAGGTCTGGATGTCGAAGCTCACCGGGGCCGCTTCCTCGGGGCCAGACGGCCCTGATGCACGGAGCGGATGCCGTTCATGACGAAGATCAGACCCACGCCCAGCATGGCTACGGCGAGGAACCACTGCTCCTTCACCCCGTAATCATACGCCTTCCACAGCCAGAACAGGCTAATGACCGGATAGATGATCGCCGCGATGACGCGCTCGGCCGACTGCCGCTTCTCGCCCTCCAGCCGCCCGCCGAAGATCAGGAAGCCGATCACCAGGATCAGGACGACCGGAAAGGCGACGAGGAAATACAGATCGGGCGCGGGAATCACTTGGGTCGTTCCTTCTTGCGGTACATCGCCAGCATGCGCCGGGTGACCATGAAGCCGCCGAAGATGTTGACGCTGGCCAGGGTCACGGCGGCGACGCCCGCGCCCTTGGCGATCCAGCCGTCGTCGCCGCTCGCCGCAGCGGCCGCGATCAGCCCGCCGACCACGATCACCGACGAAATGGCGTTGGTCACCGCCATCAGCGGCGTGTGCAGCGCCGGCGTCACGCTCCAGACGACATAGTAGCCGACGAAGATCGCCAGCACGAAGATGGCGAGGCGGAAGATGGTGGGGTCGACGGGGACGTGTTCCATCAGGCGGCTCCGCGTTTAGGTTCCAGGCGACCACGATGGGCGAAGAGATCGACGATCAGCCAGAGGGCCTGTGCCGACGCATACAGGAGTGGTCTTTGAGAGGAGCCACCCTCGAACTCCAACTCGACAACAAGCCTCGCCAGGCAGATTGCGATCAGGACGCCATGAACAACGACAATCCGGGTGTAACCCCCGTGCCACCGTTTGGTGAGCCAGAACAGGATCCGACTCAAAACGAATGTGCCGAACAGGGCGCCGGCGACCAAGAGGACCATCATCCCCTCCCCCCCTCATGCACCACGGCCCCGCCGTGGGTCACCGCGGCCGCCTTCAGGATTTCGTCCTCCAGATCGACCGCCAGCGCTCCGTCCACAACCATCAGCCCCACGAAGGCGGCGAGGTTGCGCGCATACAGCGCCGAGGCGTCGGCCGGGATGCGGCCCGCCATATTGGTCCAGCCGACGATCTGCACGCCGCTGGTCGTGGTGACCACCTCGCCCGCCTTCGCCCCCTCGACATTGCCGCCGTTATCGATGGCGAGGTCGACCAGCACGCTGCCCGGCTTCATCGAGGCCACATGCGCCGCCGTGACCAGTCGCGGCGCCGGGCGGCCGGGGATCAGGGCGGTGGTGATGACGATGTCCTGCTTGACGATATGGCTGGCGGTCAGCTCGGCCTGCTTGGCCTGATACTCGGCCGACATCGGCTTGGCGTAGCCGGCGGCGGTCTCGGCCGCCTTGAACTCCTCGTCCTCGACGGCGACGAATTTGGCCCCGAGGCTCTCGACCTGCTCCTTCGAGGCCGGCCGCACGTCGGTGGCCGTGACCACGGCCCCCAGCCGCCGCGCCGTGGCGATGGCCTGCAGCCCGGCCACGCCCGCCCCCATGACGAAGACCTTGGCCGGGGCGACCGTGCCCGCCGCCGTCATCATCATCGGAAAGCCCTTGCCGAAGGCGTACGCCGCCTCGATCACCGCGCGATAGCCGGCCAGATTGGCCTGGGACGACAGGGCGTCCATGACCTGGGCCCGCGAGATGCGCGGCACGAACTCCATGGCGAAGGCGGTCACGCCCTGGCCCGCCAGCGCCGTCACCGTCTCCTTGTCGCGATACGCATCCAGCAGGGCCACGACCACCGCTCCGGGCTTCAGGGCGCTGGTCTCCTGCGCCGTCGGCCCGCGCACCTTCAGCAGGATGTCGGCGCCCGACAGCACCGCCTTGATGTCCTTGGCCACGGTCGCGCCGGCGGCGGCGTAGTCCGCATCGGGAATGGACGAGCCGGTCCCCGTCCCGGCCTCGACCGTCACGGTCGCGCCGAGGGCGATCAGCTTCTTCACCGTTTCCGGAGTGACGGCGCAGCGCGTCTCGCCGTCACGGCGTTCGCGGGTCACGGCGATGGCGACAGCCAAGCGAATCCCTCCGTCTTCTCACGACGGAGGAACGTTAGGCTTATCCAGGACGACCCGTCAAAAGCGAAGGACGCTAGTGGGTCTTCTTGCCGGACTTGAGGAAGAAGAAACCGGCGACCAGCACCACCACCGCGGTGATCGCGCCGCCGATGAAGCTGCCGCCCGGCTGGAACCACAGCACCAGGAAGGCCAGCGTCGCCGCCGTCAGCAACGAGCCCCACTTGGCCAGGTTGATGAACAGGTCGAAGGTCGACGCCTGTTCCTCAATGTGCTGCGAGCCGCGAACATAGTTGTCGTGCGCGTCGGAGGCGGAGTGCGGGTCGGCCATGATCGGGTCCGGAATCTGGTAAGGCGTTGGCCGCTCTTATAGCGGGGCCCGCCGCGCGCTCAAGCGGGCGGCGACAATTCGCATCGCCGGCCTGGTCCAGCGCCGCCAGCACGTCGCGGGTGAAGGCGATGTGGTCGAACCGCCCGCCCGCCGGATCCTCGCCGCGACGGACGATGACGATTCTCCGGCTGGGCACGATGACGACGTACTGGCCACGGTTCCCGTTGGCCGAGATCGCATCGGTCGGAACGCCCTCCGACTTGTCGAACAGCCAGAAGGTCGCGCCATAGCCCTGCTCGCCGTTCGGCTGCGGCCCGGACGGCCGCGAGACATAGTCGCGCCACCCCTCGGGCAGGATGCGGACCCCGTCCACCACCCCGTCACCGACGTACAGCTGGCCGAACCGCGCCAGATCGCGCGCCGTCGACCACACCTGGCTGGACAGCACATAGTTGCCGCGCCAGTCGGTCTCGGCCCATGTGTCGTACATGCCCAGGGTGCGGAACAGGTCCGCGGGCGGATGCTCCTCGAAGGTCGGCGCGATGGCGAGGATGGCCAGCAGGATGTCGTTGTTGGCATAGCGGAACCGGGAAGCCGGCGCCGCGATCAGCGGCCACGTCGTCGCCTGCTCGTCCACCCCGACCCCGCCGAAATAGAGGGCGTCGGTGCGATTGCCCGCCGTATCGCTGGTCAGGCCCGAGGCCATGCGCATCAGGTTGTCGAGCGTGATGGCCGCGCGCGGATCGCCTTCCCGGCTCCAGTCGGCGATCGCCGCCGGCGCGTTCACATCGACCTCGCCCCGCTGGACGGCGGCGCCGATGATTGTGCCTGCCAGTGACTTGGCCACCGACCAGGTCCGCTGGGGCGTGTCCGGACCGAAGCCCTGCGCATACCATTCGCCCACCAGCCTGCCGTCCTGAAGGACGACGATCGCCGTCGTTGATGAATGCTCCCCGTATCCGCCCCCAAACGCGAGTTCGACCGCGTTCGTCAGGGGCCCGTCGAGGCCGGCGAGCACGTCCGCTGATCCCGCCTCCTCGAAGAAGGGGATATCCGCTGGCCGCAGCGGCGCCCCCTCCCCGCCGGGCTCGCCTGTCCAGCCCACAGGCAGGATGCTGCAGCCCTGTCCAGGACGATAGACCGCCGTCCGCGGCGGCACGGCGTCGTCCCAGGCGACCGAGACGCGGGATCCTTCAACCTCGACCGGCATGTTCCGGACCAGGGCATCCAGTTCGGGATAGATTCCGACCAGCTCGTTGGCCTCGACGCTTTCGACCGTGCGCGACGCGCCCGCCGCCTCGGCGTTCTTCAGCGCGCCACAGACCATCAGAGCCTTGTATCCGGCCGCCATGGCGCGGGTCGTCGGCGTCGGTTCGGCAGGACTCTGCGCCACCGCCGGAAGGGCGAAGGCGATGGCGGCGGCGAGGATCAGGTTGCGCATGGGGCGGACGCTCGCCCGGGGGCGCCGGTGCGTCAACTCAGACCAGCGCCTCGAACCGGTCGATCAGCCCCTCCAGCCGCTTCGTGCCTATGGTCCAGAAGGCCGGGTCGCGCGGGTTCAGCCCGAACGGCGCCAGCGCCTCGACATAGCCCTTCGACCCGCCGCCGGCGAGCAGCGCGCGATACAGCGGCGTGAACCCCTCAGGGTCCTTCGCCCGCGTCTCCATCAGCGCCGCCACCAGCAGGTCGCCGAAGGCGTAGGCGTAGACGTAGAAGGGCGAGTGGACGAAGTGGCTGACATAGCTCCACCAGTGCTCATAACCGGGGTTCAGCGTCACCGCCGGGCCCAGCGACCCGCCCATCTCCTCCAGCCAGATCTCGCCGATCCGCTCGACCGGCAGTTCCCCCTTCGCCCGCTCGTCGTGGAAGCGCGTTTCGAACCGGTGGAAGGCGATCTGGCGCACCACGGTGTTCAGCCCGTCCTCAATCCGCCCCGCCAGCAGGCCGCGCTGCTCGGCCTTGGGCGCCGTGGTCAGCAGCCGGTCGAAGGTCAGCCCCTCGGCGAAGATCGACGCCGTCTCGGCCAGGGTCAGGGGCGTATCCGCCAGCAGGCTGCCCTGCCCGGCCGCGAGCGTCTGGTGCACCCCATGGCCGAGCTCGTGCGCCAGGGTCAGCACGTCGCGCCGCTCGCCCATCCAGTTCAGGAACACATAGGGATGGCGGTCCGAGGTCACCGGATGGGCATAGGCCCCCGACTGTTTCCCCGGCCGCGCCCGGCCGTCGATCCACGGCTTGTCGAAGAAGCCTCTCGCCCGGTCGGCGAACTCCGCTCCGAGATCCGAGAAGCTCTCCAGCACCAGTTCACGCCCCTGCGCCCAGTCGTAGCCGCGCGGCGCGGTGGTCTCGATCGGGGCGTTGCGGTCCCACTGGTCCAGCTTCACCTTGCCCATGGCGCGGGCCTTGAGGGCGTAATAACGGTGCGACAGGCGCGGATAGGCGGCCCCGACCGCCTCGGCCATGGCGTCGACCGCGTCGCCGTCCACCTCATTGGCCAGATGCCGGCCGTCGGCGGGGCGTTTGAAGCCGCGCCATTTGTCTTCCAGCGCCTTGTCGGCGGCCACGGTGTTGAGCACCAGCGCCATGGTCTTCACCCGCGCGCCCAGCGCCTCGTTCAGCCCCTCGGCCGCCGCCTTGCGCCGCGCCGCCTTCGGGTCCGAAAGCCGGTTCAGCGCCTCGGCCAGGGTCAGTTCGTCCTTGCCGGCCTTCACCTTCATCGCCGCCAGCGTCTCGTCGAACAGGCGCGGCCACTGGGCGCTGATCGGCCCCCGCTCGGCCAGGAAGGTCTCCAGCTCCTGCGACAGCTCGTGCGGCTTCATCGCCCGCACCCGGCGCAGCCACGGCCGCCAGCGGGCGACGGCGGGCGCCGCGGTCAGGGCGGCCTCGATCTCAGCCTCCTCCAGCTGGTTGATCTCCAGCGTGACCCAGACCGTCGGGGTGGCGATGGCGGTGATCTTCTCGCGGACGGTGGCCTCGAAGCCCTGCGCCCCCGCGTCGTTGCGGTCGGTCGAGGCGGCGAGGAAGGCGTAGGCGCCGAGGCCGCCCAGCAGGTCGGAGGCCTGTTCATACAGGGTCACCGCCCGATCCAGCCGCTCGCCCAACACGGCGGCGTCCGATCTCGCCTCCAGCAGCCGCCCCTCGAGGGCGTTGAGCTCGTCCACAAGGGCGCGGGCCCGGACGAGGTCGGCCTCGATCCGGGGGTCCTGGCGCGAGGCGTAGAGGTCGGTCAGGTCCCACAGCGGGGCTTCGGCGGAATCGGCGGGGGTCTGGAAGGGCGCGTTCATGCCCTCCGTTGTGGGGACGCGCGCGCTTCGGCGCAACGGCCGAAAACCGCCAGACCTCCGGAGCGACGTTTGCGACACCGGCCGCGAAGGAGACCCCCAATGAGCTTTCGCATCCACGGCCTGCCCCTGGCGCCGTTCCGGCCCCTGTTCGATCTGGACGACGCCGCCCTTCTGGCGCTCGGCGCGCGGCGGATTGTGGCCGACGCCCCGCACGCCGCCCCCTGCCGGGTCAGCCTCGCCGATGCGACGCCGGGCGAGCGGTTGATCCTGCTGAACCATCGCCACCTCGACGCTCCCGCCAGCCCCTACCGCAGCGAAGGCCCGATCTTCGTGCGCGAGGCGGCCGTCGAGGCCGCGCCCGCCCCCGGGGAGGTTCCGGACATGCTGGGCCGCCGCCTGCTGTCGGCCCGGGCCTATGACGCCGACGGGATGATGACCGACGCCGATGTGGTCGAGGGCTGCGATCTCGCCGGGCGGCTGGAGGTCTGGCTGGCGGATCCCGCTGTCGCGACGGTCCACCTGCACACGGCGCGCCGCGGCTGTTTCATGGCCGAGGCCAACAGGGCCTGATCGGCCCTATTTGGGCGCAGGCGCGACCAGAACCTCGCCGCGCATGCGCCGCTGGAGCTCCTCGAGTTCATTGGCTTCGCATCCGTAGTGCTGGCAGATGCGGGCGGCCATCTTGTCCATCATCTGCGGCAGCACGGTCATGGCGGCCCGGTTGGCTTCCGGCATGGCCACCATCGTCTTCTCGAGAATCGTACGCCCGAGTTCCGTGTCATAGAACTCAATCAGGGCCTCGAGCTCGGTCTCCGTGAAGGCCCGGGCGTAGACCGGGATCATCGCGTCGATCATCCGCGGGACCATGTCGGTGGTCAGCTCGCCGGTCAGATCGACGAGGAACCGCTGGTCCTCCGCCGGAAGATTTCGTGTGTCGGGGTCGAGGGACGCCTGGTCGGCGATCATCTGGCGAATGGCGTCGTCGAACTGCTCCGTCATGGTCAGGTCGATATACCGCCGCGTCAGCGCCAGTTGCCGGGCCGAAGGCTCCGACGCCGCCTGGGGCGCCTCGCTCGCCCGCACCGGCGTCGCGGTCAGGGTCGCCCCCGCCAGCACCGCCGTCAAACATACAATCATTAAGCGCATCGCATCCCCCTTTCGCGCATATTCCGCGAAGGCGTGTCCGATGACAACCCGGCTCAGGGCCGGAAAGCGGCGATCAGGGCCTGCAGGTCCGGCTCGTCCACCCGGCGCGCCGCCTCCTCGCGCGGCAGCCAGACACGCTCGCGTTCGGCCCGCTCCTGCCAGTCCGCGTGCTCGACTGTCACCTCCAGCCCGTACAGGTCGACCGCGCACCAGCGCGCCGCCCGCCGCTTCAGCACCTTCAGATAGCGGAAACTGCCCAGCGGCCGTTCGCCGACCACGCCCTCGACCCCGGCCTCCTCCAGCGCCTCCTGCGCCGCGGCCTCGGCGTCGGTCTTGCCGGCCATGCGGCCGCCCTTGGGGGTCACCCAGCGCCGCGTCTCGCGCGAGGTGACGAGCAGTATCTCGACGCCGTCCGGTCCGCGCCGCCACGGCAGGGCGGCGACCTGGCGTCGCTCGGCCCGCCCGGCGGGGGGAGCCTCCCCGGGCGTCGGCTCCGGCGCGGCCGTTCCGTCCCCCGCATCGACAGGCCGGTGATGAAGACCCCGGCCGGCCGTCCGACGTCCTCCGGACAGCAGCGCCCGGAACCAGCGTATCATCAGCGAATCTCCCGCAGCCCGTATCGGTCAGTCCCGCGTTGGGCGGGGCGCGTCAACCCGTCTGCATACGGAGTATTTGCCTCACACCGCCGGCGGGCAAACGAAAACGGCGGCGGAGATCGCTCTCCGCCGCCGTCCCGTTCAGCTCTGGTCAGACGATCAGGCGTTCAGCGACGCCGGGTCGATCTTGAAGCCCGGGCCCATGGTGGACGACAGGCTGATCTTCTTGACGTAGGTGCCCTTGGCGCCCGCCGGCTTGGCCCGGGTCAGGGCGTCGACGAACGCCTTGACGTTGGCTTCCAGCGCGGCCTGGTCGAACGAGGCCTTGCCGATGCCGGCGTGGACGATGCCCGCCTTCTCGACGCGGAACTCGACGGCGCCGCCCTTGGCGTCCTTGACCGCTTGCGCGACGTTCGGGGTCACGGTGCCGACCTTCGGGTTCGGCATCAGGCCGCGCGGGCCCAGCACCTTACCCAGACGGCCGACCAGGGCCATCATGTCCGGAGACGCGATGACGCGGTCGAAGTCCATGAAGCCGCCGTTGATCTTCTCGTACAGATCCTCGGCGCCGACGTGCTCGGCTCCGGCCGCGCGGGCTTCATCAGCCTTGGCGTCCTTGGCGAAGACGGCGACGCGGACGTCACGGCCCGTGCCCGAGGGCAGGTTGACCACGCCGCGGACCTGCTGGTCGGCGTGACGCGGGTCGACGCCCAGGTTGACGGCGATCTCGATCGACTCGTCGAACTTGGCCGAGGCGTTGGACTTCACCGCCGCGATGGCGTCGGCGAACGGCATGTCGACGGTGACGTCGCCGGTGCGGGCCTTGAAGCGCTTGGTTTGCTTGGCCATGTGCTTAGCCCTCCACGACGTTGAGGCCCATGGCGCGAGCCGAGCCTTCGATGATCTTGGTCGCCGCGTCCAGGTCGTTGGCGTTCAGATCCTTCATCTTCTTTTCGGCGATCTCGCGCAGCTGGCCGCGCGTGATCTTGCCGGCCACTTCGCGGCCGGTCATCTTCGAGCCCGAGGTGATCCCGGCGGCCTGCTTGATGTAGTGGGTCGCGGGCGGGGTCTTGGTGACGAAGGTGAAGCTCTTGTCCTGATAGACGGTGATCACCGTCGGCAGGGGCGTGCCTTTGACTTCCTTCTCGGTGCGGGCGTTGAACTCCTTGACGAAGCCCATGATGTTGACGCCGCGCTGGCCCAGAGCGGGGCCGATCGGGGGCGACGGCGTGGCGTTGCCGGCCGGCACCTGCAGCTTGATGTAGCCGAGAATCTTCTTGGCCATTGGTCTCTCCTTACAGTGGTCCCGAACTCAATCGGAACCGGTGAGCCGTGGTCCGGCATGGCTGCCTCCCACGGATTTATGCGGGCGAACCCGCACCGCCCCATCCGGAGCGAGGCGCGCGTGTAGCGGATACGGGGCCGAAAAGCAAACGGCGGCCCGGAAGGCCGCCGCTGCGATACGTTCCGATGGAGGCAGGCCTAGGCCGCGCTCTTCTCGACCTGGCTGTACTCCAGATCCACCGGGGTCGGGCGGCCGAAGATGGACACGGCCACGCGCAGGCGGGCGTTGTCCTCGTCGACGCTCTCGACCTGGCCATCGAAGCTGGCGAACGGGCCGTCGATGACCTTGACGGTCTCGCCGATGTCGAAGCGGATGGTGGGCTTCGGACGCTCGACGCCCTCTTCCACGGCCCCGATGATGTTCTGGACCTCACGCTCCGAGACCGGCAGCGGCTTGGTGCCGCCGGCGGCGCCGAGGAAGCCCGTCACCTTCGGCGTGTTCTTGACCAGGTGATAGGCGTCGTCGGTCATCTCCATCTTCACCAGCACATAGCCGGGGAAGAATTTGCGCTCCGAGTTGACCTTGCGGCCGCGGCGGATCTCGACGACGTCCTCGGTCGGCACCAGGATTTCCGAGAAACAGTCCTCCAGCCCCTGCTGGCGCGCCTGGTCCGTCAGGTGCTGCGCCACCTTCTTCTCGAAATTCGAGTAGGCGTGGACGATGTACCACTTGTGGCGCGGATTGGCGGGCTTGGCGGGAGCGGCGTCGGTCATGGGCGGTCTCTTACTGGCCGATAGCCAGGATGTTGCGCGAGGCGAAGGCCAAGCCGGTGTCGACGACGAAGAAGAAGATCGAGGCGATCACGACCATGATGAAGACCATCACCGAGGTGATCCACGTCTCCTTGCGGCTCGGCCACACGATCTTGCGGCCCTCGGCGCGCACCTGGCTGAAGAACTGCGGAATCGAGACCCGCGGCTTCTTCGGAGCGTCCGCCGCGACGGCGGCGCCCGCGATCGCGGGTTGAGCAGTCTGGGGGCGGCGCCCGGGGGTCTTGGCCTTGGCCATCACTGATCCGTCAAAGAATTGATCCTGTCGCCCCCAGATAGGAAGCCCTATCCGGCGGCGACAGGGGAAATGGCAGGAGTTGGGGGACTCGAACCCACGACCCCCGGTTTTGGAGACCGGTGCTCTACCAGCTGAGCTAAACTCCTGGATGCAATCACAGCGCGCCCCGAAGGACGCATGTGATCGCCAGACCGGGGCGTATGCCCGACGCCGTGCGGGTTTTCAAGGGCGGAAGGGTCAATCGTCGTGGTGCGCCGCCACGGCGCTGGCCTCGTCCTCGGGCTTGACCACCTGGCGGAACAGCAGCTTGTCGATGCGGCGATCGTCCATGTCGATGACCTCGACCTCGAAACGGCCCAGCTGCAGCATCTCGCCCTCGTCAGGCACCCGCGACAGCTGGTGCAGCACCAGACCGGCCACGGTATGGAATCCTTCCGCCTCGCCGAAGTCCTCGCCGAGCGCGTCGGCCAGTTCCTCGATGTCCGCCTGGCCGTCGACCATCCAGCTGCCGTCCTCGCGCTGGCGGATATAGGCCTCTTCCTCGTCGTGGCCCTCGTCGAAGTCGCCGGCGATCATCTCCAGCAGGTCGGTGGCCGTCACCACGCCCTCGAAGGCGCCGAACTCGTCGACCAGGAAGGCCATGTGGACCTTGGACGCCTTCAGGATCTCCAGCGCCTTCAGCACC
>NZ_JAKFDS010000043.1:0-15600 GCF_036676055.1 Brevundimonas sp. | reverse complement strand
ACTCGTCCATGTTGAGCTTGCCCAGCATGACCGCGCCGTCGCGCCACAGGTTGGCGGTGACGGTGGACTCATAGGGCGGGACGAAGCCGCGCAGCATGTTGGAGCCGGCCGTGGTCTGGACGCCGTCGGTGCAGAACAGGTCCTTGATCCCCAGCGGGGCGCCCTCGAGGGCGCCGCCCTCCCCCTTCGCCAGCCGGGCGTCGGAGGCGCGGGCCATGGCGAGGGCCTTGTCCGTGGTCTGGACGATGTAGGCGTTCAGGCGCGGATTGGCGGCGTCGATATTGGCGACGAAGGCCTTGGTGATCTCCTCGGAGGAGAAGTCGCGGGCCTTGAGGCCGTCGAGGGCGGCCTTGAGGGTGAGTTTGGTCAGGTCGGACATTCTATTCGACCACCTTGGGCACGACGAAGAAGCCGTCGGCGGAGCGCGGCGCGTTGCCGAGCACGTCAGCGACCTTGTTCCCGTCGGTGACGACGTCGTCGCGCAGGCGCATCGGCTGGGCGACATTGGAGGTCATGGGCTCGACGCCCGTGACGTCGACCTCGTTGAGTTGTTCGATCCAGGCGAGGATGCCGTTCAGCTCCTGGGCGAGCGGCTCCAGCCGGTCCTCCGGGGTCTTGATGCGGGCGAGGTGCGCCACCCGGCGCACGGTCGCGGCGTCGATGGCCATGCGGCCCTCCAATGCGAAACCAGAACGGGCGGGATTAGCCGCCCGGCCCCGCTTTCACAAGGATTCAGACGCTATTGGGCGGGCGCTATTGCGCCGGCGTGACCGTGACCTCGGCCGGGGCGGAGCCGTCGGCGGCGATCGGCCAGCCGATGATGACCCGGCGGGTGCGTGAGCCGATTCGGCCGGTCGCCTCGTCCATCGTGCTTTCCTCCAGCTCCAGATCGACACGTCCGGGGCGCTGCGACAGGACGCGGTAGTCGAGCACGTCGCCGATGCGGAAGACGCGCCAGCCCTCGGCCGGGTCCTGGAAGAAGGCGATGTGGGTGTAGAGGCCGTTCATCGCCGGGTCCCCGCCGGCCGTGCCGAACAGCTTGGCGGCGAGCGGCCCCTGCCCCGACAACTGGTCGAGGCGGACCACGGCGGCGGCGTCCTGCAGGGCCGCGTCGGTTTCAGGGGTCAGCGTCGCGGCCGGGCCGGAGGCGGCGAGCGGCGCGACGGCTGCCGTCGGCGCGGGCTGTTCGCCCGGGGGCACCGCCGCCTTGCGGGTTTCGACCCCGGCGTCGCAGGCGGCGAGCCCGACCAGGGCGGTGAGGAACAGAAGCGGCTTCATCGGACGACCCTCCCCTTCAGAACATGGTGAAGCTTTGCACTTTGACTCGGGGGCGCGCCAGTCCTACCCGCAGGCCGTGACCGACATGACCCTGGAAGAACTCGCCGCCTCCACCCCGCCCGGCACCCCGTGGCTGGGGCTCGATCTCGGCGAGAAGACCATCGGCGTGGCGGCGTCGGACGCCACGCGGATGATCGCCAGTCCGCTGGTGCTGATCCGCAAGACGAAATTCACCGACGACGCCAATGCGGTGCTGAAGCTGATGGACGGGCGCAAGGCGTCGGGGCTGGTGATCGGCCTGCCGCTGAACATGGATGGCTCGGAGGGGCCGCGGGCGCAGTCGTGCCGGGCCTTCGCGCGCAATCTGCAGCGCATCCGCGCCGTGCCGTGCGCCTTCCAGGACGAGCGGCTGTCGACCAGCGCGGTGGAGCGGTTCCTGATCGAGGACCTCGACCTGAACCGCAAGCGGCGGGCCAATGTCATCGACCGGACCGCCGCCGCCTGGATCCTGCAAGGGGCGCTGGACCGGCTGAGGGACGCCGCCGCCCGATGAACGGACTGCTGGCCGGAATCGTGCCGGTGTTCGCCATGATCGCCCTCGGCTGGGGACTGAAGGTCCGGGGTCTGCTCACCGACGACGGCTGGCGCGCAATCGAGCGGCTGACCTATTTCATCTTCTACCCGGCCTTCCTCGTGCCGGCGGTGTGGGGCGCGGACTTCAGCGCGGGCACGGCCGGACCCGTGGCGCTGAGCACCATCGGGGTGTCGTTCGTGGTCGCCGGGCTGACGCTGGCGGCGAAGCCGGCCATCCCGGTCAGCGACCCCGGCTTCACCAGCGTGTTCCAGGGGGTGATCCGCTGGAACGGCTTCGTCTTCCTGCCGGTCGCGGGGGCGGTGTTCGGCGAGGCGGGCCTCGGTACGGCGGCGGTGGCGTTCGGGGTGCTGGCCCCGGCGCTGAACGTGATCTGCGTGCTGGCTCTCGCGAAATGGGGCGCCGGTCAGGGCGGCGGCTGGCGGCTGGCGCTGCGCTCGCTGGCGCGCAACCCGATCATCTGGGCCTGCGGTGTGGGGGCGGCGCTGAACCTGACCGGGCTGGAGCCGCACCCGCTGATGGAGGGCGTGTTCGCGATGATGGGGCCCGGCGCCATCGCCCTGGGCCTGATCACGGCGGGGGCCGGGTTGAGTTTCCGCTACGCCGCCGCGCGGCCGGTGCTGATCGTCACGGTGTCGGCGATCAAACTGCTGATCCTGCCGGTGGCCATGTACTACGTCTGCGGCTGGCTGGGCGGAGACCGGACGGCGCAGGGAATCGCCCTGCTGGCGGGCGCGGCGCCGGGCGCGGCCGCCTCCTATGTGCTGGCGCGGCAAATGGGCGGGGACGCGCCGCTGATAGCCGGGGTCGTGGCTTTCACGACCGTGGCGAGCGCCGCCACCATCCCGTTGCTGCTCGCGGCCTTCCGTTTCCTGTGAGTCCGCCCTATAGCCGGGCCTCGATGACCCAGCCCGCCGCCGTCACCGACCTGATTCACGAGCGGCTGGCGCCGTTCCCCCGCGATCATTTCCTGTCCGCAGGCGATCTGAACGCCGCCATGGTCCCGCCGCTGCTGGACCTCGCCGACGCCTTCGTCGACTTCAACCGGCAATCGTCGAAGTCGCTGGACCTGATGCGCGGCCGCACGGTCATGAACCTGTTCTTCGAAAACTCGACCCGGACCAGCGCCTCGTTCGAGATCGCGGCCAAGCGTCTGGGGGCAGACGTGACGGCCCTGAGCCCGCGCACCTCGTCGACGGCCAAGGGCGAGACCCTGATCGACACGGCGGCGACGCTGAACGCCATGAAGCCGGATGTTCTGGTGGTGCGCCACTCGGCCTCGGGCGCGGCGGCGCTGCTGTCGCAGAAGGTCGGCTGTTCGGTGGTCAACGCCGGCGACGGTCGGCACGAGCATCCGACCCAAGCCCTGCTGGACCTGTTGAGCCTGCGCCGGGCCTTCGGCGATGTGGGCGGGCTGACGGTGGCGATCTGCGGCGACATCACCCACAGCCGCGTGGCGCGCTCGAACGTGGCCCTGCTGTCGATGATGGGGGCGCGGGTGCGGCTGATCGGGCCGCCGACGCTGGTGCCGGGCGACGCCGACCGCTGGGGCTGCGAGGTGTTCCACGACATGCGCGAGGGCCTGCAGGGCGTTGATGTGGTGATGATGCTGCGGCTGCAACTGGAGCGGATGGAGGGGGCGCTGGTCCCCTCGACCCGCGAATATTTCCGCTTCTGGGGGCTCGACCGCGAGAAACTGGCCTGGGCGAAGCCGGGGGCGAAGGTGATGCACCCGGGACCGATGAACCGGGGGGTCGAGATCGACTCGGAGGTGGCGGACGACCTGACGGTGTCGCTGATCCAGGATCAGGTCGAGATGGGGGTGGCGGCGCGGATGGCAGTGCTGGCGGCCCTGTCGGCGCGGCGAGAGGGAGCGGGGGCATGAGCGCGCTTGCCATCGTCAATGCCCGGCTGCTGGACCCCGCGTCGGACTACGACGGCCCCGGCGCGGTGCTGGTCGAGGATGGGCGCATCGTCGAGGTCATCCACGGCCATGGGGCGGCGGCTCCGGCCGGCGTCGAGGTTGTCGATGCGGGCGGCCTGTGCCTGTCGCCTGGCCTGATCGACATCCGGGTGAAGACCGGCGAGCCGGGCGCGGAGCCGAAAGAGACGCTGAAGTCCGCCTCGCTGTCGGCGGCGGCGGGCGGCGTGACCACCATCGTCATCCAGCCGGACACCGATCCGGCCATCGACGATCCGGCCATGATCGAGTTTATCCAGCGGCGCGGCGCGGCGCTCGGGCTGGTCAATGTCCGGGCGGCGGGCGCGGCGACCCGGGGCCGGGACGGCGTGCGGATGGCCGAGATCGGCCTGATGGACGAGGCCGGGGCGCTGTATTTCACTGACGTCGATCACGTCATCGCCAACACCCGCACCCTGCAACGGGTGATGAGCTATGCGGCGGCGTTCAACGCCCTGATTTCCTGCCGCCCGGCTGATCCGTGGCTGAGCGAGGGCGCGGTGGCCACCTCAGGCGAGCTGGCGACGCGGCTGGGCCTCGCCTCGGCGCCGGCGATCGCCGAGCGCATCCAGCTGGAACGGGACCTGGCGCTGGTCGAACAGACCGGGGCGCGGTTCCTGGTGGACCAGATTTCCACCGAGGGTGCTCTGGAGACGCTGGCGCGCGCCCGGGCCAAGGGGCTGGAGGTCGCCGCCTCGGTGTCGATCAACCACCTGTGCTTCAACGAGATCGATATCGGCGACTACCGTACTTTCTACCGGATGGATCCGCCGCTGCGGCCCGAGCGCGACCGGCAGGCGCTGATCGAGGCGGTGCGCGACGGGCTGATCGACGCCATCACCAGTGCCCACGCCCCTGCCCCGGCCGAGGACAAGCGACGGCCCTTCGCCGAGGCGACGCCGGGGGCCGTGGGTCTTGAGACCCTGCTGCCGGCGGCCCTGTCGCTGCACCACGAGGACGGTCTCGATCTGCTCGACATCCTGCGGCCCCTGACACACGGGCCCGCGACCCTGCTCGGCCTTGAGGCCGGGGTGCTGGCCGCGGGCGCGCCGGCCGACCTGATCCTTTTCGACCCGGGGGCGCCGGTGGTGATCGACGCGGAGGCGCTGAAGTCGAAGTCGAAGAACTCGCCCTTCGACGGGCGCCGCCTGCAAGGCAAGGTCTTGCTCACCGCGGTCGGCGGACGCATCGTCCACGACGCACGGTAACGGGGAGCGAATCACTTGCAGGATCTGGTCGGCCCGGCTTTGGGAACGCTCGCGCTCGTGGCCGCAGGGGGATACCTGTTGGGCTCGATCCCGTTCGGGGTGATCCTGACCCGCGTGGTGACCGGGCAGGACGTGCGCAGCATCGGCTCCGGCAATATCGGAGCCACCAATGTGCTGCGGACCGGGCGCAAGGACCTGGCCATCGCCACCCTGATCCTCGACGCCGGCAAGGGCGCGGCGGCGCTGCTGATCGCGCGCGAACTGTTCAACAGCGAGGTCGCGGGCGCGATCGCGGGCGGGGCGGCCTTCCTTGGACACCTGTTCCCGGTCTGGCTTGGCTTCAGGGGCGGCAAGGGCGTGGCCACCTTCTTCGGCCTTCTGCTGGCGGCGGCGTGGCCGCTGGGACTGCTGGCCGGGGCCACGTGGCTGATCGTGGCGGCCCTGTTCCGGATCTCCTCGCTGGCGGCCCTGGTGTCGTCCGCCGCGGCGCCGGCCTACGCCCTGCTGCCGCTGGCGGCGCTGGGCCTGCCGACCTCCGCACCGATCCTCGTGCTCGCGGCCTTCACCGCGGCCCTGATCTGGGTCCGGCATCACCAGAATATCGGCCGCCTGCTCAGAGGCGCCGAACCGCGCATCGGGGCCGGGAAGGCGTGACCGCGCGGGCGCCGCTGCCGGAGACGGAGCGGTTCGCCCGACTGCGGCTGGCGCGCACGGACCGGGTCGGCCCGGTCACCTTCAGACAGCTGCTGGACCGGTTCGGCTCGGCCGAACGCGCCATCGAGGCCCTGCCCGACCTGATCCGGCGCGGCGGGGGCCACGGCCACGACCTGCCGCCCGGGTCCGTCATCGAGGCGGAGATCGAGGCCGGGACGCGGCTCGGCGCGCGGCTGATCGTGCAGGGCGACGCCGACTATCCGGAGATGCTGGCGGCCGTCGATCCGCCGCCGCCGGTGCTGTGGGCGCTGGGCGCCTTCGCGCTGACCGCCCGCCCCTGCATCGCCGTGGTCGGGGCCCGGATCGCTTCGGCCGGCGGGCAGCGCATCGCGCGGGGCCTGTCGCAGCAGTTGGGCGAGGCCGGACATGTGGTGGTTTCGGGGCTGGCGCGAGGCATTGACGGCGCGGCCCACGCCGGGGCCCTGCCGACCGGGACGGTGGCCGTGCTGGGCGGCGGGGTGGACGACGTCTATCCGCCGGACAACGCCGACCTGTATCGCCAGATCGCCGAACAGGGCTGTGTCGTCTCGGAAAGCCGGGTCGGGGCCCGGGCGCAGGCGAAGGACTTTCCCCGTCGCAACCGCATCATCTCGGGCCTGTCGCGCGGGGTCATCGTGGTCGAGGCCGAGCTTCGGTCGGGTTCGCTGATCACCGCCCGGCTGGCGGCGGAACAAGGCCGCGACGTGTTCGCCGTGCCGGGGTCGCCGCTGGATCCACGCTCGCGGGGCCCGAACGAACTTCTGCGGCACGGCGCGATCCTGTGCGAGGGACTGGAGGATGTGGAACGGGCGTTCTCGAGCCTGCGCACCCTGCGGGAACCGCCCGCCGACCCTCCGTTCGCCAACGCGCCTGAGGACGTCGACGTGGCCCTGCTGGAGCAGGTCGCCGCCCTGTTGTCGCCGACGCCGACGCCGCGCGACGAGATCGCCCGGGCCGTGGGCGCGCCGATCGGAACGGTGGCCGCGGCCCTGCTCGAGCTGAGCCTCGCCGGTCGCGCGACCCTGCTGCCGGGAGGGCTGGTTTCGCTGTGATCGAGGGTCAGAATTCCGACGCCGATTGACAGCGACGCCCGCGCCAACCACGTTCCGCCCCCTTTCGAGCCCCTTGAAGGCCCCCTCCCCGCATGAACCTCGTCGTCGTCGAGAGCCCCGCAAAGGCCAAGACCATCAACAAATATCTGGGCCCGGACTTCACCGTCCTGGCGTCCTACGGGCACGTTCGCGACCTGCCGTCGAAGGACGGCTCGGTCCTGCCTGACGACGATTTCGCCATGTCGTGGGAGATCGACGCCCGCGCCTCCAAGCGGATGTCCGAGATCGCCGAGGCGGCCAAGAAGGCCGACCGCATCATCCTCGCCACCGACCCCGACCGCGAGGGGGAGGCGATCAGCTGGCACGTGCTCGAGATCCTCACCAAGAAGAAGGTGCTGAAGGACAAGCAGGTCCAGCGGGTCACTTTCAACGCCATCACCAAGGCCTCCGTGCTGGACGCCATGGCGGCCCCGCGCGAGCTGGATATGGAGCTGGTCGAGGCCTATCTGGCCCGCCGCGCGCTGGACTATCTGGTCGGCTTCACCCTGTCGCCGGTGCTGTGGCGCAAGCTGCCCGGCGCCCGCTCGGCCGGACGGGTCCAGTCGGTCGCGCTGCGCATCGTCGTCGACCGCGAGATGGAGATCGAGCGGTTCAAGGCGCAGGAATACTGGTCGGTCGAGGCCGACCTGACCGCCGACAGCCCGCCGTTCACGACTCGCCTGGTCAAGCACGCCGGCAAGCGGGTGCAGCGGCTGGACATCGTCTCGGAGGCAATGGCCACCGCGGCGCGCGAGGCAATCAACGCCGGGCAGTTCACGATCCGGTCGATCGAGAAGAAGCCGGTCAAGCGCAGCCCGTCGCCGCCCTTCACCACCTCGACCCTGCAGCAGGAAGCCTCGCGCAAGCTGGGCTTCACGGCCCAACGCACCATGCAGGCGGCGCAGAAGCTGTATGAGGGCGTCGACGACACCGGCGGTCTGATCACCTACATGCGAACCGACGGCCTGTCGGTCAGCCCCGAGGGCATCGCCCAGGCGCGCGAGGTCATCGGCGCCCGGTTCGGTCCGGCCTATGTTCCGGAGCAGCCGCGCTACTACAAGACCAAGGTCAAGAACGCCCAGGAGGCGCACGAGGCGATCCGGCCAACCAACATCACCCGGGCGCCGGACACGCTGCGGCTGGAGAGCGATCTGGCCCGGCTGTACGAGCTGATCTGGAAGCGGATGGTCGCCAGCCAGATGGAGTCGGCGCGGCTGGACCGGACCACGGTCGAGGTCGAGACGCCGGACGGCCAGACCGGGCTGCGCGCCACCGGCCAGGTGGTGGCCTTCGACGGCTTCATGGCCGTCTATGAGGAAGGCCGCGACGACAAGCCGAAGTCGGGCGAGGACGACGAGGATGACACCACCCGCCTGCCGGCGCTGAAGGAAGGCGCCGTGGCCAGGGTCGAGGCTATTCGCACCGAACAGCATTTCACCGAGCCGCCGCCGCGCTATTCGGAAGCGACCCTGGTCAAGAAGCTGGAAGAGCTGGGCATCGGCCGGCCGTCGACCTACGCCTCGATCCTGACCACCCTGCGCGACCGCGAATACGTCCGCACCGACAAGAACCGCTTCTATCCGGAGGACAAGGGCCGGCTGGTCACGGCCTTCCTCGAGCAGTTCTTCGCCAAATGGGTGGAGTACGACTTCACCGCGGCGCTGGAGACCCGGCTGGACGAGGTCTCGGCCGGGAACCTGAACTGGAAGGTTCTGCTGCGCGAATTCTGGACCGACTTCCATGTCGCCACCCAGGCGGCGGGCGAACTGCGCACCACGGCCATCCTCGACGCGCTGAACGAGTCGCTGGGACCGCACATCTTCCCGCAGACGGAGGACGGCTCGGATCCCCGCGAATGCCCGCTGTGCCATCAGGGCCAGCTGAGCCTGAAGACCAGCCGGTTCGGCGCCTTCATCGGCTGCTCGCGCTATCCGGACTGCAAATACACCCGGCCGGTGGCGTCGCCGGACGCGGCGGACGGCGGCGCCGAGGGCGGCGACCGCGAACTGGGCGTCGATCCGGTCACCGGGCAGCCGGTGTCGCTGAAGATCGGCCGTTTCGGCCCCTATGTGGAGACGACCCCGCCCGGCGAGGAGAAGCCGAAGCGTTCGTCCCTGCCCAAGGGCTGGTCCCCCGCATCGCTGAGCCTTGAACAGGCCCTGCGGCTGCTGGCCCTGCCGCGCGAGGTCGGGATGCACCCGGAAGACGGCAAGCCGATCACCGCCGGCCTCGGCCGCTACGGACCGTTCGTGCTGCACGCCGGGACCTACGCCAATGTCGCCGACATCGACGAGGTGTTCGAGATCGGATTGAACCGCGCCGTGGTGCTGCTGGCCGAGAAGCGGGCGGGCAAGTTCGCCGGTCGCGGCGCGGCCGCGGCCCCGCTCAAGGACCTCGGCGCGCATCCGGAGACGGGCGAGCCGATCCATGTCATGGCCGGTCGCTTCGGGCCCTATGTGAAGTCGGGCAAGATCAACGCCACCCTGCCCAAGGGCACGACGCCCGAGGACCTCACGCTGGAGGACGCCCTGCCGCTGCTGGCGGCGCGGGCCGCGGCGGCGCCGAAGGGCAAGAAGGCGCCGGCGAAGAAGGCTCCGGCCAAGAAGCCGGCCGCGAAGAAGGCGGCTCCGAAGAAGGCGGCGGCGAAGAAGCCGGCCGCGAAGAAAGCCGCGACCTGATCAGGGCTTGAGCAGTCGGTCCCGCGCCGCATTGAGGCGGGAGGCGAGGCCTTCAGTGCCGCCCTGGTCGGGGTGGGCGCGGGCCATCAGCCGCTTCCAGGCGGCGTTGATCTGCTGCGGCGTGGCGTCGGGCGAGACGCCGAGCAGAGACCGGGCCTCGGCCGGCGTCATCGCTTCCGTCCGGGGAGCCGGGGCGCGCTGACGCGACGACACCGTCAGCCAGAAACCAGCTCCGGCGAGGGCGGCGGCGGCCAGCCAGGAGCCGCGGGCCGCCAGCAGCACGGCGCCCGCGATCAGGACGGCGCTGAACAGGGTGGCGGTGACGCGCCAGTGACCCCTGCCCCGCCGCTCGGTCTGGCGGCCCAGCCGCACCAGCGCCCAGACGGCGATCGCCGCCAGCGCCAGCCAGACGAGGCTCAAGACCTCACGCCGCTTCGTCCAGCGGGGCGTCCAGCGAGCCTCCGTCCAGGCCGAGCGCCTGCATCAGATTGCGCAGCTCCTGCCGGGCCGAGACGTGGGCCAGGGACACCGCCACGGGTCGGACGTCGTTGGAGAGGTCGGCGACGGTGAGACCGAACGGGAACAGCTCGCGGTAGATGACCCGGTCGCGCAGACCGGGGCCGATGCGGAAGCCGACCCGGCGGGCCAGCTTCTCCATCCGCTCTTCCAGACGCTGGCGGTTGCGGGCGGCGGCGACGGCCATACGGTTGACGACCACGATCCAGTCGATCTGCGCGTGCCGACCCTGGGTGACGGCGCGGTGCTTGCGCGCTTCCCAGACGCTCTCAGAGTAGATCGAGGGCTTGAGCAGGTCGAGCGTGACCGGGTCGATCTGGCCGAGCAGGTCGAAGTCGACGAAGCTGTCGTTCATCGGGGTGACGATCTGGTCGGCGAGGCCGTGGGCGGTGCGGGACAGCAGGGTGTCGCCGCCGGGGGTGTCGATCAGGATGACCTCGGCGCTGGCGCGAGCCTCGGCGAAGGCGGCGTTGAAGCGCTCGAGCTGCTCGCTCTCGTCGGCCCGGGCGAGGGCCTTGCCGTCGCCCATGTCCGGCTCGAAGGGCATGGGCAGGACCTGGCCGTTGCCGGCCATCCAGGCGGCCCGATTGGCGAAGAATTTGGCCATCGAACGCTGGCGCAGATCCAGGTCGATGATCGCGACCGTCTTGCCGGCGTGCAGCAGGCCGCAGACGATGTGGATGGCGAGCGTCGACTTGCCCGCCCCGCCCTTTTCATTGCCGACGACGATGACCGTAGGGTCAGCCATGTTCCGAAGCTCCGACGACCGCCGACTCGACGCGCGGCCCTGTTACGCGAGAATCGCCGGGCCGGGGCGCGCCGTCAACGGAGCGGCGGTATCGGGCTGTGGATGCGGGCGTCAGGCGCCGCGACGGCACCACGGATCGTCGATGCCGGCGGCGGCGCAGACAGCCGCCGCGCCCGCGGCCGGAGCGCGAACCTTGAGGCGGGTCAGGCGGCGACCGCCGACTTCGGCGGCTTCGTACACCGGTGTCAGGCCGTCGAGATCGAGCCGGGCCCAGGCGGCGCGGGCGGCGGTCTCGCTCGAATAGGCGCCGATCTGTACGAGGTCGCCCGCGGCGCCCGTCGCGGCGGCGACCGGCGAGCGGGCGGGCCGAAGCCCCGCCTGGGCGGCGGCCTCGTCGATGCGGGTGGAGACATTGCGGACCACGGCGTCGGTCACGGCGGGCGCCGCGGCCGCGGCGAGGCGCTGGCCCTGTTCTTCCGCAATGGCGCGCAGGCCGCCGTCGCGGGCGTCCCACAGGGCGTGCGGCTCCATGACCTGAACCTGCAGGGCCGGGCGCAGGCCGGCTTCGGCGGCGGAGCGGGTCGCCCCCGGGGTCTTCCCCGCCGGTCCTGATTGCCCGTCCAGGGGAATGGCGGCGACGGCCTCGGCCATGGTCTCGAACCGGTGCGGGTCGGCGTCGACCATGCCGCAGGCGGACAGGGAGCCGGCGGCCACACAGGCCAGCACTGGACGGATGAGGAGACGCGGCGTCATAAGCGGCACACTGGCACGCCGGGCTTTGAAGCACGGTTCACAAGCACGCTTAAGGCGAAGGGTTAATCCGTTCACCATGCCCGACACTCCAGACCTGCCCATCGCCCGCACCATCGCGGACCTGCGCCAGACGGTAAGCGGCTGGAGGCGGCAGGGGTTCACCGTCGGTTTCGTGCCGACCATGGGAGCGTTGCACGACGGCCACCTGACCCTGGTGCGGGAGGCGGGCCAGCGGGCTGACCGGGTGGTGGCCAGCGTGTTCGTCAACCCGACCCAGTTCGCCGCCCATGAGGACCTCGGCGCCTATCCGCGACAGCAGGCCCGCGACGCCGAACTGCTGGCGGGGGCAGGCTGCGCCCTGATGTACGCCCCGTCGGTGGAGGAGATGTATCCAGCCGACGCCACGACCACGGTGTCGGTGGGCGCGCCAGCCGAGGGGCTGGAAGGGGCGTTCCGTCCGCAGATGTTCGGCGGTGTCGCGCTGGTGGTGGCCAAGCTGCTGAACCAGGTCCAGCCTGACGTGGCGCTGTTCGGCGAGAAGGATTTCCAGCAGCTGATCGTCATCCGCCGGATGGTGCGGGACCTGGATATTCCGGTGGAGATCGTCGGACTGCCGACCATCCGCGACGGCCACGGCCTGGCCCTGTCGTCGCGCAACGCCTACCTGTCGCCGGACGAGCTGGAGGTGGCGCGGCGGCTGAACGGCGTGCTGGCGCAAGCCGGCGTGCGCGCCGCGGGCGGGTCTCCCCTTCCCGCCATCGAAGACGGGGCCCGCGAGGCGCTGCTGCGAGCCGGCTTCAGCCACGTCGACTATGTCGCCGTGCGGCGGGCGGACGATCTGGCGGCGTTCGAGGGCGGGACCGTCGATGGCCCCGCGCGCATCCTCGCCGCCGCCTGGCTGGGCAAGACCCGGCTGATCGACAATATGGCCGTCTAGCCGATCGAGCCCACGCAGCCTTCGTCGCCGCCGACGGGCAGGGCCGCGTCCGTCAGGGACAGGGTCCAGCCGTGGTGGGTGTCGAGGCCCCGCCGACGGATGCCGGAGCCGTCGCCGGCGTCGCCGCCTGCGGTGACGAGCACGCGGCGCCCGCTGGGCAAGGCGGCCGGATCGATGCGGCCGACCGCCAGCGCGGTCGGGGTCTCGCCGCCGAAGCCGTCGAAGACGCTGAGTTCAGACCATTCCCGGCGCAGTCCAGTCCACCACGGGTCGCCCGCATTGACCGCCAGCACGGCCACGCCGTGCCCCCCTGCGGCCCAGGCGAGGGCGGCCTGGGGGTCGCGCACGGCCTTCATGTCCGCCGCCGCGCCGAAGCGCAGCCGGGCGCCGTCGAAGGCGCGGGTCGGTTCGACCGGCGACCAGACCTGGACCTGCATCCTTCCCTGACGCGCCAGCCCCCAGCCGACGATCTGGCGCCAGAGGGATTCGACGGCCTCGCGGTTGGCGGGCCCGGCCTGGGCGAGGACGCGGTCGAGGACGGCCTGCTCGCGGTCCGGGCGCAGTTTGAGGTGCGGGCCGGAGGGCGCGTCCTTGGCCTTGCCGACGCGGGCGGCGATGGCGAGACGGCGCTCGAAAAGGGCCAGCAGCTGGTCGTCGAGGACGTCGATCTCGTGGCGCAGGGCGGCCAGGGCCATCTGTTCGGCGGAGACTTCGCGGGGGGCGGGCCAGACCTGCTGGAGGGCGGGCGCGATACGGGTATGGGGCACGGCGGGACTTTCGATTTCGATACAGGCTTCGGGGCGTTTGCGAGCCGCCGCTCCGTCGCGGAGCGGTCGCCGGCGAGGCGGTCAGGACGCGATGCCCGACGCCTCAGCCGGCGTATCGAAAGCCGTAGAAATACAGGTCCGCGGCCGCGGCGAGGCGGGCGAAAGACATCGCAGCGAGGGCTTGCGAACGGACCATAAGCGTCATTGCGCGCAAGGATCGTGCGTCGTCAAGCGATCAGGCGCTCAACAGGACAAAGCGCGTGCGGTTGTCGGCCGAATCCTGGATGTCGTTGCGCAGAATCGACAGCTCATAGACCTCGGCCGCCCGGGCCGGGGCGACGGCGGCGCGGGTCGGGTCGCGGGCTTCGGCCACGGCGCGGGCGGCGCCGGCGGTGTCAAAGGCCTCGACCGGCTCGACGCCCAGGCTCGCCAGCGTGGCCGTGCACTGGCCGAGGGCGGCCGGATGGCTTTCGGCCGTCTTGATGTCGCTCAGCCGGGCGCCGGCCGGGGCCATCAGGGCCAGACGGATCGGCCGCCAGACCTCGGACACCGCGGTCAGGCCCGCCTTCTCGACCAGGGTGGCGGCGGGCTCGACGCGACCGATGGTGGTGTTCTCGACCGGGATCAGGGCGCAGCCGACCTCGCCCGCCTTCAGGGCCCCGATCGCCGCCTCGAAACTGTCGTAGGCGACCGGCTCGTCCCACGGGCGCAGGTCGATGCAGGCTTCGTGGCTGAAGGCTCCGGGCGCGCCCTGGTAGGCGCAGCGCCCGCCGGCGGCATCCTTGGGAGGGCGAGCGACGGAAGCCATGGTCAGGCCGCCTCGGATCGGTCGCGGCGTCCCGCCTTCAGCCGCTCGGCGACGAGGAAGGCCAGCTCCAGCGCCTGGTCGGCGTTGAGGCGCGGATCGCAATGGGTGTGGTAGCGGCTGGAGAGGTCGTCCTCGGTCAGGGCCTGGGCGCCGCCGAGGCATTCGGTGACGTTCTGGCCGGTCATCTCGAGGTGAACGCCGCCGGGGTGGACGCCCTCGGCCTCGGCCACGTCGATGAAGCCGCGCACCTCGGCGAGGATGCGCTCGAAGGGGCGGGTCTTGTAGCCGTTGCCGGCCTTGAGGGTGTTGCCGTGCATCGGGTCGATCGACCAGACCACGCGGCGCCCCGCGGCCTTCACCGCCCGCATCAGCCGCGGCAGGCGGTCGCCGACCTTGTCCGCGCCGAAGCGGCCGATCAACGTCAGGCGGCCCGGGGTGTTGTCGGGGTTGAGGACGTCGATCAGGGCCAGCAGGTCGTCAGGCTCCATGGTCGGGCCGCACTTCAGGCCGATCGGGTTTTTGATGCCCCGCGCGAATTCGATGTGGGCCCCGTCCAGCTGGCGGGTCCGCTCGCCGATCCAGACCATGTGGGCCGAGGTGTCGAACCATTCGCCCGTCGCGCCGTCGAGCCGGGTCAGGGCGCTCTCGAGATTGAGCAGCAGGGCTTCGTGGCTGGTGAAGACCTCGACCCGGCTGAGGTCGGGATGGCTTTCCGGGGTGACGCCGACCGCCTCCATGAAGGCCAGGGCCTCGGTGATCTTGTCGGCCAGGTCGCGGTATTTGGCGCCATAGGCGCTGTCGGTCGCGAAGCCCATGGTCCAGCGGTGGATGTTGTACAGGTCGGCGTAGCCGCCGCCGGCGAAGGCGCGCAGCAGGTTCAGGGTCGAGGCCGACTGGTTGTAGGCGCGCAGCAGGCGCTGCGGGTCCGGGACCCGCTCATCCGGCGTAAAACCCATGCCATTGATGATGTCGCCGCGATAGCTGGGCAGGGTCTGGTCGCCGATGGTCTCCAGCGAGGATGAGCGCGGCTTGGCGAACTGGCCGGCGATGCGGCCTACCTTCACCACCGGCTTGCGCCCCGCGAATGTCAGCACCACGGCCATCTGCAGGATCAGGCGGAAGGTGTCGCGGATGTTGTCGGTCGAGAACTCCTTGAAGCTCTCGGCGCAGTCGCCGCCCTGGAGCAGGAAGGCCTCGCCGGCCTCGACCTGGGCCAGTTTGGCGGTCAGGTGACGCGCCTCGCCGGCGAAGACCAGCGGCGGCATGGCGCGCAACTCGTCCTCGACGCGATTCAGGGCGGACATGTCCGGATAGTCCGTCGGCATCTGCGTGACGGGTTTCGATCTCCAGCTCTCGGGCGTCCAGCGCGTCGTCATTTCAGCAAGATAGGCCGGGGCCGGGCTGTGGACAATGAACCGTTGTGACGCATGAATTTTTTCCGATGATCCGGCACGACTCTGCGCCGCTTCTTGCGAAGCGGTGTGGGGAGGGAGCGGGACAGCCGGGCCTCGCCCGGTTGTGAATGTGATTACCGTTTCGACGAGACAGGCTGCCCCGCGCGGCCGTTTTCC
>NZ_JAKFDS010000042.1:0-6889 GCF_036676055.1 Brevundimonas sp. | reverse complement strand
GGCCTTGCGCGTGATGACGGTCAGCTTGGGCACGGTGGCCTCGGCATAGGCGAACAGCAGCTTGGCGCCGTGCTTGATCAGGCCGCCGTACTCCTGACGCGTGCCGGGCATGAAGCCGGGCACATCGACGAAGGTCACCAGCGGGATGTCGAAGGCGTCGCAGAAGCGCACGAAGCGGGCGGCCTTGCGGCTGGAGTCGATGTCGAGGACGCCGGCCAGGACCTGGGGCTGGTTGGCGACGACGCCGACGGTCTGGCCGTCGAGGCGGCCGAAGCCGGTCACGATGTTCTTCGCGAAGTCCGGACCGATCTCGAAGAATTCGGCCTCGTCGACCGTCTTCAGGATCAACTCCTTGATGTCATAGGGCTGGTTCGGATTGGCCGGGACCAGGGTGTCGAGGCTGGGCTCGTCGCGCTCGGGGTCGTCGTAGGAGTCGCGGACGGGGGGCTTTTCGCGGTTCGACAGGGGCAGGAAGCCGATCAGGCGGCGGACCTCGCTGAGGGCCTCCAGATCGTTCTCGAAGGCGCCGTCGGCGACGCCGGACTTGCCGGCGTGGACCCGGGCGCCGCCGAGGTCCTCGTGGGTGACCACCTCGTTGGTGACGGTCTTCACCACGTCGGGGCCGGTGACGTACATGTAGCTCGTGTCCTTCACCATGAAGATGAAGTCGGTGATGGCGGGGGAATAGACGTCGCCCCCGGCGCAGGGGCCCATGATGACGCTGATCTGGGGGATGACGCCCGAGGCCAGGGTGTTCTGGAGGAAGATGTCGGCATAACCGGCGAGGGATTCGACCCCCTCCTGGATGCGGGCGCCGCCCGCGTCGAACAGGCCGATGATCGGGGCGCCGTTGGTCAGGGCCGCCTTCTGGATCTTGACGATCTTGGAGGCGTGGGCCCCCGACAGCGAGCCGCCGAAGACGGTGAAATCCTTGGAGAAGACATAGACCAGCCGGCCGCCGATCGTGCCGTGGCCGGTGACCACGCCGTCGCCCGGTATGCGTTGATCCTCCATGCCGAAGTCATGCGAGCGGTGCTCCACGAACATGTCGGTTTCCTCGAAGCTGCCCTCGTCCAGCAGCACCTCGATGCGCTCGCGCGCCGTCAGCTTGCCCTTGGCGTGCTGGCTGGCGATGCGTTTCTCGCCGCCGCCGAGGCGGGCCGCGGCGCGGCGGGCTTCGAGCTGTTCGAGGATGTCTTGCATGGTCGGGTCTCCTTGAGCGCGAGGCTTAAGGACGGGCGGCCGGAGTGGCAAGCGGTCCCCTGCCCGGCCGACCGGCGAAGTGTTTCAGGTGCGACATGTCCCGGGGACAGCGACGCTTCAGCAGCGGGGGATGACGCTGGCGGCGGCCGGGCGGCTAGAGCCGGTCCAGCCGCAGCCAGGCCGGATCGCCCAGCCAGGCCTGTTGCAGGGCGCGGCGGGCGGCGGCGGCCTCCAGCTCATGGCCCTGAGCGGCCTCGCTCTCGGCCAGGCCGTACAGGGCCCAGCCGCTGTTGGGGGTCCTGACCAGGGCCGCGCGGAAGGCCTGACTGGCCTCGTCCCCGCGACCGGCGCGCAGCAGGGCGGCGCCCAGCGACTGGCTGACCGGATAGTACCAGAAGGACGGCTCCATATAGGGGATGCGCGCCTCGATGGCGGCGGCGTCCTGATAGTGGCGCACGGCGTCGTCGTAGCGGCGCTCGTGGAAGGCCAGACGGCCGCGCGCCGACGCCTCGGCCAGGGCGATCAGATCGGGCGCGGGAACGCCCTGGGCGACCATGTCGGCGAACCGGTCCGAGCCGCGCAGGGCGGCCATCTGCGCCAGGGTGGCGTCGAAGGCGGCGCGGTCGCCCAGCTGGGCCTGGGCCACGGCGCGGGCGTAGAGCCGCATGGCGCCGGCGTAGGCCAGACGCGGGTCGGGCTCCGGCATGGCCAGGATCGCCTCGGGCGAGGCGAATTGGGCCATGGTCATGTAGGGCGCGGCGTAGATGGCCTGGATCCAGGCGATGCGGCTCGTCGTATCGACGTCCAGCAGCGACTGCAGCCGCGTCGCCTCCTCGATCGCCGTCGACATGTCGCCGGCCATCTGGGCCGAGGCGACGATGAAGTGAACGTTGTGCGGATAGTAGCCGTAGCGGACCAGCCCCTGATCGTTCGAGGCCCGGATCCAGTCCTCGTCGGCGCGGACGGCGGCGACATTGGCGCGGATCGAGTCCGCATAGCGACCGCGCACCATGTAGATGTGGGCCGGCATATGCACCAGGTGGCCCGCGCTGGACGGAAGGGTCGCCAGCCGGTCGGCCGCCGCCTCGGCCCGGGCCGGGTCGCTGGCCTCCAGCAGGTGGATGTAGAGATGCGCCGCCTGGGGGTGGCCGGGGGTGCGGGCCACCACCCCCTCGATCAGCCGCACCGCATCGCCGATCCGGCCGATGGGCGTGCGCTTGTCGGCCTGCCAGTAGTTCCAGGGCGAGGTGTCCATCACCGCCTCAGCGGTCAGCACGGCGACCTCGTCATGCTCGGGGAAGCGGGCGGCGACGGCCAGCATGGCGTCGGCGTAGGCGGCGTCCAGCGCAGCGCGGTCGGCGGCGGGATCGGCCGAATAGCGTTTCGCCGCCGCCTCGATCAGGGCGCGCTCAACCGGCGTCGCGCCGTCCCGCAGGGCCATGGCGCGGTCCAGCGCCGCCAGCGCGGCGTCGCGGTCGCGCTCGTCCATCGGAGCGTTAATGTTGGGCCCCAGCGCCACCGCCTCGCCCCACCAGCACATGGCGCAGTCGGGGTCGCGCCGCTGCGCCTCGCGGAACGAGCGCACCGCCCCGGCGTGATTGAAGCCGTAGCTCAGCATCAGGCCCTGGTTGAAATAGCGCCGGACCTGATCGTCGGCGGCGGAGACCGCAAAGCGGGGCTCGCTGAGGTCCGGATACAGGGCGATGGTCCCGTCGGCCTGGGCCAGCGGACCGGTCGCCGCGGCGGCCGTCAGCAGCCGGCCCTCCAGCGTCGCCCGCGCGGCGGAGGCAGCGCAGATGGCGCGGGCCGCCCGCACCGGATCCGCGGCGTCCAGCGCCTCGGTCGAGAAGATCGGCGGCGACGGCGCCGCCGCCGAACTGGAAAACACGGCGATCAGGGCCAGCGCCGTGACCCCGCTGAGATACCTGCGCATGATCCGTCTCCCGCACCAAATACCGCCGGTATTCATACCATCCAGCGAGATCAGATGCGAGCGAGGCCGGGGCTCAGACCCCGGTCAAGGTCGCTAAACGGTTCAGTTCAGCGACATGGGCCGCGAAGGCCTTTCCGCCCTGCCCCGTCAGCGACAGCCAGGTGCGCTGTCGGCCGTGGGCGGCCGCCTTGCGAGAGGCGACGTAACCCGCCTCCTCCAGCTGCTTCAGGTGTTTGGACAGGACCGAGTCCGAAACCTGGAGCGCCTCGCGCAGGGTGGCGAACTCCGCCTCGTCGGCGGCGGACAGCATGGCGCAGATCTGCAGCCGCCCCGGCGCGTGAATGACGGCGTCGAACTGTGGCGCGCGGCTCATGCCCCCGCCCCCATCTCGGCGCGATAGACCCGGCGCCACAGGCGCGAGCCGATCAGGGCCAACGCGAAGGTCAGCGCGCCCGCCCCGGCCGCGAGAACGCCGACGGACGGCGCGCCCGGCGCTCGCTTCAGCCACACAAGGCCCAGCATCACGACCGCCATGGCCAGGCCCAGGCCGATGGCCACCCAACGGGCGCGGGCGGGAGAGATCCCCGTGACGCGCAGGCCGGTGCGGCGCGTCTCGGCCTGGAAGATGATCGCCAGCCCCAGCACGCCGAGGGCCGAGGCGGTGATGTTGAAGGGCGCCTCAAGCACCTGCCCCGCCACCATGCCGGCGATCAGCGCCGAATAGGCCAGGTCGTAGCGCCAGCCCTTGCTCGCGACACGATCATGGATGGCGCGTCGGGAGGCCTGGATGGCGGCCAGGGCGGCGGCGGGGTCGGCGGCGTCGTTGGGGTCGGTCATGGCGTGTTCCTCACTTTCCTGATTGGAAAATGATGGAGACTTTCCATGTTGGCAAGTGAAAACTTTCCGTATTGGAAGGTTATCGCCGCGGCCTCAGCTCTGAAGGGCCCTGAACCACCGCTCCAGCAGCAGAGCCTCCGCTCGCCGCGCGGCGGTGCGCTCGGCCGCTTCGGCGTCGACGCCCCACTGGCGCTCCTGAAAGGCCTCGTCGAGGCGGCTGAGCTCGAAGGCGGCTTCGCCCTCCAGCCGGCCGCGCTGCACGGCGAAGGCAAGGACCGCCGAGCCCAGGAGGGGCGTGGCCATGGCCAGGCCGGTCAGGGCGAAGTCGTCGAGACGCAGGGCCAGTTCGCGCGTGCGGGCCACGGAGGCGGGATCCTGGGCCCGGTGGATGATGCCCTCGACGGGCTCCAGCACCACGCCCAGCTCCAGCGCCGCCCAGTCGCGCCACGGCGTCCACTCACGAGCCTGTTCCACGGCCAGCGCGGTCGGGTGCTCGGCGAGGTAGCAGACCAGGTCCGAGCCGGCGAAGGCGGCGATCTCGTCGGCCACGGCCTCTCGGGCCTGGCTGACCCGGTCGATGGCGGTCGAGGCCAGGCGGGTGGCGGGCATGATCGCGGGATCGATGAACTCGCCCTGGGCGGCCCATTCGTCCGCCACGAGACGGGCGGCCGCCTTGGTGGGCAGGGTCAGCGGGGCGTGGGCGGGCGTCTTCGGCGTGCGGCCGTCCAGGGTGACCGACCAGCCGCCCTCACCTTCCGACACACCCACCGCCGTCCAGAACCGTTTCAGCCGCTCTTCGGACTCGCGGAAGCCCTTGCGGGCGGCGACGTTGGGATCGAGGGGGGGGATATGGTTCATGGCGGATCTCAGACGGCGCGGGCCAGGTCGGCGAAACCGTCCAGCACCACGGTCAGTTCGGAGAAGGAGCCGGCGACATGGCGGGCGCCGGCGGCGCGCTGCTCCTCGACGGTGTGAAAGCCCCAGGCGACGCCCAGCGGCAGGACGCCGGCGTTGACCGCCATCGCGATGTCGTGGGCGGTGTCGCCGATCATCACCGTGCGGGACGGGTCGCTGTCGCAGGCGGCCATGGCGGCGTGAAGCATGGCGGGGTCGGGCTTGCCGGGTCCGTCCTCGGCGCAATGGGTCGAGACAAACAGGTCGGCCCAGCCCTCGCGCGCCAGATTGCGCGCCACGCCGCGGCGGTTCTGGCCGGTGGCCAGGGCCAGGCGCCAGCCGTCGCGGTGCAGGCGGCGCAGGGTCGCGGTGGCCTCCGGATACAGCGGCTCCTCGTGGCCCTGCTCGTACATGCGCTGGAAGCTGGCGCGGAAGCCGGCGACGAAGCGGGCCAGCGTCGGCGCGTCGAGGCCCGGCTCCAGCACCGCCATGGCGTGCTCCAGCGACAGGCCGACGATCTGGCGGACACGGTCGTAGTGGGGCTCGGGCAGGCCGATGTCGCGCGCGGCCTCGCAGGCGGCGCGGTGGATCGAGGCGCGGCTGTCCACGAGGGTGCCGTCGATGTCGAAGACAGCGAGAGGTCGGGTCATCTCTGGCGGCGGACTCCCTCGAACGGATCGCTCTCGTTCCCCTCGGCCTCCTCGAAGCCGAAATGGGCGAAGCCCGCCTTCATCTCGGGGCTGAGCGGCGCCTCGACGATCAGCTTGCCGCCCGAGGGGTGGTCCAGTTCGATGCGGCGGGCGTGGAGCTGGAGCTTCAGATTGCCGGACAGCTCGCGGGATTTCTCGTCGCCGTATTTCGGGTCGCCGAGTATCGGATGGCCGATGGCGGCCATGTGGGCGCGGAGCTGGTGGGTGCGGCCGGTGAAGGGACGCAGGGCCATCCAGCTGGCGCGGTGGGCGGCGCGGGAGATGGTGGCGAAGGCGGTCTCGGCGGGCTCGGCGCGCGGGTCCTTGCGGTCGGCGGGGCGCATCATCTCGAAGTCGTTGATGCCGGTCTTCTTCAGCGGCATGTCGATCTGGCCGGCGGCCGGTTTGGGATTGCCGATGACGATGGCCCAGTAGGTCTTCTTCGCCTGACGCCGGGCGAAGGCGCCGGCCAGCCGCTTGGCCGCCTCGGGCCCCTTGCCCAGCAGCAGGACGCCGGACGTGTCGCGGTCGAGGCGGTGGACCAGACGCGGCCGGTCCATCCCCTCCCCCCAGGCCGACAGCAGGCGGTCGACGTGGCGGCTGGTCTTGGTCCCGCCCTGCACCGCCAGCCCGTGCGGCTTGTTCAGCGCGATGACCATGTCGTCCTCGTACAGGACCAGCGACTTGGCGAAGGCGATGTCCTTGGGCGACAGGGTGTGGGCGTCGCCGGCCTGGCGCGAGGTGTCGTCCGGGATCGGCGGCACGCGCACGGCGGCGCCGGCGGTCAGCCGGCCCTCGGGCTTGATGCGGGCGCCGTCGACGCGGATCTGGCCCGAGCGGGCCATCTTCTGCACCTGGATGTTGGACAGGTGCGGCCAGCGCCGGCGGAACCAGCGGTCCAGCCGGATGCCGTCCTCGGCCTCGGCGACATAGAGGGTCTGGACTTCCCGTTTGGGAGCGTCGGGCGTGTCGGCGGTCTTATCGGTTTCGGGGGGGGTCAAAGAACGGCTCCGAAGGCGCGGCGGGCGACCATCAGGCCGACGAACAGGGCGGCGATCGACAGGACCACCGAGGCGGCGGCGTAGCCCCCGGCCATGGCGAATTGGCGGCGCTCGATCATCAGCGCCGTCTCCAGCGAGAAGGCCGAGAAGGTGGTGAAGCCCCCCAGCAGGCCGACGGCGGCGAACAGGCGGATCGACTCGGCGTGCAGCCCGCCCCGGAAGGCCAGCCAACCCGCGATCAGGCCCATCAGCACGCCGCCGAAGACGTTCACCGCCAGCGTGCCCCACGGCCAGGCCGAGCCCGGGAACAGCCGGAACGCCCAGACGCCGAC
>NZ_JAKFDS010000041.1:0-1506 GCF_036676055.1 Brevundimonas sp. | reverse complement strand
CGTCGGCGCCGGCGTCGTGTCGAAGATCACCGAGTAAAAGGCCTCAAGCCGCGAGCCTCCGCGAGGCGAGCATAGGCCAAACAAGACAGAACGGCCCCCGGAGCGATCCGGGGGCCGTTTTGCCGTCCGGGAACCCCCGGCCGGGATCGGGGGGGGCGAGACGCGCTTCGCCTGTCCGGGGTCGGGCGCGGTTAATCCGCAACTGTCCGGGGCGCCGGCTTGCGCGGAACCCGGATCGGGTCCCTACGTTCGCGTCTCGGACGTTAGGGATTGAGTAACCATGCGGCGCGCGCTTCGGACCGGACTGTTCATCGGCACCCTGATCGGCATGTCGGCCTGCGCCGCCGCGGGACCGTACGACGGCGGCGCGTCGGGCCCCTATGGCGGGGTCGAGGCGGGCCGCTCACGCTGATCGTCAAAGGAATTCGTGGCGGAGGGGGAAAAACCACCCTATCATTGATCTGGCGGACGCCGACTGTCGCGCCGCGTCGGTCTCGCTCCCCCTAGATGTTAGCTATCGCCATCGTCGTCGTACTGCTGCTCGTGGTGCTGAACGGCCTGTTCGCCATGACCGAACTCGCGGTCGTGTCCTCGCGCAAATCCAAGCTGCACAGCCGCTCCGAACGGGGCGACCGGGGCGCCCGGGCGGCGCTGAGGCTGGCCGAGGATCCGACCCACTTCCTGTCTGCGGTCCAGGTCGGCATCACCTTGATCGGGATCGCCGCCGGCGCCTACGGCCAGGCGGCCATCGCCGGCCAGCTAAACCTGATCCTGGAGACGGCGTTCCCGGGGGTCGCGGCCTATACGGAGGTCTTCTCGACCGTACTGGTCATCGTCTTCATCACCTATATCTCGGTGATCGTCGGCGAACTGGTGCCCAAGCGGCTGGCGCTGATCTTCCCCGAGGCGATCGCCTCCAAGATGGCGGCGCCGATCTCGACCCTGGCCATCGTGCTGAAGCCCTTCGTGGTGGTGCTGACCGCCTCGACCTCGGGCATCCTCAAGATCATGGGGGTCAAGGACCGCGACGGCACGGACGTCACCCAGGAGGAGGTCGAGACCATGATCGCCGAGGGGACGGCGTCGGGTCTGATCGAGCCGGAAGAGCAGGAGATGATCGAGGAGATCCTGCGCCTCGGCGACCGGCCCATCCGCGTCGCCATGACGCCCCGGCACGAGGTGTTCTGGATCGCGCTGGACGACAGCGAGGAACAGCTGCGCCAGGAGGTGCGGACCTGCCCCTATTCGCGCATCGTGGTGGCGCGGGAGAACGACGTCGATAACCCGCTGGGCGTGGTGCACAAGAAGGACCTGCTGGACAGCCTGCTGGACAATGGCGAGTTCAACGTCGAGCGGCTGGTGCAGACGCCGGCCTTCATCCCGCAGTCGACCTCGGTGCTGAAGGCGCTGGAGATCCTGAAGGCGTCCAAGGTCCACATGGCCTTCCTGGTCGACGAGTTCGGCGCCTTCGAGGGCGTGGTGACGGCCACCGACCTGCTGGAGATG
>NZ_JAKFDS010000040.1:0-65794 GCF_036676055.1 Brevundimonas sp. | reverse complement strand
CTGGCGCGACGGCAAGCCGCTGTTCGCGGGCGACAAATACGCCGGCCTGTCCGACATGTGCCTCTGGTACATCGGCGGCATCATCAAGCACGCCAAGGCCATCAACGCCTTCGCCAACTCGACCACCAACTCCTACAAGCGCCTGGTTCCCGGCTACGAAGCTCCGGTGAAACTGGCCTATTCGTCGCGCAACCGCTCGGCCTCGATCCGCATTCCGTGGGTCAACTCGCCCAAGGCCAAGCGCATCGAAGCCCGTTTCCCGGATCCGATGGGCAACCCCTATCTGACCTTCGTCGCCCTGCTGATGGCCGGCCTTGACGGCATCGAGAACCGCATCGATCCGGGCGCGCCGGCTGACAAGAACCTCTACGACCTGCCGCCGGAAGAGCGCGGCAACATCCCGGAGGTCTGCGGTTCGCTGCGTGAGGCGCTCGAGAGCCTCGACAAGGATCGCGCCTTCCTCAAGAAGGGCGGCGTCATGGATGACGACTTCATCGACAGCTACATCGAGCTGAAGATGGAAGAGGTGATGCGTCTGCAACTGCATCCGCACCCGGTCGAATTCGACATGTACTACAGCTGCTGATCGACAGCGGGGGCTGACGACAAAGGGCGCCGGACGGTCTCCCGTCCGGCGCCCTTTTCACGTCCGGAACCCGGATCAGCGGTTGGTCGTCTCGACCTCGATTCCGCCCTCGCCGGCGCGGACGGTGGTGGTGTCGCCTTCGCGGCGGTCCTCGACGACCACGGGCGGAGTCGGGGCGGGAACTTCACGCTCGATGACCACCGGCTCGGCCGGGACCTCGCGCTCGATGATCGTCGTCGTGTCGGTGTCACGGGCGGCGTCGGCGTCGGTCTCGGTCTCCGCCGGCGTGCAGGCCGCGGCGGCGAAGGCGAGGGCGCCGATCGAGGCGATGGCGGTCAGGCGGATGAGGCTGGTCATGGGCGGACTCCTGAATGGGAACCCGGTGCAAACGGCCACGCTGCCGCAGAGGTTCCGGTCAGGCCGCGACGCCATCCGCCGCATCGGCCTTCCGGCGGCGCAGTTCGATCAGACGGACGCACCAGATCGACACCTCGTAGAGCAGCACCAGGGGGATCGCGAGCATCAGCTGGCTGATCGGGTCGGGCGGCGTCACGACGGCCGCCACCACGACAACGCCGACGATGGCGTAGCGCCGGCCCTCGGCCATGACCTTTGAACTGATGATGCCGGCCAGCCCCAGCAGGGTCATCACGACCGGCAACTGGAAACACAGGCCGAAGGCCAGCAGCAGGGCCGTGACCAGATTCAGATAGTCCGAGACCTTGGGCAGGAGTTCGGCGGACACGCCGCCGCCGGTGATCTGCTGGCTGAGCGAGAACCACATCACGAACGGCAGCATGACGAAATAGACCAGGGCCGCGCCGAGCAGGAACAGCAGGGGGGCCGCGATCAGGAAGGGCAGGAAGGCGCCCTTCTCGTTACGGTACAGGCCCGGGGCGACGAATTTGTAGAGCTGCCAGGCCAGGACCGGGAAGGCGACCACGATCGCGCCGAAGCCGGCCAGCTTCATCTTGGTGAAGAGAAACTCCAGCGGCGCCGTGTAGATCAGATTGACCATCTGGCCGTCGACAGTCGGCAGCGGCTTCAGCCCGGCGGTGCCGAGGATCAGGTCCAGAGGAGAGACATGGCCGCCGGGCCCGACCGCCGTGTGGAAGGCGGCGGCGGCGGCGAATGGCTTCACCAGGAAGATGTACAGCGGCTCCGCGAAGGCGAAACAGCCGATGAAACCGATGACGAAGGCGACGACGCAGACGATCAGCCGCCCGCGCAGCTCGATCAGATGATCCATCAGGGGCGCGCGCGACGCCTCGATCTCGTCCTCGTCCCGCTCGAGCCGGCTCACAGGTCCACCTTCCGGGCGCGAACGGGCCGGCTCTTGCCTGTAGCCGTCTTGACGGACGCGGCCGACGCCGCCTTGCGCGGCGTGGCCGGGGCCTTCGCCGGCTTCGCCGCGGCCGCCTTGTCGGAAGCCGCCCTGGCCCGAGGTTTCGCCCTGGGCTTTGGCTCCGGCTCGGCCGCGGTCTCCAGCGGCTCCATCACGGGCGCGCTGTCCGGCCATTCATCAGGCCCGGACAGCTGCGGCTGCCCGGCCGGCGTGTAGAGCGGCTGGTTCAGGTCGTTGCGGATGTCGCGAAACGCCGCGTCTGCCTCCGGTCCGAGCGGGACCATCTGGCCGGTGCGCAGGGCCTCGACCTCCTTGCGCAGCTCGTCCAGTTCGGACTGGCGCGCCATCTCGTCGAAGCTGGAGCGGAACTCATTGGCCATGGCCCGCGCCTTGCCCATGGCCTTGCCGACCTTGCGCATGAGCAGGGGCAGGTCCTTGGGCCCCACCACCAGCAGGGCCACAAGTCCGATGACAAGGATTTCAAGCCCGCCGATGCCGGGTCCAAGACCACCCATCCGTCAGTTTCTCCGACGCGAGGCGACTATTGCTTCAGGTCTTCTTTTTCCGCGTCGGTGCGGGGCAGGGCGCCGGCGCGCTCCTCCTGCGGCTTGTCGCCGTCCGTATCCTTCAGACCATCGCGGAACGCCTTAACGCCCTTGGCGGCGTCGCCCATCAGGCCCGACAGCTTGCCGCGGCCGCCGAACAGCAGCAGCACCACCACGATGACGATGGCCCAGTGCCAGATGCTAAATGAGCCCACGGGTAATCTCCTCTTTCGGGTCGCCGGACCCGCTCAAACTCTTCCGGCCGCATATAGGCCGTTCAGTGGCGCGACGCCAAGCGAACCTGTTAGGGACGCGCGCATGAGTCACGTGATCATCCACACCGACGGCGCCTGCAAGGGCAACCCGGGCCCCGGCGGCTGGGGCGCCATCCTTCAGACCGGCGGCGGTCATGAGAAGGAACTGTGGGGCGGCGAGCCGCTGACCACCAACAATCGCATGGAGCTGATGGCGGCGATCATGGCGCTGGAGGCCCTGACCCGGCCGTGCCGCGTCGATCTGCACACCGACAGCAAATACGTCATGACCGGCATCACCGAATGGATCCGGGGCTGGAAGGCGCGCGGCTGGAAGACGGCTGACAAGAAGCCGGTCAAGAACGAGGACCTGTGGAAACGGCTCGACGCCGCCCGCGCCCGTCACGAGGTGAAGTGGCACTGGGTCAAGGGCCACGCCGGCCACGAACTCAACGAGCGCGCCGACGGCCTCGCCAACCGCGGGATCGCAGACCTGCCGCGCTAGGCGGCCCGCACCTTCAGTTTCGATCCGTCCGTCGCCTCGACGATCACGCTCTCGCCCGCCAGCGGCGCGGCGCCCTCGATCTCGGCCACCCATTCGGCGCCGGAGACGAACACCCGGCCCCGGCCGTCGACAAAGGCCTGCACCACCTGCGCCCGCTGCCCGACCAGGCGGCTGTCGCGGGCGTTGATGTCGGGGCTGTCCGACGGATTGACGCGCTGGATCAGCCGGCGCGACAGCAGTGTCGCCGCCACCGTCAGCACCGCGAACAGCAGCATCTCGCCCAGCAGGCCCAGCGGCAGACCCAGGGCGGTGACCACCGCCACCACCCCCGCCGCCACCGCCGGCCACAACAGCCACTCGGTCGAGAAGGCGGCTTCCACCGCCAGCAGGATCACGCCCAGCGCCAGCCAGATCCAGTACGGCTGCGCGGCGTGCAGTTCGATCAGGGCGTCCATCGGTCAGGTCCTCGGAACGGAGCCGCCGCGCGGCGGGCGCGGAGGCGCGGGGGGCGTGGTCCGGGCCGGAGCGGCGGCGCTGCGGACGTCGGTGCGGCCCTGCTGCTGCTCCCGGGCGAGGCTGACCAGTTCGCCGAGGCCGGCGATGGTGCCTACCAGGCCGGACATCTCGGCCGGGACGATCACCGTCTTGGCGGTCGGGTTGCGGGCCAGTTCGGCGAAGGCCTCGACGTATTTCTGGGCGACGAAATAGTTGATGGCGTTGACGTCGCCGCGGGCGATCGCTTCCGACACCATGGCCGTGGCGCGGGCCTCGGCCTCGGCCTCGCGCTCGCGGGCCTCGGCGTCGCGGAAGGCCGCTTCCTTGCGGCCCTCGGCCTGCAGGATGGCCGACTGCTTGGCGCCCTCGGCGCGGGCGATGGCGGCCTGTTTCTCGCCCTCGGCCTCGGTGATGACGGCGCGGCGCTCGCGCTCGGCCTTCATCTGGCGCGCCATGGCGTTGGTGATGTCGGCCGGCGGGGTCAGGTCCTTGATCTCGATCCGGTTGACCTTGACGCCCCACGGCTCGGTCGCCGCGTCGATCACCGTCAGCAGGCGCGAGTTGATGTTGTCCCGCTGGAACAGCACCTCATCCAGATCCATCGATCCGACCACGGTGCGCAGATTGGTCATGCACAGCTGGGTGATGGCGTAGGGCAGGTTCTCGACCCGATAGGCCGCGCGCGCCGCGTCCATCACCTGGATGAAGACGATGGCGTCGACCTTCACCATGGCGTTGTCCTTGGTGATGACCTCTTGCTGGGGCACGTCGAGGACCTGCTCCATCATGTTCATGCGCCGGCCGATGCGTTCGACGAACGGAGTCAGCAGGCTGATGCCGGGCGACAGCGTCCGCGTGTACTTGCCGAACCGCTCGACGGTCATCTCGCGCCCCTGCGGCACGATCTTCACGACGCTGAACAACAGCACGATGGCCAGAACGACCAGCGCGATGGCGAAATAACTCATGATGGGCCTCCCTCTTCATCTCAAGGTTAGCACCCGGGGCCCCGCTCGCCAGCGAAACCGGACGCCGGTTCATGAACTCGCTGTAATGTTTCAGCGGTCCCGCCCGGCGACGGCGAGGGCGATCACCCGGCGCGTCTCGTCCCAGCCGACCAGCGCCGCAGCCTGGTCCAGCGCCACGAATCGGGCCTCCACCGCGTCGTCCCCGGCCACGGGCTCGCCCGACAGCCAGCGCGCCGCGTAGTCGACCAGCACATAGTGCCGGCCCGCCTCCGGGAAGACGCCGTCGACAACGTCCAGCAGGCCGGTGATCTCGGCCTCCACCCCGGTCTCCTCGCGCAGTTCCCTCAGCGCCGCATCGACGGCCCGCTCTCCCGGCTCGATGCGCCCGCCCGGCAGGCTCCATTCGCCCTGTTTCGGCGGACGTCCCCGGCGGATCAGGAGCACCTCGTCGCCGCGCAGACAGACGACGCCGGCGCACGGGACGGGAGCGGGCAGGGGGCGGGTCATGGTCCGACGCATAGCCTGGGCCTTTCGCTGCGCCCACGACTTTGACACAACCGGGCCCATGAACCCGCCGTCCGCCGAAGCCCTCGCCGCGCTCAAGTCCGCCCTCGGCGAGGGCGGCTGGACCGACGATCCGGCCGAGATCGCCCCTTGGCTGACCGAGTGGCGCAACCGCTGGAGCGGCCACACCCCGCTGATGCTGACGCCGCGCTCGACGGAGCAGGTCGCCGCCGCGGTGCGGGTCTGCGCCGAACACCGCATCTCGATCGTCCCCCAGGGCGGCGACACCGGCCTCGTCGGCGGCCAGATCCCCTATGGGGAAGTCCTGCTCTCGACCCGCAAGCTTCGCGCCGTCCGCGACGTGACGCCGCTCGACGACGCCATGACGGTCGAGGCCGGGGTCACCCTGCTGGAGGCGCAACAGGCCGCCGCCGCCGCCGACCGGATGTTCCCGCTCAGCCTCGCCGCCGAGGGCAGCGCGACCATCGGCGGGGTGATCTCGACCAACGCCGGCGGCACCGCGGTGATCCGCTACGGCGTCATGCGCGATCTGGTGCTGGGGATCGAGGCGGTGATGCCCGACGGGGAGGTCTTCCACGGCCTCAAACGGCTGCGCAAGGACAACACTGGCTATGATCTGAAACAGCTTCTGATCGGCGCGGAGGGCACCCTAGGGGTGGTCACCGCCGCGACGCTGAAGCTGTTTCCGGTCATGCGCAGCCGCTCCACCGCCATGGTCGGCCTTGACCACCCTTCGGCCGCCATCGAATTGCTGGCCCGCGCCAAGGCCGAGACCGGCGGCGGGGTCGAGGCCTTCGAGCTGATGAAGCGGCTTGGCATGGGCTTCGTCCTCGCCAACATCCCGGACACGCGCGAGCCGCTGGGCAGCACGCCGCCGTGGTACGTCCTGATCGAACTGGTTTCCGGCGAGCCCGGCGCCGCCGACGCGGCCATGGAGCGGCTGCTGACCCATGCTTTCGAGACCGGTCTGATCACCGACGCCGTCCTCGCCCGGAACGACGCCCAGCGCGCCGCCTTCTGGAAACTGCGCGAGGAGCAGTCCGCCGCCCAGAAGCCCGAGGGGGGCGGCTGGAAGCACGACGTTTCCGTCCCCGTCTCCCGCATCCCCGACTTCCTCGAGGAGGCCACGGCCGCCGTTGAACGCTTCCACCCCGGGGCGCGTGTCAGCGCCTTCGGCCACGTCGGAGATGGCAATCTCCACTACGACGTGCTGTGCCCGCCGGGCGGCGACCTGCCGGCCTTCCTCGCCCGCTGGGCCGAGGGCTCGCAGATCGTCCACGACATCGTCGCCCGTTACGACGGCTCCATCTCCGCCGAACACGGCCTCGGCCGTCTCAAGACCGACGAGGCCCGCCGCTACAAGTCGCCGCTGGAGATACGGACCATGCAGGCGGTTCGGGCGGCCATCGATCCGCACCGGATCATGAACCCGGCCGTGCTGTTCTGAGTTGGATTGGGGCCCGCTTGCCCCTCCGCGCTGATCGTCCTACCCCTCCGCCTCGATTCACCACCCCGGAGCCCGCCCATGACCCTCGCCCTTCTGTTCCCCGGACAAGGCAGCCAGTCGGTCGGCATGGGCGCGACCCTGGCCGACGCCTTCGCCTCGGCCCGCGAAGTCTATGCCGAGATCGACGACGCCCTGGGCCAGAAGTTGTCGCTGCTGATGCGCGAGGGGCCCGAGGACCAGCTGACCCTGACCGAGAACGCCCAGCCGGCCCTGATGGCCGTGTCTCTGGCCGCCGCCCGCGTGCTCAAGGTCGAGTTCGACGTCGATGTCGCCCGCGCCGCCTTCGTCGCCGGCCATTCGCTGGGCGAATACTCCGCCCTCTGCGCCGCCGGCTCGATCACCCTCGCCGACACGGCCCGTCTGCTGAAGCTGCGCGGTCAGGCCATGCAGCGCGCCGTGCCCGTCGGCCGCGGGGCCATGGCCTCGCTGATCGGACCGAAGACCGACCTCGCCCTCGCCGAAGCCGCGGCGAAGGCCGGCTCGGAAGTCGGCGTCTGCGTCGTCGCCAATGACAACAACGCCGGCAATATCGTCATCTCGGGCGACAAGGCCGCTGTCGACCGCGCCATCGAAAAAGCCAAGGAGCTCGGCGCCCGCGCCATTCCGCTGAATGTCTCGGCGCCGTTCCATTGCCCGTTGATGCAGCCCGCCGCCGACGAGATGGCCGACGCCCTCGCCGACGCGAAGATCGTCGCGCCGGTCGTCCCGGTCGTCGCCAACGTCACCGCCCGCCCCGAGACCGATCCCGAGGTCATCCGCCGCCTGCTGGTCGAACAGGTCACCGGCCGCGTCCGCTGGCGCGAGTCGATGGAATGGATGGCCGGGGAGGGCGGCGTCACCCGCTTCGCCGAGATCGGCTCCGGCAAGGTCCTGACCGGCATGGCCAAACGCATCGCGCCCGACGCCGAAAGCCTGTCGCTGAACACGCCGGAAGAGCTGGAAGCGTTCGCAAAGAGCTTTTGAACCTCTTCGGCCGTCATCCTCGGGATTGACCCGAGGATCAGAGGTCCGGGCAAGCTGTGCGCCCGGGACGGCCCCGAAACCGCGCTCCAGCCGTTCGGCTATGAGCACCTGACAGTCTGATCCTCGGGTCAAGCCCGAGGATGACGGAAGAAGAAGAGGCAACCATGTTCAACCTCACCGGCAAGACCGCCCTCGTCACGGGCGCCACCGGCGGCATCGGCGGGGCCATCGCCCGGGCGCTGCACGCCCAGGGCGCGACCGTCATTCTGTCCGGCACCCGAGAGGCGGTGCTGCAGGATCTGGCGAAGGAACTGGGCGAGCGCGCCTTCGCCGCCGCCGCCAATCTGTCCGATCCCGAGTCCGTGGATGGCCTGATCGCCCGCGCCGAGGAGGCCGCCGGGGCCCCGCTGGATATCCTTGTCGCCAACGCCGGCATCACGAAAGACGGCCTGCTGATGCGGATGAAGGACGAGGACTTCACCGACGTCATCAAGGTCAATCTCGAGAGCTATTTCCGCCTTTCGCGCGCCGCCATGAAAGGCATGATGAAGCGCCGCTCGGGCCGCATCATCGGCATCACCTCGGTCGTCGGCGTCACCGGCAACCCCGGCCAGACCAACTACGCCGCCTCCAAGGCCGGCATGATCGGCTTCTCCAAGTCGCTGGCCCAGGAGGTCGGTTCGCGCGGCATCACCGTCAACTGCATCGCGCCCGGCTTCATCGCCTCGCCGATGACCGATGTGCTCAACGACCAGCAGCGCGAGACCATCCTCAAGAACATCCCGGCCGGCCGCCTCGGAACCGGCGACGAGATCGCCGCCGCCGCCGTCTATCTGTCGTCGGACGAAGCCGCCTACGTCACGGGCCAGACCCTGCACGTCAACGGCGGCATGGCGATGATCTGATGAAGGTCCTGCGCATCCTGGCCACCATCGTCAGCGGCCCGATGCTGCTGATCGGGATCATCTGGGTGCTGCAGGGCCTGAACATCCTGCCCGGCAGCTTCATGACCGGCCAGATCATCTGGGCGGTCTACGGCGCGCCGCTCGCGCTGGCCGGCGGCGGCCTGGTGTGGTGGGTCAACCGGGGCGTTCAATCCCGGTAACGGGCTATTTTCAGCCGCCCCGCCTGTGCTAAAGCCCACGCAACCGACGCGCCTGAGTCTTCGTTGAAGGCTTGCACCGTCGCCGCTGTCGTCATACGGCAGAGACTGAGACAACAGCCGCCCCGGCGGCCCAATGAGCAGAGACACACATGTCCGACACCCTGGAACGCGTCCGCAAGATCGTCATCGACCACCTGGACGCCGATCCGGAAAAGGTCGTTGAAAAGGCCAGCTTCATCGACGACCTGGGCGCTGACTCGCTCGACAACGTCGAACTGGTCATGGCCTTCGAGGAAGAATTCGACATCGAGATTCCCGATGACGCCGCCGAGCACATCCAGACCGTCGGCGACGCGGTGAAGTTCATCGACGAGAAACTGGCCGGCTGATCGCCGTCCTTTTCGATACGGCTCTGATGGCCGCCGTGGCGCGCCCCTAGCGGGGCCGCCCGGCGGCCATTAGTGTTTAAGGCCACGGATTCTGTAGCAGGAGCGCCCATGCGCCGCGTCGTCGTCACCGGCCTCGGTCTGCTCACCCCCCTCGGCTGGGGCGTCGAGCACAACTGGAAAGGCATCGTCGAAGGCCGTTCGGGCATCGGCCCGATCACCAATTTCGACGTCGAGGGCTGGGGCTGCACTATCGCCGGCGAAATCCCCTCCGTGGACGGACGGGGCGGCGGCGCCCCGGGCCAGCCGGGGGTCTTCGACCACGAAAAGGTCATGTCGCCCAAGGATCGCAAGCGGGTCGATGACTTCATCGTCTACGCCATCGCCGCGGCGGACGAAGCCCTGGCCGATGCGAACTGGAAGCCGGAGAGCGACGAGGACAAGGAGCGCACCGGCGTCATGGTCGGCTCCGGCATCGGCGGCCTCGGCCCCATCGCCGACACCGCCATCATTCTCAAGGAGCAGGGCCCGCGCCGGGTCAGCCCCTTCTTCATCCCCTCGGCCCTGATCAATCTGACTTCAGGCCAGATTTCGATCCGCCACGGCCTGAAAGGCCCGAACCATTCGGTCGTCACCGCCTGCGCCACCGGCGCCCACGCCATCGGCGATGCAGCCCGGATGATCGCGATGGACGACGCCGACGTCATGGTCGCGGGCGGCGCCGAAAGCTCGATCGTGCCGATCGGCATCGCGGGGTTCCTCGCCTGCAAGGCCCTCTGCACTGCCTTCAACGATACGCCTGAAAAGGCCAGCCGCCCCTATGACAAGGACCACGCCGGCTTCGTCATGGGCGAGGGCGCCGGCATCATGGTGCTGGAGGAGTACGAGCACGCCAGGGCTCGCGGGGCGAAGATCTACGCCGAGATCGTCGGCTACGGCATGAGCGGCGACGCCTACCACATCACCGCCCCGTCCGAGGACGGGGAGGGCGGACTACGCGCCATGAAGGCCGCGCTGAAGCGGGCTGGTCTGCAGCCGTCTGATCTCGACTACGTCAACGCCCACGGCACCTCGACCATGGCCGACTGGATCGAGCTGCGCGCCATCGAGCGGCTGGTTGGCGACCACGCGAAGAACCTCGCCGTCTCCTCGACCAAGTCGATGACCGGCCACCTGCTCGGCGCCGCCGGGGCCATCGAATCGATCTTCTCGGTGCTGGCCATCCGCGACCAGGTCGCCCCGCCGACCATCAACCTCGACAATCCCGAGCAGGAGACCCCGATCGACCTGGTGCCGCACAAGGGCAAGCCGATGAAGATCGACGTCGCCATGTCCAACAGCTTCGGCTTCGGCGGCACCAACGCCAGCGTCATCTTCAAGAAGGTCGGCTGATGTTCGGACGCTCCCGGGGGGCGGGCGCTCCGAAACGACAGCGATCCGGTCGGGCCACGGCCCTGCTGGCCGCGTCGGCCACTTTCAGCCTGTTCCTGATCGCCGCCATCGTCGCGGCCTGGAGCGTCTTCTACGCTCCGGGACCCGCCGCCCGCGGCGGCGCGGAAACGACCATCGTCACCCTGCCCAGCGGGGCCGGCGTCAACGCCATCGCCGCCAATCTGAAGGCCGCGGGCGTCATCCGTTCGACCGACATGTTCAAGGCCGCCGCCACCCTGACCGGCGCTGACCGGCGCCTGCGCGCGGGGGAGTACGAAGTGCCCAGCCGCGCCTCCCTGCGCTCCGTTCTGGTGCTGTTGGTCGAGGGGCGGGTGGTTCGCCACTACGTGACCCTGCCCGAGGGCTGGTCCTCGGCCCAGGCGGTCGACATCCTGATGCGCCAGCCCCTGCTGACCGGCGAGATTGCGACGACGCCGGAAGAGGGCTCCCTGTGGCCCGACACCTATGAGATCAGCCGCGGCGACACCCGCGCCTCGGTCATCGCCCGCATGAGCAACGCCCAGGCCGACAATCTCGCGCGCCTGTGGGCGGCCCGCTCGCCCCGCACCGTGGTCAAGTCGCCCGAAGAGGCGGTCATCCTCGCCTCGATCGTCGAGAAGGAGACCGCCGTCGCCGCCGAACGCCCCCGCGTGGCCGCCGTCTTCTCCAACCGACTGCGCATCGGCATGCGGCTGGAGAGCGATCCGACCATCGTCTACGGCCTCACCCAGGGTCGGCCGCTGGGCCGCGGCATCCGCCGCTCGGAGCTGGAGCGTCAGACCGCCTGGAACACCTATCAGATCGACGGCCTGCCCCCGACCCCGATCGCCAACCCCGGCCGCGAGGCCCTGGCCGCGGTGCTGAACCCGCCTGCGTCCGACGAGCTGTTCTTCGTCGCCGACGGCTCCGGCGGCCACGCCTTCGCCCGAACCTATGACGAGCACCTCGCCAACGTCGCCCGCTGGCGCGAGATCGAGCGGCGCAAGGCCGGCCTGCCCCCCGGCAGCCCGCCCCCGGCCGTTCCCGGGACCTCGCCGGGCGTGCCCAACGCCGCCCCCGGGGCCGCCGCGCCTCCGGGCGTAACCGTTCCCCCCGGCGCCCAGGTCATCCGCGTGCCGCAGACGGCCCCGGCGCAATGACCACGATTTCGGGCATGACCGGCTTCGGCCGCAGCGAAGGTGCCGAGGGCGCCTGGACCTGGGCGGTCGAGGCCCGCTCGGTCAACGGCCGCAACCTCGAGGTCCGCTTCCGCGGTCCGCCCGGCTTCGACAGCCTCGAACGCGCCGCCAAGGCCTCGGCCCAGAAGCATTTCACCCGCGGTCAGATCACGGTCGGGGTCCAGGCCAAACGCGCCGATCCCGGCGCCGCCGCCCTCAAGGTCAATGAGGACATCCTCGCTCGCTACCTGACCCTCGCCAACCAGCTGGCGGAGGAGGGGGCGACTCCGCCCTCGGCCGACGGTCTGCTGGGCCTTCGCGGCGTGCTTGAGACGCCCGAGGAGGAGGAAGCGCCCGAGGCCCGCGCCGCCGTCGAGGCCGCCATGGCCGCCTCCATCGACGTCGCCTTCGACGCCCTGAAGGTCTCCCGCGACCGCGAGGGGGCCCAGCTCCTCCCGCTGGTCGCCGGCTTCGTCGACAACGCCGAACAACTCGTCGCCCAGGCCGAGACCGAAGCCGCGGCCCAGGTCGAGGCCATCCGCGACCGCTTCGCCCGGCGCATGACCGAGCTGGCGCCCGATGCTCCCGGCTTGCAGGACCGCATCTTCCTCGAGGCCGCCGCCCTCGCCACGAAAGCGGACGTCCGTGAGGAGCTCGATCGCCTCACCGCCCACGTCGCCTCGGCCCGCACCCTGTTGCAGCAACCCCCCGCCGGGCGGAAACTCGACTTCCTGATGCAGGAATTCATGCGCGAGGCGAACACCCTCTGCTCGAAATCGGCTACCACCGCGCTCACCGGAATCGGCCTCGACCTCAAGGCCGTCATCGAGCAGCTGCGGGAACAGGTCCAGAATGTCGAATGAACGCACGCCCCGCCGCGGCGTCCTGCTGATCGTCGCCAGCCCCTCGGGCGCCGGCAAGACCAGCCTGTGCCGCCGCCTGATGGCCGACCACGGCGGCCTCGAGCTGTCGGTGTCGATGACCACCCGCGGCATCCGCCCGGGCGAGGTCGCCGACCGCGACTACCATTTCGTCGACGACGCCGAGTTCCAGCGCATGGTCGAGGCCGACGCCTTCCTCGAATGGGCCGACGTGCACGGCAGCCGCTACGGCAGCCCGCGCGCCCCAATCGACCGCGCCCTCGCCGAAGGCCGCGACGTTCTGTTCGACATCGACTGGCAGGGCGCCCGCGACATCGCCCGCAAATGCCCGGAAGACGCCGTCCGCGTCTTCATCCTGCCGCCCAGCCTCGAAGAGCTGCGCCGCCGCCTCGTCACCCGCTCCCAGGACGCCGAGGACGTCATCGACCGCCGCATCGCCAACGCCAAGGGCGAGATCCAGCACTGCGGCGAGTTCGACTATGTGTTCGTCAACGACGACTTCGACCGCAGCTACGCCGAGCTGGCCCACATCTACCACGCCGAGCGCAGCAAGCGTTTCCGCAACGTCTGGGTGGACGGTTACAAGACCGCCCTGCTGAACGAGGCGGTCTGACCTTCACGACAGGGCGGCGGCGCCCGCCCGGGCCTCGTCCACCAGCCAGTCCCGAAACGCGCGGCCCGCCTCCGTTTCGGCCCGGGAGTGCAGGCGCGTCAGCCAGTATCGACCCAGCTGGACTTCGATCGCGAACGGGCGGACCAGGCGCTCGGACGCCAATGCGCGGCCGAACAGGTCGGCCGGGGCCAGGGCGACGCCCACGCCATCCTCGGCGGCGGCCACCATCAGCGCCGCGCTGTCGAACACGGGCCCGTCCAGCCGGGGGCAGTCCCCGCCGGCCGCCTCGAACCAGCGCGTCCATTCGTCGGCGCGGTACGAGCGCAGCAGGACCTCCCGGGCCAGGTCGCCCGGCTCCGACAGTCGGGCCGCCGTCGTGGGCGCGCACAAAGGCGTCAGGGGCGCGTCCATGATCGGCTCGGCATGGGTTCCGTGCCAGGCGCCGTCGCCGTAGCGGATCGCCAGGTCAAGGCCCTCGCCGGCCAGGTCCACGCGGTTGTTGTTGGTCAGGATGCGCAAGTCGATGTCCGGCAGGGCGCGGTGAAACGCCTCCAGACGGGGCAGCAGCCAGGTCACAGCGAAGGTGCCCACCACGCCGACCGTCAACACCTCCCGCAGCCGGCCGCCGGCATAGCGGTCCAGCGTCGCGCTTACCCGCTCGAAGGTCTCGGTCAGCATCGGCGCCAAGGCCTGACCCTCGGCGGTGAGGGCGAGGCCGCGGGGCAGGCGGCGAAACAGGCGGACCCCCAGCTGCTGCTCCAGCCGCCCCACATGGTGGCTGAGCGCGCCCTGGCTCACACACAGCTCCAGTGCGGCCCGGGTGAAGTTCAGATGCCGGGCCGAGGCCTCGAAGGCGCGCAGGGCGTTCAGCGGCAGTTGGGCGCGATCCATCCGCAAGGCATGAATGGATTTGATGGCTACGTCCAGAAATGATGCTTTGTTCCTGCTGGCCGGCTCTCCCATTCTCTCCGGGCAATCACGGGAGCGAACGATGAAAAGAGTGGTGAGCAGTCTGGCCGGCCTGGCCGGTGCGGCAGTTCTGGTGGCGTGCGGCCAGGCCTCATCGCAGGTGGCGGTGACCCGCGTCGATCCGCTGCTGAAGCCGATCGAGCCCGAGTACGCGGCCCGCTGGCTGGGGGAGCAGGCGTCGGTGCAGGTGCACGGCAATACATATCTTGTGGGCTTCGAGGGTCTGACCGTCGCCCTGATCCGCACCAGCGATGGCCTCATCCTCGTCGACGGGGCGCTCCCCCAGGCCGTCCCGGCCGTAGAGGCGAACATCCGGGCGCTCGGGTTCCGCCTTGAGGACGTCAAATACATCCTCAGCACCGAGCCGCACTATGACCATGCCGGCGGGATCGCGGCCCTGGCCCGCGACACCGGCGCCACGGTGATCGCCAGTCCGGCGGCCGTCGAGGCGCTCGCGCGCGGTCGCAGCGGTCCGGACGATCCCCAGGCCGCGCTGCTGGCGACCTTTCCGCCGGTGCAGCGCCTGAGCGCCATTCGCGATGGAGAAACCCTGCGCCTGGGCGAGGTGATCGTTACGGCGCGGGCCACCCCGGGCCATACCCCGGGCAGCATGAGCTGGACCTGGCGCTCGTGCGAGGCGGATGACTGTCGCGACGTGGTCTTCTCCTCCAGCCTCAACCCCATCTCCGCCGACGGCTTCCGCTTCTCCGATCCGCGGAACAGGACCCTGCACGACGGCTTTCTCGCCACCTTCGCCCTGTTCCGCAGCCTGCCGTGCGACATCCTCCTGACCGCCCACCCGGATCAGCCGGGGGTGACGGAAGCGATCGATCGCCTGCGACAGGCGCGGGAGCCCAACCCCTTCGTCGATCCGGCCGCCTGCCGCGCCCATGCGGACCGGCATGCGCGCCTGTTCGAGCGCCGCCTCGAACGCGAGCGGGCGGGTACGGCGGATTCGCAATAGGGCGGCCTTGACGCCGCCCGGACGGCGCCTATCTCCAAGCCACTGTTTCAACAACGAAAGGAGGTGGTCGAATGTCTCATTGTCTCACGCCGCGCGCGGCCCGTCGGATGAGCCCGGCCTCCCCTCTGGCGGGGACCATCGCCTGAAGACGAAGCCGTTCGCCGGCTGACAATGGAAGGGCCGCTCCTCAGGGAGCGGCCCTTTTTGCTGGGTGATCCATGCCGACCGGTGAAGCCTAGGCTTTCTCGATGGCCGTCGCGATCTGTTCGGGCGAATGGCCGGTCAGATCCTTGGCGATCTCGCCGACGATGCGAGACCCGGTCTCCTTGTGCCAGCCCTTGCGCAGCTGACCCATGGTCTTGGGCGCGGCGATGACCAGCAGGTGCTCAACCTTGTGGTTCAGCACCATGGCGTTCAGCACGTCGGCGACGCCCATGGCGAAGCCGTCCTCGGCCTGGGTGTCGTTGTCCGGGTTGGCGTCGCTGGAAATGCGGCCGGCCGCGCCCGAAGCGCGATCCGCGATGGCGGGGGTCGGCTTCGGCGACAGGACAATTCCTTGATGCCCCGCGTTCTCGAACAGCGACAGCTTCTCGCCGTCGACGACGGCCACGAGCGTGCCTGGGGAGAGGATCATCCGGAATCTCCAATAGTGGGATCTGCTGAACGTCCCGCCAGCGGGGCGGTTGCTCCCGCGGATCATCCCCGCCAGTGGCTACGACCGCTTGCGCCGCACCATCGTCACCCCGCCGTCGCCCGGCCCCTCCGGCTGGGCCTGTCCGGCCACCGCCCGCGCCAGCCGCAGGAAGCCCGCCAGATCAATCACCTCGGCGCGGTCTTCGGGGCTCAGCCCGGCGGCCTCGCACAGTTCGGCCCCGCCGAGCGTCTTCAGACTGGACCGCAGCATCTTGCGTCTCTGTCCGAAGGCGGCGGCGGTGACCCGCTCCAGCGCCTTCAGCAGCGCCCGGTCCGGCCGCTCCGCCTTCGGAACCAGATGCACCACCGCGCTTGCGACCTTTGGCGGCGGGGTGAAGGCGGCGGCGGGCAGGTGCATGACCAGCTTCGCCTCGCACACCGCCTGGGCGATCACCGCCAGCCGGCCATAGGCGTCGTCCCCGGGCGCGGCGACGATGCGCTCGGCCACCTCCTTCTGGAACATCAGGGTCAGGGCGTGCGGCGTCCACGGCCCCGTCAGCCATTTGATCAGCAGCGGCGTGCCGACATTGTAGGGCAGGTTGGAAACCACATGCGCCGGCCCCTCGACCAGTTCGGCCTCGCGCACGGCCAGGGCGTCGCCCTCTACGACGACCAGCCGCCCCGAGCCGTCGTCCAGCTCGGCCAGCAGCGGCAGGAAGCGCGGATCCTTCTCGACCAGCACCACCTTGCCGGCGTCGCTCTCCAGCAGCGCCCGCGTCAGTCCGCCGGGTCCCGGTCCGACCTCGATGACGGCGCGGCCCTCGAACGGCCCGGCCAGCCGCACGATCTTGCGCGTCACATTCAGGTCGAGAAGGAAATGTTGCCCGAAGCTCTTCTTCGCCAGAAGCCCGTGGGCGTCGAGGGATTCGCGGAGGGAGGGGAGGTCGGTCACGCCGCTGCTTACCCCGCCGCCCGCGCCGCCGCCATCTCCCCGGCCAACCGGATCGCGGCCACCAGACTGTCCGGCCGCGCTACACCCTTGCCGGCGATGTCGAAGCCGGTGCCGTGATCCGGCGAGGTGCGCACCACCGGCAGACCCAGCGTCGCATTGACCCCGCCCCAGAAGTCCAGCGTCTTGACCGGGATCAGCGCCTGGTCGTGGTACAGGCAAAGCACGGCGTCATAGCCGGCCCGGGCCTCGTCGTGGAACAGGGTGTCGGCGGGCTGGGGGTCGGTGATGTTGATCCCCTCCCGGCGCAGGGCCGCCGCCGCCGGGGCCAGCACCTCGATCTCCTCCAGCCCCAAGGCGCCGCCCTCGCCGGCGTGCGGGTTCAGGGCGGCCAGCGCCAGCCGGGGGCTGGCGATGCCGAAGTCGCGCTTCATCGCCTCGTTCACCACCCGGGCGGTGCGGCTGACGCGCTCGGCGGTGACCAGCTCCGGAACCTCCGCCAGCGGCGAATGGATGGTCACCAGACAGGCGCGCAGGTCCTTCGCCGTCAGCATCATCACCGGGCCGCGAACGCCCGCGAAAGGAACGTCGGCGGTCAGCTCGGCGATGAACTCGGTGTGGCCGGGAAAGCGGAAGCCGGCTGCGTACAGCGGTGCCTTGGCGATCGGAGCAGTGACCAGGCCCGCGACCTCGCCGCCCAGCGCCAGATTGACCGCCTGCTCGATCCAGTCGGCAACCGCGCCGGCGTTGGCGGGCTCGGGGCGACCGGGCGTGACCGGGGCGGGCAGGGGGACGTTCAGCACCGGGAGGGCGCGCGCGAAGGTCGCCGCGGCGTCCGACGGCGCCGTGATCTCCTGCACGGCGACGCCTTGGGCGCGCATCAGGTCGGCGTCGCCGATGACGAGGAAAGGCTGCGATTCCTCCCTGAGGGACCGCCAGGCCGCAGCGATGATCTCGGGTCCCACGCCCGCCGGCTCGCCCATGGTCAGGGCCAGCGGCGGGGCCGGGGTCACTGCTTGTACTCGATCAGGGCGTCTTCGCGCAGATCCCGCATGTAGCGGCGACCCAGGGTGGCGAGGTTCTGGCGGAACAGCTGGTTCTCGACCTGGCGCACGTCCGGGGCCTCGACCCCGCCGACGCGGCGACCGCAGACGCCGAGAAGGTGCAGGCCCAGCGGCGTGCGGACCGGGGTGCTGACCGAGCCGACCGCAGCCGAGCGGGCCACCTGCTGGAACTGCGGAGCCAGGTTCTGCACGTCGGCCTCGCCGAGGTCGGCGCCGAGCAGGCCCTGCTCCGACGTCGCGCGCTGCAGCATGGTGTCACAGGTCAGCTGCGGCCTCAGGGCCTCCAGCCGCTGCGTCGCCGCCGCCACCTCGGCCTCGCTCGCCGTTTCCGGCAGCTCGACCATCACCTGCTTCAGCTGCACCAGGCTCGCCGCCGCCCCGTCCCGTTTGTCCCGCATGTAGATGATATACACGCCCCCCTCGACCGGGATGGGTCGAGAAAGCTGACCAACCTCAAGCTGATCCATCGCAGTCTGAAGGTTCGGGTTTACCGTGCCCGCGACGACCCAGCCGGCGTCGCCACCGCGAGCAGCCGAGGGAGCGGCCGAGAACTGCTGCGCCACGGCCTGGAAGGGCGCGCCCTGCACCATCTGCTGGACCAGCTGGTTGGCGCCGTTCAGCGCCGCCTGCTGACCGCCGACGCGCGCGGCCTCGATGTAGATCTCGCCGATCAGGTACTGCTTCTTGGATGCGGCCTCGGAGATCTGGCGCATGGCCGCCTCGACCGCGCCCTTGCTGACCCGGGCCCGGCTCTGGAAACGGCCGCCGACCAGCTGTTGCCAACCGATCTGGGTGCGCAGCTGCTCGCGGAGCGTTTGCGGGCGAATGCCTCCGGATTCGAGGAAGGACAGATAGGCTTCCGGCGTAGTGCCGACCTCCTGCGCCATCGCCGCGATTTCCGCGTTCACCTCCTCGTCGGTGACCTTCAGGTCCTCGTAGTTGGCCAGCTCCTGGATCTGCAGACGCTCGTCGATCAGGGCGTTCATGGCCTCTTGCTGGATCGCGGGAATATTCTCCGGCGTCGGCTGGACCTGGGTCATGGCGATCAACAGCAACATGCGCTGGCGCAGGTCGAAACCGGTGATGACGCTGTCGTTGACGGTGGCGAGAACGCCATCGGCCATCTGGAACTGCGGGGCGGCAGGCTGCGCGGCGGGCGGGACCTGCCCGGCCGCGGGATTCAGCGTGCCCGCCGCCGCCGGCTCTTGCGGCGCGGTCTGGGCCACGGCCGATCCGGCCAGGAGGGCGGCGATCGCCACGCCCGTCAAGTAACGCTGAAAACGCATGTCAGTCCTGGTTCCTCAAGCGGCGCCGTCGGTTCGAGTCCGGTTCTGGCGACCTGCGCGCAACCGAAATCGCACGCCGATCAGCGCCCGTCGCCCCGTCAATATCCTGTACCGCCGAAAGTGGCGAGGGTTAGGCGCACATAAGGACCTTCCGAGGGGCCGGAGGGCCGGACGCTGGTATTGTCGCGCCGCCAGCCGAGCTCGAAACGGAAGCAGTCGTCGTCAAACAGCAGGCCGATTTCGGACTGAACGAGATAGCCCGGGTCGGGCTGACCGGGACGCGGCGTACGCTCCAGGTCCGCAATGCCGGAGAAGGCCACACCCCAGTTGCCGTACAGAAACTGCTGCCCCGCCAGCTGGAGATACTCGTAGTTGCGGTTGTTCGGCCCGGCGAGGGGATTGGAGCGGTCGAGGATGTAGCTGACCGTCGCCACATTCCGGCGTCCCCATCGCCCGTCCACGGCGATCTCGGCTCGCCGGACATTGCCGGCCGAATCGATGGTGGCATGGCCCCAGCCGCGCATCCGGTCCGACGGCGAGAAATCGCCCTGGACCACCCAGTCGGAGGTGGCGGACGCCAGACCGGTCGGATCGTAGAGGTCCGCCGGGGCGTCGGGGACGGGAACGAGGAAGGCCGGTTCATCATCGGAGCGGAAGCTGCGGCCGATGAACAGGCTCGCCTGCCTGCCATTTTCCCAGCGCAGGGTGGTCCGGGCCCCCGTCGTGAAGCGCAGGCCCCCTTCGTACAGGTCGTACCCGGGGAAGCGATCGACCCGAAACAGCGAACCCTCGTCCAGTTCGATCGTCTCGCTGTCCTCGTTCGGGATGCGTGGGTCGAGGTCGGGGTCGCTCGACAGCGACAGCTGCGCCAATGGCTCGACGATCACGTCCGTCGCCCCGAAACGCCGGATCAGGGGGTAGCTGACATCGAGGCCGGCGGTGGCCCGCCCACGACCGATCGCCTCATTCTCCAGTCCCAGGGCCGGCGGCAGATCTTCAACGGAATAGAGGTCGGCCCGGAGGTCGACGAACGGTTCCCAGCGCACGCCGATCGGCGAGATCATCGTCTTGCGCCAGTCGGCCTGGGCCGACACCCGGCGGCTGTCCACGCCCGGCAGTCCGGAGGTTGCCCCCCCGGGGATGACGCCGGGTCTCAGCACCGGACTGCCGACGTAGTCGTCCCGATAGAGCGACACGGCTGTTCCGCGCAGTCGCAGTCGTCCACCGAGAACCGGCCCCACCGGCTCCCACCGCATTTCGATCAGGGGGGCGACGACCGGCAGGGCGCCGTCGCGTTCGAACTCGTTCAGGGCCGGGGTGACCGGGTCGAACCGGTCGACCCGCAGGCTTTGCAGGGTGAAGGCGGCGACCGAGACATACGACCGGTCCGTCTGGTGTTCGGCGTAGAGCTGGCTGATCAGCCGGCGCTGGTCGCCATAGTACAGGCCGTTGTCCTGGTAAGGATCGCGCACGTCGTAGCGGTCGAACAGCGTCTTGTCCGACGTCCGCTCCGCCGTGAAGCCCCAGCGCCACGGGCCTTCCGGATCGAACCGGCCATGGCCGAGGAAATAGCTGCGGCTGGTGCGGTCGCCGAATTTGACGTTGCTTTCCGCATCGCCGTCGCCGTCGAGGTCGAAGTCGCCGAAGCTGCGCTCGTAGGTGTAGCCGCCGCGCAGCACCACCGTCCCGTCCGCGAACCGGCGCCGCCACTGCAGGTTCAGCAGCGGTGCGACGCGGCTGTTGATCTGGGGACTGATCAGCCAGTCCTCGGACGGCGACACCACCTGCAGATAGGGAACCTCGAGACTGATCCCGCGGCCCTCGTCATAGCTGGGAATCGGGACGAGGAAGCCCGAGGCCCGGTCGACCGTGGGATCCGGGTGGGCGAACCAGGGCAGATAGAAGACCGGCACCCCGCCCACGCGGAACACGGCGTTCCGATACAGGACCGCGCGAAGTTCCTCGTTCTGGACGACCTTCTCCGCCTGGATGGCGATGCTGGGTTCCCTGGGATTCCCCTCGGCGTCGCAGATGGGGCAGGGGGTGAAGAGGGCGTAGTTCAGCTCGTTGACGTTCTCGCTGCGGCGCACGGCGGTGGCCGCCATCAGGCTGGCCCCGTTGCGGAAGCGGGTGGCGAAGTCCACGGCCACGCCGGCCTTCAGGTCGGAATCCAGCTCCAGATGGCTGGCGAAGACCACGTTGCCGTCGGGATCGACGAACTCGACCCGGTCGTCGGCGGTCGCCACCCCGAGGTTGAGGTCATAGGTCAGACGGCCGGCGCGAAGCGTGGTGTTGCGGAACCGGGCCAGAACGCGGTCCGTCTCGCCGGTGGCGGAGATGATGCCCCCCTCGCGCGACGCCGTATCAGCCTCGAGGTAGACCGCCCCCGCGGTCAGGCCGTCGGGGCCGGGTTGGGTCTCGGGACCGCTGGCCGCGGGACTTTGCTGCGCCTGGGCGGCGCCGGTCCAGGACGCCAGCGCCACGGCGGCGGCGCCGGCCAGAAGCCGGAGACGCAGGGCTCCCGTTTCGACGCGGCGGTGACGCGGCATTCAGGCTCACTCGGTGGACGGCGGGAAACGACAGGCGGCTCGCTTAGCCGTCTTCGGTATAGAACAGCAAGGTGAAGGCGGCGAGCGCCGTCAGCAAGGGCGGCAGCCAGGCCGCGAGCCACGGGGGAATGACCTCGGCCGAGCCGAACGCGGAAGCCGCCTGGTTGACGAAGAAGAAGCCGAAGCCAAGCACCACGGCCGCCAGACTCATGCGCGCCAGATCGCCGAGGCGCATCAGGCGCAGGGAGAAGGCGGCGGCCAGAATCGACATCGCTGCAAACATCAGGGGGGTGGCCAGCAACTGCTGCAGGCGCAGCCGGTAGGCGGTGCTGGAAAACCCGGCCGCCTCGACCCGCGCGATCTGGGCGGGCAGCGACCAGAACGGCGTCGATTGCGGCCGTGCGAACCGCTCGAACGCCTCATCGTCGGCGAGGCTGGAGAGCAGGTCCAGCGTCTCGTAGCGCACTGCGCGCTGGCCGATCTGGGCGCCGACCGCGTCGACCAGACGCCAGCGTCCGGCGCTCAGCGATGCGGAGGCGGCGTCGATCCGTTCACGGAAGGTCCGGTGTCCGTCTCCGTCGTTGGCGTAGATGAAGAAGGTCACTCCCAGAAGGCGGGCGTTGGCCCGGTCCTGGCGTTCGGCGCGGATCACCATCTGCCGTGTGTCGTCGCCTTCGCGGATCCACACCGCCTCGGCCGCATTCGCCGCGCCCGACAGGCGGGTGCGCTCGCGCTGGAACAGACCGTCCGCCGACGCCGCGAGCGGGCCGAGCGCGGTCACCGTTATGGCTCCGAACAGGAAGGCCGCGCCGGCGGCCGGCAGAACGAACCGCCAGGCCGACAGCCCCGCCGCCCGCATGGCGATCAGCTCGCTGCGCCGGTTGAGGCCGACGAAGGCGGCGAGGGTCCCGAACAGGAAGACGAACGGCAGCAACTGGATAATCACCTGGGGCGACTTCAGCAGCATCAGGCCGAGAATGCGCATGCCGGACAGATCGACGTCCGAGCCGACTCCGCGGGAAATTTCCACGAAGTCGATCAGCATGATCAGGGCGGCGATAACGCCCAGGGCGATGGCGAGGGAGCGAGCCTGCTGGACCAGCACATAGCGTTCGATCCGCCCGAGGCGAAGCCAGGCCGCGGTCATGCGAACCTCGCCTTCAGCCGCTCGAGGGCGGGCCACGAACGGCGACGGCGGGGCTTCAGCGCCCGGAACAGCAGGCGCAGGGCGATGGCCGTTCCGGCGACGGGCAGCAGATATTGGAAGACGTTGAGCCAGCCGTTCCAGGCGCTGGCCGCCACCACGCCGTAGCCCACGATGCGGAGGATCAGAAAGGCGCCCGCGACCCGGGCGATACGCAGGCTATAGCCGGTCCTGCTGAACTGCCCGCCAAGGATGGCCGACAGCGCCATGGCCATGGCCAGAAGGGCGTAGAGGGGCGCCGACAGCCGCGAATGCGCCTCGGCCCGCAGTTCGCCCGCGGAACCGACCCGCCCGAGATCCTGCGGCGAAGGGTTGAGGAGCTGGGGCAGATACAGGTCCGAAGGCTTGTAGCGGATCGTGTCGGTCACTTCGGAGTATTGACCCAGCGGCACGTCCTGACGCCCGAACGACAGGTGCTCCAGCACGCCCCGGCTGGAATAGCGCTGCCACGAGCCATCGATCAGGGTCAGGATCGGCTCGCCGTCGATGCGCGAGAAACGGGCCTCGGCTGCATCCCAGGTCGTCACCCGGTCGTCCCCGGCCTGGTAGATGAAGATGTTCTTCAACAGGCCGTTCTGCTCGATCTGCTGCACATAAACCGTCAGCCCCTCCGGCCCCTGGACGAAGCGACCCTCCTCCACCAGCAGGGCGGCGAGGTCGGTGCGCACGGCGAAGGCCTCGGCGCGCGCCTGTCGCTGGGCCCACGGCTGCAGCACGGTGGTGATCACCAGAGTCAGGAGCGCGGCGATCGCGGCGATGCGCACGGCGGGGCGAATCGCCGCCCAACGCGTGACTCCGGAGGCGAACACGGCCGTCAGTTCCTGCTCCCGTTGCAGTCGCGTGAGGGCCATCAGGGCCCCGACAAACAGGCCGATCGGGATGATCACCGCCAGAAGTTGTGGCACTGCGAGGAGCGTCAACTTGACCATGACCCAGACGCTCTGGCCACGCTCGACAATAACCTCAAGTTGATCGAGGCTCTGGCTCAGGATGCCGATTCCGGCCAGCGCGGCGCACGCTCCGACGACCGGGCGGGCAATCTGGCGAAAAAGATAGCCTTGAATCAGCGTCATAAGCGGAGGAAATCGCCCGTTGCAGGCGGCGGCCGGAACGCCTCTAATACACATCCCCGTGCACCGGCGACAGTCGCTGGCGCACGTCCTTGCAAGTACGACCGGGGCGTTCCATCCCGGCAGGAGTAGCCCATGAAGATCGAGTTCGTCGCGTCCGCCAGCGGAGCCGAAGTCCTGGCCCTTTTGGTACATGAGGGACGGGCCCTGCACGGGACGGGCGGAAACCTCGACGCGGCGGCCTCCGGCGCCCTGACCCGGGCCATGAACGCCAGCCGCTTCACCGGCGCTTCGAACAGCACCCTGATCGTCGCGGCTCCGACTGGCGTCGATGTGGGCACGATCGTGCTGACCGGCGCGGGCGAGGCCGCCAGGTTCGACGATCTGGCCATCGAGACGGCGGCCGGCGCCGCCTACCACGCCGTCAAGCTGTCGGGCGCGACCTCGCTGACCATCGACGGCTCGACCCTGTCGGCCGGCCAGGCCGCCCGCGCCGCCTTCGGCGCTCGTCTGGCCGCCTACCGCTTCCTCAAATACCGCACCACGCTGAAGCCCGAGAAGACGCCGTCGATCGAGACGATCAAGGTCGTCGCCGCCGACGTGAAGGGCGCCGAGGCCGCCTGGAAGACGCTGTCGCCCGTGGCCGACGCCGTCGAGTTCTCGCGCGACCTGGTCAGCGAGCCGGCCAACATCCTGTATCCGGAAGAGTTCGCCCGCCGGGTCAAGGCGCTTGAGAAGCTCGGCCTCGAGGTCGAGATCCTTGGCGAGAAGGAGCTCGAGAAGCTCGGCTTCCGCACCCTGCTGGCCGTCGGCCAGGGCAGTGTGCGCGAGAGCAAGGTCGCCATCATGAAGTGGAACGGCGGCAAGAAGGGCGACCAGCCCATCGCCTTCGTCGGCAAGGGCGTCTGCTTCGACACCGGCGGCATTTCGATCAAGCCGGCCGAGGGCATGGAAGAGATGAAGTGGGACATGGGCGGGGCCGCCGCCGTGGCCGGCCTGATGCACGCCCTCGCCGGCCGGAAGGCCGCGGTCAACGCCGTCGGCGTCCTGGGCCTCGTCGAGAACATGCCTGACGGCGCGGCGCAGCGTCCGGGCGACGTGGTCATGTCGCTGTCCGGCCAGTCGGTCGAGGTGCTGAACACGGACGCCGAGGGCCGCCTCGTCCTGGCCGACTGCCTCTGGTACACCCAGGAGCGCTTCAAGCCGAAATTCATGCTGGATCTGGCCACCCTCACGGGCGCCATGATCGTCGCCCTGGGGCTCGAGTACGCCGGTGTGTTCTCGAACTCGGACGAGCTGGCCAACAACTTCCTCGCGGCCGCGCCCAAGGTCGGCGAGAACGCCTGGCGGATGCCCATTCCGGCCGCCTACGAGCGCCACATCGACAGCCCGATCGCCGATGTGAAGAACACCGGCAACGGCCGCGCCGGCGGCTCGATCACCGCCGCCCTGTTCCTGCAGCGCTTCACCAATGGCGTGCCGTGGGCCCACATCGACATCGCGCCGACGGCCTGGGTCAAGGACAGCAAGTCCCCGACCGTGCCGGACGGCGCCGTCGGCTGGGGCGTGCGCACCCTCGATCGCATGGTGGCCGACAGCTACGAGGGCTGAGTAGCCCCTCTCTCCACAGGAAGACGACCGACGGGGCGCAGCTCCGTCGGTCGTTTCAATTGCGGCCCCGCCTGGTGGCGGCGCTGCGATTCCGACCGGGTCGTATGGCCGGGTTCAGCCGCAGCTGGAGCGGACGACGATCAGCCGCAATCCACGCTCCGGATGATGCCCGTCGCTTCGTCGAAGCGGACGTTGAGGCGATCCGGGCGCAGGTCCTTGGTCGTCGGGCAGGTGGTGCAGACGATGCGGACATTGGCGTCCGCCGGGAAGGTGACGGCTCCGACGTGGGACCCGATCAGCGAACGCGCGCCGGCGGCGTCGCAGCGTTGCGGTCCGGCGGGCGGCGACGTCTCGGTCACCGGGGCGCAGGAGGCCAGCACGAGGGCGCCGGCCATGAGGATCAGGGCTCTCATCCGCATTTGACCTCGCGGATCACGCCGCTGGACTGGTCGAAGAGGATGTTCAGACGGTTGGGGTTGTAGTCCATGGTCACCGGACAGGTGGTGCAGGTCACGCGCCAGACCTCGCCGGCGGGCGGTGGCGGCAGTTCCGACCGGTTGCGGCCGATGTAGCGCTGATACTGATCGGCCCGGCATTGCGACGGGCCGTTCCCGGGCGGCATGGGCGCCGGGTCGCTGTCCACGGGCGCACATGCGGCGGCTGTCAGGCCGAAGGCGGCGAGGGTGAGCAATCGGAACTTCATCAGGCGTCTCCTTGGCTTCAGCCGCAACGAACCTGTTCGACGATGTCCGTCTGGTCGTTGAAGAAGATGTTCAGGCGGTGGGGCGAATAGTCCTCGGTCACGGGGCAGGTGGTGCAGGTGACCCGGCGATTGACCACGTCCACCGGAACGGGGATTTCGGTCTTCGGTTTCCCGACCAGCCACTGCATCTCGCCGGCGCGGCAGATGTCCGTCGTCGGATTGACGGGGCGGGTCCCGACCGGCTGGCTCATCTGGGCTTCCTCGACGGCGCGAGGGGCAGGGGCGTCCGAGGCCGGCGTCGAACAGGCGGTGAGCGCAGTGAGCGCGATCAGGCCGCCTTTTCCCAGCGCCCTTCGGGCGACTGCTTCCAGTAGGCGAGGTTGGCGCCGCCGTCCTTCAACGTCTTCCAGCGCACCCGGGCCGCCGCCAGCGCCGCCTCGTCCCTGCCGTCGAAGATGATGAAGCATCGATCGAACCCTTTCGTATCGCCAAGCTGTGCGTCGTCCACGATGAACAGCGCCTGAGCGCCGTTCGGGTTCTCTTCGGTCTGCGTCAGCAGGATGGGCTGGCGCGTCGCCTCGGGCTCCGTGGCGCGGCCGTGGGCGAGGAAACTGTCGTCCCTGTATGTCCACAGGCGTTCATCGATGTCGTCGAGAAGCCGCTCGTCGGCGGCGCGGACCAGCGCCCGCCAGCCCCGCTCGCGCGTTTTCTCCAGCAGGCCGGGCAGCACCTGGTCGAGCGTCGAGCGCTCGAGGTGGTAGAACCAGATTTCCGCGCTATCGCTCATCAGAACCGTGTTGGGGGTCGTTCCGAGGACTATCTCGGCGAGAAGGGCAGGATGGCGACTTCCGGCGTTGTTCGCCAGTCGCGAACCTCAGGGCGTCGACGCGACGCGCCCACGCCCTGCTCGTCAGCGCAGGTCCGTCTGACGCTGCAGTCCGTACAGGGCCTCGTCCATGTCCTCCGCCTTGGCCGCGATGACGGCGCGGGCGTCGGTCAGGGCGCGGTTGTAGAGGATGGGGCCCAGGTCGAGGACTAGGCGGTCGAGGATCAGTTCGGCTTGGAGGGCCCCGATCTCTATGTCCAGTTCATCGGCCAGAACCTGTCGCAGGCTGGCGGCGGCGGCCTGCCGCGCCTCGCGCGAGAGCTCGATCGGCCTGCTCATGCGACCTCCGCCAGCGCTTCCTCGGCCTGCATCCAGGCGGCTTCGGCGGCCTCAAGGTCGGCTTGGGTCTTCGCCCGCGCCCGCGTCAGGCCCTCCAGCGCCTTGGGATTGCTGACGGCGGCGTTGGCGAGGTCGTCGTCGATGCGGGCGACCTCGGCGGTCAGGGCCGCCATCCGCTCCTCGGCCTTCTTGACCGCATGGCGCAAGGTCGAGGGAGAGGGGCCCGATTTCTTGTCGTTCTTCTTCGCAGGCGCGGGGGCAGGCGCGGCCTTGGCCTCGGCCTCCTGCTTGACCTGGCTCGGCTTGACCGCCGCCTGCTTCGCCCGGTCCAGGACGAATTTCGCATAGTCGTCCATGTCGCCGTCATACGGCTTCACCGTGCCGTCGGCGGCCAGCCACAGCCGGTCGGCGACCAGCTCCATCAGCGAGCGGTCGTGGGTGATCAGAATCACGGCCCCTGAGTATTCGTTCAGGGCGTCCAGCAGGGCCCGGCGGCTGTCGATGTCGAGGTGGTTGGTCGGTTCGTCGAGGATCAGGATGTGCGGCGCGTCCATCGCCACCTGGTTCAGCAGCAGGCGCGCGCGTTCGCCGCCGGACAGGGAGGCGACGGTGGTTTCCTGCTTCTCGTAGCCGAGCCCCCACTGCGCCAGCTTCGAGCGGCGGCTGCTCTCGGTTGCGTCCGGCATGGCGCGGCGGATGATCTCCAGCGGGGTGTCGGTCGGGTCCATGGCCTCGATCTGGTGCTGGTGGAACCAGCCCACCCGCATCTTGCGGTCGCGGTGCAGTTCGCCGGTTTCGACGTTCAGCGCACCGGCGATCATCTTGGCGAAGGTCGACTTGCCGGCGCCGTTGACGCCCAGCAGGCCGATGCGGTCGTCGAGGTCCATGCGCAGGTTCAGATTGCGCAGGATCGGCTTGCCCGGCTCATAGCCGACATTGGCCTGCTCCAGACGGATCAGCGGCGGGGCCAGGGGACGGGGCGGCGAGGGCAGGGTGAAGGGGGCGACCCGTTCCTCGATGGTGGTGGCCACCGGCTGCATCTTGGCCAGCCGCTTCATGCGCGACTGGGCCTGGGCGGCCTTGGAGGCCTTGGCCTTGAAGCGGTCGACGAAGGCCTGCAGGTGGGCGCGCTCGGCGTCCTGCTTGGCCTTGGCCGAGAGCTGCAGCCGCGCCTTCTCGGCCCGGGCCTTCTCGAACATGTCGTAGTTGCCCGTGTAGAGCTCCAGCGTCCGGTTCGCGAGGTGCAGGATGTGGGTGCAGCAGTTGTTCAGCAGCTCCCGGTCGTGGCTGATGATCAGGGCGGTGTGCGGGTATTTCTTCAGCCGCGCCTCGAGCCACAGCGCTCCCTCGAGGTCGAGGTAGTTGGTCGGTTCGTCGAGCAGCAGCATGTCCGGCTCGGCGAACAGGGCCGCGGCCAGGGCCACGCGCATGCGCCAGCCGCCCGAGAACTCGGACATCGGGCGCTGCTGGTTCTCCTGATCGAAGCCGAGGCCGACGAGGATTTCAGCGGCGCGGGCGGGGGCGGCGTCGGCGTCGATCTCGATCAGCCGGGTCCAGATCTCGCCCATCTCCTCGGGCTCGGCGGTTTCGAGCCGGGTCAGCAGGTCGTGGCGTTCGACATCCGCCTCGAGGATGGTCTCCAGCACGCTGACAGGCGTGGCCGGGTGCTCCTGATCGACGGAGGCGATGCGGGCGGTCTTCGGCAGGCTGATCTCGTCGCCGCCGGCGGCCAGTTCGCCGAGGATCAGCTTGAACAGGGTCGACTTGCCGATGCCGTTGCGGCCCACGAGGCCGACCTTGGCTCCGGGCGGCAGGCTGACGGAGGCGTCCTCGAGGAATTTGCGGCCCCAGGCGTTGAAGGTCAGGTCGGTGATCTGGAGCATGACGACGTAGCGGATCCGATAGGCGAGGGCGCTCCCGACGGCAGGAAGCGATAGGGGAAAAAAGGGATCGCCCCTCAAGCAGCGCGCGGCCGCGCCGCGAGCGATAGGGACGCCTTGGAAAGGGCGGAGGGCGCGTCTATAAGCCCGCGACCTTCAATCTCCCAACAAGAAGTCACTCCCATGACCGAACGCACCTTCTCGATCATCAAGCCCGACGCCACGCGCCGCAACCTGACCGGCGCCATCAACGCCGTGATCGAGGGCGCCGGCCTGCGCATCGTGGCCCAGCGCCGCGTCAAACTGACCGAGGCCCAGGCGAAGAAATTCTACGAAGTCCACGCCGAGCGTCCGTTCTACGGCGAACTGGTCGGCCAGATGACCGCCGAGCCGGTCGTGGTCCAGGTGCTGGAAGGGGACAACGCCGTGGCCAAGTACCGCGAAGTCATGGGAGCCACCAATCCGGAACAGGCCGCGGAAGGCACCATCCGGAAGCAGTTCGCCCTGTCGATCGGCGAGAACTCGGTGCACGGCTCGGACAGCCTCGAGAATGCGAAGATCGAGATCGCGCAGTTCTTCACGGACGACCAGATCGTCGGCTGATCCGACGGTCCCGCCATTGATATGAACGGCCGGCTCCCTCGCGGGAGCCGGCCGTTTCGCTATGCGCAGGCCAGGTGCGCCGCCTCGACCCGCTTGCGGGCGGTGGCGAAGGTCTTGACGAAACGGACCCGCCGGAGCCGGTCGCGCGGCGTCGCCTGCATCAGCGACTTCAGCACGGGGTGGCTGGCCCCGACGACGATGACCTCGGCGTCGTCGCCCTGCATCCGGCCCAGCAGGTCGGCGAAGGCCAGGGCCCCGGTGGGGTCCAGCATCGGCACCTCCTCCAGCCGCAGGATGTAGGTCCGTCGCCGGGCGCCGATCCGATCCAGCGCATCCTTGATCAGGCTGGCGCTGCCGAAGAACAGCGGGCCGCGGAAGGTCAGCACGCCGACGTCGTCCGGAAGACCCTGGTTGGGGGCGTAGCGGCCTTCGCCATTGTCGGGCCGGTCGCCCTCGATCAGAGGGGCGCGGCCTTCGAGTGTCGCCAGCTCGGACATCCGGTGCATGAAGATAAAGGTCGCCAGGGCCATGCCCACGCCGATGGCCACGGTCAGATCGACCAGGACCGTGAGGGCGAAGGTCGCGAGCAGCACCGCCCGGTCGCCGCTCGAGGTGCGCAGGATCAGGCGGAAGCGGTGGGTCTCGGCCATGTTCATCGCCACGACCACCAGGATGGCCGCCAGCGCCGCCATCGGCACGAACACCATCACCGGCGCCAGCACCAGCATGAAGACCAGCAGGAAGACGGCATGCAGCATCCCGGCCACGGGGGTGCGGGCGCCGGAGCGGATGTTGGTCGCGGTCCGGGCGATGGCGCCGGTCGCCGGCAGGCCTCCGACCGCGGCCGAGGCGATGTTGGCCACGCCCTGCGCGGTCAACTCCATGTTCGAACGGTGCCGGCGGCCGGTCATCTGGTCGGCGACCACGGCCGAGAGCAGGGACTCGACCCCGGCCAGAAGGGCGATGGCGAGGGCGCTGGGGAGCAAGTCCGCCGCCTTGCCCCAGGTCCAGAAGGACAGGTCGGGCGCGGGAATGCGGGCGTTCATGTCGCCGAAGCGCGAGCCGATGGTCTCGACCGGCAGTCCGAGAGCGGCGACGACCACGGCCGCGACGACGGTGGCGACCAGGAAGCCGGGAATGCGGGGGGCGTAGCGTCGCAGCACGAGGATGGCGGCGACACAGGCGGCCGACAGGCCGACCGCCGGCAGGGTGAAGGTGTCCCGTACGGCCCACAGGGCCTGCAGCTTCGGGATGAACTCGGCCGGGACCCCGATCGCCGTGAGGCCCAGTAGATCGGGGATCTGGCTGGCCATGATCACCACCGCGATGCCGCTGGTGAAGCCGGTGGTGACGGGGTCGGGGATGTATTTGATCAGGCTTCCGACCCGGGCGAGCCCCGCCACGACCAGGATGAGGCCCGCCATCAGGGTGGCCATCAGCAGGCCGTCATAGCCGTGCTTGCTGATGACCCCGTAGACGATGACGACGAAGGCGCCGGTGGGGCCGCCGATCTGGAAGCGGCTGCCGCCGAGGGCTGAGATCAGGAAGCCCGCGACCACGGCCGTAACCAAACCCGCTTCCGGCGGTGCGCCCGAGGCGATGGCCAGCGCCATGGCCAGCGGCAGGGCCACGACGGCGACGGTCAGCCCGGCCACGCCGTCGGCGCGGAAGTCGGCGAAGCGGTAACCCTGCCTCAGGACTGTGACGGTCTTGGGCAGAAACAGTTTCCAGTCAGCGCCCATCGCCCGCCGCCTTCCGCTCGACCAGCCGCACCCCGCGTCCCGTCCCCTGGCTCGGAGCGCCGTCGGCGATCATCTCGACTCCGGCCTCGGCCAGGGCCGTCACCACCTTCTCCAGGCTGTCGACCACGGCGCGCACCGAGCCGGGGCAGGCTTCCATTCGCTGCACCGTCTGCGGCGATAACCCGGCCAGCCGGGCCAACTCGCGCTGGTCGATGCCGAGAAGCGCCCGGGCGGCGCGAAGCTGGGGGCCTGAGATCATCGGGAGGTCGCTCGCATGATATATGATATATCATCAAGTGGAGCTGATAGCGCAAGTGTGGCGGATTGGCCTGCGCAGTGCGACGGTCGGAATCCAGGGCTGCGCCCAAGAAAACGGCCCCGGCGGTTCGCCCGCCGGGGCCGTGTCCAGACTGTCCTGCGCGCTCGCTTACCAGATGCGGGCGCGGGCCTCGGGCGCGAGGTACTGTTCGTCGCCCGGCTTGACCCCGAACGCCTCGTACCAGGCGTCGATGTTCCGCACCGTCGCGGCGGCGCGATACTGGGCGGGAGAGTGCGGATCGACGGTGACCTGCTGGCGCAGGGCCTCGTCGCGGATGTTCTCGCGCCAGACCTGGGCCCAGCCGAGGAAGACGCGCTGGTCGCCGGTCAGGCCGTTGATCACCGGCGCCGGCTGCCCGTCGAGGTAGAGGTGGTAGGCGTCCAGCGCCAGCAGCAGGCCGCCGAGGTCGGCGATGTTCTCGCCCATGGTCAGGTCGCCGTTGACGGTCACGCCCTCGAACGGGCTCAGCGACGAGTATTGCGCGCCCAGCACCCGGGCCCGCTCCTCGAACTTGGCCGCGTCCTCGGCCGTCCACCAGTCGCGCAGCACGCCGTCGCCATCGACCTTGCGGCCCTGGTCGTCGAAGCCGTGGGTGATCTCGTGGCCGATGACGCCGCCGATGGCTCCGTAGTTGATCGCGGGATCGGCGTTCGGGTCGAAGAACGGCGCCTGCAGGATGGCGGCCGGGAAGACGATCTCATTGCGCGGCGGGTTGTAGTAGGCGTTCACCGTCTGGGGCGTCATGCCCCACTCCAGCGGGTCGACCGGCCGGTTCAGCTTGCCGAGGTTCCACTCCCATTCGAAAGCCGAGGAGCGCTCGACGTTGCCGTAGAGGTCGCCCGGCTCCAGCCGCAGGCCGTCATAGCTGCGCCACTGCTCGGGATAGCCGATCTTCACCCCGAACCGGCTCATCTTGTAGAGCGCCTGCTGGCGGGTCTCGGGGCTCATCCACTCCAGTCCCTCGATGCGCGCGGTCATGGCCCGGCGCAGGTTGGCGACCAGCGCCTCCATCTGCGCCTTGGACTCGGCGGGGAAGTGACGGGCGACGTATTCCTTGCCCAGCGACTCGCCCAGCGAGCCGTCCACCAGCTGGACGCCCCGCTTCCACCGCGGCCGGTTCTCGGGCTGGCCGTTCAGGACCTTGCCGAAGAAGTCGAAGCGGTTGTCGACGAAGGCCTGCGACAGATAGGGCGACGCCTGGTCGATGACGTGGAAGGCCTGCCACGATTGCAGGGTCTCGATCGGGGTCTCGGCGAAGACGGAGGCCATGCCCGGGAAGGCGGTGTTGTTCATCGCCACCAGCATCGGAGCGCTGTCGAGTCCGGCCCCGCGGGCCCAGGCGGCCCAGTCGAATCCCGGGGCGGCGACGGCCAGCTCGGCCACCGTAGTCGGATTGTACAGCTTCTCCAGCTGACGGCTCTCGACCTGCGTCCAGTGATGTTCGGCGATGCGCGTTTCAAAGGCGACGATGTCGGCGGCGGCCTGTTCCGGGTTGGGCCAGCCGCCCAGTTCCAGCGCCTTGGCGACATAGGCCTGATAGGCCGTCTTCTGTTCCGCGAAATTGGCTTCCAGATAGTAGTCGCGGTTCGGCAGGCCGAGACCGCCCTGGACCACATAGGCGCTGTTCTTGTCCGGCTCCTTGAGGTCTTCGAAAATCGCTCCGCCGAACAGGCTGGAGCCGAAGCCGCGCTGGGTGCGGCCCATCAGTTCGGCGATTTCCTCGCGCGTGTCGGCGGCGCGGACCTCGGCAAGGTCCGCTGCGAGCGGGCTGGCGCCCAGGGCATTGACTGCCGCCTCGTCCATGAAGCTGGCGTAGAAGGCGCCGATGCGGGCGGCTTCAGGGCTGGAGGTCGGGTCGGCCGCGCTCTCCTCGATCAGGGTCTTCAGATTGTCCTGCGAGCGATCGTACAGCATGTCGAACACGCCGAAGGACGTCTTGTCGCCGGGGATCGGCGTGTTGCGCAGATAGGTCCCGTTGGCGAAGCGGTTGAAGTCGGCGCCCGGGGCCACGGTCGCGTCCATGCCGCCGACATCGAAGCCGAACTCGCCGATCTCGGCTTGGTTCGTCGACGGGATCTCGACGATCGGAGGGCTGCTCTGGGCCGCGGCGGCGCCGGCGGCGAGCAAGAGAACGGCGCTGGCCGCACAGGCCATGAGGCGAAGCTTGAGCATGGAGGCTCCCAATGAAAATTCGGCGGTAACCTGACTCAGGCGCCGGGCCCTGTCGCGGCGAAACTCGTCAGATTACAAACTTCTCATCTGCGCGCGGCAGAAGTCGGCGAGGGCCTGGCTGTAAAGGCCGTGTTCCGCTGTCAGAACCCGTTGGGCGAGGCTGGCCGGCGTGTCGCCGGGCAGCACCGGAACCCTCGCCTGGGCCAGGATGGGGCCCTCGTCGACGCCCTCGCTGACGAGGTGGACGGTGCACCCCGCCTCGTGGTCGCCGGCCGCCAGCGCCCGGGCGTGGGTGTCCAGACCGGGATATCTGGGCAGCAGGCTGGGGTGGATGTTCAGCATCCGGCCCTCCCACCGCTGCACCAGCCACGGGGTCAGCAGGCGCATGTAGCCGGCGAGGGCGACGACCTCGATCCCGCGCGCCGTCAGCGCCGCGTCGAGGGCGCGCTCGTGCGCCTCGCGGTCCTTGCCGAAATCGCGATGGTCGACCACGGCGACCGGCACGCCTTTTTCCCGCGCCACGGCCAGACCGCCGGCGTCCGGCTTGTTGGACAGGACCAGGGCGACCTCGAACGGGCAGTCGGCGTCACGCGCGGCGTCGACCAGGGCGGCCATGTTGGAGCCGGCGCCGGAGATCAGGACGGCGGCGCGGACGCGGCCGGAACGCGGGTTCGGCATCAGCGGGCGGGCGGGGCCGGGTCGCCGACCGAGACGAACGACCCCGGCGGGCCGGGGAAGACCACCGGGCTCTCGTAGCCGTCCTCGGACACGGCCGAGACGCCGAAGAACCAGTCGTCGATGACCACGCCCGGCAGCACCAGCTCGGTGGCCGAGCCCGCCCAGCGGCTGTGGGTCCACTGGGCCGCCGTGGTGGGCCGCCACCAGACCCGATAGCCGGCCGCGCCGGGAACCGCCTGCCACTTCAGGGTCGTGTCCGGCTTGACCGCCCCTTCGATGGTCACGCCCAGCGGCGTGGCCGGCGCGTTGGCCAGTGCGGCCATGGCGACGACGTTCAGACGCGCGACCTGTCCGAGATAGTCGAAATCGACGCCATCGATCGTGTCGCCGTAGTGGACGCCGCCCTCGACGCGCAGATCCTGGTGCTGGCGATCGTAGTTTTCGGCCCCTTCGCTGATGCGGACGGCGGGGAAGCCATGGCGCAGCATCTCGACCTGGTCGCCGCCGCGGCCGTAGCGGTCGGTGCGATAGATCATGTCGACGTCGAAATTGGTGATGTAGCGGTCGGCGAGGGCGTCGACGAACCGCGCCAGGTTGCGGGACGAGGAATCGACCTCGCCGCCATTGTAGCGCCGGCGCTCGGCCTGGGCGGCGGTCTCGACGGTCTTGGTGCCTTCCGAGAAGACCCGCACCCGGGTGGTGTCGCGCACGCCGGACTGGCCCTCGGAATTGCCCACGATGTCGTTGTTCAGATTGGCCTCGACCCGCCAGCCCTGGGCCTGGGCGTAGTCGGCCAGGATCTTGCCGCCGAGCAGGCCCTGTTCCTCGCCCGACAGCACGGCGTAGACGAGGGTGGCGTCGAAGCGGTGCTTCGACAGCACGCGGGCGGCCTCCAGCACGGCGGCCACGCCCGAGGCGTCGTCATTGGCGCCGGGCGCATCGTCGGTGAAATTCATCACGTCCGTGACGCGCGAGTCGATGTGGCCCGAGATGATGATGACCCGGTTCGGATCACCCGCCCCGCGCTGGATGGCGACGACGTCGACCACCTCTGTCGGGGTCGGGATGCGGGCGTTGGTCACGGTGTCCGAGGGAGTGACGATGGTCAGGCAGCCGCCGCAGCCCCGGCCGATGGCCTCGAACTCACGCTGGGCCCAGCGCCGCGCAGCCCCGATTCCACGGGTGTCAGAGGCGGTTTCGGACATCGTGTGACGGGTGCCGAAGCTCACCATGGCCTCGATATCGGCGCGCATCCGTTCTGGGCGGACCTCGCCCGCGAGCTGGTGGAGCAGGGCGTGTTCGGAAGGCGCGGGCGTCTGGGCCGCCGCCGGTCCCGAAATCAGCATCAGCCCGGCCAGGGCGATCGACAGCGCGCGCATCGGCGACCTCATGGGTGTGGAAGGCGCGGACCTTGCCGGGGCGGAGGGCGCCGGTCAATGCGGCGGCTTGCGCTCTCGGCCTTCCTCCCGGACAGTGAGCGCAGGAGGTCCCCATGTACGCCCTGATCCTCGCCGCGGCCCTGGCCGCCGCTCCCCAGACCGCCGGCCAGACGACACGCGACATCGTCGTGGGCGTCTGTCTGCCTTTCGCCGATACCGGCGAGGCCTCCGCGGACAATATCGCCCTGGCGGGACTGTCGCCGCGGCCGGGCGGCGACGGGCCGCAGGACCTGCAAACGTCCAACGGGCATCATCTGGTCAAACTGACCGTCAGCGGCGACGCCGGGGAAGGCACCCTGCGGCGGGTTTGCGAGGTTCAGGCGCGCTCGGGCGGCTTCGCCCAGGCCCGCGACGCCGTGGCCGGGCCCCTGCAGCGCGCCGGCTTCGCGCCGGCGCCGGACGAGCCCGAGGACTGGCCGGTCTGGACCCGTGATGGCCTGACGGCCACGGTCCACCAGAACCCGGGCCGCGCGACCATCGTCCGCGTCAGCTATTCGATCCTCGACGACGAGGCGAGCTAGTCCGCCGCCAGCTGGCCGCAGACGAAGGCGACCTCGCCGGCGTTGAGCAGGGCCGCCAGAACCGGCTCGGCGTTCTCCGGCGCGACCACCAGGATGAAGCCGACGCCGCAGTTGAAGGTCCGCCGCATCTCGTGATCCGAGATGCCGCCGGTCTCGCCCAGCCACTGGAACACGTGGGGCAGGGGGATGGCGTCCCAGTCGAACGCCGCGTGCAGGCCTTCCGCGATGCAACGCGGCGGGTTCTCGATCAGGCCGCCGCCGGTGATGTGGGCCGCGCCCTTGATCAGTCCGGCCTTCATCAGCGGCAGCACCGGCTTCACATAGATGCGGGTCGGCTCCATTAGGGCCTGGGCCAGGGTGCGGTCCCTGGCGAAGGGGGCGTCGTCGCCCCACGACAGGCCCGATTTCTCGACCACCTTGCGGATCAGGGAGTAGCCGTTCGAATGCGGGCCGGACGAGGCCAGGCCGATTATGACGTCGCCCTCGGCCTGGCGGTCCAGATACGGCAGGGCATGACCGCGCTCGACCGCCCCGAGCGAGAAGCCGGCGAGGTCGTAGTCGCCGCCCGCGTACATGCCCGGCATTTCGGCCGTCTCGCCGCCGACGAGGGCGCAGCCGGCCTGGCGGCAGCCCTCGGCGATCCCGGCCACGACCCGCTTCGCCGCGTCGATCTCCAGCTTGCCGGTGGCGTAGTAGTCGAGGAACAGCAGGGGCTCGGCGCCCTGGGCCAGCAGGTCGTTGACGCACATGGCGACCAGGTCGATGCCGACGCCGTCATGCCGTCCGGTCTCGATGGCGATCTTCAGCTTGGTGCCGACGCCGTCCGTCGTGGCGACGATCAGCGGGTCCTCGAAACCTGCGGCCTTGAGGTCGAACAGGGCTCCGAATCCCCCCAGCGAGGCCTCCGCGCCGGGCCGGCGGGTGGATTTGGCCAGCGGTTTGATGGCGTCGACCAGCATCTCGCCGGCGTCGATATCCACCCCCGCGTCGGCGTAGGTCAGGCCGTTGCGCGGGCTTTCTGGGGTGTCGCTCATCGGTCACGGGCCTGAATCAGTGGGCGGATTTGTGCGGCGGCTCTTGCCACAACCGCATTGCGCGGGGCTATAGCATCCGAATGACGCCGATCACCACCACCGAGGCGCTGCGCGACTTCTGCTCACGTCTGGCCGCCGCCCCCTTCATCACCGTCGACACCGAGTTCATGCGGGAGACGACCTACTGGCCGCGCCTGTGCCTGATCCAGGCCGCCTCGGCCACGGACGCCGCCATCATCGATCCGATGGCCGAGGGGCTCGACCTGTCGCCCTTCCTTGACCTCTTGCGGGACGAATCGATCCTGAAGGTTTTCCACGCCGCCCGTCAGGACGTGGAGATTTTCGTCAAACTGGGCGCCATGCCGAGGCCGATGTTCGACACCCAGGTCGCCGCCATGGCCGCCGGCTTCGGCGATCAGGTCTCATATGAGGCGCTGGTGCGCCAGATGTTGCGCCAGGAGGTCGACAAGGGCAGCCGCTTCACCGACTGGGGCCGCCGCCCGCTGTCGGACGCCCAGCTGGTTTACGCTCTCGGCGACGTCACCCATCTGGCGGCCCTCTATCCGAAGCTGCGCGACCGGCTGCAGAAGGAAGGCCGCCTCGACTGGGTCATGGCCGAGATGGAGGATCTGACCGATCCGGCCCTCTACGACACCGACCCGGAAAAGGCCTGGAAGCGTCTGAAACCCAAGAAATACTCCGCCAAATACCTGGCCGCCTTCGTGGCCACGGCGGTGTGGCGCGAGCGGGCGGCGCAGGAGCGCGACCAGCCGCGCGGCCGCATCCTCAAGGACGAGGCCATCGACGAGATCGCGGCCCAGGGCCCGACCGATCCGGACGCCTTCAACCGCCTGCGTTCGGTGCCCAAGGGCTTCGGAGCCTCGCGCCTCGGCGTCGAACTCACCGCCGAGCTCAACCGCGTACTGGCCGATCCCGAGGCTCACGCGCCCAAGCTGGAACGCCCCTCCCACAACCAGCCGGCGCCGCCGTCGGTGGTCGAACTGCTCAAGGTGCTGCTCAAGGCCAAGAGCGACAACGCCGGCGTGGCCACCAAGCTGCTGGCCAATGTCGCCGATCTCGAGAAGATCGCGCTCAGCGACGACGCGGACGTCGACGCTCTGAAGGGCTGGCGCCGCCAACTGTTCGGCGAGGACGCCCTCAAGCTCAAGCGCGGCGAGATCGCCCTGGTCCTGAACGGACCCCGGGTCGAGGTCGTGGAGATCGAATAGAAAAAGGGCCGCTCGAACGAGCGGCCCTTTCGATATCTAGTTCACAGTCGCCTTGACGATCTTGCCCGGATTGCGGGGCGGTTCGCCCTTGGGCAAGGCGTCGACATTGTCCATCCCTTCGATCACCTCGCCCCAGACGGTGTATTGGCCGTCGAGGAAGGAGGCGTCGTCCAGGCAGATGAAGAACTGGCTGTTGGCGCTGTTGGGGTCCGAGGTGCGGGCCATGGAGCAGACGCCGCGGGCGTGGCGCTCTTTCGAGAACTCGGCCTTCAGGTTCGGCTTCGACGAGCCCGAGGTGCCGGTGCCGGTCGGGTCGCCGCCCTGGGCCATGAAGCCGGCGATGACGCGGTGGAACACCACGCCGTCGTAGAAGCCTTCGTTGGCCAGCTCGGTGATGCGGGCCACGTGGCCCGGCGCCAGGTCCGGGCGCAGCTTGATGACGACGTCGCGGGCTTCGCCGTCGCCGGTGTCGAGAGTGAAGGTCAGGGTTTCGGCCATCGGGGGCTGCTCCTTGTGAATTGTCGCGGGTGCATAGCCCGCAAACCCGCCGGGGGCTATGTGGATGCAATGACTGACGAAGAAAAGCCGGCAGAGCGCAGACGGATGGTGCGCCCGCCCTCGGGCGGAACCGCCGCCGGGCGCGGCATGGGCACGAAGATGAAGACGGCGGACACCAAGTCGATGTCCAGCCAGCAGTGGATCAAGCGCCAGCTGTCCGACAAATGGTCCGAACGCGCCCGGGCCGAAGGCTGGCGCAGCCGCGCGGCTTTCAAGCTGCTGGAGATCGACGAGCGGTTCCACCTGATCAAACAGGGCAGCCGGGTCATCGACCTCGGCGCGGCGCCCGGCGGCTGGATCCAGGTGGCGCTGAAGCGCGGCGCGACCTCGGTGGTCGGCGTCGACCTGCTGCCGATCGAACCGATCCCGGGCGCGACCCTGATCCAGGCCGACTTCACCCATCCGGGCGTCGACCAGCAGTTGATGGACCTGCTGGGGGGGCCGCCCGATCTGGTGCTGTCCGACATGGCTCACAACACGGTCGGGCACCGCCAGACCGATCACCTGAAGATCATCGCCCTGATCGAGATCGCCGCCGACTTCGCCATCCGCACGCTGCGGCCGGGCGGGCATTTCGTCTCGAAGAATTTCCAGGGCGGCGACGCCGGAGGCGTGCTGGCGCGGCTGCGCTCCGAGTTCGAGACGGTGAAATACGTCAAACCGGCGTCGAGCCGGAAGGACAGCGCCGAGGTGTTCCTCGTGGCGATGAACAAGCGCTAGGCCGAGGCCAGCTCCGCCGCCCGTTTCGCCTTGCGGGCCTCGAACCGCGTCCACATCCGGTCATGGACGGTGAAGAACACCGTCTGCACCAGCGGCTCGATGATGCCGATGGCGAGGGCGGTGCGCCAGTTCTGGGTCAGGGCGAAGGCCACGGTCACCGCGACCACGAAATGCATCACCCCGTAGGTCAGGGACTTGACCGCGACCTGCCCCAGCGAGCGTGGCAGGGCGTGGCTGTGGCCGTCATGACCATGGGCCCGTGTCTGCTCCTCCGGGACCATGATCTGCAGGCGGGCGGTGAAGGCCTCGGACGCCTCCTCGAGGTTCGACAGCATCCGCCGCCGCTCGATCCGGTGCCAGATGCGGTCGTGGATCGAATAGGCGATGGTCTGGAAGAAGGGCTCGACCACGCCCACGGCCAGCGCCAGCCGCCAGTCGCGCGTGATGGCGAAGGCGACGAGGATCGCCACCACCAGGTGCATCACGCCATAGCTCGCGATCTTGAGCGCGAGGCGGCGGGCGGTGCTGATCAACAGTCGAACCATGCATCTCCAGATGTGGGGCCGGCGCCGCAGCCCGCAAGACAATTGTTCTTATCGTCATCATAGGGGCGAGCGGGCCTTGCGGTTCCCGGCCTTCCACCGCTATACGCGGCCCGCAAAACGGAGACTCCTCATGGAGATACGCGAAGGGCTCACCTTCGACGATGTTTTGCTGGAACCCGGCCCGTCAGAGATCATGCCCGCAGACGCGGATGTCTCGACGAAGCTCACCCGCGACATCCGACTGAACATCCCGCTGACCTCGTCCGCCATGGATACGGTCACCGAAAGCCGGCTGGCCATCGCCATGGCCCAGGCCGGCGGTCTGGGCGTCCTTCACCGCAATATGACGGTCGAACAGCAGGCCGACATGGTGCGCGAGGTGAAGCGCTACGAAAGCGGCATGGTCATCAATCCGGTGACCATCACCCCGCAGACCACGCTGGGCGAGATTCGCGAGATTCGGGCGAAGAAGAAGATCAGCGGCTTCCCGGTCGTCGATCCGGCCACCGGCAAGCTGGTCGGCATCCTGACCAATCGCGACATGCGATTCGACACTGACCCGAACCGCAGGGCGGGGGAGCTGATGACCTCCGGCGACCTGATCACGGTGCGCGAGGGCGCCGGTCGCGACGAGGCCCTGGCCCTGCTGCGCGACCGCAAGATCGAGCGGGTCATCGTCGTCGACGACGCCTATCGCGCCACCGGCCTGATCACGATGAAGGACATCGAGAAGGCCCAGGCCCACCCGCACGCAGCCAAGGACGACCAGGGCCGGCTGCTGGTCGGCGCCGCCTCGACGGTCGGCGACGCCGGCTATGAACGCTCCATGGCCCTGGCCGAGGCCGGTGTGGACGTGGTGGTGATCGACACCGCCCACGGCCACTCGGTCCAGGTCTCGCGCGTGGTCGAACGCATCAAGCGCGAATCCAACCGCATCCAGATCATCGCCGGCAATGTCGCCACCTATGACGCCGCGCGCGCCCTGATCGACGCCGGCGCCGACGCCGTGAAGGTCGGCATTGGCCCGGGCAGCATCTGCACCACCCGCATCGTCGCCGGCGTCGGCGTGCCCCAGCTTACCGCCATCATGGACGCCGTCCGGGCTGCGAAGGACTCGGGCGCGCCGGTCATCGCGGACGGCGGGATCAAATATTCGGGCGACCTCGCCAAGGCCATCGCGGCCGGCGCCAGCGTGGCCATGATGGGCTCGATGTTCGCCGGCACGGACGAAAGCCCGGGCGAAGTCTTCCTGTACCAGGGCCGGTCCTACAAGTCGTACCGTGGCATGGGCTCGGTCGGGGCCATGGGGGCGGGATCGGCCGATCGCTATTTCCAGAAGGAAGTCGAGGACACCCAGAAGCTGGTGCCCGAGGGCATCGAGGGCCAGACGCCGTACAAGGGGCCGATCGCCCCGGTGCTGCATCAGATGGTCGGCGGTCTGCGCGCCGCCATGGGCTATGTCGGTGCAGCCACCATCGCCGACTTCCAGGAGCGGGCGCGGTTCGTGCGCATCACCGGAGCCGGCTTGCGGGAGAGCCACGTCCACGACGTGATGATCACACGCGAGGCGCCGAACTACCGGCAGGGCTGAGGAGGGGGACAGGCCATGGATATGACGCCCGAGTTCATCATGCTGGCCTTCACCCTGATCCTGGCGCTGGTCCAGATCGGGGCGGCGGGGATGGCGCGCACCGCCGAACTGGGCGCCAAATGGAACGCCGGTCCGCGGGATGCGGCGGTTCCGCCCCCCGGCAAACTCGCCGGACGTCTGATGCGGGCCCAGTCCAATCTGTTCGAGACGCTGCCGATCTTCGCCGCCGCCGTGATCATGGCGCATATCGCCGGTAAGGACGGGCAACTGACCTTCGTCGGGACGCACCTCTACTTCTTCGGGCGGCTGATCTACCTGCCGCTCTACGCCTTCGGCGTGCCCTACATCCGCTCGCTGGTCTGGCTCGTCGCCGCCGCCGGGTTGGTGATGATCCTCGCCGCCCTGTTCGTTTGAAAGCCTGAATTGACCCCAGCCGCCCGCCTCGCCGCCGCCGCCTCCGTCCTCGACAGCATCGCCCAGGGGCGCGCCCCGGCCGAGGTCGTGCTCAAGGCCTGGGGGGCCGCCAACCGCTACGCCGGATCGGGCGACCGCCGCGCCGTGGCCGACCGGGTCTACCGCGTGCTGCGCGCCCGCGGCCGGCTGGTCTGGGCCATGGGCGGACGTGAGGACGGCCGGGCGCTGGTGATCGGCTCCCTCGCCCTGATCGACGGCCTGTCGCTGGAAGAGATCGAGGCCCTGCACTCCGGCGACGGCTATGGCCCGCGCCCGCTGTCGAAGCAGGAACGCGCCCGCATCACGGCCGGGAAGGGGGACCTGCCCGGCTGGGTCGCCGCCGGTCTGCCCGAATTCGTCGTCGAAGACTTCAAGTCGACCTTCGGCGAGCGCTGGAGCGAAGAGGCCCGCGAACTGATGGCGCCGCGCGCGCCGATCGACCTGCGGGTCAATACGGCGAAGGCGACCGTGGAGACCGTCGCGGCCGAACTGACCGCCGCCGGTCTGAAGCCCGAGCCGACGCCGTGGTCCGCGCGCGGCCTGCGCCTGACCTCGGAGCCGCCGCCCAATGTGCAGGCGCTCGAGGCCTTCAAGGCGGGTCATATCGAGATCCAGGACGAAGGCAGCCAGATCGTCACCTGGCTGGCCGGATCGGGCCTGAACTTCACCCCCGACAGCATTGTCGTCGACTATTGCGCCGGCGGCGGCGGCAAGACGCTGGCGCTGGCCGTGCAGGCCCTGCCCGACGCCGACCCGGCCAGGCCCGTCGCGCCGAAGCCGGCGGGCTGGTCTCCGACGGGCGCCGATGAGGCCGCCGCGGCCCGCGCCGCGCCGCCGGTCTCCGGAATGAAGCTGATCGCCTGCGACGTGGTGCAGAAGCGGCTCGACAACATCCGCCCCCGCTTGCAGCGCGCCGGCGTCGCCGCCGACCTGCGGCTGATCGGCCAGAACGGCGGCGGGGTCGAGGAATTCAACGGCAAGGCCGACCTCGTCTTCGTCGACGCCCCGTGCAGCGGTTCCGGCACCTGGCGTCGGCGTCCCGAGGACGCCTGGCGGCTCAAGGTCGACGAGATCGAGCGGCTGCACGCCCTGCAACTGCGCATTCTCGCCCAAGCCGTCGCCCTGGTGAAGCCGGGCGGGCGCCTGGCCTATGTCACCTGCTCCCTGCTGACGCGGGAGAACGAGGCCACCGCCGACGCCTTCGAGGCGGCGCATCCGGGGTTCCAGCCCTTGCCGATCGCCGGCTTGCTGGACGCGCCGAGCCTGACCGTCGCCGCCCGCGAGCGGCTCGCCGCCAACGCCAGCGGCCATCGGTTGCGCCTGTCGCCGGCCTCGACCAATACCGACGGCTTCTTCCTCGCCCTCTATGAGCGGCGGGCGTGAGCCGGGACTGGTCCCTTTCCCGCTTCGGTCCGAAGACCGTCCTGTGCGTCATGGCCGCCGAGCCCGAATACGGCCCGGCCCTGAAGGCCCGCATCCGGCCGCTGATCACCGGCGTCGGGCCCGTCGAGGCCGCCGCCGCGGTCGGTCACGCCCTCGCCGAACTGAAGGCCGGGGACGGCCTGCCTGATGGGATCGTGTCGCTCGGCTCGGCGGGATCGCGGACCCTGGACCACGCCCGCGTCTATCGGGTGTCGTCCGTCAGCTATCGCGACATGGACGCCAGCGCGCTCGGTTTCCCGAAGGGCGAGACGCCGTATCCGCGCATACCCGCTGTCCTGACGCTGGCCGATGGTCCGGCGGCCCTCCCGGCGGCGCGGCTGGCGACAGGCGCCAGCGTCGTCTCCGGCGTCGCCTATGACGACGTTGACGCCGACATGGTCGACATGGAGACCTTCGCCGTCGTCCGCGCCGCCGCCCGCTTCGGCGTGCCGGTGCTCGGCCTGCGTGGCGTCAGCGACGGCCGCGCCGACCTGACCGAACTCAGACACTGGACCGACGCCCTGGCGGAGATCGATCTCCGTCTGGCCGAAGCCCTCGACCTGTTGCATGACCATTTCACGCCTGCCGCCACGGAGCCCGCATGACCACCCCCGCTGATCACCAGAAGGTCCTGATCGTCGACTTCGGCAGCCAGGTGACCCAGCTGATCGCCCGCCGCCTGCGCGAGGCGCGGGTCTATTGCGAGATCCACCCCTACGCGAAGGCCGAGGCCGCGCTGGCGGCGATGAAGCCCCAGGCCATCATCCTGTCGGGCGGCCCCGAGAGTGTCCACGAGGAGGGCAGCCCGCGCGCGCCGCAGGGGGTGTTCGAGGCCGGCGTGCCGGTGCTGGGCATCTGCTACGGCGAGATGACGATGTGCGAACAGCTGGGCGGCAAGGTCGAGGGCGGCCATCACCGCGAGTTCGGCCGGGCCGAAATCACGGTGCAGAAGACCTCGCCCCTGCTGGCCGGCCTCGCCGCCGTCGGCGAGGAAGAAACGGTCTGGATGAGCCACGGCGACAAGATCGTCGCCATCCCGCAGGGCTTCGACGTGGTCGCCACCTCGGCCGGTTCGCCCTATGCCGTGATCGCCGACGAGACCCGCCGCTTCTACGGCGTCCAGTTCCACCCCGAGGTCATGCACACCCCGCGCGGTGCGACCATGCTGAAGAATTTCACCCATGGCATCGCCGGACTGAAGGGCGACTGGACCATGGCCGCCTATCGGGACGAGAAGATCGCGCAGATCCGCGAACAGGTCGGTTCGGCGAAAGTCATCTGCGGCCTGTCCGGCGGCGTCGATTCCTCGGTCGCCGCCGTGCTGATCCATGAGGCGATCGGCGACCAGCTGACCTGCGTCTTCGTCGACACCGGCCTGCTCAGGAAGGACGAGGCGACCCAGGTCACCAAACTCTTCCGCGAGCACTACAATATCCCACTGGTGCACGTTGATGCGTCGAAGGAGTTTCTCGGAGAGCTGGCCGGCGTCAGCGACCCGGAGACCAAGCGCAAGATCATCGGCCGGGTCTTCATCGAAGTCTTCGACCGCGAGGCGCACAAAATCGAAGGGGCCGAATTCCTCGCCCAGGGCACCCTTTATCCCGATGTCATCGAGAGCGTGTCGTCCTCGAGCGGCAAGGCGCACGTCATCAAGAGCCATCACAACGTCGGCGGCCTGCCGGACTTCATGAAGCTGAAGCTGGTCGAGCCGCTGCGCGAACTGTTCAAGGACGAGGTCCGCGCCCTGGGCCGCGAGCTGGGTCTGACCGACGCCTTCGTCGGCCGTCACCCCTTCCCGGGGCCGGGTCTCGCTATCCGCATCCCGGGCGAGATCACCCCCGATGCCGTCGCCACCCTGCAGGAGGCGGACGCCATCTACCTCGAGGAAATCCGCAAGGCCGGGCTTTACGACGATATCTGGCAGGCCTTCGCCGTGCTTCTGCCGGTCAAGACCGTGGGCGTCATGGGCGACGCCCGCACCTATGAGAAGGTGCTGGCCCTGCGCGCGGTGACCTCGACCGACGGCATGACCGCCGACTTCTTCGAGTTTCCGTGGGACGTCCTTGGCCGGACCGCGACCCGCATCGTCAATGAAGTGCGCGGCGTTAATCGGGTCGTCTACGACGTGACCTCCAAGCCGCCCGGCACCATCGAGTGGGAGTGAGACTTCAGACGACTTCGCGGCGGGGAACCTTATGGACCCGCGGATGCTGAATGACGCCGGTCCGGCGCGGCCTCTCTGACGGAGACGCGCTTCGATCATCCGACCCGGAGCATCGCCGACCATGGCCACCGTGGATTTCGACTTCTCCAACCCCGCCGGGCGCAAGCTGACAGGCGTGCTGGAGACAGGGCAGGGGCCGGTGCGGGCCTGGGCCGTGTTCGCCCACTGTTTCACCTGCGACAAGACCTCGCTGGCGGCGACGCGGGTCAGCCGCGCCCTGGCGGAGCTCGGCGTCGGCGTGCTGCGCTTCGACTTCACCGGCCTGGGCGAGAGCGAAGGCGAGTTCGGCAAGGGGCTGTCGGGCGACGTGCAGGACTTGGTCTGCGCCGCCCGCGCCATGGAGGCGACGGGCCGGGCGCCGCACCTTCTGATCGGCCACAGCTTCGGTGGGGCGGCGGCGCTGGCCGCGGCCGGGGCGCTGGACGCGGTCAAGGCGGTGGCCGTGATAGGCGCGCCGTTCGACGCCGAACATGTGTTGAGCCATGTCGGTGAGGCGCTTGAAGGCGTCGCGCCGGGCCGGCGCGTGCCGGTGTCGATCGCGGGGCGGGATTTCGAGCTCGGCGCGGACTTCGTCGAGGATATCCGGTCGCACAATCAGCAGGCCCGGATCGCGGGCCTGAAGCGCGCGCTGCTGGTGCTGCATTCACCGGTGGACGACATCGTCTCGATCGACAACGCCTCCGGCATCTTCCAGACGGCCCGCCATCCGAAGAGCTTCGTCTCCCTCGATCACGCCGACCACCTGCTGACCCGCAAGACGGATGCGGACTACGCCGCCGCAGTCATCGCCGCCTGGGCCAGCCGCTATGTCGGGGACGTCGCCGCCGCGGAAGGCGAATTGGCGCCGCCGGCGCAAGGCCTGCGCGTCGAGGAGACCGGCGGCGGCCAGTTCCAGGTGCGGGTCACGGCCGCGTCGGGCAGCTTCCTCGCCGACGAGCCGGTCAGCGTCGGCGGCCTGGGTTCGGGTCCGACCCCCTACGACCTGCTGGGCGCCGGGCTGGGAGCCTGCACGGCCATGACAATGCGCCTCTACGCCGACCGAAAGGGATGGCCGCTGGAGCGGGTGGTCGTCGAGGTCGGCCATGCCGCGAAGACCGCGTCGGCGCCGGATCACTTCACCCGCAAGATCGGGTTTGGGGGCGGACTGGACGAGGCGCAGCAGGCCCGGCTTCTGGAGATCGCGGACCGTTGCCCGGTTCATCGCACCCTGACCGAAAGCGCCATGGTCTCGACCGAACGGTTGCCCGGCGATCGACCGGACGAGGGCGCCGAGGACAGCCCGGAGGATCATCTGCATCGCATGCAGGACCTCTGCAGAGACCCGGATCTCAAGCGCGACCGTCCGTAGCGGCTGGCCTTCGCTACGCGCCGCCCTCAGGGTAGACCGGACGCCCGCCTGGCGCCTGGAAGGAACGACATGGGCCGATTGATCGAGGAACTGGACTATCGCCCCACGGCCATGGGGCCGCTGGTCCTTCGACGTCGCTGGGTCGCCGCCATCGACGCCGACGTGGTCGAGGTGATCCTCGGCGACGAACATCTGATGTCGAGCCTGTTCACGGTCGGGGAGACCGAACTGGCGGTCCGCGGTCTGGCCGCCGCCGAGGGCTCCGACCTACGGGTCCTGGTGGGGGGGCTGGGGCTCGGCTACACGGCGCGCGCCGCGTTGGCCGATCCGCGCGTGGCCACGGTTGAAGTGGTCGACGCCCTGGCTCCGGTCATCGAATGGCACAAGGCTGGGCTGGTTCCGCTCGGCGACAGCCTCGGTCGGGAGCCCCGCTGCAAGCTGACGCTGGGCGATTTCTTCGGATGGTTCGATCAGCCTCGGGACGCGGACGCCTGTTACGACGTCGTCCTCCTCGATATCGACCATTCCCCCCGCAACCTGCTGCATCCGGACCACGCCCGCTTCTATTCGCGGGAGGGTCTGAGCCGCCTGCGCGAAGGCCTTTCCGGGAAAGGACTCTTCGCCCTGTGGTCCGACGAGGGGCCCGACGACGAATTTCTCGCCCTGCTCGCGTCGGTCTTCCCGGCGGTCCGGGCGGAGGTGGTCGCATTCGACAATCCCCTCACCGGCGGCTCGTCCACCTGCACCATATATCTGGCGGGTCCGGCGGCCGAAGCCGGTCGCCCCGAGCCCGCAGTGTTGGAATCCCGCGCATGAACCGGATCAAGTCGGCCGCCCATCGGTCCAAGGTGATGGACGCAGAGGCCGCGGCCGCGCTGATCGCGCCCGGCACGACCATCGGGCTCAGCGGCTTCACCGGGTCCGGTTATCCCAAGTCGGTCCCGCTCGCCCTCGCGGCGCGGATTGAGCGCGAGCATGCGCGGGGCGTTCCGTTCCGGGTCAAGGTGTGGACCGGGGCCTCGACCGGGCCCGAGCTCGACGGGGCCCTGGCCAAGGCCGACGGTATCGAATTCCGCCTGCCGTACAATTCCGATCCCATCGCGCGCGAGAAGATCAATCGCGGGGAGATGGAGTATTTCGACATGCACCTCAGCCAGGTGGCCCCGGTCGCCTGGCAGGGCTTTCTCGGGCCGCTGGACACGGCGGTCGTCGAGATCTCCGGGATCCGCGAGGACGGCGCCCTGATCCCGTCGTCCTCGGTCGGCAACAACAAGACCTGGCTCGACCGCGCGTCGCAGGTGATCCTCGAGGTCAACCGCTGGCAGAACCCGGCGCTCGAGGGGATGCACGACATCTACTACGGCACGGCCCTGCCGCCCCACCGGCGGCCGATTCCACTGGTGCGGCCCGACGAACGCATTGGCGAACCGTGGCTGCGCTGCGACCCGGACAAGATCGTCGCCATCGTCGAGACGGACGCCCCGGACCGCAATGCGCCCTTCACCCCGGCAGGCGCCGACGACCTGGCCATCGCCGGCCATCTGCTCGAGTTCCTGAAGCACGAGGTCGACAGGGGGCGGCTGCCGCCGGGCCTGCTGCCGCTGCAATCGGGGGTCGGGAACACGGCCAATGCCGTGCTGGGCGGCCTGGCGGAGGGACCGTTCCACAATCTGACCGCCTTCACCGAAGTGATCCAGGACGGGATGCTGAACCTGCTCGAGTCCGGCCGTCTGCTGGCCGCCTCGGCCACGGCCTTCTCGCTCAGTCCGGAGGCGGCGCACGATCTCAACACCCGCATGACCGAATTCCGCGACCGCATCGTGCTGCGCCCGCAGGAGATCAGCAACCACCCCGAACTGATCCGCCGCCTCGGCTGCATCGCCATGAACGGGATGATCGAGGCCGACATTTTCGGCAGCGTCAACTCGACTCACATCATGGGGTCCCGCATCCAGAACGGCATCGGCGGCTCGGGGGATTTCGCCCGCAACGCCTACATCTCGATCTTCATGTCGGCCTCGACCGCCAAGGGCGGGCGCATCTCGACGATCGTGCCGCACGCCTCCCACGTCGATCACATTCCCCAGGACGTGCAGGTGATCGTGACCGAACAGGGCCTCGCCGACCTGCGCGGGCTGTCGCCGAAGCAGCGGGCGGCGCTGGTGATCGAGAATTGCGCCCATCCCGATTATCGGCCGGCGCTGAACGACTACTACGCCCGGGCCCGCCGGGAGTCGTACGGCCAGCAGTCGCCGATGCTCCTGCAGGAGGCCCTGTCCTGGCACGACCGCTTCGTCCGCACCGGATCGATGAAGCCGGACTGACCGGTCGGCGACGGCTTGGCGGCGACGCTGTCAGGACGGCGGGTCCAGCCAGATGCCGCTGCAGGCGATCTGATAGCGGCAACCGTCAAGGCCGATCTCCTCGACGGGAGTCGCACCGAGCTGTGCGGCCATCCGCGAGACCAGCGACAGGCCGAAGCCGGGCTTCCATGGTCCATTCGCCGATCCGACGCCGTTGTCGGACACCGTAAGCACGCCCCGTTCGCCGGCGACCCGCAGGCTGACTCGCACCTCGCCAGACCGGGCGGCCAGCCCATGCTCCAGCGCATTGCCCACCAGTTCCGCCGTGATCATGGCGAGCGCCGACGCGGTCCGGGAGCGGGCGATGCCGGGATCAAGATCCATGTGGATTTCGGCCAGACGATCGACCGCGTCCAGTTCGGCGACGTCCCGGCAGATGTCGCCCAGCAGGTCGTCCAGACGAACCTGGTCGCCGGCGCCCTCCTGCAGCCGTTGATGCAGGCGCATCACGACGCGAACCCGCCGTCCGGCCTCGTTCAGGACGCCGGCCGCTTCCGGGGACGCCATACGGCTCTCGAGGTTCAGCAGGCTCACAACCGACTGCAGGCTGTTGCTGATCTGGTGATGAATCGCCCGGATTGCGTCCAGGGCGTCGCTACGGGGCCTGGGCATGGACGCCTCCTGATCCGGTCAGCTTAACCCAACCGGCCGCGGTGGCTTTGAGCCAGATCAAGCCGACGGACGCCGCAGCCGGCGCTTGGCGGCGCGCAGAACGCCGCTCCATCCCCCGGCCGCCAGCCCTGCGCCGACGGCGAGCGCGAGATGCGCCGGGTCTGGCTCGGCGAAGCGGAACAGATGGGCGACCTGGGGCAGGTACAGGCCGATGAGAAGGATCGCAGCCAGCCCCGCTGCGATGCTCCAGAACAGCCGTCGATGCGGACTGCACAGGCCGACGCCGGCCGAGGCGGCGTTGGCCAGCGCCAGCGCCAGATTACCGACGGCGAGCGCCACATAGGCGGCGGCCCGGGCCGCATCCTCGCCGGCCTGCGGCAGGAGTCCAAGATACAGCCAGAGCACGGCGGCCAGGATCACCAGACCCTGACCCATGCCCGTGGCGATCTCGCCGATGCCGAACAGACGCGTGTCCAGCGAGCGCGGGGGGCGCTGCATCGCGTCCGGCTCGCTCGGCTCCGCCTCGAAGACCAGCGCGCACACCGGGTCGACAACCAGTTCCAGCAGGACGACATGGATCGGAAACAGAAAGGGCGGTGCGCCCAGCAGGATCGGCAGCAGGGCGAGACCTGCGATCGGCACATGGATGGCGGTGACATAGATCAGCGCGCGCCGCAGGTTCCGGAAGATCCGCCGGCCCAGCCTCACGGCGCCCAGGATTGAGCCGAACCGATCGTCGAGCAGGACCAGATCGGCGGCTTCGCGCGCCACGTCGGTGCCGCGGCCGCCCATGGCCACGCCGATGTCGGCCGCCTCCAGGGCCGGAGCGTCGTTAACCCCGTCGCCGGTCATGGCCACCATCTCGCCATTGGCCTGAAACGCCCTGACCAGGGCGAGCTTCTGCCCCGGCTGAACCCGGGCGAAGACCCGCACGTCGCGCAGCCGCTCCGCCAGGGCGGCTTCGTCGAGAGCGGCGATCTCGGCCCCGGTCATCACGCCGCCTGAGACGTCGATCCCCGCGTCGGTCGCGATCTTCAGCGCCGTCGCGGGATAGTCGCCGGTGATCATGGCCACCCCGATGCCCGCGGTCCGGGCGTCCCGCAGCGCCGCCGGCACGTCCCCCGCGACGGGATCGAGAAACCCGACCAGTCCCTTGAAGGTGAACCGGAGCGCTTCGGGCGTCGCGACGGGGACGTCATGGATGGCCTCGGCGACGGCGAGAACTCTCAGTCCGTCCGAGGCCAACCGTTCCAGCGCGGATCGTGCGGAGGCGGTCTGGCGCGACGTCATCCGGCACAGGGCGAAGATCGCTTCAGGCGACCCCTTGGCGGCCGTGTGAAGTCCCTCCGCCACACGCCAGCTCTGCACCACCGCCAATCGGTGCGACGCCAGCGGCCAGAGCTGTTCCGGCCGATCCGCCGCGGGCGGGCCGAGCGCGGCCAGGGCCACGTCCATCGGATCGGTCGGCTGCGGGCTGCTGGCGCGGATGGCGGTCTCAAGCACCGTCCGCAGGGACGGGGCCAGACCGTCGTCCTCGGGCCGGCCTTCCGCTTCGGACGACCACAGGGCGACGACGGCCATGCGGTTCTCGGTCAGGGTGCCGGTCTTGTCGACGCAGAGCAGGGTGGCGCCGCCCAGCGCCTCGATCGCGGCGGCGCGGCGCACCAGCACCTGATGCTGCGCCAGCCGCCAGGCTCCCAGCGAAAGGAACACCGACAGGACCACCGGAAACTCTTCGGGGATCAGGGCGATGGCGATGGTGATGCCCGCGAGGGCCCCCTCTATCCAGAGCCCGCGCAACAGGCCGTAGGCCATGGCGACAACGACAGCGAAGGCGAGCGCCAGACCGCCGATCCAGACGACGATCCGGCCCGTCGATTTCTGCAGCGGCGTCCGCGCCCGGTCGATCGTCGACAGGGACACCCCGATCTGGCCGAGGGCGGTTCGCGCGCCGGTGGCTGTGACCCGGAGGACGCCCTGGCCGGCCACGATCAGGGTCCCGGCGAAGACCTGATCGGGCAAGGCGCCGTCGGCCGACACCCCGCCGCCCCCGCGAACCACAGGCACGGACTCGCCCGTCAGCGCCGACTCGTCGATCTGCAGGACCTCGGGTCCGATCAGGACGCCGTCGGCCGGCGCTCTCTGACCTTCGGCCAGAAGCACGATGTCGCCGCGCACCACCTCTCGCGCCGGGAGCGTCAGGGTGCGGCCGCCCCGGACGACCCGGACCACCGGATCCGAAAGCCGGCGAAGCGCCCTCAGGGCCGCCTCGCTCCGGACCTCCTGGGCCACGACCATGCCGACAGTGACCACGCCGGCGAAGGCCAGCAGCAACCCTTCCGCCCGATCGCCCAGCGCCAGATAGAGCGCCGAGGCCGCGGCCAGCAGCACAAACATGGGCTCGCGCAGGGCCGAAAGGGCGATCGCCAGCGCGGGCCGGGTGCGGTCGGCTGACAACAGATTGGGCCCATCCGCAGCCAGCCGGCGGGCCGCCTCGTCCGCGGTGAGACCATGGAAGGACGATTCCGTGGGCATGGAGGCTCCATTGGCGCCCGGGCAGGTTGCGGGACATGATCCTGCCAGCCTGAACAGATCCTTCGGCGGCGCCTTGACGGGGGTCAAGCGGACCCTGTGCGAAGTCCGGCCGGCGGCCGGAGCCCGGACGGCGATGAACCGGATCGATCGACCTCACGCCCGGCCCGGTGAAACCTGTGCGGATCTTTGTCGGCGAAACGGCCGGTTTGGTCGCGGCGCCGTCGCAGCGCGGTCAGGCCTGGTCGCAAGGCTCTCCCGTCGCGCGGGCGCTGACGCCAGTCTGCCGGGCCAGGCTGCGCGGCGACCTCCCAAATTCCGCGCGCGGCGTCCTCACTCAATCGAACCCGGGGCCTCATGCGCATCTCGACTCATTCCGTTCGTCCGACCCGCCATCGCTCCGTCGACCTGATGGTCGGCACCGCCCTGGGCTGTTCGCTTCTGGTCCTCGCGGCCCCCGCGGCGGCCTCGGACGAATGCGGCGCGGCGGTGGGCGGAGTCGTCACCTGCACGGCGGCGGGCTCGCCTTACGCCACGGGCATTCAGTACACGCCGGGCGCGGGCGGTCTGACGATGAATTTTGGGGCGGGCGCCAATGTGGACGCCGTCGGCGCCGGGGTGTTGATCAGTCCGCCGGTCTTTGGCTCAAGTCCGGTGACCTTGAATGCGCAGGACGCCGTCATCCGCGCGACCGCGGCGGCGGGGCAGGTTGGACTGACCGCCCTGCGGGTGGCCGGTAATGATGACATCGGCATCTATGTCGGCGAGGTCCAGGTCTCGGGCGTCAGGGCGACCGGGATCGCGGCGCTCCTGGGCGGTGACGTGCAGAACGGGTCCCGCGACATCCTCATCGATGCAGACGTGGTCACCGCGGCCGGCGAGGGATCGACGGGCATCTACGCTCTCAACGACAGCGGCGACATCGATATTCATACCGGGACGATCACGGTCACCGGTGATCGCGCCGCAGGCATCTACGCCCTGAGCAATTTCGATGTGACGATCGATGTTGACACCCTCACGGGTCATGGGGCGGGCGGCATTGAGGTGGACGCCCTGGGCGCGGCGTCCATTACAGTCGGTACGCTGACCACAACGGGCGACAGCGCCGACGGAATTAGCATCACCAGCCTGGGCGGGGGGCGCAGCCAGGTCGAGTTCGGCACGATCAGGACCGAGGGCGAGGACGCCGGGGCGATCGACATTGAAACCTATGGTGGGGAGGTCATTGTCCGCGGCGGCTCGGTGACCGCGCTCGGCGGCGGCGGCGATTACGGCTCCGCCGTGCGGGTCCAGCAGTTCAACACCCTCGGCTCCGGTCCCCACACCGTGACGCTCGAGATCGCCAACATCGTCACCGGCAGGACGGATGACGAGGGGATCCTCTATGGCGACAACGGCCATGGGGTTCGCGTCGACGCGCTCGCCGATGTGAATTTCGAGATCGGTTCGATCTCCACCCATGGCGTGAACGCGCGGGGCGCAATGATCGTGGCCCAGGGACAGATTACCGGAGCGGTGGACGCCGTCGAGACCCGCGGAGATTTCGCCACCGGCCTCTATCTTCAAACGGCGGGCGGCATCACCGCCGATTTCGGCTCGATCACCACCCATGGTCGCTACGGCCTGGGCGTGTTGGCCTATACCGAAACCGGCGACATCGATATTTCCGGCCGCGACATCGAGACTTTCGATGACGGCGCGCACGGAGTCCTGGCCGCCTCGGGCTATGGCGACATCAGGCTGGACCTCGGGACGGTCAGGACCCATGGCGAGAACGCCATCGGCGTATGGGCCCAGGGCGCCTACCAGGACGGGGCCACGATTGATCTTGCGATCGACGCGATCGAGACGTCCGGTTTTGGCGCGCGCGGGCTGCTGATCCAGCCCCAGAACGCCGGCATGACGGTGGCCCTCGGTTCGGTGAGGACCTCCGGTGACTCGGCCGGGGCCATCGTCGTCGAGCAGACCGAGGCCGGTTCGCTGACCCTGACCGCCGACGAGGTCGCGACAACAGGCGCCGACAGCTCGGCGATCCTGCTCGACCAGGGCGGCGACGTGACTCTGGATCTGGGCGTGGTCTCCACCCGCGGAGACAATTCCCGGGGCATCGTGGTCGCCCGCGATCCGGAACTGTCGGGACCGCGCACGGTGGTCGTGGCGGCGGACGCCGTCCACACGGGGCATACGGATCCCGACGGCGTGGTCACGGGCTTCGAGGCGGACGCGATCCAGATCCACAACTCGGGCGCCACCACGGTGAACGTCGGGACGGTGACGACCATCGGCAGTCTGTCCGATGCGATCGAGATCGACGCCGGGGGGACAGGCCACGTCACCCTGACCGCCACTAGCCCGATCAGCGCGACGGGCGCTGGCTCGCGCGGGATCGCGATCAACGGCGCGGACGGGGCCGTTGTGGCCGTGGCCGACGTCTCGACCGAGGGCTCCAACGCGGCGGCGGTGACCATCAGGGCCCATGAGGACGACGGTCCGGCGACCGGCGGAGTGACGTTCACCGGCGGGGACATCACCGCGAAGGGCGAGAATTCGCTCGGCCTCCAGATCTGGGCCGCAGGCGACGTGGTGGCGACCGCAGGCGATGTGTCCACCGATGGCGACACTTCGAGGGCGGTGTCCGTTTCGTCTGTCAACGGCGCGGTCAATCTTCGGCTTGGCGACATTCACACCGACGGCGTCTCCTCCAGCGCCCTCGGCGTGGGAGGCTATGGAGACGTGACGGTGCTTGCCGGAGACATCGCGGCCCTGGGGAACGTGTCCAGGGGCGTCGGGGTATCCTCCCTCACGGGCGACGTGACCCTGACGCTCGGCGACGTCGAAACGCATGGAAAGTCCGATTCCGATGCCGTGACGGCCACCCTTGAGGCCGAGGACGCGGTGCTGCGTCTGACAGCGGGCGCGCTGCAGGCCTTCAGCGGTCCGACGAGCCCCTCCAGCCCCGGAAACTCGGCGATGGTCATCCGCAACGCCGGTCTCTCGCTCATCGATATCGGCTCCGCCCGGACGAACAGCATCAACGCGCCCGTGATCGATATCGATGGAGCGGGTACGGGCGAGGTCGACCTTGATGTCGCCGGCGTCGTGGCTTCGACCCAGACCCGTTCGGAAGGACTTCGTGTGCTCAGCGCCACGGACGTCGCCATCCGCGCCGGCGAAGTGACGACGGCGGGAGACGATTCCACCGCCGTCAAGATCGGGATGCCGGACCATGCTGTGACCGGCGATGTGAGCGTCGCAGTCGGCCAGCTCCGGACCTCCGGCGAGCGGTCCATCGGCGTGGACATCGAGACTGCGGGGACCGTGACCTTGACGCTGGGCAGCGCCGTCGCCACCGGTGCGGACGGTGTCGCCGTTCAGGCTTCGGGCTCCACCATCGACATGACGATCGCCACCGAGCTGCGCGGGACGCGGGTCGGGGCCGATCTGGACGCCGCCCAGAGCCTGACGGTCAACCTGGCGGCGGGCTCGTCCACATCCGGCGCGGCCTTTGGTCTGGACCTGTCCTCGGGGACTGGCACGACCCTCACCAACCGGGGCGTGCTGGGCTCGGCCGACGGTGTGGCCCTGAACGTCGACGGCGGTGCGGCCACGATCAACAATTTCGGCACGCTGGAAGGCAGGATCGACCTGACAGCGGTCGCTGACACCCTGACCAACGCCGGAACCTTCCGGGTGCGCGGAACCAGCGATTTCGGCGCAGGCGTGGACACGCTCGACAACACCGGCGTGGTGAGCCTCGGCGACTCGGCAACGCCCCTCCAGGCCCGGCTCCAGAATCTCGAGCGCTTCAACAACGCCGGGACAATCGACCTGAGCAACGGCGTGGCCGGCGACGTCCTGACGATCGATGGGGTGCTGAACGGCCTCGCCGGCAACCAGGTGCTGCTCGACCTGGACACCCGGACCACGACCGTGGTCGCCGACCGGCTGGTCGTCGGCTCGCTTGAGGGGCTGACCCATGTCGAACTGGAGGTGCAGGGGGCCGGCGTCATCGGCGACACCGGCGTCACCCTCGTGACTTCCACCGCGGCCCAGACCGGCCAGGAGCTTGAGGTCACGACCGCCGGCGGCTTCCTCGACTATGACGCCGTGTTCGACACGGTCACGCGCGAGTACCGCATTGTCGGCGCGGCGGCGGACCAGGCATGGGAACCGACCAAGGTCGCCTCCGGCGCCCAGATGCAGTGGCGGCGCGGCGCAGACGTGATCGCCGCGCGCTTCGACGACCTGCGCGATAGCCGGGCCATGGGGCTGCGCCAGGGCGGCGGCGCCGAAGTCTGGGCCCAGGCCTTCGGCGGGTCCGGCGAGGTCGAAGGTCAACGCGTCATCGACGGCGCGGCGGCGGACCTGACCCACGATGTCGATGTCGCCGGCGGTCAGGTTGGCGTCGACATGGTGCAGGCCTTTGGCGGCGGCGATCTGGTGCTCGGGGCGGCCGGCAGCCTCAGCGAAACCGAACTGACCTTCCAGGCGAACGGAGACACGGCCACCTTCACCGGCCTCGGCCTGGGCCTCTACGCCCAGTGGAGCCGCGGACCGCTGGCCCTCGGCGTCATGGCCAAGGGCGACCGCTACGACCTGGACTACGAATGGACCTCGGCCGATCTGGCCGATGAGGCCAGCGGCGAAACCTGGGGTGTGCGCGTCGACGCCGCCTGGCGCATCGACGCCGGCCCGGGCTGGACCATCGAGCCCCAGGCCTCAGCCTGGTGGAGCGAGACCCGGCTGGATTCGATCACGGCCGAGGCCGGCGAAGTCGAGTTTGGCGACACCAACAGCCTGATCGGCCGGGCCGGCGTGCGCGTGGCCCACGCCATGCGCCTGTCCAACGGCGCCGTGGTCCAGCCCTTCGCGGGGCTGTACGGCTTCAACGAGTTCGAGGGCGATAACGTCTCGCGCATCCACCTCGGTTCGCAGACGCTCGAGGTCGCGGACGCGGCGGCGGACCTGTGGGGCGAGGCCGTCTTCGGCGCCAACGTCGGCCGCGGGGCGATCCAGGGCTTCGTTCAGGGCGAAGCCGCCTTCGGCGAGATCCGCGGCCTCACCGCGCGGGTCGGGGTGCGGATGAACTGGTGACCGCCCCCCGCTGAGCCGGCCTGGACGCCTTCGTCGCAGGCCAGGGGCGTCCTGTCTCATCCTCGCCCGCGCTGCGTGCGCGGTCTGTATCCCCTCTACACGCGGCGCGGCCGCCAGACTTGTCCGGAGACCACACTATGTTCGACCCCGCGGATTGGCGGAGCCTGCTGTTTTCATGGGACGGGCGTTTGCGCCGGTCTCATTTCTGGTGCGGCATGGCCGCGCTGGTCGTCGCCCAGCTTCTGCTCGGCTGGTTGCCGTTCGTCGGTGATCTGGTGGGTCTGGCCCTGATCCTGCCGGCTGCATCCATCAGCGTCCGACGTCTCCACGACATGGGCCATTCAGGCCGGCTGGCTCTGGTCCCCATGGTCGGCGCAGCCGTCAGCATCGTGATCGGGCTCATCTTCGGAATGTTGTCGGGTCCTGTCGCCGCCGTCGGCGCGCTCGCCCTTGCGGGCCCCCTCATGCTGGTGATGGGAATCGTCGCGCTGGTGAACCTCGCGTTCGTCCTCTGGACGGGCCTGGCCTCCGGCGTCGAGGGCGACAACCGCTTCGGCCCGGATCCGCGACAGGCCGGGATTCCGGCGTAACCGCCCATGGGCGGCAGCCGCGCGTCCATGCGCTGCTAGCCCCGCGCGGCGCGTTCCAGCCCGGCGACGTTCAGCCGCTTCATCTCCATCATGGCGGCGAACACCCGCCGCCTGACGCCTTCGTCCGGATCGGCGAGGAAGCGGTTCATCGCATAGGGCACGATCTGCCACGACAGGCCGTAGCGGTCCTTGACCCAACCGCACTGCTCGGCCTCCGGCACGGCCGACAACGCATCGGTCAGCCGGTCCACCTCGGCCTGATCCTCGCAGTCGATCTGCAGGGAGATGGCCTCGGTGAAGTGGAAGTGCGGACCGCCGTTCAGGGCGGTGTAGCGCGCGCCGGCGAGGGTGAATTCCACCAGCAGGACGTCGCCCGCCTTGCCGGAGGGATAGTCGCCCGGCGAGCGGATGACAGCGTCAACGCGAGAGTCAGGCAGCAGGGATACGTAGAAGTTCACGGCTTCCTCGGCCTGTCTGTCGAACCACAGGCACGGAATGACTTTCTGGCGCGGGGGCAGGACGGACATGGGACGTCTCCGTTGCTGACCGGGCCACTATATTAAACCGTACGGTTAAATGCAAACCGGCGTGGGTTGCGGTCGGGAGCCCGGCTGGGCACACAGGGGGGCATGACCCCGATCCTCTACGGCATCCCCAACTGCGACACCGTCAAGAAGGCCCGCGTCTGGCTGGACCAGCACGGCGTGGCCTTTGTCTTCCACGACTACAAGAAGGCTGGCGTCGATCGCGCCTTGCTGCAGGACTGGGTCGCGGCCCATGGCTGGCAGACGGTGCTGAACCGGGCCGGCACGACCTTCCGCGCCCTGCCCGAGGCGGACAAGGCGGATCTGACGGCCGAGCGGGCGATCGCGTTGATGCTGGCCCAGCCGTCGATGATCAAACGCCCGGTGCTGGACCTGGGCGACCGGACCCTCGTCGGTTTCAGGCCCGAGCTTTACGAGGCGGCCTTCGCCTGATCACCGCGTCAGGTTGAACTGCACGGCCTCGCCGGCCTGCGCATTCGGCGCCAGCCAGACGTCGAACAGTCCCGGCTCCACGGTCGGCTTCAGGTCGGGTCCGAGGAACAACAGATCCGCGAAGGTCAGCGGCAGGCTGACCTCGACCGACCCGCCGGCCGGCACGGTCACGCGCCGGAAGCCCTTCAGCAGCCGCACCGGCTGGGTGATCGAGGCTGCGCGGTCGCGGATGTACAGCTGCACCACCTCCGACGCGTCGCGCGAGCCGGCGTTGCTGAGGGTCACCGAGGCCGTGATCTCCCCGTTCCAGCTCATGGTCGACGCCGACAACCGCACCGGCGAATAACGCACCGGGGCGTAGGTCAGGCCGTGGCCGAACGGATAGAGGGCGGTGTTCGACGTCTCGCGGAACTGCGCCTTGAAGCCCTCGCTGCGCGACGCTGCGGGCCGGCCGGTGGTCTTGTGGGCATAATGGAAGGGGGACTGGCCGGAGAAGTGCGGGAAGCTGACCGGCAACCGTCCAGTGGGCGCATGGTCGCCGAACAGGATGTCGGCCACGGCGTGTCCGGTCTCGGAGCCCAGGAACCAGGTGGCGAGAATGGCCGGGGCGTCCTTGACGGCCCCGGACAGCTCCATCGCCCGGCCGTGGCGCAGCAGGACCACCACGGGCTTGCCGGTCGCGGCGACCGCTTCGGCCAGCGCCAGCTGCGGCTCGGGGATGCCAATGTCGACCCGGGACTGGGCTTCGGCCGACATGTTCTGGCTCTCGCCGACGGCCAGCAGCACGACATCGGCCTGCGACGCCGCCATCACCGCGGCCTCGATCCCGCCGGCGATCGGCGCCTCGACGTCCGAGCCCTTGATCACGCTCAGCGACGCGCCGTCACCCAACGCCGCGCGCAGGCCCTCTTCCAGCGACACCGCCAGTTTTTCGTCTTTGAAGATCGACCACGGCCCGAACAGGTCGACCTTGTCGGCGCCGAACGGACCGATCAGGGCGATGCGCTTGCCGGTCTTCGGCAACGGCAGCAGCCCGCCGTCGTTCTTCAGCAGCACGATCGACTTGCGGCCCGCCTCGCGCGCCAAGGCCAGATGCTCCCGGCTGCCGGTCACCCGCCGCTCGGTGCGCACGTCCGAGCCGCGATAGGGGTTTTCGAACAGGCCCAGCGCCGCCTTGGTCATCAGCACCCGCCGCACCGCCTCATCGACGCGCGCCATCGGCACGTCGCCCGCCTGCACCAGTTCGGGGATATGCTTCATGTAGAGGCCGCTCTTCATCGACATGTCGACGCCGGCCATCAGGGCGATGCGGGCCGCGTCGCGGCCGTCGGCGGCGTAGCCGTGGGCGATCAGCTCCTCTTCCGAGGTGTAGTCCGACACCACGAAGCCGGCGAAGCCCCATTCCCCGCGCAGGATGTCGGTCAGCAGCCATTTGTTGCCGCTGGTCGGAACCCCGTTCAGATCATTGAAGGCGCTCATCGTCGACAGGGCGCCGGCGTCGAAGGCGGCCTTGAACGGCGGCAGATAGACCGAGCGCAGTTCCAGCTCGCTCATGTCGGTGGAATTATAGTCCAGCCCCGCCTCGGCCGCGCCATAGGCGGCGAAATGCTTGGGACAGGCCAGCAGGGACGACCAGGCCTTCAGGTCATCGCCCTGGAAGCCCTTCGTCCGCGCCGCGGCGAACAGATTGCCCAGCAGCACGTCCTCGCCCGCGCCTTCGACGACGCGTCCCCAGCGCTGGTCGCGACCGATGTCGACCATCGGCGCATAGGTCTGGTGCACCCCCGCCGCGCCGCCCTCGACCGCCGCCGCCCGTGCGGTGCGCTCGGCGAGGTCCACATCCCAGCTGGCCGCCTCGCCCAGCGGCACAGGGAAGGTGGTCCGCAGGCCGTGGACGATGTCGGCGGCGAACAGCAGCGGAATGCCCAGCCGGCTTTCGCGGACCGCCATCTCCTGCACCAGCCGGGTTGTGGCGGCTCCGACGCCGTTGAACAGCGCCCCGATGCGGCCAGCCCGAATCTCGGCGGCGGTCTGTTCCTGGCTGGCGTCCAGCGTGTCGCCGGGATTGACGCCTTCCGGACGCCAGCGGAACGGATCGTTCTGCAGTGTCAGCTGGCCGGCCTTCTCCTCGATCGTCATGCGGGCGATCAGGGCGTTGACCCGTTCGAGGTTGACCTGGGCCTGCGCCGCCGCGATCCGGGGCGCCATCATCATACCGGCGGTCAGCGCGCCTCCGGCCAGAAGCGCGCGACGGGTCGGGGCGGGGAGGGGCAGGTGACGCATGTAACCGGTTCCAACTGACAGACGACGCAGGACTAACCGGCGAGCCCCTCCGCGCCTACCCTCGACCGATCACAAGGCGTTGCGGTCGGGCGTGTGGTCTTGTCAGCCCTCGACCTCTGTCTCGGGTCTGTCGTGCCCGTCGGCCCGTTCCGTGACCCAGCGCCCCGACGCGTCAGCGTATTCGATCAGCGCGTCCTCATCCGGCACCTTCTGCTCGCGCGCGGCTGCGGCCGCCGCGGCCCGGGCCGAGTCATGGTCCGGATAGGTCTCCGAGAAGGTGTCGCCCAGCCGGTAGGCCCAGCCTCCGTCATGTTCGACGATGCGATAGGTGATCTGGACCATCTGGCTCTCCGGTGGGGATAGTGCGTACGCCCGACAGGGAGCGAACGCGGGGCATGCCGGGCAGTTGCAGGCCGACGCTACCGGCTTCCGCCGCCTTACGAAAGTTTCACCCGGCGGTTCGCATCCACCGGGAGCCCCCGGCGCCTCTTGTCGTCAGAAGGCCGAAGCATCAGGCTCCGGTTTGTAACAAGAGGGGATACCCCATGGATATGACGCCCATCCTGATCGTCGCCATCGTCTTCAGCGCGATCACCGCCATCGTCTTCGGCCCGAGCTACCTGAAATCGCGCGAGAAGCGCGAGATCCAGACCACGGTCCGCCACGCCATCGACAAGGGCCAGGAACTGCCGCCCGAGCTGATCGACGCCATGACCAAGGACGTGGCCAGCAAACTGCCCTCCCGGACCCGCGACCTGCGCCGCGGCGTCATCTGGCTGGCGGTCGGCATCGGCTTCGCCGCCTTCAGCTATCTCAGCAACCTGGGCTGGAACGACCACGACATGGAAGGGGCCGCCGGCGCCATGATGGGTCTGTCGGCCATTCCGGTCACCATCGGCCTCGCCTTCATCATCCTGAGCTTCTTCAACCCGAACAAGGAGTAGGGGCCGGGCGGACAGGGGGACAGATCATGACCCAGGCCTTGGTCGACCGACACGACGTCGAGCTCGCCGCCCTCGCGGCGGCGGGTGGACGGCGGGAGTTCGGCGAGCTGGTGCGCCGTCACGGTTCGGCGGTGCGCGCCCTGTTGCGGCGGATGGGGGCCCAGCCCTCTCTCGCCGACGACATCGCCCAGGACGCCTTCATCCAGGCGTTCCAGCGCTGCGGCGAGTTCCGCGGCGAGGGGACCTTTGCGGCCTGGGTCAAGCGGATCGCGGCGCGTCTCTACATCAAGCGGGTCGCCAAGGAAGCCCGCTATACTGCTGAAGTCGAACAGGAAGATATCGCGCCCGCCGCCGATCAGGCGGGCCTGATGGATCTTGATGAGGCGCTCAAGGCTCTCAGCGAACCCGAACGGCTCTGTGTTTCCCTTTGTCACGGAGCGGGCATGGCGCATCCCGAGATCGCCTCCGCCCTGAATTTGCCACTCGGCACGGTGAAGTCTCATGTCAAACGTGGTCTGGATAAACTCCGTGCGCGGCTCCAGCCGGAACCCGCACAGCCCTTGGGGAGAACGCAGCATGTCGGCTGATGAGTTCGATCCCTTCGTCGAGCGGCTGTTCGCGCGAACCCCCGTCATGCCCGACGCGCCCCTGTTCACCGCCCAGGTCGAGCAGCGGCTGCAGAAGGGCTCCCGGATTCGCTTCCTCGCCCTCACTCTCGCCGGTCTGGGCGGCGGCGCGGTCGCCGTGCGCGAAACCATGTCGGTCGACCTCGATCTCGGCGCCCGCGAAGGCGTTGTCGCCGGAGACGCCTTGGGGCAGGGCATCCAGTCCGCTTCGCTCAACGTCCAGGGCACGATCCAGGCCGGGCTCGACCAGGTCGGCCTCTCCAATCTGGAGCTCGGCTCCATGGGCGGGATGCAGCTGTTCTGGATCGCCGCCGGGGCCCTGATCGCTCTCGCCGCCGCCGGGGTGATGAAGCTGTCGCAGGAAGTCTGACCCGGGGCCGCCGTCCCGCCCCGGGGATGACGCGCCGGCCGCAGGCCCCTATCTAGGTCTCCGAACAGGAGGCCCGCCCATGTCCAGCCACAAGCAGGAAGCCGTCCGTCGCCTGGCGGCCCCCGATATCCGGGCGCGCAAGGGCGGCGAACCCATCGTCTGCCTGACGGCCTACGACGCCCCGACGGCGGCGCTTCTGGACGACCACTGCGACCTGCTGCTGGTCGGCGACAGCGTCGGCATGGTCGTGCACGGCATGCCCAACACCGTCGGCGTCACCCTCGAGATGATGATTCTGCACGGCCAGGCGGTTATGCGCGGCTCGAAGCGGGCCATGGTCGTCATCGACATGCCGTTCGGCTCCTACGAGGGCGGCAAGGAGCTGGCCTACGAGAACTGCGCCCGGGTCATGAAGGAGACCGGCGCCCAGGGTGTGAAGCTGGAAAGCGGCCCCACCGTCGCCGAAACCATCGCCTATCTCGTCCAGCGCGGCATCCCGGTCATGGGCCACGTCGGGCTGCGGCCCCAGGCGGTTCTCACCGACGGAGCCTTCAAGGCCAAGGGCCGCACCGACGAGGAGCGCCTGCGCGTGATGGCCGAAGCCGAGGCCACCGCCGACGCCGGCGCTTTCGCCATCGTCATCGAGGGGGTCGCCGAAGGCCTGGCCCGCGACATCACCGGGGCGGTCGACAAGCCGACCATCGGCATCGGCGCCTCGGCCGCCTGCGACGGTCAGATCCTCGTCACGCCCGACATGCTGGGCCTGTTCGACTGGACCCCGAAATTCGTCAGGCGCTACGCCGATCTGCGTTCGGAGATCGACCGGGCGGTCGCCGCCTATGCCGGGGATGTCAAAGCCCGCCGTTTTCCTGCCGAAGTCGAGACCTACTTCTCGAAAAAGCCGGTTTCGCCGTAAAGCCCGCGTTGCGGCGCGGGGAACGAGTCTCTAGGGTCCGGCCGGTTGGATTTTCTGCGACTTTTGGGGCGACGTATCCGTGGTTGATGTCTTCGATCAGGTCGAGGAGGAGCTTCGCTCCGATCGATACAAGCGGCTGGCCCGCACCTGGCTGCCGGTCGTCGGCGGCGTTCTTCTCGTCGCACTGATCGCGGCCCTGGCCTGGTGGGGCTGGCAGAAGATGGAGACCTCGAAGGCCGACAAGGCCTCGATCGCCTATCAGCGCGGCCTCGAATCGCTCGAGTCGGACAATCTGGTCGGGGCCGACGCCGCCTTCATCCAGGCCGCGGACGAGGGCAACGCCCCCTACAAGGCGCTGGCGCTGCAGCATCGCGCCGGCATCGCCGTGCGGCAGAATCGCATCCCGGCCGCCGTGGAGCTGCTCGACGAAGCCGCCGGCGCCTCACGCGACCCGCTGTTGCGCGACGGCGCGGCCTACAAGGCGGCCCTGCTGCTGATGGACACCGCCAGCCTCGAGGACGTGCAGGCCCGGCTCGAGCCGTTGACCGAAGAGGGACGGCCCTTCCGCGCCTT
>NZ_JAKFDS010000039.1:0-26789 GCF_036676055.1 Brevundimonas sp. | reverse complement strand
TTCATGCTCATCTTGACGTTGGCCAGATCGACGCCGGTCTGGTCCGCCTTGACGCGGGCCTTGACGTTATAGTCGATCACCCGTTTGACGGGGACGAGTACCTTCATTGCGCTGTCCATGAGATGGCCGGAATGTGCGGGCAGGGAATGGAACGCCTGTCCCGGCCTGTCAACGTAACGCCGCGTCAACGGGCCGCGGCCCTGTGTCCCGATCAGAAACGGAAGTCATCGATGCACCGCCTGCTGACCATGAAGCGACTGAGCGTGCTGTTCCTCGCGACCTTCGCCGTGCTGCTGGGCGGGGTGTTCGCCTATCAGGCCCTGGTGGTCGCGCCGGGAGACCGCTGCGAAGCCGGCGGCGGGTGGTGGGATGCCGAGAGCGGGATCTGCGCCACGCCGATCTCGATCGCCGAAATCACCAAACGGCCGATCGGGCAGAGCCGGGCCGAGGCCTCCGACGCCAAGAACCGCGAACTGATCGAACTGGAGGACCGGCTGCAGGCCGCCCGGGCCGCCCGGGACGCCGAGACCGAGCGTCAGCGCCAGGCCCTCGCGGGGCAGTAGACTCAGCGCGTCGCGCCGGGGATCCATTTGACGTCGTCGGCGCCGTTCGCATTGGCCCGGCGGGCGGCCACGAACAGGTGGTCCGAAAGGCGGTTCAGATAGCGGACCGCGACGGGCGAAATGTCGCGCCCGGCCTCGCGCGCGCGGATGGCGTCCCGCTCGGCCCGACGGGCGACGGTGCGGGCCAGATGCAGATGGGCGGACAGGGGCGAGCCGCCGGGGAGGATGAAGCTGTCGAGGGCCTTCAGGCTCTCGTTCATCCAGTCGATCTCCTGCTCGAGCCGCTCGACCTGGCTGTCCTGGATGCGCAGGGCCTCCCATTTCGGCGGGGGGTCGTGCGGGGTGGCGAGGTCGGCGCCGAGGTCGAACAGCTCGTTCTGGATCCGGCCCAGCATGGCGTCGATGCGGTCGTGCTGGCCCGAGTGCAGCCGCGCGACGCCGACCACCGCGTTCAGCTCGTCGACCGAGCCGTAGGCCGCGACCCGGGCGTCGGTCTTGGACACCGGCGCGCCTGAGGCCAGCCGCGTCTCTCCGCCGTCGCCGGTCTTCGTATAGATGCGGTTGAGGACGACCATGCGGTCAGGCTCCGTGCGTCGATTTCCACCACATGGCGACGACCAGCAGAACCACGGCCAGGGCCTGCAGGGCGACCCGGAGCCGCATCAGCTTGTTGGAATGCGAGCGCGCCTCCGGCCCGGTCCGGTAGAGTGAGCGAATGCCGAAGCCGAGGGTGATGGCCACCGCCGCGATGGCGAGGATGATCAGGATGTCGAATACGGTTCCCATGACGGGTTTCTAGGCCCCCGCCGGGCGGAGCGCCAGTCGCGGCCGCCGCGACCTTCTGACGGCGTCGGCAAACTGTCGGAAAGCCGTCACGGGAACGAGTCCTCGCCCGGGTAGTTCAGGGCGCCCAAGGCGAGGAACTCATGGACCGCTACTACTGCATCGTCGGCACGGCCGAAGACCCGGTCGCCGAATTGTGCGTGCTGGACGCGCAGGACGACGGAACGGCGCGGGACCGTGCGCTGACGGTCGCCGGGGACGTGGGCGGCTGGGAACGCGTCAGCGTCTACGCCGGCGAACGGATGGTCGGCTGTGTCGAACGCGCGGCGGAGAGATCGGGGTTGCGGCTGGCGGCGTGAGCGCAGGGGGCCCGCGGACGTTTGCAACCGGTGGAAAGCGCCCGGTCGCCCATGGATGGAAAGCGGAACCTGGTGATTCTGCCGGAGCGACGGTCAGCTCTAACTCCCGTCGGCGGCGCCGGACGGCGGTTGAGCGACAGCCGCCGCCAGCAGAGCGCCGGCTACGGCTTGCGCCGCCGGTGCGTCATAGTTGCCGAGCACGGCGTAGGACCAGCCGGTTTCCCGGACGATCATGGCGTCCGCGTTGATGCCCGAGTTTGGACCGCCGCCGCTGTGTCCCACCATCCTGCGCTCGCCGACGGGTATAATGGTGAAGCCCTTTCCGTACCGGTTCTGCCCGTTGGGCTCGGCCGTCAGCAGAGCCTCAACCATGGCCGGCGAGACCAGCCGCCCTTCGCGGAAGGCGTTGAGGAAGCGGGTCATGTCGCGGGTCGTGGAATAGGCGCCGCCGGACGGCCCGCCGCGGTCGAGGAGGAATGGGGCGTTCGACTCCCGCGGCAGGACCCCCAACGCATCGTCGGCCCCATAGCGGTACCCTTGAGCGGTATTGGCCGCCAAAGGCCCCGGTCGGTCGAAGGCTGTGTCCGCCATGTCCGCACGATCGAACACCTCCCGCTGGATCACGTCGTAATAGCTCTGGCCCGTCACCGCCTCGATCACCGCCCCGAGCACCGTATAGCCCTCGTTGCTGTACCGCGACTGGCTGCCGGGCGCGAAGGCCAGCGGCGACGCCGCGATGTCGGCGAGGGCGTCACTCACGCGATCCGGGTCCCGGTCCGTGGACGCCGTCGGCTCCACATAGGGCAGGCTGATGCCAGAGGTGTGACTCAGCAGGTGGGCGATCGTGATCGCCTCGGCCGCGGCGCGGTCGGGATAGTCCGGCAGGACGTCGATCAGTCGCGACTCGAACCGAAGCCGCCCGTCCTCGACCAGCCGCGCGATGGCGACGGCGGTGAACATCTTGCCCATGGAGCCGATGTGGAACCGGGTGGTCGCGGCGTTCGGGATCGACCGGCCGACGTCAGCCATGCCGGCTACGGCGTCTCCGACCGGCCGTCCGCGGTCCGCCAACAGCGCGGCCCCTGAAAACTCATCCAGCCCCGCCCCAAAGGCCACCCGATCCGTGACGAGGGCGGCCAGCACTGCCTCATCCGCCGGCTGCCGGACAAGAGTTCCAGTATAGGCGGTCGGCCACACGGCGATCACGAAGTCATCTGCGCGGTCGGACCCTGCCGGATCGGCGAACAGACCGAACCGGCGAAGCTTGTCGCCATTGCCGGTTTTGACCCACACGCGCAGCTCGCGGCTGGCCGTCGGCGGATCAATCCGCTCCAGCACCAGACCGCCCGAAGTTCGCGAAATCCGGCCGAACCAGTCCCGCCAGCTGTCCGCACCCTTGGTGGGTTTCAGGATGGCGTGGGTCTGGATCCAGCTCTCCAGCGCTTCGCCTCCCCCGGCATTGATCGCCGCGATCAGCGCGTCGACCATGGCTTTCTGCCCTGGCGTGACGGCCGTCGCCGCAGCCGGCGGACTGGCGGCTTGCGCGACGACCGATTGCGGAGCCAGTCCCACGAGCAGCGCGGAGAGACAAATGGCGGCGCGATATGACATCCGGGTGGTCCTGGGTGATCAACGGGCGCAGCCAGCCTTGGAAGGTTTCGAGGCGGAATTACGCCCGTAAAGCACCGCTCGTCGAAACCTTGTCGCCTGGTTGAACCGGGAGACGCTCATGTGGAGAGGCTGCGGAGTTGGTGTGCCGGCATCGCTGCAGCGTGAGTCGGGGTCGGGAGGCGTCCACCCCGCAGCGGAGAGCGGACATTACGGTCCCGTCGTGCTAGCGCGCTGAGACCCCTGCGCAGCGAGCGAGCCCCCTGGTGAAGATATTCCGCTGGTCGAGCCAGTTTCACAAATGGCTGAGCCTCGTCGTCGGGGTGCAGATTCTGTTCTGGGTGGGCGGGGGTCTGGTGATGACCCTGCTGCCGATCGAGAAGGTGCGCAGCGAGCACCGGGTCGCCGAGGCGCCGGCGACGGCCCTCGACCCGGGCGGCCTGATGGGGGCGGCCGAGGCGGCCCGCGCCGCGGGCGTGGCCGCCTTCAGCAAGGCGGAGATCCGGACGACGCGGCGGGGTCCGGTCTGGACCCTGACGCCGGTCGAGGGCGAGCCGGTCACCGTCTCGGCGGTCGACGGCCGGGCCCTTCCGCCGCTGGACGGGCGCGAGGCCCGGCGGCTGGCCGCCCTCGCCTATTCGGGACCGGGGACGCCGGTCGCCGCGACCTTCCTGCCCGAGGCCCCGGAAGAGACCGGCCGCAAGGGGTCGCTGTGGCGGGTGGATTTCGATGATGCGGAGCGGACGAGCTTCTATCTGTCGCCCGAGACCGGAGAGGTGCTGACGCGGCGATCGGAGCTGTGGCGGTTCTTCGACCTGATGTGGCGGCTGCACGCCATGGACTGGGACGACGGCGAGGACTTCAACCACCCGCTGATCGTGGTCACGGCCGCGGCGGCGACGATCGTCGTCCTGTCCGGATTCGTGCTGCTGTGGTTCCGCATGCGGCCCGCCCGCCGGCGACGGCGGACGGGCGACCGCGAGGCCTAGTAGCGGTAGTGGTCCGGCTTGAACGGGCCGCTGGTCGGGACCGAGATGTAGTCGGCCTGTTCCTTCGACAGGGTCGTCAGTTTCGCGCCGAGCTTGCCGAGGTGGAGCATGGCGACCTTCTCGTCGAGATGCTTGGGCAGGACGTAGACCTGGTTCTGGTACTGCGCCTTGTTGGTCCACAGCTCGATCTGGGCCAGGGTCTGGTTGGTGAAGCTGGCGCTCATGACGAACGACGGGTGGCCGGTGGCGTTGCCGAGGTTCACCAGACGGCCTTCCGACAGCAGGATGATCTTCTTGCCGTCCGGGAATTCCACGTGGTGGACCTGGGGCTTGATCTCGTCCCACTTGAAATTCTTCAGGCCGGCGACCTGAATCTCGGAATCGAAGTGGCCGATGTTGCAGACGATGGCGTTGTTCTTCATCGCCCGCATGTGGTCGACGGTGATGACGTCCTTGTTGCCCGTGGCGGTGACGAAGATGTCGGCGTCGGGGGCGGCGTCCTCAAGGGTGACGACCTCATAGCCTTCCATCGCCGCCTGCAGGGCGCAGATCGGGTCGATCTCGGTGACCTTCACCCGGGCGCCGCCCTGGCGCAGCGAGGCGGCCGAGCCCTTGCCGACGTCGCCGTAGCCGCAGACCACGGCGACCTTGCCCGACAGCATGACGTCTGTGCCGCGGCGGATGGCGTCGACGAGGCTCTCACGGCAGCCGTACAGGTTGTCGAACTTGGACTTGGTGACGCTGTCGTTGACGTTGATGGCGGGGAACGGCAGTTCGCCGCGCTCGGCCATCTGGTACAGGCGGTGGACGCCGGTGGTGGTCTCTTCCGAGACGCCGCCGATGGCGTCGCGGATGGCCGAGTAGAAGCCGGGCTTCTCCTTCAGATACCGCTTCATCACGGCGAAGAGGGCTTCCTCCTCCTCGTTCTGCGGATTGGCCAGGACCGAAATGTCCTTCTCGGCCTTGGGGCCCAGCACGCACAGCAGGGTGGCGTCGCCGCCGTCGTCGAGGATCAGGTTCGGATAGCCGCCGTCGGCCCATTCGAAGATCTTGTGGGCGTAGTCCCAGTACTCGACCAGGGTCTCGCCCTTGGTGGCGAACACAGGCGTGCCGGCGGCGGCGATGGCGGCGGCGGCGTGGTCCTGGGTCGAGAAGATGTTGCACGAGGCCCAGCGGACCTCGGCGCCGAGGGCTTCCAGGGTCTGGATCAGCACGGCGGTCTGGATGGTCATGTGCAGGGAGCCGGCGATGCGGGCGCCCTTCAGCGGCTGGCTGGCGCCGAACTCGGCCCGCAGCGCCATCAGGCCCGGCATTTCGGTTTCGGCGATGGCGATTTCCTTGGCGCCGTAGGCGGCAAGCGAAATGTCGCGGACGATGTAGTCGGTCATGAAAGCCTCTGGAAAGTCTTCGGGCGCGGCGTCGGGCGCTTCTCTGGATGGGCGCCGCTATAGCCCGACGCCCGTCGGGGGGCAATGAACATATAAGGATATCCTTATATGAAGCTTCGGACAGACTCCGTCGTCCGGCTCGCGGAGCGCCGGTTTCCATGCCAACCTCCGCGACCGGGAGGAGCGTGATGACGGCAACCGGACCAAGCCGCCGCCTGGTGGGCGGCGCACTGCTCGCGGCGCTGGCCGCGCCGGACGCGGCGCTGGGCAGGAGTCTGGCCCAGGAGCCCCGGGTCGACGAGTTCCGGGCGGACCAGACCACGGACCGGGTGCGGCGATCGACCGTGCCGGTCTTCATCAACGGCCAGGGGCCGCTCCGCTTCGCCGTCGACACGGCGGCCAGCGCCTCGGTCGTCGCCGGCGATCTGGTGGAGCGGCTGGGCATCGCGCCGGCCGGCGAACTGGACATGCACACGGTGATCGGGCTCGAGCGGGTGACGGCCGTGCGGGCCCGCACCCTGTCGAGCGGGTCGCTGTCCGTGGGCGGCGCGCGGATGGCGGTGGGGTCGCGCCCCGGCCTGATCGGTCTGGACGGCCTGCTGGGGCTCGATCTGCTGGCGGAGCAGCGGCTGGTCATGCGGTTCCGGGGACAGGGCCGGTCGTCGATCAACCGGTCCCGGCCGGATCATGATCAGTTCCTCGGCGTGGTGCGGCCGCGGGTCCGGTTCCAGCCGCCGCGGGGCGGCGGGGCCGAACTGATGGTGGTCAACGCCCTGGTGCGCGGCCAGCCGGTGCAGGCGGTGGTCGACACCGGGGCCCAGGTGACCCTGATCAATCCGGCCCTGGCCGAGGCGGCCCACGCCCGACCGTTCCAGAGCCGCACGGCCTCGACCGGGGATGCCCTGGTGCAGTCGCCGACCGGCCGGGCGGCGCTGGCCCAGGCCATGGTGGTGTCGGCGGTGCATTTTGACGAACTGGTGCTGGATCGGCTGGCCGTGTTGATGGGCGATTTCCATATCTTCCGCCTGCTGGGCCTCGAGAATACGCCGGCCATGCTGATGGGGGTCGACGTGCTGGGCGTGTTCGAGCGGGTGGTGATCGACCTGAAGCGCGGCGAGATCATCATGGACGTCTAGCGAAATCGCTCTTGATGGACGCCGTCCGTCAAGATCCAGATTTCGCTCATCGCTTCTGGACCATTTTTTGGATTTCAGGTCGAAACGACCTGAAGCAAAAATGGTCGTGGGGTTGCGGGGCCGCGCGGCCTGCGTCAGGGAAACGGGATGACCCGTGACCTATCGATCCCCCGCCACGACTGGACCCTCGAGGAGGTCGAGGCTCTGTTCGCCCGGCCGTTCATGGAGCTGGTGTTCGAGGCCGCGACCGTGCACCGGCGCTGGTTCGACCCGTCCGAGGTGCAGAAGAGCCAGCTGCTGTCGATCAAGACCGGCGGCTGCGCCGAGAACTGCGGCTACTGCTCGCAGTCGGCCAGTTTCGACACCGGGCTGAAGGCCGAGAAGCTGATGGACGCCACGGCGGTGTTGGCCGAGGCGATGGCGGCCAAGGCCGGCGGGGCCAGCCGCTTCTGCATGGGCGCGGCCTGGCGCGAGCTGAAGGACCGCGACACGCCGAAGCTGGCGACCATGATCGCGGGGGTGAAGGCGCTGGGGCTGGAGACCTGCGCGACGCTGGGGATGCTGACGGCGGATCAGGCGCGGCAGCTGAAGGCGGCGGGGCTGGACTACTACAACCACAACCTCGACACCGGGCCGGAATACTACGCCGAGGTGGTGACGACGCGGACCTATCAGGACCGGCTGGACACGTTGGCCCATGTCCGGGATGCGGGCATGAGCACCTGCTGCGGCGGCATCGTCGGCATGGGCGAGGCGCGGCGGGATCGGGCCGGTCTGCTGCATGCGCTGGCCACCCTGCCCGAGCATCCCGACAGCCTGCCGGTCAATGCGCTGGTGCCGGTGACGGGCACGCCGCTGGGCGACCGGGTCAGGCGGGAGGGCGAGATCGATCCGATCGAGTTCGTCCGCACCGTCGCCGTGGCGCGGCTGGTCTGTCCGAAGGCCATGGTGCGGCTGTCGGCCGGGCGCGAGACGATGAGCCCGGAGATGCAGGCACTGTGCTTCCTGGCGGGGGCCAACTCCATCTTCGTCGGCGGTCGGCTGCTGACCACGCCCAACCCGGAACAGGACGAGGACGCGGCCCTGTTCGCCCTTCTGGACCTGAGGCCGATGGAGCCAAAGGCCATCGAGGCGGCGGCGTAACCGGGCCTTAAGCGCCGCGTGCCAGCATCGCGGCATGGACAGACGCGCCCTGCTTGGACTCAAGGAATCCGCCGTGAAGACGGGCGGCGGAGGCGGGGCGCCGGAGCCCAGCTATATGCGGCTGCCGACCGTCACCGCCAATGTGCGGCGGGCCGGCGGCGGGCGCGGGGTGATGACCGTCGAGACCGGACTGGATACGCCGAACCCGGCCCTGCGCACGCGTGTGACCCAATCGGCGCCGCGCCTGCGGGCGGCCTACGCCGCCGTGGTGCAGCAGGCCGCCAACGGGCTGCTGCCCGGCGCTCCGCCGGACGTGGAGCGGCTGGTGGCGCAGCTTCAGGCGGCGACCGACCGGACCCTGGGCCGGGCGGGTGCGCGGCTGCTGATCGGGACGGTGATGGTGGTCTGAGGCATCAGGGGGGCCGAGCCTGAAGTCAGCGACGAGCCTGTTCCTGCTGCCTGTTACCTAATCCTTGGTCGGATCCGCCTGCGCCGCGTCGCCGTAGGTCAGCGCCAGGAACACGTCTTCCAGATCCGGATCCTCGGTCGAGATGTCGGCGATGGTGACGCCGGCGGCGCGGACGGCGGCGAGGACCTGCTCCACCGAGGCCTGGCCCTTCTTGTAGGTGACGGCGAAGGCGCCGTTCGGGCGGGCGACGGCCTCGAATCCCTTGAGGGTCGGCAGGCCGTCGAGCTCGCCCTCGGGCGTCACGATGACGTTGCGGGTGTCGAGGCGGCGCAGCAGCTGGGGCGTCGGCTCACAGGCCACCACCTGGCCGCGGTTCATGATCGCGATGGTGTCGCAGAGCTCCTGGGCCTCTTCCAGATAGTGGGTGGTCAGCAGGATGGTCACGCCCTCGGCGTTGATGCGGCGGACATATTCCCAGAGCTGGCGGCGCAGCTCGACGTCGACCCCGGCGGTGGGCTCGTCGAGGATCAGGATCGGCGGATTGTGCACCAGCGCCTTGGCCACCATCAGGCGGCGCTTCATGCCGCCAGACAGCGCGCGGACATAGGCATGGGCCTTGTCGCTGAGGCCGAGAGCGGCGAGCAGTTCGTCGGAACGGCGCTCGTTGGCCGGGACGCCGTAGAAGCCAGCCTGGACCTCCAGCGCCTCACGCGGGGTGAAGAAGACGTCGGCGACGATCTCCTGCGGCACCACGCCGAGGGCGGCGCGGGCGTCGCGCGGCTGTTTGTCGATATCGCGGCCCCAGATCTCGGCCGTGCCGCCGGTCTTGTTGACCACCCCGGCGAGGATGTTGATCAGGGTCGACTTGCCCGCGCCGTTGGGGCCCAACAGGCCGAACATCGAGCCGCGCGGAATGACCAGGTCGACGCCGCGCAGGGCGACCTTGGGCGGGGCCTTCTTCGTCCCGGCGTAGGTCTTCTCCAGCCCGTGAACCTCGATGGCGTTGACGGGCAGCGGGTCGTGTTCGGTCATGGGCGGCTTTCAGCGGAGCGGTTCGCCTAGGTAGGCGCGGCGCCCGCCAAGACCAAGCCCTGGCGGCTGCGTGTCAATGACGCTTGACAAACGCGAGTGAATGTCTAGTTTCCTTGTCATTATGCACAGCGTGCTTGACGGAGAAGCGAGATGCCCCGCACCAAATTGATCGGCTGGAGCGCCTTCGGGGTCTGCCTGCTCGGCTACGGCGCCTTCGCCGCGGCCCTGCTGACCTACAAGCTCGGCCATATCGAACTGCGCGAGGCGCTGATCTACGGCGGGCCGGGGGCCGTGGTCGGCGAGATCGGCCTGTGGGTCGCGGCCGGCTGTCTGGGCTGGACCCTGTTCAAGCGGCGCAAGGCGCTGTTCGACCGGATGTTCGGCCGCAAGCCGCGCGAGGTTTGACGGCGGGGCCCTCCCCGCCTAGGAAAACCGACCGACGCGCCCCCCAGCCCCAAGGTCGATCATGCCGCCCCGCCATCCCGATGCGATCATCCCGCCGCCGGAAGAGATCGTGGTCTCGACCAAGCGCGTGGCCTGCGACGGCGGCGGCGGAGCCCTGGGTCATCCGCTGGTCTATATGGACATGGGCGAGGACGACTTCGTCGAGTGCGCCTATTGCGACCGCCGCTTCGTGCTGTCGGCGCATCCGAAGCCCGAGAGCGAATATCTGAGCCCCGCCGCCCGGCCGCCCGAAGCCCACTGATCCCGCTGTGGCGCCGCTTTCCAGAGCGCCGCGGACAGGCTAACCGGACGTCATGGCATCCGCCGAGACACCCGCCGAAATCTTCAAGCGCGCGCTGGCCAACGCCGCGCGCGCGCTGGCGGAGCAATCGGAGCTGGAGGTGCAGTTCGGCACGGACGGGCCGAGGCTGGCCGACGGCGTCCTGACCCTGCCCCATCCGCCGCGCGATCCCGCCGGGCCCGAGAGCGCGACCCTGCGCGGACAGGCCGACCGGCTGGCGCTTCGGCTGGCCAACCACGACGAGACGCTGCACGCCCGGCTGCGGCCCGCTGACAGCAAGGCGGCCGAGGTGTTCGAGGCGGTGGAGCAGGCGCGGGTCGAAGCGGTCGGCTCCCAGTCCCTGGCCGGGGTTCGCGCCAATATGAACGCCGCCCTGCTGACCCGGCTGGAGCGCAGCGGCGCGCTCAGGGTGACGGAGGCGCAGCGGGTTCCGGCGGCCGAGGCGGTGGCCCTGCTGGTGCGCGAGCGGCTGACCGGGCAACGGGCGCCGGACGGAGCCGGGGCCATGCTGGATCTGGTGCGCGCCGATCTGGAGGCGAAGGCGGGGGCGAAGATCGACGCCCTGGTCGATGTGGCCGACGATCAGGACGCCTTCGCCGTGCGGCTGAGAGACGTGCTGCGGGCCCTGGATCTCGATCCCGGCGACGGCCGCGGCGACGACGCCTCGGACGACAGGGGCGAGGACGAGCCCGATCCGCAGGAGCCGGAGCCTGCGGAGGATCAGGACGAGGAGGAGGACGCCGGGGGCGGCGAGGGCCAGTCGATGGACGGCTCGAGCGACGACCGGACCAGCGGCGAGGAGCGCGACGCCCGTCCCGACGGCGCGCCCGCCGATCCCGACGGCGACGCCTCCGACGAAGGGCCGGAGCTGAACGAGGGCGCAATGCCCAACCGGCAGGAGGTCGGCGACGACGGTCGCCGGATCGACGCCTATCGCGTCTTCACCACCGCGTTCGACGAGACCATCGACGCCGCGGAACTGTGCGATCCGAACGAGCTGGAGCGGCTGAGGGCGCTGCTGGACCAGCAGCTGACGGCCCTGTCGTCGGTGGTGGCGCGGCTGGCCAACAAGCTGCAGCGGCGGCTGATGGCGCAGCAGAATCGCAGCTGGGCCTTTGATCTGGAAGAAGGCGTGCTGGACACGGCCCGCCTGACCCGGATCATCACCGATCCGACCAGCCCGCTGAGCTTCAAGGCCGAGAGCGAGAGCCCGTTCCGCGATACGGTGGTGACCCTGCTGCTGGACAATTCCGGCTCGATGCGGGGGCGGCCGATCATGGTGGCGGCGGTCTGCGCGGACATCCTGGCGCGGACGCTGGAGCGGTGCGGGGTCAAGGTCGAGATCCTCGGCTTCACCACCCGGGCGTGGAAGGGCGGACAGGCGCGCGAGGCGTGGATCAGCGCCAGCAAGCCGGACAATCCGGGGCGGCTGAACGACCTGCGCCACATCATCTACAAGTCGGCCGACGCGCCCTGGCGGCGGGCCAAGAAGAACCTCGGCCTGATGATGCGCGAGGGGCTGCTGAAGGAGAATATCGACGGGGAGGCCCTGACCTGGGCGCATGAGCGGCTGCTGGGACGGCCCGAGGCGCGGCAGATCCTGATGGTCATCTCGGACGGCTCGCCGGTCGACGATTCGACCCAGTCGGCCAATGCGGCCCTGTATCTGGACAAGCACCTGCGGCAGGTGATCGAGGAGATCGAGACGCGCTCGCCGGTCGAGCTGATCGCCATCGGCATCGGCCACGACGTGACCCGCTGGTACCGCCGGGCGGTGACCATCGTCGATGTCGAGCAGCTGGGCGGGGTGATGATCGAGAAGCTGGCCGAGCTGTTCGACGCCGAGCCGAAGGCGGCGCCGAAGCGGCGGCGGGCGGCGTGAGGTTCGCCCGGCCCGCGGCGCTTGTCGCGGCCCTGCTGCTGTCCGCCTGCGCGACGACGGCGCCGGCGCCGGTCTGGACGGGCGACCACACAGGATGGACGGCGGCCGAAGCTGACGTGCGGCCGATCGGCCTGGGGATTCCCGGCGGCGCGGCCCTGGCCAAAGGCGTGGGGTTCGCGGGCGGGGTGCAGGTGGTGCTTGAGGCCGGCTCGCCGCTGCACAGCCTGTCGGACCTGAAGCTGATCGACGGGGATGATTTCGTCTCGGTGAGCGACGCGGGCGACCTTGTGCGCGGGCGGCTGCGGCTTGACGCGGGCGGGCGGCTGACCGGCGTGGAGGGGCTGCGCTGGCGGCGGCTGGCCCTGACGGACGGATCGCCAATCGCGGACAAGGCCGATGGGGACGCGGAGGGGCTGCTCCTGCTGGCCGACGGGCGGGTGGCGGTGGCCTTTGAGCGCCGTCACCGGCTGTGGGCCTATGAGCTGGAGAGGCCGGGCGCGCCGGAGCCGCTCCCCTCGCCCGAGACGGCCTTCGCGCTGAACGACGGAATGGAAGGCGTCTCGACGGCCCCGGACGGCTGGAGGGTCGCCGGAGAGTCCGGCGGCGTCTGGGATTGCGGCGCGGCGGGCTGCCGGGGCGTGGTCGCCCCGCCGGCGGAGCCGGTTCCCGACAGCGAATACCGGATCACCGGCATGGACCGGGACCCGGGCGGCGACGGCTTCTGGGTGGTCGAACGCCGCTTCCGGCCGCCGGTGGACGTGCGCGGCCGCATCAGACGGATGGCGGCGGACGGGACGATGGGTCCGGCGCTGGTCGAGCTGAGCCTGCCCTCGACGGTCGACAATTTCGAGGGGATCGCGGCGGTGCGCCATGGCGACGGGGTGAGGCTCTACATCCTGTCGGACGACAACGGCAGCGAGCGACAGCGCACGCTGCTGCTGGCGTTCGACGTCAGACGCGCTCGCTGATCTTGATCGCCGCGCGGCAGCCCGCCTTGATGACCGAGGACAGCAGCCGGTAGCCCGGGGCCTCGCGACTGCCGTGGGCGACGGCGTGGTCGTGGTGGGCCAGCTCCTCGTCGCGGAATTTCGTCAGCTCCGCGGCCAGGTCGGGGTCGCGATCCGCGAGCTCGGAAATCTGATCGGCGTAGTGCTCCTCGATCACGCTCTCGACCGCCTCGGTGCAGGCGTGGGCGGCCTTCTCGCCCAGCAGGGCCGTGCCGGCGCCGAGGCCGAGCGCGGCCAGGCGCCAGACCGGGGTCATGACCGTGGGGCGGACCCGCTCGGCGTTGAGCAGGGCCTCGAACCGGGCGAGGTGGACCGCTTCCTGATCCTGCATCTCGCCCATGTCGGCGGCGATGGCGTCCTTGCCCCGGCGGCCCTCGAACACGGCCTTCTGGGCCCGGTAGATATGGACCGCGGCGTATTCGCCGGCGTGGTCGACGCGCAGGATCTCGGCCCGGCGGCGCCGGCTCGCGCCCCGGCCGGGATGGGACAGGCGCACCGGGCGCGCGGCCGGATCGGGAGCGGGTTCAGGGTCGGGGCGCACGGGCATCCTTGGGCCTCTTGGCGGCGAACAGGCTGAACACCGCAAGCGCGGTGGAGATCAGCACGTTCCATCCTGCCATGCTGAGGCCGAGGAAGCGCCACGTCACTGCGTCGCAGAGGACCGCGCGCGGCGCCGGGCCGGTGCCGAAGGCGATCGCCGCCAGCTTCTCGAGGTCGACGTGACCGCCGCCGGCGCAGGCCGCCGGCAGGGTCCACCAGTGGTTCTCGCCGCCCATGTGGAACAGGGCGGTGATCGCGCCGGTGGTGAAGACCACGGCCAGCAGGAAGGCGGCGATGCGCGGCGTGCCGCGGCTGCCCCGGCTGACCAGATGCCAGAGGGTGGCGACGAGGGCGATGGCGACGGCGCCCCAGTAGACCTCGCGCTGCTTGAGGCAGAGGTTGCAGGGCGCGAGGCCGGCGAACCGTTCGAACGCATGCGCCGCCGCCAGCATCGCCAGGGAGGCGGCGAGGGCGAAGGCGGTCCACCAACGCGTCAGGAGTCGATATAGCTCTCTCATCGGACGACGTTCATAGCGGGGCCGGAGCCCGACGTCGATGAGGCTCGCCCGTCAGAGAAGCTTGACCGCTACGACGGCGCCGACCAGCACCACGATGCCGATGATGCTCCACATGGCGAGGCGTTTCTCGACTTGGGCCAGCATGGCCGGACCCCAGCGCCGCAGCACCCAGGCCTCGAGGAAGAAGCGGGCCCCGCGCGTGACCACCGAGGCGGCCACGAAGACCGGGAAGCTGAACGCCGCCAGACCCGAAGCGATGGTCACCAGCTTGTAGGGGACGGGGGTCAGGCCCTTGATCAGGATGACGGCGAGGCCCCAGCGGTCGAACCAGTGCTGGAACTCCTCGAGGCCGTCGGCATGGCCGAGGATGCTCATCAGCCACAGCCCCAGATCGGTCAGATAGAAGCCGATGGCATAGCCGAGGATGCCGCCCAGAACCGAGGCGACGGTGCAGACGAAGGCGTAGAAATAGGCCTTCTCGGGCCGCGCCAGGATCATCGGCGCCAGCATCACGTCGGGCGGAACAGGGAAGAATGAGCTCTCGGCGAAGGAGATGACGGCCAGGGCCGGCGTGGCGTGACGGTGGCGGGCCAGCGAGAAGACCCAGTCGTAAAGCTTGCGAAACATGCGATTCCCGGCGGAGGGCCTGACGGCGCCTGAGCCCCGGCTCTAGCAGGGGCGGCGGCCCCGCGCACCTGCCGAAACAGGCCGTGAGTCGCGGTCGCGGCCATCCGTCGCTATAGAGGAGCCCTCCCCGCCTCCCCCGGGACCGGAACGCCATGCGCTATCTGCACACCATGGTCCGCGTGACGGACCTCGACGCCTCGCTTCGCTTCTGGTGCGACCTGCTGGGTCTGCAGGAGGTGCGCCGGATGGAGAATGAGGCGGGGCGCTACACCCTGGTCTTCCTCGCCGCCCCGGCCGACCGGGCGCGCTCCGAGGCCGAACGGTCGCCGGAAGTGGAGCTGACCTTCAACTGGGATCCGGAAACCTACGACGGGGGCCGCAATTTCGGCCACCTGGCCTACAAGGTCGATGACATCTACGCCGCCTGCCAGAGGCTGATGGATGGCGGGGTGACGATCAACCGGCCGCCGCGCGACGGGCGCATGGCCTTCGTCCGCTCGCCGGACGGCATCTCCATCGAACTGCTGCAGGAGGGCGAGCCGCGGCCGTCCGCCGAGCCCTGGGCCTCGATGCCCAACACCGGGAGCTGGTAAGCTGAGACACCTGACGATCGCGGCCCTGGCGCTGGCCGTTCCGCTGGCGCTGGGCGCCTGCGCCTCGACGTCCGAGACCCATCCGTCGCGCACGGCGACCGAGCAGCTGCTGGTGGCGCGCGCCGCCGACCGCGCGGTCGAGGGCCTGACCCTGCCGATCCCGCGCGGCACGAGGGTGTTCGTCGACGACGCCTATTTCCGGGCCGAGAACGCCCCCTATGCGGTCAGCGCCATCCGGGCGGCCCTGTCCGAGGCGGGCTATTCTCTCGCCCCCTCGAAGCAGGAGGCCGCCGCCGTGCTGGAGCTGCGGGCCGGGGCGCTGTCGCTGGAGCAGATGCGTCGCGTCTTCGGCCTGCCCGAGATGCGGGTGCCGATCAACGACAGCTTCAACGTCGTCTCGATCCCGGAGCTGTCGGTCTACAGCCGCCGCGACCGCGTCGGCGTGGCCGAGTTCTCGGGCTTCCTCTACGAGCCGACCACCGGGGCGCCGCTGGGCGCTGTCGTGCCGATGACCGGCGAGTTCCGCATCCGCAGCCACAAGCTGCTGATGATCGTGGCCTGGGGCCAGCAAAGCGTCGAGCCCGGCGAACGCGACCCGGGCGACAGCTGGCGGGAGTTCTAGGGGGCGTTACGGGGGCGTAACTTGCGCCGCGCTCCACGACCGTCGATGGTCCCGGGCTGAGTTTTCCGGGAGGGTTTCCATGCGTCGTCTGCTCGTTTCCACCGTCTGCGCCGTCGCCCTGCTGGCGGGGCCGCACGTCGCGGCGGCGCAGGACGCCCCCGCCGGGCACGCGCAGCACCATGCGCAACCGGCGGCCGAGGCGCAGAGCGAGGACGCGCGGCTGGCGGCCTTCTTCGAACAGGCGTTCCAGGAGCGGATCGCCCTGTCGCCGCAATCGATGACCGCGCTGGGGATCAAGCGGGACTACGACAAGCTGGACGACACAACCGACGCGGCGGCCGATCGGAGCCTGGCGCTGATGGAGCGTCAGGTCGCGCAGCTGAACGACCAGTTCAATCCGAAGGCGCTGAGCGACGAGAGCCGGATGTCGTGGCGGCTGTTCGAATACGGGGTCGAGCAGGCGCGGCTGTCGAACCGCTGGCGCGACTGGGGCTATCAGTTCGCGGCGAACGGCAATCCGACCACCGGCCTTCCGGTGTTCATGATCAACAACCACCGGGTCGACAGCGTCGAGGACGCCGAGGCCTATGTGGCGCGGCTGAAGGACTCCGAGCGGGTCATGGGCGAGATCGCGGCCGAGCTGCGCCAGCGGGCGGCTGCGGGGGTCATCTCGCCGAATTTCGTGTTCGAGCCGTCGATCGCCAACACGCGCAACATCATCGCCGGGGCGCCGTTCGACGACGGGGCCGACAATCCGGTGTGGGCGGATTTCCAGAAGAAGGTCGCGGCGCTGCAGACGGATGAGGCCACGAAGGCGCGGCTGCTGGCCGCGGGGCGCGAGGCGCTGACCGGCGAGTGGAAGCGGGGCTATGAGCATGTGCTGACGGCGCTGGCCGAGGTGCAGCAGCAGGCGGCGGCCATGCCGGACCGGGACGGCGGCGTGTGGCGGCTGCCGCAGGGCGAAGAATTCTACAACGCCCGCCTGCGGCTCTCGACGACGACCGACCTGACGGCGGAGCAGATCCACCAGATCGGGCTGAACGAGGTGGCGCGGCTGCAGGGCGAAATGCAGACGATCATGGACCAGGTCGGGTTCGAGGGTTCGCTGCAGGAGATGTTCGCGCATCTGAAGACCGATCCGCGCTTCCAGTATCCGAACACGCCGGAGGGCAAGGAGCAGTATCTGACCGACAGCCGGGCCTTCATCGCCCAGGTGATGGCGGTCGCGCCGCAGTGGTTCAGCGACCTGCCCGAGGCGGCGCTGGAGGTGCGGGCGGTGGAGCCATGGCGCGAGGCGACAGCCTCGATCGCCTTCTACAACTCGCCGGCGCCCGACGGCTCGCGGCCGGGCATCTACTACGTCAACCTGTCGGACATGACCCAGGTGCTGAAGCCCCAGATCGAGGGCATCAGCTATCACGAGGGCGCGCCGGGCCACCATTTCCAGATCGCCTATGCGCAGGAGATGCAGGGCCTGCCGTCGTTCCGGCGCTTCGGCGGCTACGGCGCCTACGCCGAGGGCTGGGGCCTGTACGCCGAGCGGCTGGGCAAGGAGATGGGCTTCTACCAGGACCCCTATTCGGACTTCGGCCGGCTCTCGACCGAGCTGTGGCGGGCGGTGCGGCTGGTGACCGACACCGGGCTGCACGCCAAGCGCTGGAGCCGCGAGGACGCCATCGCCTATTTCCGCCAGAACTCGCTGCTGAGCGAGCGCGACATCGTCAAGGAGGTGGAGCGCTACATCACCAATCCGGGGCAGGCGACCAGCTACAAGATCGGCGAGCTCAAGATCATGGAGCTGCGTCAGCGGGCGCAGGCGGCGCTGGGAGAGCGGTTCGACATCCGCGACTTCCACGCCGTGGTGCTGGGCTCGGGCTCGGTGCCGCTGGACGTGCTGGAGGACCAGGTGGACAGCTGGATCGCGTCACGCCGGTAGGGCGCTGACGCTCGCGACGCGGTCGCTCGCTGCTTGAGCGCGGTTCGCTCCGGCGGCGGGTTTGCTGTATGAGCGCGCGCCATGACCGCCCGCCCGCCCTTCACCGTCACCGTCCTGACCATGTTTCCCGAGGCCTTTCCGGGGCCGCTCGGCGTCTCGCTGATCGGCACGGCGTGGCGCGAGAAGGGGCTGTGGAGCCTCGAAACCCTTGACATCCGGGGCTTCAGCGAGGATAGGCGCGGCTTCCTGGACGACACCCCCGCGGGTGGCGGACCGGGAGCCGTGCTTAAAGCGGACGTGGTGGCCCGGGCGCTCGACAGCGTTTCTGGTCCGCAACGGCCGCTTTTGTACATGAGCGCCCGGGGTCGGCCCCTGACCCAGGCGCGCGTCAAGGAATGGGCCAGGGCGGACGGGATCACCGTCCTCTGCGGCCGGTTCGAGGGGGTGGATCAGCGCGTGCTGGACGCGCGCGGGTTCGAGGAGGTCTCCGTCGGAGACGCGGTGCTCGCCGGTGGCGAGGCTGCGGCGATGGTGGTGATCGAGGCGTGCGTTCGATTGATCCCCGGGGTCCTGGGCCAGGCCGAAAGCCTGAGTTCGGAAAGCTTCGAGGACGGCCTTCTGGAGCATCCGCAGTACACGCGACCGCGGACGTTCGAGGGGCTGGAGATACCCGAGGTGCTTCTGTCGGGCGACCACAAGAAGGTCGCACAATGGCGCGAAGAGCAGCGGGAGAAGACCACGCGGGAGCGGCGGCCGGACCTCTGGGCGGCGCATCTCGCAAAGACGACCGCGGAGCCTGACTCCGCCAAATCACAGGTAAAGAGCGCAAAAGCTCGAGGAGAATGACATGAACATCCTGCAGACGATCGCAGCCGAAGAAAAAGCCCGCCTGATCGCCAAGCGCGAGATCCCGAACTTCCAGCCCGGCGACACGCTGCGGGTCATGGTCAAGATCAAGGAAGGCGAGCGCGAACGCATCCAGGCCTTCGAGGGCGTCTGCATCGCCCGCGCCGGCGGCGGCGTGAACGAGAATTTCACCGTGCGGAAGATTTCCTTCGGCGAAGGCGTGGAGCGGGTGTTCCCGATCCTGTCGCCGAACATCGACTCCATCGAGGTCAAGCGTCGCGGCGTCGTGCGGCGCGCCAAGCTCTATTACCTGCGCGATCGCCGCGGCAAGTCGGCCCGGATCGCCGAGAAGCAGACGGTCCGCGCGCCCAAGGGCGTCGTCGTTCCGGAAACCGGCAAGGCCGAGGGCCCCGCCGACACCGAAGCGTAAGCCGCTTCGCGAAGCTGAATTGACGAAGGCCCCGGTGCAGACCGGGGCCTTTTTCGCGTCCGGCTAGTGCGGATACAGGGAGTTGCCCGCGTCGCGCCGGCTTTCCAGACTGTGACGGAGCTCATGCACCTCGTCGCGTCCGCCGCTGACCCGGGAATAGGCCCGGCGAATGGTCTCGCGGGTCGTGGCGGAGATCCGGCTGTCCTCAAGGGCCTTTTCGAAACGGGTCCGCACCGCGTCCTCGGCGATTTCGACCGCGCCGACCAGGCCGGTCTCGTCCCGCATCAGGGCGTGTTTGACGTCGGCGAAGGCGCGCTGGGCCTTGGCGAGGATCGAGCCCTCGGCGGCGGGGTCTCCGCCCAGGGCCCGGACGGTCGACTGCAGCTCCTCGGCGACCTGGCGGCGCTCAAAGCTGCGGCGTCCAAACAGGTCGCGATGACCCGGATCATCGGTCTCGCCGGAGGCCAGACGGTAGCCGTCGGCGCTGTCGATGGCGGTCTGAATCAGACCGTTCAGGACGTGGATGTCGTGGTGATTGGCGTTGGACATGACGGGATTCCCGCTTGTTCTCTGCCGCTTAAACCCCGCCGTGACCGGGTTGGTTGCCTCGTCAGCCGGCCGGGCCCTCCCGGCAACGCTCCGTGAAGGCCGCCAGCGCCTCCGGCCGGGTCGCCTGAAGGGGGCCGACGGACTGGGCGCCATAGACCGCCCGGACCGGCGCGCCGCGCGCCAGCCGGTCGAGCAGATCGCGGTCGACCGGGCCGCCGCCGGTCACCCCGGGACCCGGCGCTTCGAGGTCCGCGACATGGGCGAAAGCCTCGTCGCCGGCCCCGAGGGTCAGCCGGTCCTCGCTTCCGATCGGCTCGAATCCCGGCACGGTGATCTGCAGCTGTCCGTCTCCGCGACAGGCGAGCCGGAGGCGCTCCCGGCTGGTCCCGTCGACGAAGGCGAGCTGGTCCGGGGCCTCCGCCGGCTGCGTCTCCGCCGGCGGGGCCGGCGGCGCCTTCGAGGGCGCGGGCGGCGGCCCGGCCGGACGGTTCTCCACCGGGGCCGGATCGCAGGCAGCGAGCGCGAGGAGTGCAGGCAGGACGGTCGCGAGACGGTTCATGGGGGCTCCTCGCAAAGGGAAGCAGGCGCCCGCACAACCGCCGCGGTTCGCCGTGGGTTGCAGCCTCGCCCAGCGAAGGATCGGCCGCCAGCCGGGCTCAGAGTTTGGTGCGCAGCGACCACAGCTCGGGGAAGCAGCGGCGCTGCAGGGTCTCGGTCAGATAGGCGACGCCCTCGGTGCCGCCGGTGCCGCGGCGGCGGCCGATGATGCGTTCGACAGTGACAACGTGCTTGTGCCGCCACGTCAGCAGGGCGTCGTCGAGATCGACCAGCTTCTCGGCCAGCTGGTAGAAGGGCCACCATCGGGCGGTGTCGCGGTAGACCTCGAGCCAGGCGGCCTCGACGCCTTCGGACGCCTCGTACGGCCGGCTGACGTCGCGGTTCAGCACTTCGGACGGCACAGGCAGGCCGGCGGCCGCCAGCTGGGCCAGGGCGTCGTCGTACAGGCTGGGCGCGTCCAGCGCCGCCTTGAGCGCGGCGTGGGCGTCGGGCCGCTCCTCATGGAAGCGCAGGAAGCGGTCGTCCTTGAGGCCGAGCATATATTCGAAGCGCCGGAACTGGTCGCTCTGGAACCCGGAGGACGAGCCGAGCACGCCCCTGAAGCGCAGATAGTCCGCCGGCGTCATGGTGGCGAGGATGTCCCAGCTCATGGTCATCACCGCCTGGATGCGGCTGATGCGGGCGAGGCTCTTGTAGGCCGGAACCAGATCACCGGCGCGGACCAGCGCCTGGGCCTGGGCCACCTCGTGCAGGATCTGTTTGAGCCACAGCTCCTTGGTCTGGTGGATGACGACGAACAGCATCTCGTCGTGCTCGGACGAGATCGGATGCTGCGCGGCCAGCAGGTCGTCGAGGGCCAGGTAGCCGGCGTAGGTGATCACGGAGGCGGGCGTGTCGGAAGCGTCAGTCATTCGCGACCTATCGCCTGCGACGGGGTCCGGCTCAAGGCTTGTCCGGGGTCGTGACGTCGGCGCTGCCCGTACGGTCGGCGCGGTCGTCCCAGCCTTCGCTGTCGGACCGGAAGGCGAGGGCCATCAGAATCCAGGCGAGGGCCACGGTGCCCAGAATGCCCAGCGACAGGGCGATGAAGCCGTGGATCGGCATGGAGCCGCCGCCGATGGCCGTCCACGCCCAGCTGATGCCTGCGATCGACGCGACGGCGACGCCGACAGCGATGAGGGAAGTGCGAAAAAGGGTCATCCTGCACCCTACCCCGGGCGCGGAGTCCGACACACCCCCGTAGAACTACGGGGCTCGCAAACCGTCGCAGGCGATCAGCGCTGGACCCACTGGCCCTGGGCGTTGCGGTACCACTGGCCCGAGCTGATGCGCGGCAGCACGATGGTCTCGAAGGCGCGGGCGGAGGCGACTTCGGTTGTGGTTCCGGCGGTCCGGGCGCTGTTGGCGTAAGCCTCGCGCCGGGCGTTGTTCGTCACCGTCACGGCCTGCGTCAGGGCCGGATCGGACGAGGGCTGGCGGAAGCCGAGATAGCCGTCGGCCTGTTCGCCCACGGTTCCCTGAGCCTTGGCGGCGTCGATCATCGCCTTCTGCCCCGCGGTCTGGGCGAAGGCGGCGCCGGCGGCGACGCCGAGAGCGGCGACGGCGGCGGTGATGACGAAGAGCTTGCGGAAGGACATCATCGGAAGCGGCTTTCGCATCAGAACAGGTTCGGGTTCTCGACGAGGAGGTCCTGAAGCTCCTTGTCGAGACGGATACGGACGTCGGCGTCCAGCTTGGCGTAGATCTGGATCGGATCGACCTGCAGCCGGACCGTGGGCGTGCAGGCGCTCGCGCCGACGGCGGCGATCAGGCCGATCAGGGCGAGGCGTGCGGGCGTCCGGGTCATGCGGGGGTCTCCGGTATTGATCTGCGACGATCTAACGCCGCACAGGGTGAACGGGTTCTGAACGGCCGGGAGGGCGCGATCAAGGCGTGGGCACGGGGTCCGTCCGCTCGGGCGCCGCGGCTGCGGCGGACGGGGCGCCGTTGCGGGCGCGGTTCAGCTCCAGCAGGTCGCCGATCAGCTGGTTCAGGTTGAGGGTGGTGTCGAGCGTCAGGTCGATTCCCGTGCCCGACGGCAGCGGCAGTTCGCGGTTGAGGAATTCGCGGCTGATGAACTCGGCGATGCTGATGCGCAGCTCCTGGTGCTGCGGCGGATCGTGGCGGCCCCGGATACGGAACAGCACCCCGATGCGGCCCTCGTCGAGGCTGTTGACCTCGGCCGAGAGGATGTCGAACGACAGGTTCTCCATGGCCTGGTAGGCCAGGTCCTGCACTGTGTTCGGAGGCACGCCCTCGCCGCCCCCGCCGGCCTCCAGACCGCTGAGGGCCTCGCGCTGGATCGACAGGCGGCCGGGCTGGACGGCGGCGAGGGTCCCGCCGGCGATGCGGATGCCGGCTTTCGGATCGGAGGTGAACGGCAGACGGCCCGAGACCACGGCGTCCAGCGCCACCTTGTCGCCGAAACCGGAGCCGGCGATGACCTCGCCCAGCTGGACCTTCTCCAGCACGATGACGCCGCTGAAGGGCTGGCTGCGGTCCAGCGGCAGGGCGAAGGGCTCGAGGCGGATGACGCCGCCGGCCACGGTCAGATCGCCGCCCTCGACGGTCACCGCGGACTTGTCGAGACCGAAGGTCAGTTCGATGTCGGTCAGGGGCGCGACGGATTCGAGCAGGTCGGCGGTCAGTCGCTGGCCGGGGGCGGTGACCAGCGGGGCCAGGCTGATGAAGTCGACGGTTCCCTTCAGCCCTTTCACCGGGCCGGCCGGGCTGACGAAGTCGAGGTCGGGGATGGTCAGGCGGCCGGAGCTGGAGCCCTCGGCCTCGGCCAGCCAGTCGACGCGGCCCTGGAAGGCGACCGATCCGGTCGCTGGAGAGGCCGCGAAATCGCCGGCCAGCGGGCTGAGATCGACCGGCTGCAGGCCGCCCTCGGCGAACACGATGGACGGGGCGTGGATGGTCAGCCCCCCGGCGCCCGACGGACCATCATGGGCGAGAGTCAGGGCGCCCAGCGCCATGCCGTTGCGGGACAGGTCGAAGGCCCCGGTCCAGTCCTCGTTCGCCAGCGTCGCCGAGCCGGCCGCGGTGAGCGGGTTGAAACGCAGCGGGGCGGTGGCGTCCTCGACGGTCGCGCGGTCGACGCGGGTCTCGAGACCGAGGCCGGATGGACCGCCCGTCGCCGCGAACCGGCCGGCGGCGTCGCGGAAATGCAGGGCGAGGAAGGGGGCCGAGGCGTCGAGACCGGCGAGGGCGCCGTCGGCCCGCCAGCGTCCGCCGGCGATGCTGACCAAAGGGCGATCAATGGGGCAGGCGCGGCCGGACACGTCGACGACATCGTTCTCGCCGAGCTCCAGCCGTTCGACAGTCAGCGGCGTGCACCCCGCCGCCACATAGGTGATGCGACCGCCGGACGAGGTCAGCCGTCCGCGGGTGTCGAGCGAAATCCCGCGCGCCAGCTCGAAGTCGAGGGCGGCGCGACCGTCGAGGTCTGCGGTGAAGCCGTCGGGCGTCAGCCGCCAGGCGGGGATGGCGAAGCTCGCCTCGGGCAGGCCGCGGCCGCGCGTCGCTGTCAGGGCGAGGGCGCCGCCGCCCGACTGTCCGCGCGCGGCGGCGAAGATCGGGCCGTTGCCGGCGCGGAGCGTCAGCACGCCGCCATTGGCCGGGCTGAGGGTGGCGGCCCGGTCGAGCGTCACCCGGGTCCCGCCGTCGCCGGACACCAGGGTGAAGGCGGGAATGTCGACCGCGAAAGCGCCAAGAGCGCGCTTCATCTCCGCCAGATCGGCCCCGTCGTCGCCGGCCGCGGGGCCGAACAGCGGCCAGGCGCCCCGGGCGGCGCGCAGTCCGCCGGAGACCCGCAGACGCAGACCCCCATCCGACACGAGCTCGAGATCGGCGCCGCCCCGGGCCGCGGTCAACGACAGGTCGCCCCAGCCGAGCCGATCCGCGGCGAGACCCAAGGGGCCGTTGACCTCCACGGCGGAGTCACGGCCCCCCGCCGTCAGCCGGGCTGATGTCAGCGTCACCCCGGAGCCGTCCAGCCCGGCCCCCACGGCGCGGGCGGCCGAGATCCGGGCGGGGCCGTCGATGCGCCAGCCGAAACCAGCGTCGTCCCGGGCGAGAACGGCGCGGGCGTCGGTCCAGCGCAGGGCCGCCGCTGTCGCGTCCACATCCGGACCGTCCAGCCGGGCCGCGCGGAAATCGGCGTCGGCCGCGCCCTCGACCCGGAAGGTCTCGAGCCATCCCGTGGTCTGGCCGTCGAAACCGACCCTGGCGACGGCGTCGCGGGCTGTCATGTCTCCGGTGTTCAACCGGGCGGCGACGAGGCCGATGTCCACCCGGGCGCGTCCGTCGCCGCGACGGCGCTCCAGATCGGGATAGGGCAGATCGCCCGTCAACGTCAGGCGGGCGTCCGCCCCCGCGAAACCGGGAAGGGCCGCCCTGTCGGCGGAGGCCACGGCATTCACGGCCACGCGGTCGCCGGTCGTGGTGACGGCGAGGGTGGCGGCGAAGGCGCGCGCCTCGATCCCGCCGCTCTTGAGGTCGGCCGCGGGCATCCGGCCGCTGAGCCGGATCAGCTTGCCGTCGTCGATGCGCGCGTCGCCGAGGATCGCGACCGGGCCGTATTCGGTATCCAGGCGCACCCTGCCCTGCTCGACCAGCACCAGCGGCCCGCGGGAGTCCGGCCGCGGCGGACGGCCCGCGAACCGCTCGACCAGCGGATCGAGGCTGCCGACCGAGAATTTCCCGTCCCGGAACGAGGCGCGAAGCACGGGCCGCAACAGACGGATGCGGCTGGGGGTGACGCCCAGCCCCGCCTTCGACCAGGGCGCGCCGATGGCGTAGTCGACCTCGACCCGTTCGATCACAGCGTCGGGATTGCGCGGATCGCCGATGCGGACGCTGGCGACAAGGCCGTCGAGCTCGATCCGCTCGATCTCGACCTCGGCGGGGACGCCCTGACGCTCGAGCCAGCCGACGAGGACCTGGCGGGTGGCGGCGCGGCGGTTGAGATAAAGCAGTCCCGCCAGCACGATCAGGACGCAGACGGCCACGCCAAACCCGAGCAGCAGGCGACGGGGGCCGCCGCCCTTTCGCGCAGGCGCCCGGACGGGGGCGGAGGCGGGGGCGTCGCTCATGCCGTGACCTTGACGATGAACAAACGGGACTCCTGAAACAGCACAGCAGGCGTGACTGGGGAAACACAGCACAGTGGCGCATCAGCCACTTTGAATGCAGCAAGGGCGATATCAAGGCGGAGGCGGCGAACTGCTCCCGAAACCTGCACGAAACGCCGTCAATACACTGTTCGATCCCCGCGATAAGCTGCCGTTCGGCCCGGGCTTTACCGTTGGCGATTTCACCGGTTAACGGTCTGTAACGAACTCGCTTCCCATGATGGGAATGTCGGGCTATAGGGCCTGTCTCGCGTCGGGGGGCTTCTCCAGGCGCGATCCTTGCTTTTAGTGGCTTGGGCGCCGGTGGGCGTCGTCATATATCGGGGACCGATGGCTCAGTTCGATCCACGTCGCCAACCGATGCGGCTCGCGCCTCACGCTCTCACGGCGGTCGCGGCGCTCTCGGTGGCTCTTCTTGCCGGACGCGTATATCAGCCCGCTCAGGCTGAAGAAGTTCCCGCCCTGACTCCCGCACAGCTCGCCGCCATCGAGGCGCAGGCGTTCGCCGCCGCGGGCACCCCGGCCGGCCTGACCGCCCCGGAAGCCATTCCCGTCCAGATTCGCCGCGGCGAAACCTTCGAGCAGGCCGTGCGCCGCACCGGCATCGCGCCGGAAGAAGCCTCCGCCGTCGCCGCCACCCTGTCCAACGCCATGGACATGAGCGAGATCCGCGCCGGCCTCCGGTTCGAGACCGCCATCGCCAAGCCGCGCGGCGGCCGCGGCGACCCCCGCCTGATCGGCCTGACCATGCGCACCGGCCCGGCCAGCCAGGTCACTGTGTCGCGCACCTTCGACGGCGCCCTGCGTCTTCGCGCCCTCGAGGAAAAGGTCACCCACGAAATCGTCGTGCTGAACGGCAAGGTCGAGGGCTCGCTGTCCCGTTCGGCCCAGCGCGAGGGCGTCCCCGCCGCCGTGCGCCGCAGGGCCGGCCAGCTGTTTTCGCACAAGTTCGACATGGACCGCGACATCCGCGCCTCGGACGACTTCACCTATGTCTACGGGCGGACGGTGACCGAGAACGGCCGCACCATCGGCACCGACGGCCTGCTGTACGCAGAGCTGAAGGGCGTCGCCTTCTACCGCTTCCAGCCCGCCGGGGCGAAGGAGCCGCAGTATTTCGACGCCACGGGCAAGAACACCCGCTCGGCCTTCATGCGCACGCCGCTGGAGCGCGGGTTCCGCGTCTCGTCGTCGTTCGGCTTCCGTCGCCATCCGATCGCCGGCTATCGCAAGATGCACCAGGGCATCGACTTCGCCGCCGGCACCGGCACGCCGGTCGTGGCCCCCGCCGACGGCGTGGTGGTCGAGGCCCGGCGCTGGGGCGGCTACGGCAACTGGCTGCGCATCCGCCA
>NZ_JAKFDS010000038.1:0-3601 GCF_036676055.1 Brevundimonas sp. | reverse complement strand
GCGGGCAGGATCCATCCCCGCCCTCGAGGCCCCCCGGACTCTCCATCGCCCGGGCTTCATCGCTCGACCACAGCCCGCCGTCATCGAGAACGTGGATCCGACGCCCTCCCCGTCGACGGGATGGGAGGAGTCTAGACCGGGCCCGCCCTAGGGCGGGTTCAGGACGCTGACGTGGAGGCGATGTCGTGGGGAAACAGGAGGTTGACGGAAAACGAAAGGACGGCGGCGCATGAACTTGCAGCGCAGCAATTCCCGCTTTCGTCATCCTCCGGCGAGGCGAAGCCGAGACCGGGGGACCCAGCGGCGCGCGAGAGCGCGAAACTGCCGGGAGCTCCGCGGAATACCGCAGCCTGCCTGAACAGATCGCCATCGGCGCCGCTGGGTCCCCCGGTCTGCGCGGCTGCGCCGCTTGCCGGAGGATGACGAAAGCAAGGGAAAGCGATCCGTCCCTCCCCATTCGCTACGCGAACGGGGAGGAGACAGTGAGGGTTACCCCTTCACCCGCCAGGTCGCGCCGGTCGGGCCGTCCATGACGACGACGTTCAGGGCGTTGAGGCGGTCGCGGATGCGGTCGGCTTCGGGCCAGTCCTTCGCGGCGCGGGCGGCGGCGCGTTGCTCCAGCAGGGCTTCGACCTCAGTGCGCAGGGCGTCGGAGACCTCGCCTTCCAGCCAGACGGCGGGATCCGCCTGCAGCACGCCCAGGATGGCTGCCGCGGCGACCAGTTCGCCCCTGGCCCGGGCCACGACGCCGTGGTCGCCGGCGGTCATCGCACGCTCGATCTCGCTGGACAGGGCGAACAGACTGGCCATGGCGCCCGGCGTGTTCAGGTCGTCCTCGATGGCCTTGAGGAAGTCGGCCGGCGGTTCGTCGGTCGAGGCCTCGACGGCGGCGGAGCGGTGCAGCGCCCCGTACAGACGGTCCAGCGCCTTGCGGCTCTGGTCCAGCAGCGACTGGTTCCAGTCGAGCGGCTGACGGTAGTGGGCGCTGAGCAGGGCCCAGCGGACGACCTCGCCCGGCATCGACTGCACCAGATCGTGCAGCAGCAGGACGTTGCCGATCGACTTGGACATCTTCTCGGCGTCGACGGTCAGGAAGCCGTTGTGCATCCAGTAGCGGCTGTATTCGGCGTGGGCCGACGCCTCGTGGGCGTGGCCGTGGGCGCAGACGCCCTGGGCGATTTCGTTCTCATGGTGGGGGAACACAAGGTCGATGCCGCCGCCGTGGATGTCGATCGGCAGGCCCAGGGTCTCCTCGATCATGGCCGAGCATTCGATGTGCCAGCCCGGACGCCCCGCGCCCCACGGCGACGGCCAGGAGGGTTCGCCCTCCTTCGACGGCTTCCACAGCACGAAGTCGTGCGGGTTCTTCTTGTAGGGAGCGACCTCGACCCGGGCCCCGGCGATCATGTCGTCGAGGTTGCGGCCCGACAGCCGGCCGTAGGTCTCGTAGGAGGAGACGTCGAACAGGACATGGCCCTCGGCGGCGTAGGCGCAGCCGTGGTCCATGATGGCGCCGATCTGCCGGACGATGGCGTCCATGTGGTCGGTGACGTGGGGGGCGATGTCCGGCGGCGAGACGTTGAGCCGGCCCATGTCCTCGAGATAGGCCGCCTCGTAACGCGAAGTGACGTCGCCGATGGGCGTGCCTTCCCTGGCGGCTTTGGCGTTGATCTTGTCGTCCACGTCGGTGACGTTGCGCGCATAGACGACGGCGTCCGCGCCGTAGGTCCGGCGCAGCAGCCGCACCAGCACGTCGAACACCACCGGCGGGCGGGCGTTGCCGATATGGGCGTAGTCATAGACCGTCGGGCCGCAGACATAGAGTGTCACCCGGCCGGGGTCGCGCGGCTCGAACACACGCTTTTCGCGGTGAAGGGTGTCGTAAATCGTCAGCGGCATGAGGAGTCTTTGCGGGAGAGTTTTCTTGCGGGACGGACGGGCGGTCCCATATACGCCGCCAAGCTGATAAACAGTCCCTCGCGACTTACAAAGCCGCGCGTTCGAGAACCGTCCCATGAGCCTCACCCCCGCCAAGCCCGTTCTGGTCGGCGACAACGACCCGGCGACGACGCGCCCGTCGCGCGAGGAGGCCCTGAAGGCCGTGCGGACCCTGCTGGCCTGGGCCGGCGACGATCCCGACCGTCCGGGCCTGATCGACACGCCCAAGCGGGTGGTCGACGCCTATGGCGAATGGTTCGACGGCTATGACGCCGATGTCGAGAAGGAGCTGAGCCGCACCTTCGAGGACGTGCAGGGCTATGACGACATGGTGCTGCTGCGCGACATCGAGGTCGAGAGCCATTGCGAGCATCACATGGCCCCGTTCCTGGGCAAGGCCTATGTCGCCTACATCCCGAACGAGAAGGTGGTCGGCATCTCCAAGCTGGCGCGGGTGGTCGAGATCTTCTCGCGCCGGCTGCAGACCCAGGAAACCCTGACCCAGTTGATCGCCGAGGCCATCGAATCGCACCTGCAGCCGCACGGCGTGGCCATACTGATCGACGCCGAACACCAGTGCATGACCACGCGCGGCGTGCACCACCGCCACGTTTCGACCATCACCACCCGGTTCACTGGCGCCTTCAAGTCCGATGGGGCGCTGAAGGACCGGTTCCTGAAGCTCGCCAAGGGCTGATCGGCTCGCCTGGGAGGCGTAAAGCGAAGGCGGAACCCGCGAGGGAACCGACTTCGGTCCGAACCCGCTTTACAAGCCGGGCCGGGGACGCCAAGAGACGGTCCGAAGCTTTCAGCGTCGCTCGCCGCGTTTCGCGCCGGGCCTGATGGAGAACCAAAGCGGATGGCCGCCAAACTTTCCGGACCCGGTGGTGGCAAAGCCCACACCATTGAACAGAACGCCGACATCAACGTCACGCCGTTCGTCGACATCATGCTGGTGCTGCTGATCATCTTCATGGTCGCCGCGCCGATGGCGACCGTGTCGATCCGCCTCGACCTGCCGCCGGCGGTGCCCCCGCCCCCTGACGCGCCGCAGAAGGATCCGGTGTACATCACCGTCCAGGAAACCGGCTCGATCTTCATCGCCGACAAGCAGTCCAGCCTTGAAGGCCTCTCGGCCGACGTCTGCGCCGCCCTCGGCGGCGGCGACCCGGCCTGCAAGCAGGAGCGCGTGTTCGTCCGCGCCGACCCGGAAGTCACCTACAACCAGTTCATGGAAGTCATGAACGAGCTGCAGGCCAAGGGCTTCTTCAAGGTCGGCCTGCTGAACGAAGACATCGAATAGGGTTTTCGCCCGTTCCAACGATCAAGGGCCGCGTCCGGCGAGGACGCGGCCCTTTTTCTTTGGGCGGCCCCCCTGCTTTCGTCATCCTCCGGCGAGCGCAGCGATACCGGGGGACCCAGCGGCGCCGAAGGCGACCTGTGCACGCAGGCTGTTGCAGACGGCGGCGCACCGTCAGGGTCGCGCTCGCGCGCGCCGCTGGGTCCCCCGGTCTGCGCGGCGCGCCGCTTGCCGGAGGATGACGAAAGCTGCGGAGTGGGGTGCTGCTACTGCACCGACTGGCGGGGGCGGTCGGGGGTCGCGGCCGGGGCGGCGGCGGCCGGTTGGTAGGGCCGTTCGCCGGCCGGTTCAGCCTGGGCGGCC
>NZ_JAKFDS010000037.1:0-6275 GCF_036676055.1 Brevundimonas sp. | reverse complement strand
CACCACCAGCTTCTTCCCGGCCAAGCCGCTGGGCTGCTACGGCGACGGCGGGGCGGTGCTGACCAATGACGACGACCTGGCCCAGCTGATCGATTCCATCCGCGTGCACGGCAAGGCGGTGGCCCGCGATCTGGAGGGCAAGACCTTCGACCACGACCCCAAATACCTGAACATGCGCATCGGCCTGAACAGCCGGCTGGACACCATCCAGGCCGCCGTCCTGATCGAGAAGCTGAAGGTGTTCGGGCAGGAGATCGAATGGCGCAACCGCATCGCCGCCCGCTACAACGAGGGCCTGCGCCCGCACGTGGCGGCCGTGCCGGACGTGCCGGCCGGCAATGTCTCCAACTGGGCCCAGTACACGATCGAGCACGAGGACCGGGACGGTCTGGCGGCGCACCTGAAGGAACAGGGCGTGCCGACGGCGGTCTATTATCCGATCCCGCTGCACCTGCAGCCGGCCTATGACATGTATCCGCGCGGGCCGCAGGGCCTGCCGGTCACCGAGCGGCTCAAGGACCGGGTCATCAGCCTGCCGATGCATTCCGATCTGGACGAGGCGACCCAGGACCGCATCATCGCCGCCGTCGCTTCCTTCAAGAGCTGATCCGCATGACCCAGCACCAGTCCGTCCTCAAATTCGGCGTCGCCGGCGCCGGCGTCATGGGGCGCAACCACGCCCGGGTGCTGTCGGACATCCGCGACGTCGAGCTGACCCATGTGTTCGACCCCGACGCGGCGACCGCCGAGGGCGTCGCCGCCGCCTATGGGGCGACGGCGGTGACCACAGCCGAGGCCTTCGTCGCCGCCGGCCTCGACGCCGCGGTCGTGGCCACGCCCAACCGGCACCACGCCGATCTCGGCGTGGCCCTGCTGGAGGCGGGCGTCCATGTATTGGTCGAGAAGCCCATCGCCGCCACCGTGGCCGACGCCCAGCGCATGATCGACGCAGCCCGGGCCAACAGCCGGGTGCTGATGGTCGGCCAGGTCGAGCGCTTCAATCCGGCCGTCGACGCGGTCAAGCGCGCCATCGACGGCGACGACATCATCTCGATCCAGATCACCCGCGTCGGCCCCTTCCCGCCGCGCATGGGCGAGGTCGGGGTGGTCATCGACCTGGCGGTGCATGACATCGACATCATCCGCCACCTGACCGACAGCGAGATCGTCGAGGTCCAGCCGCAGCTGGCCCGCACCCGCGCCGAGCGCGAGGACACCGCCCTGCTGCAGTTCCGGCTGGAGAACGGGGTCATCGCCCACATCACCACCAATTGGGTGACCCCCTACAAGGTCCGCACCCTGCAGGTGGCGACGCGCAACAAGTTCGTGGTGGCCGACCTGATCACCCGTCAGGTGACCGAATATTTCGGCCAGCAGGCCGACGGCTCCTACCAGACCCGCGCCGTCAACAGCTGGCCGGCCGAGCCGCTGAAGAAGGAGCTGGAAGCCTTCGCCCACGCCATCCGCACCGGCGAGCCGCCGGCCGTGACCGGCGAGGACGGACTGCGCAATCTGGAAGTGGCGCTGAGGTGTCTCGGGGAGGGCTGAACCCTCCGCCGCGCCCGTGCGTTACCCGCGCATGACCGAGGTCCCCATCACGCCCGCGCCCGGCGACGAGGCCGAGCCCGAAACGCCCGGAACCGGCGAGGCCATCTGCCCCGGCTGCAACGGCACGGGGCAGGTCGGCGACCGGCCGTGCCCGACCTGCGAGGGTTCCGGCCGGGTGATCGAAGGGGTCGGGGAGGGCTAACCCACCACCTGCATCCCCAGCCATTCCGCGACCAGGGCCGGTTTGTCCGCGCCTTCGATCTCGACCGTGACCTCGTGCTTGAGCAGCCAGCGGCCGCCGCCCTTGTCCTCGACCGAGAGCAGTTTGAAGCGCCCCCGAATGTTGGAGCCGGCCCGCACCGGGGCGAGGAAGCGGAGTTTGTCGAAGCCGTAGTTGACCCCCATCACCACCCCCTCGAGCGGCGGCACGGCGTCGTAGGTCATGGCCGACAACAGCGACAGGGTCAGGAAGCCGTGGGCGATGGTCCCGCCGAAGGGCGTGGTCCTGGCCGCCTCCGGGTCGATGTGGATGAACTGGCGGTCCTCGGTGATCTCGGCGAAGGCGTCGATGCGGGCCTGATCGACGGTGATCCAGCGGCTGACGCCGATCTCCTGTCCGACCAGGCCGGGCAGGTCGGCGACGGGGGTGGGGGTTCCCTTGCGTTCGGTGCGGCTCATGGACGGCGGGCTCCTCAGGCGATCGGGGTGAAGCGGTCTTCGATGATGGCGGCGAACAGGGCCGGGTCGACGTTGCCCCCGGACAGGACGATGGCGGTGGTGCGGTCACGGGCGGCGATCTTGCCGGCCAGCAGGGCGGCCAGCGACACGGCGCCGCCCGGTTCGACCACCAGTTTCAGCACCCGGAAGGCGTAGCGCACCGCCGCCGCGACCTCGGCGTCGGAGACGGTCTCGACCCGGTCGACGCGGCGGTTGATCGGGAAGGTCAGCTCGCCGGGCCGGTCGGTCATCAGGGCGTCGCAGATGGTGCCTTTGGCCGGGGCGTGGGTCAGCCGCTCGCCGGCGGCGATCGACAGCTGGAAATCGTTGTAGTCGCGCGGCTCGACCCCGATGACCGGGGTGTGCGGCGACAGGGCGGCCATGGTCAGGTTGATGCCGGCGATCAGGCCGCCGCCCGAGGCGCCGCAGACCAGCTGGTCCAGCGGGGCGGCGCCGACCGCCTTGGCCTGATCGAGGATCTCCAGCCCGATGGTGCCCTGGCCCTCGATCACGAACGGGTCGTCGAACGGGCGGACCAGCACCGACCCTTTCGAGGCCGCGATCTCCTCGCCGATGGCCTCGCGGCTTTCGGTGTAGCGGTCGTACATCCGCACCTCGCCGCCGAATGACCGAACGCCCTCGACCTTCACGGCCGGGCTGTCGGCGGGCATGATGATGACCGCCTCGATGCCCAGCATCTGCGCCGCGGCGGCGACGGCCTGGGCGTGGTTTCCCGACGAATAGGCGACGACGCCACGCGCCCTTTCGTCGGCCGTCAGCCGGCTGATGCGGTTCCAGGCCCCGCGGAATTTGAAGGCCCCGGCCCGCTGCAGGGTCTCGGCCTTGAGCAGGACGCGACCGCCGACATGGGCGTTGAGGGCCGGGCTCTCGATCAGCGGCGTGTGAACGGCGTGGCCGGCGATCTGGCGGGCGGCGTCCTGGACGCCGGCGAAGGAGGCGATGTGCATGGACGGCACTTAACCCGAAGCGTCGCCTCTGCGTAAGGTGGGGCCATGAACCGTCTGATCCTCGCCATCGACCAGGGCACGACTTCCACCCGGGCCATCGCCTTCGAGTGTGCGCCGGAAGGCGGCCTGCGGCCCGTGGCCGTCAGCCAGATCGAACTGGCGCAGCATTTCCCCAAACCCGGCTGGGTCGAGCATGACGCCGCGGAGATCTGGACCGCGACGCTTCAGACCTGCCGCGAGGTCATCCGCAAGGCGGGCGGGGTGGGCCGGTTCGCCGCCATCGGCATCACCAACCAGCGCGAGACCTCGGTGATCTGGGACGCCGCGACGGGCGAGCCGCTGCACCGCGCGATCGTCTGGCAGGACCGGCGCACGGCGGCGGCGGCCGCGAAGCTGGCGGCCGCCGGGCATGAGCCGATGGTGCAGGCGGCGACGGGGCTGATCCTCGACCCCTATTTCTCGGCCTCGAAATTCGCCTGGCTGCTGGACGCTGTCCCGGGCGGGCGCGAGCGGGCGGCGCGGGGCGAGGTCAAACTCGGCACGATCGAGACCTGGCTGATCTGGAAGCTGACGGGCGGGGCCCGCCACGTCACCGACGCCACCAACGCCAGCCGGACCTCGCTGATGGACCTGGCCACGCGTCAGTGGCGTCCCGATCTGGCGACCCTGTTCGATGTCCCGGTGGAGGGACTGCCTGAGATCCGGGACTGCGTCGATCATTTCGGCGATTGCGAGGAGTCGCTGTTCGGGGCCGCCCTGCCGATCCACGGTTCGGCCGGGGACCAGCAGGCCGCGCTTGTGGGACATGGGGCCCTGAAGGCCGGGGACGCCAAGATCACTTACGGCACCGGGGCGTTTCTGGTGGCCAATGTCGGCGGCGCGCCGGTGGCTTCGACCAGCCGGCTGCTGGGCACGCTCGGATACGCGGTCGGCGGGCAGGCGGCCTGGGCGCTGGAGGGATCGATCTTCTCGGCCGGCTCGGCGATCCAGTGGCTGCGCGACGGCCTCGGGGTGATCACGGAATCGCGCCAGTCCGAGGCCATGGCGCAGGGGCTGGCCGACAACGGCGGCGTCTACCTCGTGCCCGGCTTTACCGGCCTGGGGGCGCCGTGGTGGGAGCCGGAGGCGCGCGGGACCATCACCGGTCTGACCCGGGACAGCGGTCCGGCCCAGATGGTGCGGGCGGCGCTGGAGTCGCTGGCCTACCAGACCCGCGATCTGCTGGACGCGCTGGCGAAGGACGGGGCGCCGCGGCTGAAGGTGCTGAAGGTCGACGGCGGGGTGACCGCCAACGCCTTCGCCATGCAGTTCGTGGCCGACATCTGCGAGGTCGTGGTCGAGCGGCCGGCCTTCCAGGAAATGACGGCCCTCGGGGCGGCCAAGCTGGCGGCGCTGGGCGTCGGCCTGATCGGCGATCTGGAAGACCATCCGGTCGAGGCGCCGGCGCGCTGGACGCCGCGCATGGCGTCCGACGAACGCGAGCGGCTGCTGAAGGGCTGGCGCGGTGCGGTCAAGGCCGCCATCATCGCCGCACAATGAACCAGCCTGTTTCCGAAGACGCCCAATCGACTTTTTCCGGCACGCGCGAGGTCGACCCGCGCTACGCCCTCAACGAGGCGCGGCTGGGCGAATGGCTGGCGGACAACGTCATGGGCTATTGCGGGCCGCTGGCGATCCGGCAGTTCAAGGGCGGTCAGTCGAACCCGACCTATGAGCTGACCACGCCCGGGCGGACCTATGTGCTGCGGCGCAAGCCGCCGGGGACCCTGCTGGCCTCGGCCCATGCGGTGGACCGGGAATTCCAGGTCATTTCGGCCCTGCACGCCCAGGGCTATCCGGTGGCGCGGCCGTGGGCCCTGTGCACCGACGAGGCGGTGATCGGCTCGATGTTCTACGTCATGGACAAGGTCGACGGCCGGGTGCTGTGGGACCTCAAGCTGCCGGGCATGACGCCGGACCAGCGGCGCGACATCTATGACGCCCAGGTCGATGCGCTCGCGGCGCTGCACGCCTTTGATCCGGCCGCCATCGGCCTGGGCGACTACGGCCGCCCGGGCAACTATTTCGAACGGCAGGTCGGGCGCTGGACCAAACAGTACCGGGCGTCGGAGATCGAGCCGATCCCGGCCATGGACCGGCTGATCGAATTCCTGCCCGCCACCCTGCCGCCCGAGGGGCCGACGCGCATCGTCCACGGCGACTTCCGTCTCGACAACCTGATCCTCGCCCCCGATGCGGCGGAGGTGCGGGCGGTGCTGGACTGGGAGCTGTCGACCCTCGGCGACCCGATGGCCGACTTCTCCTATCTGCTGATCGCCTGGGTCATTCCGGCGACCGCCCGAAACGGGCTGGCCGGGGCCGACATCGAGGCGCTGGGCATTCCCACGGTCGAACAGATGGTCGAGCGCTACGCCGGCCTGACCGGGGCGCGGCCGGCGAACCTTGACTGGCTGTTCGCCTACAACCTGTTCCGGCTGGCGGCCATCTGCCAGGGCATCGCCGGGCGGGTGCGCGACGGCACCGCGGCCTCAGCCCATGCGAAGACCATGGCGGCCCAGGTCCCGATGCTGGCCGAAGGCGCCCTGGCCTTCGCGAAGAAGGCCGGGGCCTGAGTCCTAGTTGGTCAGGATCTGGACGCGGGTCCACAACGCGCCGCGATTGACCACATGCACCCGTAGGCGGGCCGGCGCGCCGGGCGACAGGGTGCAGACCGGATAGTGGTCGCCGAAGCCGTCGGCGCACAGCAGCTTGCCGGCGGCGTCGCGGACGGTCAGGTCGACATCGGTGTCGCCGTCGCCGATCGCGGCGATGCGCAGGATCTCGGCCCCGCGGGCATCAATGTCGAAGCTCCAGGTTTGACGGGAGTCCAGCCGCTTGACCGTGGACACCGGGCCGTTTCCGAACGGCGACGCCGCGACGCCGACCATCGGCGGCGGCGGCGGCGGCGGCGGCGGCGGAGGAGGTGGCGGCGGTGGCGGCGGCGGAGGAGGCGGGGCGGCCGGCATCGGCTGGCGCTGCGCCGGCTGGCGGGCCGCAGCCTCC
>NZ_JAKFDS010000036.1:0-33126 GCF_036676055.1 Brevundimonas sp. | reverse complement strand
AGGACGAATTCCTCGACGACGTCGTGGAAGAGGACGAAGACGCGCTCGACGAGGACGGCGAGCCCCGCGAACGCAGCGAGCGCGCCGACGGCGAGCGGGGTCGGGGTCGCGGCCGCCGGCGTCGCGGCGGACGACGCGACGAGGGCGAGGCTCCGGCGGGTGAAGCCGCCGCCGCCCCTTCCGCCGAAGACGACGACGACAGCGAGGCCGGGCGTCGGCGCCGGCGGGGCCGCCGCGGCGGACGTCGCGTGCGTGAAGAGGGCGGCGATCGCGACGCCTTCTTCTGGGTGCGCGGCCGCACCCCGTCGCTGGACGATCCCTATGTCTGGTTCGACCCGATCAACCCCGGCGCCGCGGCCCCCCGCCCGGCGGCGGAAACCCCGGCCGATGGCGAGGCGCCCCGCGATCGCGTCGAGGCCGAGACCGGAGAAAACGGCGAGCGCACGGGCCGTTCGCGGCGTCGTCGCGGTCGCGGCCGTGGCCGGGATCGCGCCGATCGCGACCTGCCCCGGGAAACCGTTCCGGAGGCCCGCGCCAGCGACGAGGGCATGACGCTCGAGACGTCGCCGGACACGCCCGCGGCCGTGATGGTCGCTGACGAGGCCGAGGCCGCCGCCCCGCTTCCCGTCGAGGAACCGAAGCGTCGCCGCGTGCGCCGCAAGGTGAACGCCGAGGTCGCGCCGGAGCTCGACGCTGCGGACACCGAAGCAGTGGAAGCCCCGACGCCGGAACCCGTCGCGGAACCGGAGCCCGTCATCGAGCCGGCTCCCGCTCCGGTTCCGGTCGCCGAACCCGTCACGCCCGAAGTCGACGTGGCCGCCCTGATCGCCGAAGATCCCAATCAGATCGTCGCTCCGCCCGAGAAGCCGAAGCGCGGTTGGTGGCGCCGCTGAAAGGCCGTGATTAGATAGTGAGGATCGGAGCGGGGGCGATCGACGGTATCGGGAGTACGCCATGACCTGGCTGACCAGACACGCCGCCCGCTTCGTCGGGGCCGCCGCCGCCGCCAGCCTCGTGCTGGCGGCAGCGGCGCCCGCCGCGGCCCAGAGCGCCATCCGCGACACCGAGATCGAGTCGATCATCCACGAATGGTCCGCCCCGGTCTTCACCGGCATGGGTCTGGAGCCGTCCGAAGTCGAGATTCTGCTGATCAACGACGCCGATCTGAACGCCTTCGCCACCCGGGGGCGGATCATGGGCCTGAACACCGGCTTGATCCTGCGGACGCGCAATCCGAACGAGTTGCTGGGCGTCATCGCCCACGAGGCCGGGCACATCCGTAACCGCCACACCCTGCGCGACGGCGCGCAGAACGCCGGCATGCAGCCCATGCTGATGACCATGGCGCTGGGCGCTCTGGCCATCGCCGCCGGCGCGCCTGACGCGGGCGCCGTCCTGCTGGGCAACAGCCAGTATTTCGGCACCCTCAGCGCCCTGCGCTACATGACCCACCAGGAAGGCGAGGCCGACAATACCGGCGCCCAGGCGCTCGAGGCGGCCGGCGAGTCCGGACGCGGCCTGGTCAGCTTCTTCGAGAATTTCCGGTCGCAGGAGGTGTTCTCGGACGCCCGCCGCTACCCCTATTTCCGCAGCCACCCGCTGTCGTCGGACCGGATCGAGAACTTGCGTCGCTTCGTGGCTGAACAGCCGAACTATGAGAATCGGGACAGTCCGGAGCGCATGGCCCAACACGCGCTGGTCCTGGCCAAGATCCACGCCTTCATGGACAACCCGGGCACGAGCCTGCGCGACTACCCCGAGACCGACGTCTCCCTGCCCGCCCGCTACGCCCGGGCCATCGCCTGGTATCGTGACGGCCAGACCGACCGGGCGCTGGCCGCGGTCGACGCCCTCCTGACCGAACAGCCCGAGAACCCGTATTTCTGGGAGCTCAAGGGCCAGATCCTGTTCGAGGAAGGCCGGCCCGAAGAAGCCATCGGGGCCCACCAGCGTTCGGTCGACATCAAGCCCGATGCGCCGCTGCTGCGGATCAATCTCGCCCACGCCCTGATCGAGACCCACGACGCCGCAAGGCTGGACGCCGCTGTCGACCAGCTGAAACGCGCGGCCGCGATGGAGAAGGACAACAGCATGGCCTGGCGCCTGCTGGCCCAGGCCTACGCGAGCCAGGGCAAGGAGGGCGAGGCCCGCCTGGCCTCGGCGGAGATGTATTTCGCCTCCGGGGCCGAGCGGCAGGCCACCCAGTTCGCCCTGCGCGCCCGCGACATGCTGCAGCCCGGCTCGGCCGAATGGACCCGGGCCATGGACATCGTCTTCGCCTCGGGCGCCACCCAGGATGATGTCGACGACCTCGACCGCCGCAACGATCGCCGCCCCCAGGGCGTGATCCCCGCCGGCGGCTGAACCCCTTTTCGAGAGCCTGAATGACCGAGACGCCCGACCCCAAGCCCGCGCGCGCCCTGCCGGCCCGCCTGCTGTCCGGCGACCGCGCCGGCGTTGCCGCCCTGGCCGTGTCCGTCGTGGCCCTGATCGCTGCGCTCGCGCCCTACGCCACCGGAACGGACTTCGGTTCGCGCGTCCGGACCTATCTGATCCAGCACCCCGAGGTGCTTCAGGAAGTCAGCAACGCCCTGGATCAGAAGGCGCAGCAACAGCAGCTGGCGGACAATCGTCAGACCACCGCGGAGATCACGGCGCGCGCCGCGGCCAACCCGGGCCTGCTCGCCGTCGACAGCCGCGACGCCGCCTTCGGTCCAGCCGACGCCAAGGTTACGGTGATCGAGTTCTTCGACTTCCGCTGCCCGGGCTGCAAGGCGACAGCCCCCGAGGTCCTGCGGTTGATGCAGGCTCACCCGGACGTGCGCTTCGTGTTCAAGGACTGGCCGATCCTCGACGGCCCGGCCAACGGCGTGTCGCACTACGCCGCCCGCGCCGCCCAGGCCGCCCACCGGCAGGGCAAATACCTGCCTGTGTTCCGTGACATCATGGCCGATCCCGCGCCGTCGGAGGCCTCTATCGACGCCATCCTGGCCGCCAATGGCGTGTCCATGACCGAGGCCGAGGCGGCCATGTCGAGCCCCGAGCTGGCCCGCCACATGGCCGATATGCAGACCTCGGCCACGGCGCTGGGCCTGATCGGCACTCCGACCTTCTTCGTCAACGGCAAGGCCAGCGAGTCGATCCAGCCCGAGGCGCTGGACCGGGCCATCCGCGAGGCCAAGGCGGGCTGAGGTCCGGGCCGCCCGCGCCGACGCACGCCAACCTGAGGGCGGCGCCCCGCGGCGCTTCTCCCGCTCCGCGGATCGGCCCATACTTGCGAATCCCATGGCCATCCGTCGTCTCCCGCCCGAAACCGTCAACCGCATCGCCGCCGGCGAGGTGGTCGAACGCCCGGCCAGCGCCATCAAGGAGCTGGTCGAAAACGCGCTCGACGCGGGCGCCACGCGGATCGAGATCCAGGCCGACGGCGGCGGCCTGACCCGCATCCTGATCGCCGACGACGGGCACGGCATGGCGGCCGACCAGCTGGCCCTGGCGGTCGAACGCCACGCCACCTCCAAGCTCGAGCCTGACGACGCCGGCGACGTCGACCTGCTGCGCATCTCGACCCTCGGCTTCCGCGGCGAGGCCCTGCCCTCGATCGGCTCGGTCGCCCGCCTGACCATCACCAGTCGACCGCGAGACGGCGGCGACGCCCACCAGATCACCGTCGAGGGCGGCGACCAACGCCCCGTCGCGCCCGCCGGCTTCCCCGGCCCGCACGGCGCCCGCGTCGAGGTCCGCGACCTGTTCTACGCCACCCCGGCCCGGCTCAAATTCATGAAGTCCGAGCGGTCGGAAGCCATGGCCATCTCCGAGGAGATCAAGCGTCAGGCCATGGCGCATGAGACGGTGGCCTTCACCCTCGACCTCGACGGCCGCACCACCCTGCGCCTGCCCGCCGAACACCCCGGCGACCACGGACGGCTGAAGCGGCTCGCCGCCCTGCTCGGCCGCGACTTCGAGGCCAACGCCCTGCTGATCGACCAGTCGCGCGACGGCGTGCGCCTGACCGGCTACGCCGGCCTGCCGACCTACAGCCGCGGCAACGCCGGGCACCAGTATCTGTTCGTCAACGGCCGTCCGGTGAAGGACCGCCTGCTGCAGGGCGCCCTGCGCGGCGCCTACGCCGACTTCCTCGCCCGGGACCGGCATCCGGCCGCGGTGTTGTTCCTCGAGGTCGACCCGCTCTACGTCGACGTCAATGTCCATCCGGCCAAGGCCGAGGTGCGGTTCCGGGACCCGGCCCTCGTGCGCGGCCTGATCGTCGGGGCGCTGCGACACGCGCTCGCCGGCGCCGGGCACCGCGCCTCGACCACGGTCGCCGCCGATGCGCTGGCGGGTTTCCGGCCGCATTCGGGCGTCGGGTCCGGGGCCGCCTTCAGCCCGTCCTCGCCCTCGGCCCAGGGCTGGAGCGGCTGGCAGGGCTGGGCCGGGCCCGCGACCGCCGCCGCCCAGGTCCTGCCCGGCCTCAACGAGCGCTCGGCCCGGGTCGAATCCGAAACCGCGTTCGTCGATCAACAGTTGATAAAGGGCCGACAGGCCGAGGTGGTCGACCCGCTCGACTTCCCCCTTGGCGCCGCCCGGGCCCAGCTTCACGGCACCTACATCGTCGCCCAGACCCGTGACGGCCTCGTCGTCGTAGACCAGCACGCCGCCCACGAACGGCTGGTCTATGAGCGGATGAAGGCCCAGATGGCGGCCGGTTCGGTCACCCGTCAGGCCCTGCTCACGCCCGAGGTGGTCGAGCTCGACCCCGCCGAGGCCGAGCGCGTCTCGGCCCGCGTCGCCGAACTGGCCCAGCTCGGCCTGATCGTCGAACCCTTCGGCGCCGGGGCGGTGCTGGTGCGCGAGACGCCCGCCCTGCTCGGCGACACCGACGTCCAGGGCCTGATCCGCGACATCGCCGACGACCTGGCCGAGCACGGCGCGGCCCTCGCCCTGTCCGAGCGTCTCGGCGAGGTGTGCGGGACGATGGCCTGCCACGGCAGCGTCCGCGCCGGCCGCGTCCTCTCCGCCTCGGAGATGAACGCCCTGCTGCGCCAGATGGAAGCCACCCCCCACTCCGGCCAGTGCAACCACGGCCGCCCGACCTATGTCGAACTCAAGCTGGCCGATCTCGAAAAGCTGTTCGGGCGGCGGTAGCCGGACCGGCCCCGCTCCGGGCAGGCCGCGCGGCGCGGGGTGGGCCGGCGTTTAACTCTTACATAAATTTAACTCCCGGAACGTTTAAGCCGGACATAAAGTCCAGAGACCCTCGCTCTGGAGACCACCATGTTCCGCCGCGCCCTTCTTCTCTCCGCCGCCCTGGGCCTGATCGCCGTCCCGGCGCTGGCGCAGACGCTCGCGCCCGTCCCTGTCCGGACGATCGATCCGACGGTCGAGGATCTCTCGGATCTTGAAGCCCTGGGCCGCGACATCGGCGACGCCCGCATCGTCATCCTGGGCGAACAGACCCACGGCGACGGTTCGACCTTCATCGCCAAGGCCCGGGTGGTCCGATATCTGCACGAACGCCTCGGCTTCGATGTCCTGGCCTTCGAAGGCGGCATGGTCGGCCTGGACGCCGCGCAGCAGCGCATCGCCCGGGGCGAGACGCCGGGCGCGGTCCTGCCCGACGCCATTCTCCCGGTCTGGAGCCGCAGCGACCAGTTCGCGCCGCTGGCCGGCTATCTCGACCGCGCCGCCGCCTCGGGCGATCCGCTGATCCTCGCCGGCGTGGACATGCAGGAGGTGATGCCCGCCAGCCGCGGTCTGCCGGGTGAGCTGCGGGGGCTGGCCGCGCGCCTGCCCTCGGCCGCGGGACAGATCGAGAGGGTCGCCACGGTGTTGGACATCCAGCAGGCCCGCGACCGGGAGGCCTTCGCCCGCGTCGACCTCGCGCTCTTCGAGGCGGACATGGCCGCCGTCCGCACCGCCGTCTCCACCCTGCCCGACCCCGCGGAGGCCGCACGCTGGAGCCAGACGCTGCAAAGCGTCGGGACCTTCATCGTGTTCTTCAAACGGATCGGCGAGAACAATCCGGCCGTCTTCAATCTGCGGGACGAGCAGATGGCCTCGAACCTCCGCTGGCTGGCGGAGGTCGCCCATCCCGGCCGCAAGATCATCGTCTGGGCCGCCACCTCACACGCGCTGAAAGACAGGGCCGTCATCGACCCGGCCGTTGACGGCGCGCGCGGCATGGTCCCGATGGGCCGCCACGCCGCCGAGGTCTTCGGCGACGACCTCTACGTCCTGGCCTTCACCGGCGGCGGCGGCCAGATCGGCAGTTGGGTCCGCCGCAACGCCACCGACGTCGGAACCCCGGCCGAGGGCAGCATCGAGGCCGAATTGGCGGCCACGGGGGAAGCCTACGCCTTCAGCCCCCTGGCGCCCTCCGGCGAGCGCCGCGCATCGTGGATGCTCGGCTTCCAGTCCATGCCAGCCTGGTGGGACCGCGCTGTGGACGGGGTCTTCTTCATCCGGGAGATGGCCCCGACGACCTATCCTGCGGACGCGGCTGCACCCTGAGGAACAGCACGCGCGCGGCGCCATAGTCGCGCGCGTCCAGCCGCTCATAGCCGGGCGTGTCGATCTCCGGCTCGTCCGAGCCGCGCTCGAACACCACGACCGCGCCGGGCTTGAGCCAGTTCCCCTCCAGCAGCCGGGCCAACGTCTGCTCGCCCAGCCCCTTGCGATAGGGCGGATCGAGGAAGGCGAGGTCGAACGCCTCGCCGTCCGAGCCCGGCCGCACACCGAGGTCCACGGCGCTGCGCCGGTGCACCCGCGTGCGGCCCATCACCCCATAGGCGTCGGCGTTCTCGCGGATCGCCCCGCGCGCCTCGTCGTCGGTCTCGACAAACAGGGCGAAGGCCGCGCCCCGGCTGATGGCCTCGAAACCGAGCGCCCCCGACCCGGCGTACAGGTCGATCACCCGCAGCCCGTCCAGCGGCTCGGCCCAGGCGGCGTGCTCCAGCACATTGAACACGGCCTGGCGGGCGCGGTCGGACGTCGGGCGCGTGCCCTGCCCTTCCGGCGCGACGATGTTGCGCCCCTTCAGGCTGCCGGCGACGATCCGCACGGGTCAGCCTTTGGAGCGGGGCCCGCGCGGGCTGCCGCGGCCGCCCGCAGGACCCGCGCCGGGGCGTGAGCCGCCCGGCGGATTGCTGCGGGTGCCGCCGCCGCGCTTGAATCCCCCCGAAGGCCCTTCAGCCCGGGGAGCCCCGCCCTCGCGCGGTTTGAACGGGCGCTTCTGACGGTCGCCGTCCGCCGCCGGCTTGCCGCCGAACGATCGGCCGCCGTCCCGCGGCTTGTCGATGAATTGGTCCGCGCGCGGTTTGAAGGTCCGCTTCGGCCGGTCGTCGCCGGCTCCCGCCGCCTCGCCTTCGGGCCGGGCGCGCGGCGTGAAATTCTTCTTCGGATGCTCGAACTTCGGAGAGGCCTTGGCCCAGCCCGGCTTCTTCTGCGGGCGGGCGGCGCGCTCGGCGGCCGCATCCGCGGCGGCTCCGGCGGCCCGGACCCGGCTCGGCTTGCGCGACGGGTCCGAGATGGCCGAGCCCGAAGCGCCCTTGACGATCGGGGTCGAAATCCGACGACCGGGGATGGGCGCCGGCGTCGATACCGTATTGCCGGTGGGCAGGTTCTCAGGCCGGATATGCTGGGCCAGCAGTTCGCGGATAACCCGCGGCCCGACCTCCTCGACCGATCCAACCGGCAGGGTGCCCAGCTGGAACGGCCCATAGGCCAGGCGGATCAGGCGGTTCACGGTCAGGCCGAGATGCTCCAGCACCTTGCGGACCTCGCGGTTCTTGCCCTCGGTGATGGAGACGCTGATCCACAGATTGGCGGGGCTATTGCCCTCGCTCTCCTTCGCCTTGTCCAGCGTCGCCTCGATCGGACCGTAGCGAATGCCGTCGACGGTGACCCCGTCCTTCAGCGTGTCCAGCTGCAGCTGGCTGACCCGGCCCCGCGCTCGCGCCCGGTATTGGCGCACCAGCTCGGTCTGCGGCAGCTCCAGGGCGCGGCTCAGCTCGCCGTCGTTGGTCAGCAGCAGCAAGCCCTCGGTGTTGAGATCGAGACGCCCGACCGAAAGCACACGCGGCAGGCCGCTGGGCAGGGCGTCGAACACGGTCGGCCGTCCGGCGGGATCGGTGTGCGAGGTCAGCAGACCGGCGGGCTTGTGATAGCGCCACACCCGCGTCGCCTCGGCCGAGCCCATCGGCTTGCCGTCCACGGTGATGACGTCGTCGCGCGTCACCAGGGTCGCGGCCGTATCGAGGATCTTGCCGTTGACCGCCACCTTGCCGAGACCGATCAGCCGCTCGACCTCGCGGCGCGAGGCGATGCCGGCCCGGGCCATGACCTTGGCGATGCGCTCGCTGCGCTTCGGCCCCTCGTCGGCCTTGGCGGCAGGCTTGCCGTCCCTGGCGAACGGCTTGCCGCCGGGTTTGCCGCCCGGCTTGCCGAAGGATTTGCCGCCCTTCGGCGGCCCGCGATCATCGCCGCCCTCGGCGCGCTTGACGTAGGGTTTGCGGGGGCCGTCGCGGTCGCCGTCTTGACGCGGGCGCGGCTTCTTGTCGTTGTCTCGGGGATGGCTGGCCATGATGAGCGGTTCATGCACATGGCCTTGGCCTGTGCGCAAGCGGCTGCGGACGCGGGAGAGACTCCCGTGGGCTGCGTGATCGTCGACGAATCGACCGGCGAAGTGGTCGCGCAGGGCCGCAACGGGCCGATCGGAGCGCACGATCCGACCGCCCACGCCGAGATTGTGGCCCTGCGCGCGGCGGCCGCGAAGCGCGGCAACTACCGCCTGACCGGCCTGACCCTCTACGTCACGCTCGAACCCTGCGCCATGTGCGCCGGGGCCATCAGCCACGCCCGCATCGGTCGCGTGGTCTGGGGCGCCGACGATTCCAAGGGCGGCGCCGTGATCCACGGCCCTCGCTTTTTCGACCAGCCGACCTGCCACTGGCGGCCGCAAACGACGGGCGGCGTGCTGGCCGACGACGGCGCCAGTCTGTTGCGCACCTTCTTCCGCGCCCGACGCAAGGGAACGGCGGCCTGAGCGGAGCGTTCAACCGGCCACCCGTACTGCAAGGCTTGTCCGTATGCGCCTGACGCTCCTCGCCGCCGCCACCACACTTCTCCTGACCGGCTGCGGCGGGCCGGATCCCGCAGAGGGACCGACCGACGGAGAGGCCGTGCGCGAGCGGGCCGAAAACGCCCAGACGGCCCAGCGCCGCACCGGAGCCGAGGTTCAGCAACGCACGCTGAACCGCGTCATTCGCACCACCTACCTGTGCAACAACGGCGAGCGCCTCACGGTCGATTTCGACAATCCGCGGTCCATGGCCACGGTCCGCAACTCGAACGGCGAGGCTGTCGACCTGTTTCAGGAGCGGGCCACGACGGGCCTTTGGTATCGCGCCTCGGGCTACGAACTGCGCGGCGAGGGCGTGATGGCTCGCTGGACCGGCGACGGCCGCGAACCGACCGACTGCCGCGCGATCGACTAGAAGGCGGCGAGGCGCGCATCCAGCCGCGCCCTGACCTCCGGCCAGTCCTCGTCGAGGATTGCGAACTGGGCCGTGTCGCGAACGCGGCCCTTCCAGGTGATCTTGTGCTTGCGCAGGACCCCCTCGTCCCGCGCCCCGAGCTTGCGGATCGCCGCCTGGCTTCCCGGGTTGATCGCGTCGGTGATGATCTCGACCCTGACAGCACCCGCGTCGAAGGCGTGCGCCAGCAACAGCCGTTTCGCCGCCGGATTGACCGCACCGCCCCGCACCTCGGGCCGATAGAAGGTGGAGCCGATCTCGCAACGTCGATAGGCGGGCTTGATCTCGTACAGGCTGGTCGTGCCGACGACGGCGCCGTCGGACAGCCGCCGGACGGCATAGGCGATCCGGGTCCCCTCGCCCATGGCCGCCAGCGCCGACCGCCACCAGCCGTCGAAATGCTCGCCATAGGCGGCGCCGACCATGATGTCCCAGGCGTCGGGATCGCAGTCCAGGGCCGCCCGCACCTCCGCCTCCAGCCCCGGTTCGAAGGGTTCGAGGCGGACGAACCGGTTCGCCAGCGGCTCAGTGCGCAGGATCATGGGTTGAAGCTTCATCCGACTCCCTCGGATGCGAGAAACGATGCGACGGCGGCGGCGTCGACGTCCTTGTCCACAAACGCCTGCCCCACGCCGCGAGCCAGGATCAGCGTCAACCGGCCGCCCTCGGCCTTCTTGTCGCCCGCCATCCGCTTCAGCAGCGCCGCCCCACGGACGTCCCCTGCCTCCTTCAAGCGGGTCGGCAGGCCGGCCGCCGCGAGCACGGCCTCGACCCGCCCGGCCTCGACCGCCGGGCACAGGCCCATGGCGGCCGAAAACCGGAAGGCCAGGGCGCAGCCGAGGGCGACGGCTTCGCCGTGCGTGAGCTTGGTCTCGTCGAACCCGAGTTCCGCCTCGATCGCGTGGCCGAAGGTGTGGCCGAGATTGAGCAGGGCGCGCCGCCCGGCCTCCTTCTCGTCCTCCCCGACGACGGCGGCCTTGATCTCGACCGAGCGCACCACGGCCCGCTCCAGCGCCGCCGGATCGCCTGCCGCCCCCGACGCCCCCTCGCCCGCCAGCCAGTCGAAGAACGCGGCGTCGCAGATCAGTCCATGCTTCAGCACCTCGGCCCAGCCCGAGCGCAGTTGCCGCTCCGGCAGGGTCGCCAGCAGGTCGACGTCGGCCAGCACCAGCCGCGGCTGATGGAAGGCTCCGACCAGATTCTTGCCGCGCGGCGTGTCGATCGCCGTCTTGCCGCCCACCGATGAGTCCACCTGGGCCAGCAGGGTCGTCGGGACCTGCACGAAATCGATGCCGCGCATGTACAGGGCCGCCGCCAGCCCGGCGAGGTCGCCGACCACCCCGCCGCCCAGCGCCACCACCACGTCCGTCCGGTCCAGCTTGAACGCCAGCAGCCGGTCGATCACCCGCTCCAGTTCCGCGAACGATTTGGAGCCCTCGCCCGGCGGGACGGTCAGAAGACGGCCGGGCGCGCCCGCCGCCTTCAGCGACGCCAGCGCCGCCTTGCCGTGCAGGCTGGCCACCGTCTCGTCGGTGATGACCACGGTGCGGCCCCGCGCCAGCGGCGCCACCCGCGGGCCCAGCTCCGCCAGCAGGCCGCGCCCCACGACCACCTCATAGGGCCGGAAATCGCCGCCAGAGACAGGCACGGTCGTGGTCACGCTCTCACCTCCGGCTCGTGGGCGGCGAAATGGGCCTCGAGCGCCTCGACGATCGCCTCCACCGCCTGGGCGTGAGCGCCGCCCGTCACATCGACGGTCAGGTCGGCGGTGGCGTAGACCGGGTAGCGCACCTCCGCCATCGCCGTCAGCGCCGTCAGCGGGTCGCGCCCGCGCAGCAGGGGTCGGGTGTCGCGCCGCTGCACCCGCTGCGCCACGGTCTCAAGATCCGCCCGCATCCACACCGTCACCGCGCGATCCCTCAGCAGGTCCCGCGTCTCCGGATTGAGGATGGCCCCGCCGCCCGTGGCCAGCACCATCCGCGGTCCCTCCAGCAACCGCTTCATGACGCGCGCCTCGCCGGCCCGGAACTCGGACTCGCCCAGTTCGGCGAAGATGTCCGACACCGTCATGGCGGCGGCCGACTCGATCTCGATGTCGCCGTCCGCGAACGGCAGGCCCAGCCGCTTCGCCAGCCGCCGTCCGACCGTCGATTTCCCCACCCCCATCAGCCCGACCAGGGCTATGGTGCGGCTCCGGACCGGAATCGGCCCGGCGCTCGTCGCAGCCTCCATCACAGCCGGCCTCGCGGGAGGCGGCGCGGCGGCGACGGGACGGACGGCGGCAGGCAAGGCGACATGACCCGACCACCCTTTACACCAGGCGCCGCCGACGCAAAGCGGTCCCGCGCATGACCACGCCGCAGGTCGAGGCCTTCCTGGAGATGATGGCGGTGGAGCGCGACGCCTCGCCTCACACACTGTCCGCCTATGGCCGCGATCTCGCGGACGCCGAGGCCGCCCTCCCCGGCGGGCTGATGAAGGCGGACGAGGCCGGGCTCGAGGCCTGGTACGCCGGCCTCGGCGCGCGCGGCCTGTCGCCCGCCACCCAGGCCCGCCGCCGCTCGGCCGTGCGTCAGTTCTACCGCTTCGCCCTCGGCGAGGGCTGGCGGACCGACGATCCTTCCCGCCGGCTCGACGCGCCGAAACAGGGCCGCAGCCTGCCGAAAACCCTCAGTCGCGACGAGGTCGAACGCCTGCTCGCCGCCGCCTCGGCGCGCGACGGGGCCGCCGGCCTGCGCCTCGTCGCCCTCGTCGAACTGGCCTACGCCTCGGGCCTGCGTGTCTCGGAGCTGCTCGGCCTGCGAGTCGAGGCCGTCCGTCGCGACCCGGCTTTCCTGATCGTGCGCGGCAAGGGCGGCAAGGAACGGCTCGCCCCCCTCAACGCGACCGCCCGCGAAGCCGTGAAGCTCTGGCTCGTCGCCCGCGACGCCGCCCGCCCGGAAAAGGCCCCCGACAGCCCGTGGCTGTTCCCCTCGTCCTCGGCCAAGGGCCACCTGACCCCCCGCCGCTTCGCCCAGTTGCTCGACCAGGCGGCCATCGACGCCGGCATAGACCCGGCCCGGGTCAGCCCCCACGTCCTGCGCCACGCCTTCGCCACCCATCTGCTGGAGGGCGGGGCCGACCTGCGCGTGGTCCAGACCCTGCTCGGCCACGCCGACATCGCCACCACCCAGATCTACACCCACGTCGCCGTCGACCGCCTCGCCGAAGTGGTGCGCGGCAAACATCCGCTCGCCCGAGACGACTGAACCCCGCTTGCTCCCCGGCGTTGACCCCACTAGGTTCCGCCGCCTTCCGTTGCGCAAAGACGCGCGCCTGTTCCGGACGCCTGATGGCCACCCACTACCTCGAGTTCGAGAAGCCGATCGCCGACCTTGAGGCCAAGATCGAGGAGCTGAATCTGCTCTCCTCGACCTCCGGCTCGTTCGACGCCGAGGTCGAGGGCCTGCGCAAGAAGGCCGAACAGCTGCGCCGCAAGACCTACGCCGCGCTCGACCCGTGGATGAAGACCCAGGTCGCCCGCCACCCGCAGCGCCCCCATTTCGTCGACTATGTCGAGGGCCTGTTCACCGACTTCGTCGAGCTGAAGGGTGACCGCCAGTTCGGCGACGACCAGGCCATTCTCGGCGGCCTGGCCCGCTTCCGGGGCGCGCCCGTGGTGGTCATGGGCCACGAGAAGGGCCACGACACCCAGACCCGCCTGACCCACAATTTCGGCATGGCCCGGCCCGAGGGCTACCGCAAGGCCGTCCGCCTGATGGACCTCGCCGAGCAGTACGGCCTGCCGGTGCTGACGTTCGTCGACACCGCCGGCGCCTATCCCGGCCTCGGCGCCGAGGAGCGTGGCCAGGCCGAGGCCATCGCGCGCTCGACCGAACGCTGCCTGACCCTCGGCGTGCCCTCCATCGCCACCGTCACCGGCGAGGGCGGTTCGGGCGGGGCCATCGCCATCGCCGCCGCCGGCCGGGTGCTGATGCTGGAGCACTCGATCTATTCGGTGATCTCGCCCGAGGGCGCCGCCGGCATCCTGTGGCGCGACGGAGCCCGCGCCCGCGACGCCGCCATGGCCATGAAGATCACCGCCCCCGACCTGGTCGAGCTTAAAATCGTCGACCGGATCATTCCCGAACCGGTCGGCGGCGCCCACGCCGATCCGGCGGCCGCCATCGCCGCTGTCGGCGACGCCCTGGCCGAGGAGCTGGCCGCCCTGTCCGCCCTCTCCCCCGAGCAGATCCGCAAGGCCCGGGCCGACCGCTTCTACGCCATCGGCCGGGTCGGCTGAGTTTCCGTTAACCCTTCAGCCACGGTTGTCTGGCAACGCTGTCTCCATGCTGGGTTGCAGGGGCGCCCCCGGCTGGAGTGAAGCGCATGGGACAAGTCGGCGAGACGCTGCGCGAGAGCGCGATCATCAACCTGACCGGCGCCGTCACCATGGTGGTGGATGATTCCGCCTTCGCCGCGGAACTCACATCCAGCGCCCTGCTCGGCTTCGGCATCAAGACCCGCTATTCGATGCGCAGCGCGGCCGACGCCATCGAAGTGCTGCGGGAGGTCGAGATCGACCTGCTGGTGGTCGACTGCGACATGCCCGGCATGGACGGGTTCGACCTCGTGCACTGGCTGCGGCGATCCGGCCCGCCCAACGCCTTCGTCCCGGTGATCATGACCGCCGGCCACATCCGACGTTCCATGGTCGCCAAGGCCCGCGACTGCGGGGCCAATTTCGTCGTCACCAAGCCATTCAGCGCCTCCAGCCTGCTGGAGCGGATCGTCTGGGTGGCGCGGGACGGCCGCCCCTTCCTTGAGGTTGGCGAGTATTTCGGCCCGGACCGCCGCTTCCGCGAGACCGAGCCGCCCGGCGAGGAGCGCCGCAGCGACGTCATCCGGCGCGCGCAGTTCGAGGCCGAGAAGGCGGCCGCGCGGGCGGCGGCGCAATGACCGTCATCACCCACGCCCGGCGCAAGTCGCGCCTCGCGACCATGATCGACAGCGCCGGCGGGATCAGCGTCGGCGTCGCCCTGACCCGGGCCCGGGCCAACATCGCCGCCCTGCGCGACCGCGGGCTGGAAGAAGTCACCCGCCACGTCGACGCGCTGGCGGCGATCGAACAGCCCGCCGATCCTGAAGCGAGAATCCGCACGCTCCAGCAGATCTATCGCTCGGCCAACCATGTCATCGACGCCGCCGCGCCCTTCAATCTCGAGGAGATCTGCGCGGTCGCCATCAGCCTGTGCGACGTGGTCGACCGGGTGTCGGGCGAGGCGGCCTTCGACTGGCGCATTCTCGAGGTGCACATCAAGTCGCTGCGCCTGCTGAACGCCCTGCCCCCCGACGCGGTCGCCGAACGCGCCGAGGTGACGGCCCATCTTTCACGGATGGTGGCGAAGAAACTCGGTCAGACGGGCTGACGCTCGGTCCTCGCCCCACGGGTCTGCTTGCGCCACAGCGCCGCATATTCCCCGCCCTGACGCGCCACCAGTTCATGGTGCGCGCCCCGCTCGACGATTCGGCCGGCCTTCAGCACCAGGATCTGGTCGGCGTCGGCGATGGTCGACAGCCGGTGCGCCACCACCAGGGTCGTGCGACCCGTCCGCGCGCGCCGCAGGGTCTTCTGGATCGCCGCCTCGGTGCGGCTGTCCAGGGCGCTGGTGGCCTCGTCGAGGATCAGGATGCACGGATCGGCGAGCAGCGCCCGGGCGATGCCGACCCGCTGGCGCTCACCGCCTGACAGCTTCAGCCCGCGCTCGCCGACCACGGTGTCCAGGCCCTGCGGCAGGGCGCGGATGAAGTCGTCCAGTTCGGCCGCGTCCGCCGCCGCCCAGATCGCCGCCTCGTCCGAGCCGGGCCGGGCGAAGCCGATGTTGGCGCGCAGGGTGTCGTTGAACAGGGCCACGTCCTGCGGCACCAGCGCCACCGCCGCGCGCAGCGACTCCTGCGTCGCCTGCCGCACATCGATCCCATCGATCAGCACCCGGCCCTCCTGTGGGTCGAGCAGGCGCAGGGCCAGTTTGACGATCGTCGACTTGCCCGACCCCGAAGGCCCGACCAGGGCCGTCGTGGTCCCCGGCGACGCGATGAAGCTGACGCCCTCCAGCCCGCTGGCCCGGGCGTCGTGACGGAAGCCCACATCCTCGAAGGCGAGGGCCGCGCCGCGCGCGTCGGCCGGGCGCGGCAAAGGCCGGGCGTCCGGCGCATCGGCCACCTGCGGCGTCTGACGCGTCACCTTCAGCATCTCTTCCATGTCGATGAAGGACTGACGGATTTCCCGATAGGCGAACCCCAGAATGTTCAGCGGCGCATAGAGGGAGATCATGATCAGAACGGCGGCCGTGACGTCGCCCGGCCCCATCCGTCCCGCGGCCGCCTCGAACCCCGCCATCACCGCCATGACCCCGAGGCCGACGTTCATGATCACCGCCTGGATGACGTTCAGCAGGGCCAGCGAGCTGTTCGCCTTCAACGCGGCCCGGGTGTAGTCGCCCAGAGCCTCGTCATAGCTGCGCGCCGCCCGCGCCTCGGCGCCGAACGACTTGACCGTCTCGTAGTTGAGCAGGGCGTCGACCGAGACCCCCGCCGCCTGGGTGTCGGCGGCGTTCATCTCGCGCCGATGCTCGATCCGCCAGTTCGACAGGGCGAAGGTGGCGACGGCATAGACGGCCACCACGGCCACCGCCACGGCCCCGAAGCGCCAGTCATAGGCCCCCGCCAGCACCCCCGCCGCCAGCACCAGCTCGACCCCGGTCGGTATCAGGTTGAAGGCGAGGATGCGCATTAGGAAATCGACCGCCCGCGCGCCCCGGTCCATGGTCCGTGACAGCGAGCCGGACCGCTTGGTCTGATGGAAGTCCAGCGACAGGCTCAGGGCGTGGGCGAAGGTCTCGGTCGCCGCGGTCCGCTGGGCCGCCGACCGCACCGGGGCGAACACCACGTCCGAGGCGTTGGGCGCGATCGCCGACAGCAGGCGCACGAAGGCCCAGCCGACCGCGAACGCCCCGAAACTCCAGGCCAGGGCGACCCCTGTCCCCTGCCCCGCCGCCAGACGGTTCACCGCCGCGCCCAGAACCAGAGGCGCCAGAACGCCCAGCGCCTTGCCGGCCAGCGTCATGCCGATGGCGAGGACCAGCCTCGTATGCAGCTGCGGGGCGTTGGAGCGCCGCACCAGACGCATCAGGTCAAGCAGCGCCCGACCGGTCGGCGGGCCCTTCGGGGGGTCGGCCGGAGGGGCGCCCTGCGCCGCCTTCGCCACTGAATCGCCCCGTCGTCCGCTCCGCTCGCCCAGTCTCGCCATGGCGCCCATATGGCCCGCGCCGCCCGGATCGCAAAGGCCCGGCTCAGATACGCCCGGTCATCGAAGCCCAGACCAGACGCAGACGCTTCACCGCCTCGCTCTCCGCGGGATGCGTCAGGGTCGCGTGGGCGACGGCGGGAAAGGCGGCCACGGGCAAGGCCTTGAGACCCGCCCTGGCCTCGGCCCGCGCCGCCCGCGCCTCGTCGAACCGCCCGGTCTGGATCAGACCCCAGAGCCGCCCCGCCGCCGCGATCGCGGCCTCATGCCCCGGCCCGGCCAGCATTTGCACGGCGGTCCGCATCGGACCGCCATAGAAGGCGTCGAGGTCGTGCGGCTCGCCATGGACCCGGCCGATGTGGGCTTCGATCAGGGCGTCGAACGGCGCACGGTCCAGCCGATGCCGCCCGACCATCTCGGTCAGGGCTTCCAGCACCGGATGACCCTTGCGCCCCACGCCGGCGAACACCCCGTCCAGTTGCTCGCGCCACCAGACGTAGCGCATCTCGGCCAGCAGCGGCTGGGTCACCCGGGTCGGGATGGCCAGCAGTTCGGCCTCGAAGGCATACAGGGCGATCAGGTCGGCCCGCATCCGCGCGTCCGCCACGAACCGGCTCGACAGCCAGCGGTCGGGGTCGGCCGCGCGGACCTGCTGGTCCAGGGATGCGGCGGAATCAGCCAAACAGCGTCTGGTACATCGCCATCGCGGTCAGCATCGGCAGCGACAGCAGCATATTGGTGCGGCTGCCCAGCATGGCCACCCGCGCGGCCTTGGCCTTGGCCGCGTCATCGACCACGACGATGCCCAGGGCCCGCTTCTGGTTCGGCCAGATCACACCCCAGACATTGAGGAACATGACGATCGCGAGCCAGACGCCGATGCCCAGCAGGGTGTAGCCCTTCTGATCCTCGGTCAGGCCGCCGACCAGTCCGAAGCTCAGCACCTCGACAGCGTAGGCATGGCCGCGGCTGAACGCCAGGGCGAGACCGGCGACCACGGTGGCCAGCGCCGACCAGCGGAACCAGAACAGGGCTTCCGGGGCGATATGCTTGCCGATCGCCGGCTTCAGCTCAGCCGGGATCGACGGCATGACCCGGATCTGGACGAAGTTGAAATACCACAGCAGGCCGATCCACAGGATGCCGGCGACGACGTGGGTCCAGCGGAACACCGCCTGCCAGAAGATCAGGTCGAAGCCGCCCGGCGCGATGCTGCCGAAGGCGTAGATCATCACCCCCGCCAGCACGAGGCTCAGCAGGACGGTGGTGCGGAAGTTCGAAAGCAGATTGCCCATGGTTCGCCCCTCCCAGAGCGTTTCGAGAGACACGCGGCGACACCGGCCGCGAGAATCGTTGAAGCGCGACCATAGCGCCGCGCTTCCCCGACAAAAACCGAAAGAGTTTGTGGGTACTCCCCGCGTCCTACGGACGCGAGGCCATCCCCAGCTTGATCGGGCTCGCTTCGTCGGTCGGGCCGCCGCGCTTCACACCCCACAGCAGGATGATCGGCGCGCCGACGTAGATCGACGAATAGGTGCCGATGATGATGCCGGCCATCAGGGCGATCGAGAAGCCGAACAGGGCTTCGCCGCCGAAATAGGCCAGGGCCGCCAGCACCATGATCGCCGTGATCCCGGTGATGACGGTCCTCGACAGGGTCTCGTTGATGGACAGGTCGATCACCTCGCGCAGCGGCATGGTCTTGTACTTGCGCAGGTTCTCCCGCAGGCGGTCGAACACGACCACGGTGTCGTTCATCGAATAGCCGATGACGGTCAGGATCGCGGCGACCATGTTGAGGCTGAATTCCAGCCGCATCAGCACGATCAGGCCGAACACCAGGATCACGTCGTGCATCAGGCCGGCGATCGCGCCGAAACCGAACTGCGGCTCGAACCGGAACCAGATGTAGGCGAACATCAGCACCACGGCCATGCCGAGCGCCAGCATGCCGGAGGTGAACAGTTCGCCGGACACCTTGGAGCCGACGACGGAAACGCCGGAGTAGGTGACCTCGCCGACCGCGCTGGTGATGGCCGTTTCGACCTGCTGGACGACCGCGGTCTGGTCGCGGCCTTCCGGGATCTGGAAGCGGACGATGGCGGTCGAGCCGTCGTTTACGTCGGTGCCGCGCCGCGCGATGCCCTGCACCCCGACATCGCCGAGGCCGAGGTCACGCACCGCCCCGCGCAGTTCGTCCAGCGGCACGACCTGTCCGGCCGGCTTGGACACCTCCATCGAGGCGCCGCCGCGGAAGTCGATGCCCATGTTCAGGCCAGGATAGAACAGGCCGACCACCGAAGCGATCAGCAGCACGGCCGACAACCCCGCTGCGTATTTGGCGAAGGCGACGAAACGCAGGTTCGTCTTGACCGGCAGAAGTTTGATGAGGGGCCATCCACGCATCGCCATCACTCCGCGATCGGCAGTTTTTTGGGCTTGGCGACCTTCAGCCACCACGCCAGAGCGACCTGAGCGACCAGCACGGCCGACAGCATCGAGGTGAAGACGCCGATGGTCAGCGTCCAGGCGAAGCCGCGCACCGGCCCGGCGCCGAACAGGAACATGATCAGGGCCGCCACCAGCGTCGTCAGGTTGGCGTCGACGATGGTGCCCATGGCCTTGTTGAAGCCGGCGTCCAGCGAGGCGATGACCGACCGTCCGGCCCGCGCCTCGTCGCGCATCCGCTCATAGATCAGCACGTTCGCGTCGACGGCCACGGCGAAGGTCAGCACCAGACCGGCGATGCCGGGCAGGGTCAGGGCTGCGCCGGTCATCGACATGGCGGCGATGATCAGCAGGCCGTTCAGAACCAGGCCGATGACCGAGATGCCGCCGAACAGGAAGCCGTAGGACAGCAGCATGAAGGCGACGATGATCACCGCCCCGATGGCGGTCGACAGGGCGCCCGCGGCCACGGCGTCGGCGCCCAGTTCGGCGGTCACCGTGCGGCGCTCCTCGACCTTCAACGGCGCCGGCAGGGCCCCGCCGTTCAGCAGGTTCACCATTTCCGAGGCTTCCTCGATGGTGAAGCTGCCTTCGATGACGCCCGAACCGCCGGTGATGGCGCTGCGGATGTTCGGGGCCGAGATGACCACCCCGTCGAGGATGATGGCGAACGGCTTGCCGATATTGGCCGCCGTGGCCTCGCCGAAGCGGCGTGCGCCCGCGCCGTCGAAGCGGAAGCCGATGGCGGTCTGGCGGTTCTGGTCGGTGGTGACCTCGGCCTTGGTCAGGTTCTCGCCCGACACCAGGATGCGCTTCTTGACCAGATAGGGGGTGCCGAACTGGTCAGGGATGATCTCGGCGTCCGGCGGCGGGAAGCCGGCCAGGGCCTCCTCGACCGAATTCTCGACATCGACCATCTGGAAGGTCAGCTGCGCCGTCTTGCCGATGATCCGTTCCAGCGCGGCGGGATCGCTCTCGCCCGGGGCCTGGATCACGATGCGGTCGGCGCCCTGGCGGGTGATCGAGGGTTCGCGCGTGCCGAGGCTGTCGATCCGGCGGCGCACCACCTCGATCGACTGGCTCACCGCGTCGGAGGCCATCGAATCCATCGCCTGCTGGGTGAAGGCGTAGCGGATTCGGCCCTCGCCCTGGCGCTGCACGATCCGGTCCGCCACGCCGGTGGGACCGCCGACGGCGAGGGCGCGCATCGCCTCCACCGCCTGGTCCGTCGTCGCCGGATCGGCCAGGGTCACCGTCACCCCGGCGCCGTCCTGAACGATGCCGGAGATATCGACCCCGGCCTCGCCCAGCACCGTCCGGGCGTCCTCGCCGAGGTTGGTCAGCCGCTTGGCCCGCATCGCCGGCACGTCGACTTCCAGCAGCAGATAGGACCCGCCTTGCAGGTCGAGGCCGAGGTTGACCCCGCTCTTGGGCAACCACCCGGGCAAGGCCGCCTTCTGCTCGGCGGAGAGCAGGTTCGGATAGCTGAACAGCACCCCGAACACGAACGACAGGGCGAGAAGGATGACCTTCCAGCGCGACAGATGGATCATGCGGGCTTCCCCGACCTTTCAGAGCGCCGAGATCAGGCCTTGGAGATTTGTTTGGTGTCGTTGGCGGCGACGCCGGTGCGGTCGCGCACCTGGGTGATCATCGCCTTGACGACCCGGACGTTCACGCCCTGGGCGATCTCGACCATGGCCTCGTCGTTCTCGACGCGGGTGACCTTGCCCACCATGCCGTTCGACAGCACCACCGTGTCGTTGCGCTTCAGCGCCGCAATCATCTCGCGGTGCGCCTTGGCCTGTTTCATCTGCGGGCGGACCAGCAGGAAATAGCCCATCACGCCGATCGCGATGATCGGTGCGAACTGGATCAACATGGCCATCAGGCCGCCGTCAGTGGCAGTCATCTATGAGTCTCTGCATGCCGGGCCGCGCGCCGCGCCCCTTGAAAATGAGGCGCGGAACCTAGGGCGCGCCGCTTCACATTGCAACGCGGAGCCTGACCGTAAACCGTCGCTTGCGTCAGCGCGGCAACACGCTCAGCGGATCGACCGCCGTGGGCTCGTCGGCGCGCATGCGCCAGGTCTCGAAATGGATCGAGGGCCGCCCGTCCCCGGCGGTGGTCCCGACCGTCCCGATCGCCTGCCCCGCCTGCACGTCGTCGCCGTCGCGCACCGTCGCCGAACCCAGGTGGCCATAGACCGAGCGCCAGCCGTCGCGGTGCACGATCAGCACCGTCAGCCCCTGCCCCGCCAGGTCGTCGCCGACGTAGCCGACCGTCCCCCAGGCCGAGGCCCGCACCTCGGTCCCCTGCGCGGCGCCGATGTTGATGCCGTTGTTGCGCTCGCCCATGCCGACCGGCCCGAAGCGGCGCAGGATGTCGCCCCGCACCGGCCAGTCCAGCGCCACCCCGGTCGCGGCCGCGGCATCGGCCGGCGGGGGCGGCGGGCTGGCGACATTGCCCGAGGGCGGCGGCGGGGGCGGCGGCGGCGGCGTGCCTTCGTCGGGCACATAGACCCCGCTCGGCGACGGACCGGTGGCGTATGGATCGCCGCCGATGTCGACCGCCGTGGCCGGCAGGATGATGCGCTGGCCCGGCGACACGTCCGCCCGCGGGCCGAGGCCGTTCAGGTCGATCAGCGTCTGCACCGGGGTCTGGAAACGCCGCCCGATGCCGGAAATGGTGTCTCCCGGCTGGATCTCATAGGCCGCTCCGGCCGCGACGGGCGCCGCGGAGGCGGGCGGCGGGGCGGAGAAGCCCTCCTCGGCCGGCCCGGCGGCGGGCTGGTAGGGACGCGGGCCGGCGGGCGTGTCCAGCGCCCCGCCCTCGATCTCCCCGACCGGCGCGGTCGACGGCGGCGGCGCTTCCCAGGCGGGATTGGTGGCTCCGCGCACGCCCTCGCCGCTCGGGGCGGGGGCGGCCGCCGTCGCCGGATAGACCGGCGCCCGGGCCGGCGCCGGCTCGGCGTGGATCGAATAGCGGGGCTCGGCCGGATAGCTCGCGCAGGCCGCCACGAGGCTCATCGCCCCCATCACCGCCAGCGCCTTCAGCCCCGCCCTGATCCCGATCATACGCCCGCTCCTCAAGCTCGAATCCGCCTGCCGGACCAGACCCGCCAAACCGCGCCAAAGTTGGGCGCGAAGGTTAACGAGGCGTTGTCGCGCCCCGTCCCACGCCCGATCAGCCTTCCTTGGCCGTCCCCTCGACCAGGGGCACGAACCGCACCTCGGCCAGGCTCTCGCGCCGGAACGAGCCGTCCTCGAGGCTGACGTAGCGATGCAGCCGCTGCACCGAGCTACGCCCCACCGGGCACACCAGAATCCCGCCCGGCTTCAACTGATGCAGCAGTTCCGTCGGCTCGCCGGGAGACGCCGCCGTGACCATGATCCGGTCGAACGGCGCCTGCTCCGGCCAGCCCAGACCGCCGTCGCCGTGGCGGGTGATGACGTTGTCGATCTTCAGTTCCTTCAGCCGCCGCTCGGCCTCGGTCAGCAGGCTGCGGTACCGCTCCACCGAATAGACATAGCGCGCCAGCCGGCTCAGCACCGCCGCCTGGTAGCCGCTGCCCGTGCCGATCTCCAGCACCCGGTGGCGCGGCTGCACGTCCAGCGCCTGGGTCATCAGGCCGACGATATAGGGCTGGGAAATCGTCTGGGCGCAGTCGATCGGCAGGGCCTGGTCCTCCCACGCCTGGTCGAGGAATTTCTCGTGCACGAAGACAGCGCGGTCGATCGACTCCATCGCCGCCAGCACCCGGGGATCGGTCACCCCCTGCTGGCGCAGACCGAGGATCAGCCGTCCCGCGCGATCGTCGTTGAGTTTCATTCCGCCGCCATCGTCTTCGGCGGCGCCCCGCCGAGGAAGCCCTTCAGGTCGCGCACGCTCGGCATGTGCGTCAGGTCGATATGCAGCGGCGTGACCGAGATCTTGCCCTCGTCCATGGCCCGCAGGTCGGTGCCGTCCGGATGCTCCTGCTTCGTCCCGCGGAAGCTCATCCAGTAATAGTCCCGCCCCCTCAGATCGGTGCGCTTGACCGCGTGCATCTCGCCGAGATCGCGGAAGCCCTGCCGCGTCACCTCGATCTCGGTGACGGCATCAGGCGGGCGGTTGGGGAAGTTCAGGTTCATCACCACCCCGTTCTGCCACGGCTGGACCAGCAGGCGGCTGATGATCGCCGGGGCATAGGCCTCGGACGTTTCCCAGTGGGCTGTCACATCGTCATGGAACCGCTCCAGCGACTGGCTCAGGGCGATCGAGCGGATGCCGAAGGCCATGCCCTGCAGCGCCCCCGCCACCGTTCCCGAATAGGAACAGTCCTCGCCGACGTTATGCCCCCGATTGACCCCCGACAGCACCAGATCGGGCCGCTCGGGCATCAGGTCGTTGACCGCCAGCACCACGCAGTCGGTCGGCGTCCCGGTCACGGCGAACCGCTTCGGGCCCAGCGTATTGACCCGCAACGGCTCGGTCAGGGTGATCCCCCGCCCCTTGCCCGACTGCTCGACCTGCGGCGCGCAAACCCAGATATCGTCCGACAGCGTCCGCGCGATCCGCTCAAGGCATTCAAGACCTTCCGCCTCGATGCCGTCGTCATTGGTGAGGAGGATTCTCATCGGATCGCTTCGATGTGCGTCACACCCTCAGGCATATACCGACGCAACGCCTCCGGCACCGCGATCCGCCCGTCCTCGTCCTGGTAGTTCTCCATGATCGCCACCAGCGTCCGCCCGACCGCCAGACCCGAGCCGTTCAGCGTGTGCACGAACTCGGTCTTCTTCTCCCCCGCCCGCTTGAAGCGCGCGTCCATCCGCCGGGCCTGGAAGTCCCCGCAGTTGGAGCAGGAGCTGATCTCGCGATAGGTCCCCTGCGACGGCAGCCACACCTCCAGATCGAAGGTCTTCCGCGCCGAAAAGCCCATGTCGCCCTTGCACAGCAGCATCCGGCGATAGGGCAGCCCCAGCTTCTCCAGCACCACCTCGGCGCAGCGCACCATCCGCTCGTGCTCAGCCTCGGAGTCCTCCGGCCGGGTGATCGAGACCAGCTCGACCTTGTGGAACTGGTGCTGCCTGATCAGCCCCCGCGTATCCCGCCCGGCCGACCCCGCCTCGGCCCGGAAACAGGGCGTCAGGGCCGTCAGCCGCATCGGCTCGGCCAGCTGCTCCTCGGGCAGGATCTGCTCGCGCACGAGATTGGTCAGGGAGACTTCGGCGGTGGGGATGAGCAGGTGTTCGCCGACCCGGAACAGATCCTCCTCGAACTTCGGCAGCTGCCCCGTCCCGAACATCGCCTCGTCGCGCACCAGATACGGCGGATTGACCTCCAGATAGCCGTGCTCGGCCGTCTGCACGTCCAGCATGAACTGGCCGATGGCCCGCTCCAGCCGCGCCAGCCCGCCCTTCAGCACCGCGAACCGCGCACCCGACATCCTCGCCGCCGCCTCGAAGTCCAGCAGCCCGAGCGCCTCGCCCAGGTCGGCGTGATCCTTCGAAGGCCCGCCCGCGCGCGGCTCGCCCCAGCGCGAGACCTCGACATTGCCCGCCTCGTCCTCGCCGTCCGGCACGTCGTCCGCCGCCAGGTTCTTCTGCGCCGCCAGCAGGTCGCGCAGTTCCTTGCCGGCCTCGGCTTCCATCGCTTCCTGCGCCGCGATCTCGCCCTTCAGGCTCTCGACCTCGCCCTTCAGCCGTTCGGCCCCGGCCATGTCCTTCTTCGCCATCGCCGCGCCGATCAGCTTCGACGCCGCGTTGCGCTTCGCCAGCGCCTCCTGCCCGGCCGTCTGCGCCGCCCGCAGCTGGCGGTCCAGCTCCAGCGCCTTGTCGACGATGCCCTGCGCGTCCTCGACCCCGCGCGACGACCACCCGCTGACGAAGGCGGCGGGATTGTCACGGATGGCGCGGATGTCGTGCATGGTCGGTCTCGGTTCGGGGAGCGCCTGCTCTAACCCCCGCCGCGGATTCCGCCAACCCGCGCATCCCTCGCTTTCGTCATCCTCCGGCGAGCGTAGCGAGACCGGAGGACCCAGCGGCGCCGAAGGCGATCTGTTCAGGCAGGCTGTTCGCGACAGGTTCGCGCTCTCGCGCGCCGCTGGGTCCCCCGGCCGCTCCTGCGGAGCGCCGGAGGATGACGAAAGGGAGGAAAACCGGTCGAGACCGGATCAGGCGGTGCGATTATGCCGCGCAAACACCCGCGTCTGCCCGGACCTCAGCACCAGCAGCGTATCGAACGGCGCCTTGCGCCCGTCCGGCGCCTCCATCCCCGGCGATCCCATCGGCATGCCCGGAACGGCCAGCCCGACCGCCGCCGGCCGTTCCGCCAGCAGACGCACGACATCGGCCGCCGGCACATGGCCCTCGATCGCATAGCCGCCGATCACCCCGGTGTGGCAGGACGCCAGCGTGTCGGGCAGCCCCCGCGCCCGGCGGACCGTCCCCGGATCGTCCACCACATGCACGGCGACCGTGAACCCCGCCTGCCGCATGTGCCTCACCCAGCCGTCGCAGCAGCCGCAGGTCGGCGACTTGTACACCGCCAGCGCCCGGCTCCCCCGCGTCTGCGCGCGGGCGGTCCCTGTCATCGCAAGGCCGGCGGCGGAGCCAATCAGAAGACGGCGGCTGAGGGTCGGCATAGTCGATCTCCGTTGACGCCAGGATATAACGCCCGGCCCTGTTGCGCTGCAAATCCGGGCCCAGCCATCGCATTTCAGAAGCTCAACTCTTTGTTTTTCCTGTGAATGACCTCGTCGTCAGCGTCATGAACCCGCCGCAGAAAGCGGCGGCCGTATAATCGCCGGTCGATCGTCCGATCGCTGGTCTTTGACAACCGAACCCCGCCGCGCCGCGACAGGCGCCCCGGCCTGACCGCACGGTTTGGACTGTTCGGACGATTCGGACGGTGTTTTCGGTTTTACCCGGGGGAAACCCGCCCTAGATCAGTCCCGCCATCGGCGAACTGGCGCTGGCGTACATCCGCTTCGCCATCCGCCCGGCCAGATAGGCCTCGCGCCCGGCGATCACCGCATGCTTCATCGCGCTGGCCATGAGGATCGGGTCCCTGGCCCCGGCGATGGCCGTGTTCATCAGCACCGCGTCACAGCCCAGCTCCATGGCGATGGTTGCATCCGATGCGGTGCCCACGCCCGCGTCAACCAGCACCGGCACCCCGGCCTGTTCGACGATCAGCCGGATGTTGACCCGGTTCTGGATTCCGAGCCCTGAACCGATCGGCGCCGCCGCCGGCATGATGGCCGCCGCTCCGGCATCTTCCAGCCGCTTCGCCATCACGACGTCGTCGGTGCAATAGACCATCACGTCGAAGCCGTCCTTGACCAGCAGGTCCAGCGCTCTCAGCGTCTCGACCATATCCGGATACAGGTGCGCCGTGTCCGACAGCACCTCCAGCTTGACCAGGTTCCAGCCTCCGGCCTCGCGCGCCAGCCGCAGCGTCCGCACCGCGTCCTCGCCGGTGAAACAGCCCGCCGTATTGGGCAGGAAGGTGAAACGGTCCGGCTTGACGTAATCGACCAGCATCGGCTGGCTCGGGTCCGAAAGGTTCACCCGCCGCAGCGCCACGGTGACGATCTCCGCCCCCGCCGCCTCGGCCGCCGCCGCGTTCTGGGCGTAGTCGGCGTATTTGCCGGTGCCGACGATCAGCCGGCTGTTGAAGGTCCGTCCGGCGACGGTCCAGGTGTCTGTGGGCGTGGTCATGGCGGCGTCTTAGCCCCCGCCGACGAACTGCACCAGTTCGACCCGGTCCCCCTCGGCCAGCGCCGTCGTCGCATGCAGCGACCGCGGCACGATCTCCAGATTGCGCTCCACCGCCACCTTCCTCACGTCCAGCCCCAGTTCCTCGACCAGAGCCAGAATCGTGGCCGCCGCAACCTCCCGGAGTTCGCCATTGACCTGAATGCGCATGACGCTACGTCACTCTCTCCGGCGGATGGTTTGATTACCGCCCCGCCTCAGCTAAAAGGCCGCTCCGATTCCGCGCGGCCGGATGTCATAACCTCGAGCGAATGCCCGAAACCCCCGTCCTCTACGTCCTGAACGGCCCGAACCTCAACCTGCTTGGGGTGCGCGAGCCCGACATCTATGGGCGTGAGACCCTCGAGGACGTGCGGGCCCTGTGCGAGGCGGCCGCCGACGGCGCGACCGTGGTCTTCCGCCAGACCAACCACGAGGGCGAACTGATCGACTGGGTCCAGGAAGCCCGCGAAAAGGCTTCCGCCCTGGTCCTCAACCCCGCCGGCTACGGCCACACCTCAGTGGCCCTGCTGGACGCCCTGAAGACCCTGACGATCCCGATCGTCGAATGCCACCTGTCCAATCCCGCGGCGCGCGAACGTTTCCGCCACCGCTCCTATGTTTCGCCGGTCGCCGCCGGCGTCGTTTCGGGCTTCGGCCCATTCAGCTACGAACTGGCCGTCAAGGCCGCTCTCCGGCTGGCGCAGGAACACGGCGCCGCCGCCGACCGTTCGGTTTAGAAGGTAACAAGAGGCTCCCATGGCCGATCCCAAGACGTCCGCGCCCAAGCTCAAGAATGACGAGATCGACACCGCCCTGGTGCGCGGCCTCGCCGACATCCTGAACGACACCGACCTGACCGAGATCGAGGTCGAGCGCGGCGATCTGAAGATCCGCGTCGCCCGCGAGGTCACCGTGGCCGCGCCGATGCAGTACGCCCCGGCCCCGGCTCACCACATGGCCGCCGCGCCCGCGCCGGCCGCCGCCCCGGCCGCCATGCCGTCCGACCCCGCCACCATCGTCTCCAAACAGGGCGAGGAGGTGAAGTCGCCGATGGTCGGCACCGCCTACCTCCAGGCCTCGCCCGAGGCGCCGCCGTTCGTCCAGCCGGGCGACAAGGTCAAGAAGGGCCAGACCCTGCTGATCGTGGAGGCCATGAAGACCATGAACCCGATCCAGGCTCCCCGCGACGGCGTCGTCGTCGAGGTGCTGGTCGGCGACGCGCAGCCGGTCGAGTTCGGCGAGCCCCTCGTCCTGCTCGAGGCCTGATCCCGTGTTCACCAAGGTCCTCATCGCCAACCGCGGCGAAATCGCCCTGCGGATTCACCGCGCCTGCAAGGAGATGGGCATCTCCACCGTCGCCGTGCACTCCGAAGCCGACCGCGGCGCCATGTGGGTCCGGCTGGCCGACGAAAGCGTCTGCATCGGCCCGGCTCCCGCGGCCAAGAGCTACCTGAACATCCCCTCGATCATCGCCGCCGCGGAGATCACCGGCGCCCAGGCCATCCACCCCGGCTACGGCTTCCTGTCCGAGAACGCCCGCTTCGCCGAGATCGTCGAGGCCCACGGCATGACCTTCATCGGGCCCAAGCCCGAGCATATCCGGGTCATGGGCGACAAGATCACCGCCAAACAGACCGTGCTCGAAGCCGGCATCCCCTGCGTCCCCGGCTCGGCCGGCGAGGTCGAGACCGTCGAGGCCGCCATCGAGGCCTCGAAGACCATCGGCTTCCCGCTGATCGTGAAAGCCGCCGCCGGCGGCGGCGGGCGAGGCATGAAGGTCGCCCTGACCGCCGACGACCTCGTCGAGGCCGTCCAGACCGCCCAGTCGGAAGCGCTCGCCGCCTTCGGCAACGGCGCCGTCTATATGGAGCGCTACCTCCAGAAGCCGCGCCACATCGAGCTTCAGGTCATCGCCGACAGCCATGGCAATGTCGTCCACCTCGGTGAACGCGACTGCTCCCTGCAGCGCCGTCACCAGAAGGTGCTGGAAGAAGCCCCCTCGCCCGCCCTGTCGGCGAAAGAGCGCACCGCCATCGGCGAGACCGTCAACAAGGCCATCGCCGCCATCGGCTACCTCGGCGTCGGCACCATTGAATTTCTTTGGGAAGACGGGGAGTTCTTCTTCATCGAGATGAACACCCGGCTGCAAGTCGAGCATCCGGTTACGGAAATGATCACCGGGGTCGATCTGGTGCGCGAGCAGATCCGCATCGCCGCGGGCCTGCCGCTGTCGTTCAGCCAGGCGGATGTGAAATTCACCGGCCACTCGATCGAGTGCCGGATCAACGCCGAGAACGCCGAGACCTTCACCCCGTCGCCCGGCACGATCACCGACTTCCACGCTCCCGGCGGCCTGGGCGTTCGGCTGGATAGCGCCATCTACGCCGGCTATTCGATCCCGCCCTATTACGACAGCCTGATCGGCAAGCTGATCGTCCACGGCCGCGACCGCGAAGAGTGCATCGCCCGCCTCAAGCGCAGCCTGAACGAGATGGTCGTCGGCGGCATCGACACCACCATTCCCCTGTTCCAGAAGCTGCTGCAGGAGCCCGACATCCTGTCCGGCGACTACGACATCCACTGGCTGGAGAACTGGGCCAAACGCCAGAAGGGCGACGCCTAGGGACCGTGGAAGACCCCGGCTTCAGCGCCAGCGGTCCCTTCGGCGGTTTCGGCCCCGACGAACTGCTGAACTGCTACGCCAACGGCGTCTTCCCGATGGGCGAGGCCCGCGATGACCCCCGGGTCTTCCTCGTCGAACCCGACCAGCGCGGCGTCATCCCGCTGGACGGTTTCCGCATCCCGGGCCGTCTCCAGCGCACGGTCCGAAGCGGCGCCTTCAACGTGCGGATCGATACGGCCTTCGACGCCGTGCTCGACGCCTGCGCCGCCCCGGCCCCGGGCCGCGAGGACAGCTGGATCAACGGCCCCATCCGCCGGCTCTACGCCGAGCTCAACGCCCGCGGCCACGCCCATTCGGTCGAATGCTGGCGCGACGAACGCCTCGTCGGCGGTCTGTATGGCGTCACCCTCGGCGGCGCCTTCTTCGGCGAGAGCATGTTCAGCCGCGAACGCGACGCCTCGAAGGTGGCGCTGGTCCATCTGGTCGCCCGGCTCAGGCGTGGCGGCTGGCGGCTGCTGGACGCCCAATTCCTTACCGCCCACCTGGGCCAGTTCGGGGCCGTGGAAATGCCGCAGGCGGCCTATCTGAAGGTGCTGGAAGCCGTCCGGCCGTTGCGGCCCGACAAGGCCTCGCTGGCCAACCCAATGAGCGGTGCGGAGGCCGTAGCCTACGCCTTACAGCCGACCACCCAGGCGTCGTAAATGGGGTGCTGCAGCCCGTTGACGGCCGGGGCTGAAGCGAACATCCAACCGCGGAAGACCTGACGCGGGTCCGCCGACTGCAGAACCCCGCGGGGCTGGATGCTGATCTCCAGATAGGCGATCGAATCCTCGACCAGCTCGTCCGCCGCCGACACCTCGCAGGCGCGCGCGGTGAAGATCAGCGTCTTCTGGAAGCGCACGGGCCGGCCGCCGACCTCGACCTCGAATCGCATCCTCTCGGCCGTGACCTTGTCGACAGCCTCGATGATCGCAACCCGCCGCCGTTGCCGCCGTCCCGGCTGCGGCGCCGGCTCGGTCGTGGCCTCCACAGGCGTCCCGGCCTTCTCAGCCGGCTCGCTGGCGTCGCCCTCCTCAGCCGCGGGCTCCTCGGCGATGACGATCACGGGAGCCGGCGGCGTGATGGCGATGGGCCGGGCGGGAGCGGGTTCGGCCTCAGGCGCCGGTTCCTGCGGAACAGGTTGCGCGGGGGTGGGCGGCGGGGTCGATTGCCGGTTCAGATCCGCAGTCGGGCTGGGCGCCGGCTGCGCGTCCTGCGGCATATCGTTCAGTGCGGACGCGACCACTACGCCGGACGTCAGCAGGGCCAACGCCGTCACGCCTCCCAGAATCGCCCCCTTGCGGTTCATTCCGGGCGCCACGCCTCGTAGTCGCCGGTCGCGGCGGGGCGCCGGCCCTCGGCCGAGAGCGACCCCTGCGGTCGCCACGCCATCGGCGTGCCCGTCAGATTGGGCAGATGATCCTTTTCCCACGCCCGGCGCGGCAACGGACGCTCGGTCGGGGGCTCGTCGAACGTGTAGTGCAGCCAGCCATGCCATTCCGGCGGCACTTTCGACGCGTCGGCGTAGCCGTTGTAGACCACCCAGCGCCGACGCCGGCCGTCATAGCTGGTGGTGTCGCGGGACAGGTAATAGCGGTTTCCGAACTCGTCCGAACCGACCAGCTCGCCCCGTTTGGCGATGGTGAACAGGGTGCCAAGGGTCGCGCCGCTGGTCCAGCCGAAGATCTTGCCTAGCACGTCGGAAATCCACTCATTCAAGTCGCGCGGGGAGGCTGGCGACGATGACCGATCATAGAAACCCCGAGGCGGTCCGTCCAGCGCGCCGCGATATCGGTTCGCCTCAACATCTTGGGGGTAACCCGTTTCCGACACGCCAGATTTATTGCGAAACCTGGACGGACGGTTAGCATCGAGCCAGCCCTGTCGAGATCGCCGCATGCGCCCCCCGTTCCGCTTCGCCCTGCTCGCCGCCCTCGCCCGCCGCACCCGGCGCGAGATCGAGCGGCCGGACCAGGTCGCCGTGGTCCGGGCGCCCGACAGCTGGCCCGACGTCCAGGTCGAAGCCTGGCTGGACTGGGCCGACGCCCGCGAACTCCCTCAGGATGGCGACGATCCGCTTGCCGAGGCGGCCGCCGCCTTCGCCGCCCGCTTGGGCCTGAAAGGCGTCGCCGCCGACGAACTGGCTGCCACCCTGCTTCTTGGCGTAGCCTCGCCCGCCGCCGCCGGCCCGATCACTCCGGGCTGGCTTGACCTCTCCGACCCGGCCGCCGGAAAGCGCCTCGAGGCGGAAATGGCGCAGCGCCGCGCCGCCCGGTTAGCGTCAAGCGCCGTCGAGGCGGCGGCCGCCTCCCTCCGGGCGGTCTCTGATGCGGTCAGCCGCTGCGAAGGACCGGCCGCGGACTGCGCCGATCCCGCCCGCAACCCGGCGCTGGCCCGGGCCGGGGCGGCCGCGCGGCGAGCCGGCGCGACGGACGCCGATATCGTTCGCGCCATGGCCGGAGAACCATTTGAGGCCAGCCCCCTCCCCGTTCCGAGCCTGCCCGCGATGGTGGCCCTCGCGGACCGCGACCTGATCGCCTCCGGCGCGCCGGTCGCCCTCCAGGCCGCAGAGGCCGGATTGGACGGGGACCTGTTGCTGACGTTCGACGCGGAGACGGCCGACGCCCTCGTCGGGGCCTCGTCGGAACCCGCTGTGCTGGTTTCGCTGACCGCGCTCCACGCCCTCGCCGGCGAGCAGTTCGGCGTGGCCCTCGCGGCTTTGGTCGGACTGTGGTCCGCCGCCTACGAAGGGACGCCTCTATCCCTCGGCTTGGGCGGGCTCGCCGACCTGGCCCTGGGCGGCGAGTTGGACGAGGCCGAAGCCCTGGTCGAGGACCTCGCGGCCCTGGCGACCACCGCCGGGCGCATCAGCCTGTTTGTCGATGACGCGGATGCAGGCCTGCGCCTCGGGTTGACGCCGCTGACCGCGATTGATGTGTTCGAATCCGGCGATGGCGAGGTCCAGAGGAGGCTGCGGCCTTCCGTCGCCGCTTCGATCCTGAGCGCGGGGGGCGATGTCGATTCCGCGGAAAGACATCTGCTTGGACGACGGACCCTGGCCGGAGCGCCGGGCATCGATCACGCCGCTCTGCGCGCCCGCGGCCTGACCGACCTCGAGCTCGAGGCGGTTGAGACATCGCTGTCCCGGGTGGAACGGCTGGAAGACGCCTTTCGGGCCCCGGTTCTCGACGCCGGCTTCCTTCAGGACGTGCTCGGGGTCGATGGCGGCGACGACGTTCCCTTGCTGATCCATCTCGGCTTCACACCCGAGGCCGTGGCGGAAGCCCAGGCGTGGGCGTTTGGTCACGGCGACCTGTCCGCCTGGCCCGAGGCGCCGGACAGTCTGCGGGGCGTTCTGGCCGATCTGACCGCCTTCGAGGCCCGGCTGCGGGCCGTGCTCGAACGCCACAGCGTCGCGCCGGACGCCGCGCCCACGGCGCTCGACTGGCGCAC
>NZ_JAKFDS010000035.1:0-20329 GCF_036676055.1 Brevundimonas sp. | reverse complement strand
AAGCACGGCCTGACCCGCAGCTTCGACGCCCCGATCAGCGAATGCGGCATCGTCGCCGCCGCCATCGGCATGGGCGCCTACGGCCTGCGCCCCGTCGTCGAGATCCAGTTCGCCGACTACATCTACCCGGCCTACGACCAGATCGTCTCCGAGGCGGCCAAGCTGCGCTACCGCTCGGCCGGCCAGTTCACCAGCCCGATCACCATCCGCAGCCCCTACGGCGGCGGCATCTTCGGCGGCCAGACGCACAGCCAGTCTCCCGAGAGCCTGTTCACCCACATCGCCGGCCTCAAGGTCGTCATCCCGTCCAACCCCTATGACGCCAAGGGCCTGCTGACCGCGGCGATCGAGGACGACGACCCGGTCATCTTCTTCGAGCCCAAACGCCTGTACAACGGCCCCTTCGACGGCTGGCACCAGAAGCCCGTCAGCCCGTGGAAGGCGCAGGAGCTCGCCCAGGTCCCGACCGGCAAATATCTCGAGCCGATCGGCAAGGCCCGCGTCATGCGCGAGGGCTCTGACGTCACCATCCTCGCCTATGGCACCATGGTCTGGGTCAGCCTCGCCGGGGCCGAACACGCCGGCGTCGACGCCGAGGTCATCGACCTGCGCACCCTCGTGCCGCTCGACATCGAGACCATCGAGGCCAGCGTCAAGAAGACCGGCCGCTGCGTCATCGTCCACGAGGCGCCGAAAACCTCGGGCTTCGGCGCCGAGCTCAGCGCCCTCGTCCAGGAGCGCTGCTTCTACCACCTCGAGGCGCCGATCGCGCGGGTGACCGGCTGGGACACCCCCTATCCCCACGCCTTCGAGTGGGAATATTTCCCGGGACCCGAACGGGTCGCCACGGCCCTGAAGGCCGTCATGACCGGAGGGCGCTGACATGGGCCGTTTCGTCTTCAAACTGCCCGACGTGGGCGAAGGCACCGCCGAGGCCGAACTGGTCGGCTGGCACGTCAAGGTCGGCGACATGGTCGCCGAGGACCAGATCATCGCCGACGTCATGACCGACAAGGCCACCGTCGAGCTGACCTCGCCCGTCGCGGGCAAGGTCCTCGCCGCCCACGGCGAACCCGGCCAGCAGCTGGCCGTCGGCTCGCCCCTGATCGAGTTCGATGTCGAGGGGGCCGGGAACGCGTCGGCCGAGGCCGCTCCGGCGCCCGCGAAGGCCGAACCCGCGCCCGCTCCGAAAGCCGAAGCGCCCAGGACCGAAGCAGCGCCCGCCGCCCCGGCCGCAGGCGGCGGCAACTACGTCTTCAAACTCCCCGACGTCGGCGAAGGCACCGCCGAGGCCGAACTCGTCGGCTGGCACGTCAAGGTCGGCGACACGGTCGCCGAGGACCAGATCATCGCCGACGTCATGACCGACAAGGCCACTGTCGAACTGACCTCCCCGGTGGCCGGAACCGTGGTCGCCCTGCACGGCGAGCCGGGCCACCAGGTGGCCGTCGGCGGCCCGCTGGTCAGCTTCCAGGTCGAGGGCAAGGGTAACATTTCTTCTCCCCTCCCCCTCGAGGGGGGAGGGGCCGGGGGTGGGGGTGGAGGCGCATCGCGTCACGACGTGGCGCGTGAGGCTCCGTCGAAAATCAGCCCACCCGCGCCTTCCTCGAAACAGCCTGCCACCACCCCCACCCAACCCTCCCCCATCGAGGGGGAGGGCTCGCGCCAACTGTCGACGCGCGGTGAACGCCCCCTCGCCTCCCCCGCCGTGCGCCAGCGCGCCCGCGAGCTGGGGATCGAGCTCCAGTTCGTCCCCGGCTCCGGCCCCGCCGGCCGCATCGAGCACGGCGACCTCGACGCCTATGTCGCGCAAGGCGGCCGCGGATCGTCCGTCTCCGGAGCATCCGCCGCCTCGACCTACGCCCGCGCCGAAGGAACCACCGAGACCCGCATCATCGGCCTGCGCCGCAAGATCGCGGAGAAGATGGCCGAGAGCGTCCGCCGCATCCCCCACATCACCTATGTGGAAGAGATCGACGTCACGGCGCTGGAAGAACTCCGGGCCCACCTCAACGCCAACCGCAAAGGCGATCAGCCCAAGCTGAACGTCCTGCCCTTCATCGCCCGCGCCATCGTCGTGGCCCTGCGCGACCAGCCGACCATCAACTCGCACTACGACGACGAGGGCGGGGTCCTGACCACCCACGCCGCCGTCCACCTCGGCATCGCCGCCCAGACGCCGAACGGCCTGATGGTCCCCGTGGTCCGCCACGCCGAGGCGCGCGACCCGTACGACACCGCCGCCGAGATCGCCCGCGTCTCCGGCGCGGCCAAGTCCGGCAAGGCCAGCCGCGAGGAGCTCTCCGGCTCGACCATCACCATCACCTCGCTGGGGACGCTGGGCGGCGTGGTCCACACCCCGATCATCAACCACCCCGAGGTCGCCATCGTCGGCCCCAACAAGATCGCCGAGCGGGTCGTGGTCAAGGACGGCCAGATCGTCGTGCGCAAGATGATGAACCTGTCCTCCAGCTTCGATCACCGCATCGTCGACGGTCACGACGCGGCCGTCTTCGTCCAGCGCATCAAGGGGCTGCTGGAGCATCCGGCCACGCTGTGGATGGGGTAAGGGGATGAGAACCCTCGCCCTGATCAGCATGGCTCTCACAATGGCTGCCGCTGAACCAGCTCAGGCTTGCTCGCTGATTTGGCCGGGCTATGACGGCATGACCCAAGACAGCGACATTGTGCTTGTTGTCGACGTTTCGTCGGTGACTCCCGGGCAGCCCCGGGCTGACGCTGGTAGGAGCTTGTTCCGAAGCGCGAGCGGCAACGTCATTGAAGTGCTGAAGGGGCGATTTGATCAGCCTCAGGCGACGTTCGAACATCGGATCCCGGACGTGGACTACCACTGTGATTGGGAGATCCTGGCCCAGACCCCGGGGCGATACTGGGTGTGGCTCGACATCCGAAACGATGGCGTCCGGACTCACTATGCCGTCGCAGCGAACGAAATAAGCAATTCGGACCGGGTGCTGGTCCGCAGCACCGCCCGGCAGTAGGTTGAGCATGACCCAGACCCTCACCACCAAAGTCCTCATCATCGGCGCCGGCACCGGAGGCTATGTCGCGGGCATCCGCTGCGGCCAGCTGGGGCTCGACACCGTGCTGGTCGACGGCGGCGACGGACTCGGCGGCACCTGCCTGAACGTCGGCTGCATCCCGTCCAAGGCCATCATCCATGCCGCCACGAAATTCGAGACGGTGGCCAAGGCGGCGGACGGCGGCACGCTGGGCATCACGGCCAGCAAGCCCGCCATCGACCTGAAGGCCACCGTGGCCTGGAAGGACGGCATCGTCCGCAAGCTGAACACCGGCGTCGCCGGCCTGCTGAAGAAGGCGAAGGTCAGGGTCATCAACGGCTGGGCGACCTTCTCCGACGCCAAGACCTGCACGGTGAAGACCGCCGACGGCGACATTACGATCAGCGCCGAGCACGTCATCCTCGCCACCGGCTCCGAGCCGGTCGAATTGCCCTTCCTGCCCTTCGGCGGCGACGTCATCTCCTCGACCGAGGCCCTGTCGCTGGACAAGGTCCCCGGCAAGCTGGTCGTCGTCGGCGGCGGCTACATCGGCCTCGAGCTCGGCATCGCCTTCCGCAAGCTGGGGGCCGAGGTGGCCATCGTCGAAATGGCCGACCGCCTGCTGCCGCTCTACGACAAGGCCCTGACCGATCCGGTCCGCAAATGGCTGGAGACGCACGGCGTCGAACTGCACCTCGGCGCCAAGGCCGGGTCGTTCGAAAAGGGCCAGCTCAATGTCGTCGCCGCCGACGGCACGGCCTTCAAGCTCAAGGCTGACAAGGTCCTCGTCACCGTCGGCCGCCGACCGCGCACCCAAGGCTGGGGCCTCGAAAACATGGGCGTGGCCATGGCCGGCCCGTTCGTGAAGATCGACGACCGCTGCGCCACCAGCATGAAGAACGTTTGGGCCGTCGGCGACCTGACCGGCGAACCGATGCTGGCCCACAAGGGCTCGGCCCAGGGCGAGATCGTCGCCGAGATCATCGCCGGTCACGACAAGCGCTTCGACCCGGTCAGCATCGCCGCGGTCTGCTTTACCGAACCCGAGATCGTCTCCGCCGGCCTCGGCCCGCTGGACGTCGAGGGCCGCGACGACGTCATCACCGCGGTCTTCCCGCTGATGGCCCTCGGCCGCGCCCTGGCCATCGAGGCCGGCGGCGACGGCGGCTTCGTCCGGGTGCTGGCGTCGAAGACCGATCACCGGCTGCTTGGCGTCCAGGCCGTCGGCCAGCACGTCTCGGAACTCAGCAACAGCTTCGCCCAGATGCTGGAGATGGGAGCCGTCCTCGAAGACGTCGCCGGAACCATCCACGTCCACCCCACCATGGGCGAGGCCTTCCACGAGGCGTCGTTGCGGGCCCTGGGCCACGCGATCCACATCTAGGGGCGCTATCGCTCGCGACGCGGTCACTCGCTGCTTGAGCGCGCGAAGCGCCAGGCCGCGTCGGGTCGGGAGGTCCCGAAGGGCCGACGACCGCGACCCACCAGAAGCGTCGCCGAACCGTCACCGGACCGTCGGCTCTCCCGTCACAAACCTGTGGTCAAAGCGGCCTCGACCTCAACCGTTGTCGGAGCTGATCCATGACACGCACCCTGCTGGCCGCCGCCTCGGCCATCGCCCTCGTCGCGCTCGGCGCCTGCGGCGACAATCAGAGCTCCGGCTCCCAGAACGCCGCCGGCGGCATCCTCGCGGTCGGCTCCTCGACCGTCTTCCCGTTCGCCAGCCGCGTGGCCGAGAACTTCTCCCGCACCTCGGGCGGCGCGGCCCCGCGCGTCGAGTCGCTCGGCACCGGCGGCGGCATCCAGCGCTTCTGCGAGGGCGTCGGCGCCGGCACCCCGGACATCGCCAACGCCTCGCGGCCGATGAAGAAGTCCGAGTTCGAGCTGTGCCAGAAGAACGGCGTCACCGACATCGTCGAGATCAAGATCGGCTTCGACGGCATCGTCATCGCCACGGCCCGCTCCGGCGCCAGCTTCGACTTCCGCCTGCAGGACCTCTACCTCGGCCTCGCCAAGGAAGTCCCGGGCGCCGGCGGAGCCTTCGTCGCCAACCCCTCTACCACCTGGAACCAGGTCAATCCGTCCCTGCCCGCCCAGCGCATCCAGGTCTACGGCCCGCCCCCCACCTCGGGCACCCGCGACGCCTTCCTCGAACTGGGCATGGCGCCCGGCGCCAAGCTGATCCCGGCGCTGGCCGCCGTGGACAAGGCCGACGGCGACCGTTTCGAGGCCCTGGCCCACACCCTGCGTGAGGACAACGCCTGGATCGACTCGGGCGAGAACGACAACGCCATCGTCCAGACCCTGACCCGCACCCCGGGCTCGCTGGGCGTGTTCGGCTTCTCGTTCCTCGAGCAGAACATGGACACGGTGAAGGCCGAGACCATCAACGGCATCGCCCCCTCGGCGGACACCATCGCCGACGGCACCTATCCGCTGGCCCGCAGCCTCTACATCTACGTCAAGAAGGCCCACGTCGGCGTGACGCCGGGGCTGAAAGAGTTCGTGACGGAGTTCATGTCCGAGGCCGCCGCCGGGCGTGGAGGCTATCTGCAGGACCGCGGCCTGGTGCCGCTGCCCGCGGAAGAACTGGCCGCCCAGCGCGCCCTGATCTCCGCCATGACCCCGATGACCAGCCCGCAGTAAACGCGGGATCCCGTCGAAGTTGACCGAACGCCGCGGGCCGCAAGGCTCGCGGCGTTTCGCTGTTTGCGACCCGTCGCCGGCGCTGTCACATTTCCGGATGGGAAGCGTCACAGTCCTGCATTGCCATCGTCGGACAAGCGTCACCGCAATCTCACCGATCCTTCGCCGGACCGCAGCGAAAGCGTTGCGCGCGGACGATAATCCGGGGGCTGACAGTCCATGGCCGGTCAGCCGGCAAGCGAAGGATTCCTCCCGTGCGACAACACTCCCTGCTGGCGGGCGCCGCGCTCGCCGCCGTTCTCTCGCTCACGGCCGGTTCGGCCCTGGCCCAGACCACGCAGCCGGCCCGCAGCGCCTGGAAGGGCGCGCCTCAATACAGCTGGGGCGACTTCACCATCAAACCCCGCGGCCGCGTGTTCGTCGACTATGTCGACCAGGATGTCGACCGGGCCGTCGGCGTCGACTTCAGCGACTCTGAAGACCGTTTCCGCACCGCCCGGATCGGCCTGCAGGGAACCTGGACCGACCGCTGGTCCTGGGTCGCCGAGGCCAATTTCATCGACGGCGAGTCGAACTGGGAAGACCTGTTCGTCCAGTACGCCCCGTCCGACCACACCGCCTTCACCATCGGCAATTTCAAGAGCCTGTCGCTCGAGAACCTGACATCGGCCCGATACACGACCTTCATGGAACGCGGCCCGTTCAATGATCTGATCGACGCGGGCCGGGTGATGACGTTCGCGGCGCGGACCGGCGGCGACAACTGGTCCATCGCGGGCGGGGTGCACGGCGATTCGGTCAACGACGGCGCCCCGGGCGACGGCGACGAACAGCGCGGCGTCTTCGTCCGCGCCCACTTCGCCCCGATCGTCGCCGCCGACACCAAAGTCCACCTCGGCGTCTGGGCCCGCGACCGCGACCGGCGCGACGACACGGCCTTCCGCTACCGCGTCCGCAACAACACCAATTTCGGCGCCCGCTACACCGACGCCGGCTCCTCGCCGCTCGGCGCGGGCGACGGCGATGTCGCCATCGGCCTCGAGGCCGCCGCCGTCTGGCGCAGCTTCTCGGTCCAGGGCGAATGGGCGACCATCGACGCCGACCTGACTGGCGGCGGCTCGGCCGGGGCGGACGCATACTACGTCTTCGCCTCCTTCTTCCCCACCGGCGAGCGGCGCAACTACAAGCCCGCCGACGGCAAGTTCGACCGGGTCAGCGTCCGCGAGCCGGTGACGCAGGGCGGCATGGGCGCCGTCGAGCTGGCGGTCCGCTACGACGCCGCCGACCTGACCGAGTTCGCGGGCGTGGCCACGGCCGGCGAGTACTCGGCCGTGACCCTGGGGGCCACCTGGTACCCGTGGTCCCACATCCGCTTCATGGCCAACTACACCGACGCCGAGAACAAGGCCCAGGTCGCGGCCTCGGATGTCGACGTCCAGACGCTGCAGTTCCGGGCGCAGTTCGACTTCTAGGACGATGCAGCCCTTCTCTCCCCCGGGGGAGAAGGGCGCTCCTAGGCCGCCGCGCGCTTCCGCAGCCGCGCGATGCGCCGCAGCCGGCGCCAGAACCGCCCGCGCTCGGGCTCGGGATAGGGCTGGAGGTTCTCGACGAACTGCTCGGCCGAGGCCCGCCAGCTGAACTTCTCCGCATAGGCCCGCACCGCGGCGCGGTCGCACTTCAGCGCCTCGAGACAGGCGACGCGCAGGTCCTTGTCGATGGCCCCGGCGTTCGAGCCCGGGATGATGTCGATGGGACCATGCGCCGGATAGGCCGCCACCGGCGTGCCGGCGGCCATGGCCTCGAGGATCACCAGGCCGAAGGTGTCGGTCCAGCTCGGGAAGACGAAGACGTCGGCGTCGCGGAAACAGCGCGCCAGCTCCTCGCCGAACCGCGCCCCGAGGAATTTCGCGTCCGGATATTTCGCTTCCAGCTCGGCCCGGGCCGGGCCGTCCCCGACCACGATCTTGGTGCCCGGCAGGTCGGTCTGCAGGAAAGCCTCGATATTCTTCTCGACCGCCACCCGGCCGACGTTGAGCCAGAACGGCCGCGGCCAATCCTTGCCGCCCAGCTCGTCATAGATGCGCGGTAGGTCCGGGTTGAACTGTTCAGTGTCGACCCCGCGCGACCACGGCGAGACGTTGCGGAAGCCGTGCGCCTCCAGCTCGTCGCGCAGCGTCGGCGTGGCCACCATCAGCCGCCCCGACGGCTTGTGGAACCACTTCATGTAGGCGTAGCCGACCTGCACAGGGATCGGGAACCGGGCCGAGACGTATTCGGGGAATTTGGTGTGGTAGCTGGTCGTGAACGGCAGCTTCCATTCGACGCAGATGCGCCGCGTGGCGATGCCGATGGGCCCCTCGGTGGCGATGTGCACCGCCTCCGGCTCGAACGCCCGCAGCCGCTCGCGGATCTCCTCCTCGGCCCCCAGCGCCAGCCGGATCTCCGGATAGGTCGGGCACGGGATGGTCTTGAACTGGCTCGGCTCGATGACCTCGACCTCGTGGCCCATGCCGCGGCATTCCGCGATCGTCCGGGTCAGGGTGCGGACGACGCCGTTGACCTGGGGCTCCCAGGCGTCGGTGGCCAGAACGATGCGCATTGAGGGCGTGGGGCTCCGCCGTTGATCGGGGAACCGATCTAGCCGTTTACGATGTCCTTGGCGAGACGCCGCATCCCTCTCCCGTTCCGGCGCAAAAGGGTCTAGGAGGCGCGCCATGGACGCACACGTTTCTTCGCCCCTCCCCCTGTCTCAGGACTGGGACGCGCTGGACCAGGGCAAGTTCGCGGATGAAACCGCCACGGTCGCCGGCCTTCTGGCCCGCACCCCCCTCGACGCCCTCGAGCGCGCGGGCGTTCTGAACAGCGCGGTCGGCCTCGTCGAACGGGCCCGGGCCAGCGTGAAGAAGCAGGGCGTCGTCGAGAGCTTCCTGCAGGAGTTCAGCCTCGGCACCCGCGAGGGTCTCGCCCTGATGTGCCTGGCCGAGGCCCTGCTGCGCACGCCGGACGAGGACACCCGCGACCGGCTGATCGCCGAAAAGATCGGCTCGGCCGACTGGGCCAGCCACCTCGGCCAGTCCGACAGCCTGTTCGTCAACGCCTCGACCTGGGGGCTGATGCTGACCGGCAAGCTGGTCGACGTCGACGAGGAGGCCCGCACCGACCTGCCCGGCTTCCTCAAGCGCATCGTCGGCCGCCTCGGCGAGCCGGTCATCCGCGAGGCCGTCGCCGCCGCCGTCCGCATCATGGGCGAGCAGTTCGTGGTCGGCCGCACCATCGAGGCGGCGCTGAAACGCTCGAACCGCGAAGGCTGGCTCTGCTCGTTCGACATGCTGGGCGAGGGCGCCCGCACCGCCCACGACGCCGAACGCTACGAAAAGATCTACGCCGACGCCATTGAGGCCGTGGGCAAGACCGCCAAGGGGCAGGGTCCCGAGGCCGGGCACGGCGTCTCGGTCAAGCTCTCGGCCCTGTCGCCGCGCTACGAGGCCACCCACGAGGCCCGCGTCTGGGACGAGCTCTACCCCCGCATCGTCCGCCTCGCCCGCATCGCCGCGAAACACGACATCAACTTCACCATGGACGCGGAAGAGGCCGACCGCCTCGCCCTGTCGCTGAAGCTGCTCGACCGGCTGGCGCATGAGCCCGATCTTGGCGGCTGGACCGGCCTCGGCCTCGCCGTCCAGGCCTATCAGAAGCGCGCGCCCGAAGTGATCCGCCGCGTCGCCGACCTGGCCCGCGCCTCGGGCCGCCGGCTGATGGTGCGTCTGGTCAAGGGCGCCTACTGGGACACCGAGATCAAGCGCGCCCAGCAGTTCGGCCGTACCGACTATCCGGTCTTCACCACCAAGGCGGCCACCGACCTCAACTACCTCGTCTGCGCCCGCCAGATGATCGAGGCCGCGCCGCACATCTACTCCCAGTTCGCCACCCACAACGCCCACTCCCTGGCGGCCGTCCACAAGATGGCTTCGGAACGCGGCGTGAAGATCGAGTTCCAGCGCCTGCACGGGATGGGCGAGGCCCTCTACGACGCGGCGCGCGACGCCTTCGGCCCCGTCACCGTGCGCGCCTACGCCCCCGTCGGGGGCCACGAGGATCTGCTGCCCTATCTGGTCCGCCGCCTGCTCGAGAACGGCGCCAACTCCTCCTTCGTCCACGCCCTGCTGGACGAGCGCGTCCCGGCCTCCGCCGTCGCCGCCGACCCCATCTCCGCCGTCGAGGCCCACCCCGACCGCCACGCGAAAATCCCGACCCCGAAGGACATGTACATGGACCGCCAGAACTCGCTGGGCCGCGACTACTCCCAGGCCGCCGACCGCGAACGGCACGTCCTCGCCCTCGAAAAGGTCGATAGCGAAAAGCTGACCTCGGGGCCCATCCTCGGCGGCAAGCTCAAGGCGGGGACCAACCCCCAGCCTGTGACCAACCCCTTCGACACGACCCAGATCCTCGGCCACGTCTCCGAAGCGACCACGGCCGACATCGACGCCGCGGTCGAGGCCGCCGCCCGCGCCCAGGTCGCCTGGGACCGCAAGGGCGGCGCCGGCCGCGCTCCCGTCCTGCGCGCCATGGCCGACGCCCTCGAGGCTGACATGGACCGGCTCGTCGCCCTGCTCAGCCGCGAGGCGGGCAAGACCCTGAACGACGGCGTCGCCGAGGTGCGCGAGGCCGCCGACTTCTGCCGCTACTACGCCATGCTGGCCGAGCGCGACTTCGGCGGTCCGAAGGAGCTGAAGGGCCCGGTCGGCGAGATCAACACCCTCGTCCTGCACGGCCGCGGCGTCTTCGCCTGCATCAGCCCGTGGAATTTCCCGCTGGCCATCTTCACCGGCCAGATCGCCGCCGCCCTCGCCGCCGGCAACGCCGTGCTGGCCAAGCCCGCCGAACAGACCCCGCTGATCGCCGCCGAGGCCGTGCGCCTCTACTACAAGGCCGGGCTGAATCCGGACCTGCTGGCCCTGGTCCCCGGCCGCGGCGAGACCGTCGGCGCGGCCCTCGTCGCCCACCCGGGCATCGACGGCGTCGCCTTCACCGGCGGCACCGACACGGCCACGGCCATCAACCGGTCGCTGGCCGCCCGCCCGGGCGCCATCATCCCCTTCATCGCCGAGACCGGCGGCCTCAACGGCATGTTCGTCGACACCACCGCGCTGAAGGAACAGGTCATCGACGATGTCATCCTGTCGGCCTTCGGCTCTTCCGGCCAGCGCTGCTCGGCCCTGCGCCTGCTCTACGTCCCCCACGAGGCCGCCGACGCCCTGATCGAGGGCCTCAAGGGCGCCCTCGCGGCGCAGGTCGTGGGCGATCCCTCTGACCCCGCCACCGACATCGGGCCGGTCATCGACGCCGACGCCCGGGGCATGCTCGAAGCCCACCTCAAGCGGCTCGAAGGCGACGCGAAGATCGTCGCCCGCGCGGCCCTGCCCGCCGGCGCCGACAAGGGCTGGCTGTTCGCCCCGACCATCGCCGAGATTCCGACTCCGGACTATCTGGAGCGCGAGGTGTTCGGTCCCATCCTGCACGTCTGCCGCTACGAGCCCTCGAAGCTGAAGGAGACGGCCGCGAAACTGGCCCAGCGCGGCTACGGCCTGACCCTCGGCGTGCACAGCCGCATCGAGGCCTTCGCCGACGAGGTCGCCCGCCTGGTCCCCGCCGGCAACGTCTATATCAATCGCTCGATCATCGGCGCGGTCGTCGGCGTCCAGCCCTTCGGCGGCGAGGGCCTCTCCGGCACCGGCCCCAAGGCCGGCGGCCCCTACAGCCTGATCCGCTACGCCTCCGAAAAGGCCATCAGCAACAACATCTCCGCCCAGGGCGGCGACCCGGCGCTGCTGAACCTGTAGGCCCTCCGGTTTCCTCCCCATCGCGGATGGGGAGGGGGACCGCCGAAGGCGGTGGAGGGGCTGCCTGACTAGCTCGCCCTCTCCCCCCGCGCCGCCTCCCGGAACAGCCAGGCCGCCAGCAGCCAGCCGAGCGAGAACACGCCGACGATGGCGAAGACGATGTGCTCGTAAGCCAGCGCCACGAACCCCGTGCCGAACTGGGCCGCCGCGGTCACGGCCATGGCGACCGCCATCCCCTTCGGCCGGAACCGGGCCAGGAACGCGCCGACGATCGCGATGGCGATGACCCCGAAGAAGATCTGGTTCAGCGGGTTGTTCTCATTGCCGATGATACCGACCGCGAGGTTCGACCAGACGATCAGAAAGCTGGTCCCCGCCGCCACCACCACCCCGGCGCGGTAGGCCAGACTGCCCGACAGCCTCAGCCCGATCTCGCAGGCCCCGGCTGCAACCAGCAGCATCACGCCCCAGGCCACGAAGTCGAACGTGGTCCACGGCAGGTCCGTCAGCAGCTTCGCCGCCACCGGGATCAGCCAGGCGACCCCCGCCCCGCCCCAGACCGCGATCCGCAGCCACCGCCCCAGCCGCCCGTTGTCGTCTCCCGTCGTCGCCGTCATCGCCTCGCCTCGCTTGCTGAATGAGGCGGCCACCCTGCCCGCCCTGTCCGTGAGCGGCATGAGCGAAATCTGAGGTCCTGCTGAAAAGAGACGCGACTCACCGACCCGTCCCGGAATCGTGAGGGGCCCGTTCGGAACAGGCGCGGATGGACCGGGTTTAGCTGGCCCAACCTCAAGGAGAGCTTGAATGCACACCCATGACGACCGCGCCGTGAAGGTCCTGAACAGCCTGATCGAGACGACGATGGACAGCGCCCACGGCTATCGCAGCGCTGCCGAAGGCGCCGACAATCCGGAGTTCAAGAGCCTGTTCACCGAGCGCGCCGGCAAGCGCGAGGAACTGTGCCGCCGACTGCAGCAGGAGGTCCGCACCTTCGGCGGCGAGCCCGAGGACGACCAGTCCCTGATGGGCCGCATCCATAACAAATTCGCCGAGCTGCGCGGCGAGCTGGGCGGCCGCGACGACAAGGGCGTCATCGATGAGGTCGAACGCGGCGAGGACGTGATCAAGGCCAAATTCGAGGCCGCCGCCCGCGACACGGACCTGCCCGAACCGGCCCGCCAGCTGGTCACCACCGCCTACGCCGAGGTCAAGGCCGACCACGACACCATCAGTGCGCTCAAGCACCGCATGCACTGACGCCCGAAGCGGCTTTCTCCTCCCCGCACCGCGGGGAGGAGAGTGTCACCTCGGCCACCCTCCCGCCCGACTCAACGCGCTCGGCGCCGGCCGGCCGATCAGCCCGCCGATCCAGCGCGCCGTCACGACCAGGGCGTCGAGATCGTAGCCGGTCGGATACCCCGCCCGCTCCAGCATATAGACCAGGTCTTCCGTCGCGATATTGCCGGTGGCCCCCGGCGCGAACGGACAGCCGCCGATGCCGCCGACCGAGGCGTCCAGCACGTCGATGCCCGCCTCCACCCCCGCATAGGCGTTGGCCAGCCCCGTATTGCGCGTGTCGTGGAAATGCAGCCGCAGCACCGCCTCCGGCGCGGCCTTCCGGGCCGCCTCGACCTTCCGCGTCACCGCCCACGGATCGGCCACCCCGATGGTGTCCGCGAGCGCAATCTCTTTCACCCCCAGTTCGCCGATGCGGCCGACCAGGTCCGCGACCTGCCCCACCGACACCTCGCCGTCGAACGGGCAGCCCCAGACGCAGCTCAGGGTGGCCGACAGTGACGGCCCGGCGCCCGCGCCGCCCTCGGAATTGGCCCGCCCGGTCATGATGTCCGACAGCATCGACACCTGCTGGTCGACGCCCATGCCCTGGTTCTTCAGCCCGAAGCCATCGGTCGCCGACATCGCCACATTGACCTCGTCGACGGGGGTCCCCAGCGCCCGGTCGTAGCCCTTGCCGTTCAACACCAGACCGATGCGGCTGCGTCCGGCCTCATGCGGCAGGGCGGCCATGACCTCTTCCGCCCCGGCCATCTGCGGCACGTATTTCGGATGCACGAAGCTGACCGCCTCGGTCCGCCGCGCGCCCGCCGCCTCCAGCCGCCGCACCAGCTCGGCGCGGACGGCGGGCTCCAGGATCGCCTTCTCGTTCTGCAGCCCGTCGCGGGGCCCGACCTCGACGATGGTGATCGGCCGGCTCACGGCATCGCTCCCGCCGGCGCATAGACGGTCAGGCTGACGTCGTCGCCGCGCGAATAGTTGTGGCCGTTGACCACCCCGACCGCGCGTCCGGTCACGCCCAGCCGCGCCGAGGCGGCGCTGAAGGCGTCGGCGTCGCGCGCCTCGACGATCACCGGCCGCCCCTCCGCCAGCGCCCGCGCCGCGCCGTCCGCGTCGGTCAGTTCGGTCTCGCGCCCGGTCAGGAAGACGAAGCTCGGCTCGTGGAAGCCGGTGATCGCCACCGGCCCCGGCCGGCCCTGACGCGGATGCAGGTCGGCCCGCTCCAGCACCTGCTGCAGCTGCGGCGCGACCGCGAGGGGGCGCAGCTGCCGGATCGTGCCCGCCAGCCCGGCATGGGCCACGACCCCGAGGGCGATGGCGACCAGCACCGCCGTCACCGCCGCCCGGTGCAGCAGCAGGAAGGCCCCGATCAGCGCCGCCAGCGCCGCGAAGACGATGGTGATGGTGGCCCAGGTCTGGGCCGTCGAACGGCCGTATTCGGTCAGGCCGAAGACGGTGATCAGCACCAGGGCCAACCCCGCCAGCACCGACAGCCCTGCCCCCGAATAGCGCGACCATGACCCGATCGGCCGGGTCAGGGCCGCCGCCGCCAGCAGCGCCAGCGCGCCATAGGTCGGCAGGGTGTAGTGGGCCAGCTTGGTCGGGGTCAGTTCGAAGATCAGCCAGGCCGGAACCAGCCAGCAGACCAGGAACCGCACCGCCGGCTCGGCCCGCCTGTGCCATCCGGTCGACAGCGCCGCCGGCAGCATCAAGGTCGCCGGGAAGAACATCAGCAGCGCCCCGATCAGATAGTATCCCGGCGGCGCCCCGTGGCTCTCGTGGCCGCCCGCGATCTTGGGCGCCAGGTCGCCGACGATGGCCTCGCGCCAGAAGCCGCCGTCGGTGGCGATGGTGATGGCGATGGCCCACGGCCCGACGATCAGGGCGACCAGCGGCAGGCCCCAGCCCCAGCCCAGCCGCGCCAGCCATTTCACGTCCCGGTCCCACAGCGACAGCAGCAGGATAGCCGGCGCCACCACGATCAGGCCGATCGGCCCCTTGATCAGGATCGACAGCCCGACCCCGAGCCAGAACACCAGCTTGTGCGGTCGTCGCGGCGCCTCCCCGGCCCGGGTCGCCAGATAGATCCGCGCCAGCCCGGCCATGGCCATCGTCACCGCCGCGCACAGCATGGCGTCGGTCTTGGCGATGCCCGCCTCGGTCGACAGCAGGAAGGTCGCCCCCAGCATGGCCCCGGCGAGGAAGCCCGCCCTCTGGCCGAACATCGCCGCCCCCGCCCAGGCGCAGGCCGCCGCCGCCAGCATGGCCCCGAGGATCGAGGGGATGCGGTACGGCTGGATGTCGCGGTTCTCGACGCTGGAGGTCACGGCCACCGCCGCCGCCTGCATCCAGTAGATGCCGACCGGCTTCTTCCAGCGCGGCTCGTCCTGGAAGCGGATGTCGACGTAGTCGCCGCTTTCCAGCATCTGTGACGTGGCCTGGGCGTAGCGGCTCTCGTCGCGGTCCAGCGGCGGCAGCAGCGCCAGCACCGGCAGGCCGGCCAGCAGGGCGATCAGGGCCGCCAGCACGGGCCCCCGCCAGCCGGCGATGAATCGGTCGAGGTCGGGGCGCATCATGACGGCATTCCTATCACGCCCGTCCGCGCCGCGTCATGGCCCACGCTCAAGCCTCCCGCCGCGCCGCGAAACCCGCTACAGAACGCCCATGATCGAAGCGACCCCAAGAACGACCCCCGACATCTCCGTCGTCGTTCCCGTGCATGACGAGGAAGGCGCCGCCGGCCCCCTGGCCCGCGAGATCGCCGCCGCCTTCACAGGTCGGTCCTATGAGATGATCTTCGTCGACGACGCCTCGAAGGACGGCACTTTGGCCGAGCTGCGCGCCCTGATGGCCGAGCTGCCGGCCCTGCGCGTGCTCAGCCACGGCTCGAACGCCGGTCAGAGCCGCGCCGTCCGCACCGGGGTGCTCGCCGCCCGGGGTCCCATCGTCGTGACCCTCGACGGCGACGGCCAGAACCCGCCCGCCGACGCGCCGCGACTGGTCGATCTGCTCACGGCCTCGCCCCCCAACGTCGCCCTGGTCGGCGGCGTGCGCGCCAAACGCCAGGACTCCGGGGCGAAGCGCCAGGCCTCGCTGTGGGCCAACCGCATCCGCAAGCGGCTGCTGGCCGACGACGCCGCCGACACCGGCTGCGGCCTCAAGGCCTTCCGCCGCGACGTCTTCCTGCGCCTGCCCTATTTCGATCACCTGCACCGCTACCTGCCGGCGCTCATGATCCGCGAGGGCTACGAGAACCGCTACCTCGACGTCGCCCACCGCCACCGCGAGACCGGTCGCTCGAAATACACCAACTGGGGCCGGCTGATCGCCTCCCTGTCGGACCTGCTCGGCGTCATGTGGCTGAAGTCGCGCTCGCGCCGCCCCGGAGCGATCTCCGAATTCTGACGGTTCGCCCGACAGGCGAGCAACCGTAGCCGTCCGGAGCGAACGGGGGTATTCATCCTTAACAAGCGCGGCCGTATCGCCGCGCGCCCGTCCGCCATGGAGCCACAGCCATGCTGATCGCCCTGCCGCTGCTCGTGATCCCGGTCATCATCTACGCCGTCGTCATTCTGAGCGGCGTCGTCGGAACCGGCGGCGTCGCCGCTGCGGAACAGGCGCTTCGGGACCCGATTTTCAGCGTCCCCATGGTCTCGGGCAGCGGCTGGAACATCGGCAGCGGCGACCTGATCCTGTTCCTGGCCCTGCTCCTGCTGTTCTTCGAACTGCTGAAATCGACCTCCAGCCAGAAGGTCGCCATCGTCAACCACGCCCTGTCGATGATCCTGTTCGTGGTCTGCCTGGTGGCCTTCCTGCTGATCAAGGGCTTCGCCACCTCGACCTTCTTCCTGATCCTGACCATGGTCATGCTCGACGTCCTCGCCGGCTTCATCGTCACCATCATCTCGGCCCGCAAGGACCTCGATTTCGGGGCGAGCTGACGGTCAGGTCGCGCTGCCCTCATCCACCGGCAGCACATGCGGCGCCTGCGGATGTCCCTGCTGGGCCCGCTGCACCGCATAGGCGACCAGCCACAGGGCCATGGCCCAGGCCGCGCCGACGCTCCAGCCCGCCAGCACGTCCGTGGCCCAGTGCGCCGCCAGATAGACCCGCGTCAGCCCCACGATCAGGGTCAGCAGCACCGCCACTCCGATGATGTAGGCCTTGAACCGCTTCTGCGGGAACGCCCGGGTCAGCATCACCCCGATGCTCAGATAGAAGACGGCCGACAGCAGGCTGTGCCCCGAGGGGAAGCTGGCGTTCAGCGTCTCGACCGCCTGCAGCGCCTCGGGCGGCCGCTCGCGCCCGAACATCGCCTTCAGCCCCTCGCTCAGCGCCACCCCGCCGGCCAGGCCCAGCACCAGCAGCAGGGCCGACAGCCGCTTGCGCTGCAGGATCAGGAAGCCGACCGTCACAAGGGCGAACAGCCCCAGCACGGCGATCCCGCCGAGGGCGGTCAGGTCCATGGCCGCTTCCTCCAGCCAGCCCGGCCCCCAGGGATCGATCATGGCGCCGGGGCGCATCGCCCCCAGCACCGCCTCATCGAAGGCCCGGCCGTCCGCCTCGGTCATGTCGTCGGCCAGTTCGACGAAGGTCATCACCCCCAGCGCGACGATGAAAAGGGCGCTGATGGCCGCGATTTCGGTGCGCGCGATGCGCAGCGCCCGGCGGGCGAAGGCGGCGGTTTGCTCGGAGGTCATCGGCCCCAAACGGTCCCGCTTGCGGGACGTTCCCCTCACGCGTTCGTGATCGATTTTTTGCGGCATGGGTCACACCCCCGTCATCCCGTGGTCGCGGCCTGTCCACAGGCTCATCCCCCGTCTTGAAGACGATTCGCCCAGAAAGTGATCGTCAACCCCGTTGACGGTTGGTTAGCCATCTGCGCCCCATATGTGGGCTTGGGGAGCGCTTCGGCCACTAGATGATGTGGTCGGGGGCGCAGATGACTTAATCGAATTCAGTTCAGGGCAGTGACCATTATGGCCGGCGGCGAAGCGTTGAAGACAGTGGATTTCCAGTCGGTTGCGGCTGCGGACGCCGCTGATCGACCCCACCTGCAGGTGGTGCCCTCGATCCAGCTCGACCGGTCGCGCGACGACCTGCTGACCGACTTCGGCAAGAAGACGCTGGAGGACCGCTACCTGCTGCCGGGCGAGAGCTATCAGGACATGTTCGCCCGGGTCGCCACCGCCTACGCCGACGACTCCGACCACGCCCAGCGCGTCTACGACTATATGTCGAAGCTGTGGTTCATGCCGGCCACCCCGGTCCTGTCCAACGGCGGCGCCGACCGCGGCCTGCCGATCTCCTGCTTCCTCAACGCCGTCGGCGACAGCCTCGACGGCATCCAGAGCGTGTGGAACGAGAACGTCGCCCTCGCCTCGAACGGCGGCGGCATCGGCACCTACTGGGGCGGCGTCCGCTCCATCGGCGAGAAGGTCAAGGGCGCGGGCCAGACCTCGGGCATCATCCCCTTCATCCGCGTGATGGACTCCCTGACCCTCGCCATCAGCCAGGGCTCGCTGCGCCGCGGCTCGGCGGCCGTCTATCTCGACGTCCACCACCCCGAGATCGAGGAGTTCCTCGAGATCCGCAAACCCTCGGGCGACTTCAACCGCAAGTCCCTGAACCTGCACCACGGCATCAACATCACCGACGAATTCATGTTCGCGGTCCGCGACGGCAAGACCTTTGACCTGAAGTCGCCGAAGAACGGCGAGGTCCTCAAGACCGTCGACGCCCGCACCCTGTGGCAGAAGATCCTCGAGATCCGTCTGCAGACCGGCGAGCCCTATCTGATCTTCTCCGACACGGTGAACCGGCAGATGCCGCAGCACCAGAAGGACCTCGGCCTGTCGGTCAAACAGTCCAACCTGTGCGCCGAGATCATGCTGCACACCGGCCGCGACCACCTCGGCGTCGACCGCACCGCCGTCTGCTGCCTGTCCTCGGTCAACGCCGAGACCTTCCTCGAATGGCGCGAGGAGCCGAAATTCGTCGAGGACGTCATGCGCTTCCTCGACAATGTGCTGGAAGACTTCATCCGCCGCGCCCCGCCGGCCATGGCCGCGGCCGTCTATTCGGCCAAGCGCGAACGCTCCGTCGGCCTCGGCCTGATGGGCTTCCACTCCTTCCTCCAGGCCCAGGGCGTGGCCTTCGAGTCGGCCATGGCCAAGTCGTGGAACATGCGGTTGTTCAAACACCTGCGCCGCGAGGCCGACAAGGCCAGCCGCCTGCTGGCCGAAGAGAAGGGCGCCTGCGAGGACGCCGCCGAACGCGGCGTCATGGAGCGCTTCAGCCACAAGCTGGCCATCGCCCCGACCGCCTCGATCTCGATCATCTGCGGCGGCACCAGCGCCGGCATCGAGCCGATCCCGGCCAACATCTACACCCACAAGACCCTGTCGGGCTCGTTCGCGGTCAAGAACCCCTATCTGGAGAAGGTTCTCGGCGAGAAGGGCATCGACACCAGCGAGGTGTGGAACTCCATTCTCGAGCACGAGGGCTCGGTCCAGCATCTCGACCAGCTGACCGACGACGAGAAGGCCATCTTCAAGACCGCCTTCGAGCTGGACCAGCGCTGGGTCGTCGAACTGTCGGCCGACCGCGCGCCGGAAATCTGCCAGGCCCAGTCGATCAACCTGTTCATCCCGGGCGACGTCGACAAGTGGGACCTGCACATGCTGCACTGGCGCGCCTGGGAGACCGGCGTGAAGTCGCTCTACTACCTGCGCTCCAAGTCGGTTCAGCGCGCCGCCTTCGCCGGCGCCGAGAACAAGGTCGAGGAAGAGATCGACCCCAACCAGCCCGACCTCTTCAGCGCCGCCCGCACCGACTACGACGAGTGCCTCGCCTGTCAGTGAGCTGAGGATCTCCTCCCCGTCGCGAAGCGATGGGGAGGTGGCGCGGCGCGACTACGCGCCGTGACGGAGGGGCACTGTCCGCCGCACGATCGAAACGGCGCCTTGGCTGGTTCATCACAAAGGCTACGCAGAAGGCACGACAGGCGCGAGACGCCGCCTTCCTTGCTTTCGTCGTCCTCCGGCAAGCGGCGGAGCCGCGCAGACTGGGGGACCCAGCGGCGCGCGTGAGCGCGAACCTGACAGTGCGCCGCTGTTCACGACAGCCTGCCTGAACAGATCGCCTTCGGCGCCGCTGGGTCCCCCGGTCGCTCCTGCGGAGCGCCGGAGGATGACGAAAGCGGGAATTGCTGCGCTGCAAGTTCATGCGCCGCCGTCCTTTCGTTTCCGGCCAACCTACTGTTTCCCCACGACATCTCTTCCCGGTCAGCGTCCTGAGCACGCCGTAGGAAGACCCCGGTCTAGACTCCCTTCATCCCGTCGACGGGGAGGGCGTCGGATCCACGTTCTCGATGACGGCGGGCTGTGGTCGAGCGAAGAAGCCCGGGCGATGGAGAGTCCGGGGGTCCTCGAGGGCGGGGATGGATCCTGCCCGCTTGCTCGCCGCGCGCCTTGAGGTGCGGTCAGATGGCCTCGCAATGGCGGGGGTAAGGCCGTCCCG
>NZ_JAKFDS010000034.1:0-5262 GCF_036676055.1 Brevundimonas sp. | reverse complement strand
TCTCATGGACAGCGCAATGAAGGTACTCGTCCCCGTCAAACGGGTGATCGACTATAACGTCAAGGCCCGCGTCAAGGCGGACCAGACCGGCGTCGATCTGGCCAACGTCAAGATGAGCATGAATCCGTTCGACGAAATCGCCGTCGAGGAAGCGGTTCGGCTCAAGGAAGGCAAGGAGCATCACGCGGCGGGCACGGCGACCGAGATCGTCGTCGTCTCCATCGGCGTGACCCAGGCCCAGGAGACCATCCGTACCGCCCTGGCCATGGGCGCGGACCGCGGCCTGCTGATCCAGTCCGACGCCGACCTCGAGCCCCTCGCCGTCGCCAAACTGCTCAAGGCCGTGGTCGACGAGGAGAAGCCTGACCTCGTCCTGATGGGCAAACAGTCGATCGACGGCGACAACAACGCCGTCGGCCAGATGCTCGCCGCCCTGCTCGACTGGCCCCAGGCGACCTTCGCCGGCAAGCTGGTGATCGCCGACGGCAAAGCGACCGTCACGCGGGAAGTCGACGGCGGTCTGCAGACCCTCGCCGCGACCCTCCCGGCCGTGGTCACCGTCGACCTGCGCCTCAACACCCCGCGCTACGCCTCCCTGCCCAACATCATGAAGGCCAAGAAGAAGGAGATCGCCATCAAGGCGGTCGCCAACTACGGCGTCGATACGGCGCCGCGCCTCAAGGTGCTCAAGGTCGCCGAGCCGCCCAAGCGCTCGGCCGGGGTCAAGGTGACCGACGCGGCCGATCTGGTCGCCAAACTCAAGACCGCGGGGGTCCTGTAATGGCCGTTCTCGTCATCGCCGACCGCGACGGGGATACCGTCCGCGACATCACCCACAAGACCGTCACCGCCGCCCTGAAGCTGTCGGGCGAGGTCGACATCCTCGTCATCGGCCAGGGCTCCAGGGCCGCCGCCGACGCCGCGGCGAAGATCGCCGGCGTGCGCAAGGTCCTGCTGGCCGAAAGCGCCGGCCTCGGCCACCAGCTGGCGGAGGCCGTCGAGGCGACCGTCGTCGGCCTCGCCGCCGGCTATGACGCCATCCTCTCGCCGGCCACCACCGACGGCAAGAATTTCATGCCCCGGATCGCCGCCAAGCTGGACGTCGCCCCGATCTCGGACATCATCGAGGTCGTCTCCAACGACACCTTCGTGCGCCCGATCTACGCCGGCAACGCCCTTGAGACGGTCCAGTCCTCCGACGGCAAGAAGGTCATCACCGTGCGCCCGACCGGCTTCGACGCGGCCGCCGAAGGCGGTTCCGCCTCCGTCGAGACCGTCGCGGGCGCCGACGCCGGCAAGACCGCCTTCGTCTCCGAAGAGATGGTCAAGTCGGACCGTCCGGAACTGGGCGCGGCGAAGATCGTCGTCTCCGGCGGCCGCGCCCTGGGCTCGGCCGAAGAGTTCCACGCCGTCATGGACCCGCTGGCCGACAAGCTGGGCGCCGCCGTGGGCGCCTCGCGCGCCGCCGTCGACGCCGGCTACGCCCCCAACGACTACCAGGTCGGCCAGACCGGCAAGGTCGTCGCCCCGGCCCTCTACATCGCCATCGGCATCTCGGGCGCCATCCAGCACCTCGCCGGGATGAAGGACTCCAAGATCATCGTCGCCATCAACAAGGACGCCGACGCCCCGATCTTCCAGGTCGCCGACTTCGGTTGGGTCGCGGACTACAAGACCGCCGTGCCGGAGCTGATGAAGGCGCTCGGCTAGGACGTCGCGCGGGGAGGGGCATGAGCAACGCCGCGCGCCTCCCCGTCCGCCTCACCCCCGGCGCCTCCGCCGACCGCATCGACGGCTGGGACGTCGATGCCGACGGCCGGCCCGTCCTCAAGGTCCGCGTCCGCGCCCGCCCGGTCGAGGGCGAGGCCAACACCGCCCTGATCAAACTGTTGGCCAAATCCCTGCGCGTGCCGAAATCCTCGGTCGCGCTCGACCGCGGCGGCCAGTCGCGCACCAAGATGATCTCCGTGGCGGATCTGTCCGATGAAGAGCTCCGGAGCCGCCTTACCGGTTTGTAATGTTTCCGGCCTTGTCGGGACGCCGCAGAGGCCCTTGTAATCCCCCCCTCGTTCTGCGCCGCCGGCGCATCAGGGGAGCGTCCGATGACCGTCAACCGCCCGCGGGGTCCCAGCCTCGCCGTCCTCGCCTGCGTGCTCGCGGGTTCTCTGGCCCTCTCGGCCTGCGCCACGACGGGCGGCGCCGACACGCCGTCATCGGACGACGCGTCCGACGAAGCGCGCGAGCCGCTCGCCCGCGGCCTCGACGCCGCCGCCAATCCCGATCCCTTCCCCTCGACCTATCGCGGCCTCCCGCGCGAGAACATGGCCATCGTCGGCGGGACGGTCTTCACCGGCGCCGGCCAGCGCATCGCTGACGGCGTGGTCATCGTCACCGACGGTCGCGTCGCCGCCGTCGGCGGGGCCTCGACCCCGATTCCGGCCGGCCACCGCACCGTCGACGCCCGCGGCCGTTTCGTCACCCCCGGCGTCATCGACACCCACAGCCACCTCGGCGTCTATCCCTCGCCCGGCGTCCAGGGCATGAGCGACGGCAACGAGGCCACCAACCCCAACACCGCCCAGGTCTGGGCTGAACACAGCCTGTGGCCCCAGGACCCCGGCTTCAACGCCGCCCGCGCCGGCGGCGTCACCACCCTCCAGATCCTGCCCGGCTCGGCCAATCTGTTCGGCGGCCGCGGCGTCACCGTGCGCAACATCCCCTCGGTGACGATGCAGGGTATGAAGATGCCGGGCGCCCCCTACGGCCTGAAGATGGCCTGCGGCGAGAACCCCAGCCGCGTCTACGGCGGCCGCAACAGCTCGCCGGCCACCGGCATGGGCAATGTCGCCGGCTACCGCGCCGCCTTCATCGCCGCCCGCGAATACAAGGCCAAATGGGACAAGTGGCGCGAGGACGGCGAGGGTTCGCCTCCGACCCGCAACCTCCAGCTGGAAACCCTCGCCGGCGTTCTCGACGGCTCGGTGCTGATCCAGAACCACTGCTACCGCGCCGACGAAATGGCCGTGATGATCGATGTGGCCAGGGAGTTCGGCTATAAAATCACCGCCTTCCACCACGCCGTCGAGGCCTACAAGGTCGCGCCCCTGCTGGCCCGCGAAGGCATCTGCGCCGACATGTGGACCGGCTGGTGGGGCTTCAAGATGGAAAGCCTCGACGGGGTCGAGGCCAACGCCGCCCTCGTCGACGCGCCGCCCGGATCCTGCGCCGTCATCCACTCCGACGACGCCGAACTGACCCAGCGCCTCAACCAGGAAGCCGCCGCCGCCCTCGCCGCCGGCCGCCGCATCGGTATGGACATCCCGGAAGAGCGCGCCATTTCGTGGATCACCCTCAACCCGGCACGGTCGCTCGGCATCGCCGACCAGACCGGTTCGCTCGAGGCCGGCAAGCGCGCCGACGTGGTGATCTGGAGCGCCAATCCGTTCAGCGTCTACGCCCGCGCCGATCAGGTCTTCATCGACGGCGGCCTCGCCTTCGATCGCTTCAATCCCGCCTACCAGCCGGTCTCTGATTATGAGCTCGGCCAGCCCGGCTATGGCGTCTCCGCCGCCGACGTGACCCAGGGAGCCCGCTGATGCGCCTCAGGACCCTCATCCTCGCCGCCGCCTCGGCGGCCGTCATCGCCTCGCCCGCCCTGGCCCAGGAACTCACCGCCATCACCGGCGGCCGGGTCCTGACCGGCACGTCAGTGATCGAGAATGGTGTCGTCGTCATCCAGAACGGCCGCGTCGTTTCGGTCGGGACCGGCGCCGCCCCCTCGGGCGCCCGCGTCATCGACGCCCGCGGCAAGGTGGTCACGCCCGGCTTCGTGGCGGTCGACTCCGGCCTCGGCGGTTCGGAAATCTCCTCCGTCGGCGGCTCCGACGACCTGACCAACGGCGCCAACACCATCAGCGCCTCGTTCGACGTCAGCTACGGCCTCGACCCGTGGTCCTTCACCCTGCCGGTGGCCCGCCTCGGCGGCATCACCCGCGCGATCGTCGTCCCCAGCCATCCGGGCGGCTCGGGCGGGCACAACCACCAGGACGACAGCGACTTCGCCGGCGTCGGCGACGGCGGCTTCCAGTCGCCCAGTCTGTTCGCCGGCCAGGCCGCGATCATCCACCTGGCCGAGGGAACCGACATCCTCGTCAAGCCGCGCGTGGCCATGGTCGCCCCGTTCGGCGAGGCCGGCGCTGGCGTCGCCGGCGGCGCGCGCGGGGCCCAGTTCACCCAGTTCAAGGAAACCCTGGCCGAGGTCCGCCTCTACGCCCGCAACAAGGCGGCCTACGACCGCGCCGGCCTCCGCGACCTGTCGCTGTCGCGCGCCGACCTCGAGGCCCTGATCCCGGTGGCCAATGGGACCATGCCGCTGATCGTCACCGTGCGCCGCGCCGCCGACATCCAGCAGGTGCTCCGTCTGGCGCGCGAGGAGGGGGTCAAGGTCATCCTCGACGGCGCCGAGGAGGGCTGGCTGGTCGCGAGCCAGATCGCCGCCGCCGACGTGCCCGTCCTGCTCAACCCGATCTCCAACCTGCCGGGCAATCTCGAGACCCGGGCGGCGCGGATGCAGAACGCCGCCGCCCTCGACGCGGCCGGGGTGACCATCGCCATCAAGGGCAATGAGGGCTCGGTCCATCGCGCCCGGGAGACCCGCTACAACGCCGGCAACGCCGTCTCGCACGGCCTGTCGTATGAGTCGGCGATCGAGGCGATCACGGTCAATCCCGCCCGCATCTTCGGCATGGCCGGCCAGTTCGGCGAGCTGCGCGCGGGCGCCGCGGCCGACGTGGTCGTCTGGTCCGGCGACCCGCTGGAGCCGCTCAGCAACGCCGAGACCATCTTCATCGGCGGCGCCGAACAGGCCCCGACCAGCCGCCAGTTCCTCCTCCGCGACCGCTATGCGGGCGGCGGCGAAGGCGCCATGCCCCCGGCCTACACGCGCTGAGAACGTCGTCTCCTCCCTGTTCGCGTAGCGAATGGGGAGGGACGGATCGCCTTCCTTCCTTTCGTCATCCCCCGGTCTGCGCGGCTTCGCCTCGCCGGAGGATGACGAAAGCGGGAATTGCTGCGCTGCAAGTTCATGCGCCGCCGTCCTTTCGTTTTCCGTCAACCTCCTGTTTCCGCCCAACATCCCTCCCGGGTCAGCGTCCTGAGCGCGCCATAGGAAGACCCCGGTCTAGACTCCTCCCATCCCGTCGACGGGGAGGGCGTCGGATCCACGTTCTCGATGACGGCGGGCTGTGGTCGAGCGATGAAGCC
>NZ_JAKFDS010000033.1:0-4170 GCF_036676055.1 Brevundimonas sp. | reverse complement strand
GAGCCCGCGTCCGCTCCGCCTCGGCGGCCGCGCGGGCGCGGGCGCGCTCGGCGCGGCGTTCGGCCCGTTCGCGCAGGCGGTCGGCCCGGGCGGTGGTCTCGCCCACGCGGTCGCGGGCGAAGGAGCCATCGACTGAACCGGTCAGACCGCCGGCGACATTGCCGCCCAGCTGGCCGCCGAGGCCGCCGACCTGGCCGCCCAGTCCGCCGCCCAGGCCGCCTCCGAGGCCGCCCGAGCCGCCCAGAACCTGGGCGTTGGCGGCGCCCGCCAGGGCCACGGTGAAGGCCGCGGTGGTCATCAGCATCAGGGTCTTGCGCATCTCGTCTCTCCTGCAATGACGCGGGCGGAAAGCCGCCCTCGCAGGATCAAACGACCGGGCGTCCGCGATTCATCCGCCCTGACGAAAATCGCTCCGGAATTTTATCGCGAAAGCCGCCCGCGAGCGCCCACGGCCCCGGGGGCTGTGCGCAGGTCGGCGGCGACGAGGCCGCGGCCATAGACCGGATCGGGGCCCCGGGCTCCGAGGTCGCGGGCCTCGGCGGCCAGCGCCCGGACCGGATCGTCTTGTCCCCGCCGACGCGCCAGCAAGCCGGCCACCAGCGGGGCGGCGAACGAAGCCCCCCGCACCGAGACATAGCCTTCTCCCTGGCCGGCGGCCGCCATGTCGGCGCCGGGGGCGGCGAAGTCGACCTGGGGGCCCCGGGCCGCCTCGGGAAGGGCCCGGCCCCGGGCGTTCACCGCTACGACGCCGACCACATCGGGATAGCTGGCCGGATAGAGGGGCGGGGCGGCCGGGCCGTCGTTGCCCGCCGCGGCGACGATCAGCGCGCCGCGGCCGTGGGCCCGGCGGACCGCCGCCTCGACCAGGGCGTTGCGCGGCCCGACCAGGCTGACGTTGATCACCGCCACATCGTTCTGGACCATCCACGCCAGGGCCTGGGCGACGCCCGTCGAGGCGCCGCCCGAGGGCGATCCGCCATAGACGTCGGCGACGAACAGGGACGAGCCCGGAGCCGCGCCGGAGAAGGCCCCCGACCGCCCCGCCAGCAGGGAGGCCACAGCCGTGCCATGGGCGCCGGCCCTGTCCGGCCCGGCGAAGCCGCGCTGGCGAATGGCGAGGCCCGACAGAGCCGGGTGGCGCGCGTCGACGCCGGTGTCGATCAGTCCGATGCGCGCGCCGCGAGTCTGCCTCGCGGGGGCGGCGCCGTTCGGGGCGGCAGGTGTCCGGGCCGGGGCCGCCGTCTCGGCCACCGCTCCGGCCGGGCTGTGGACGTGGTTGAACTCATAGGTCCCGTCCGGGTCGAGGTCGCGCAGCCGCTCGAGCGCCCGGCCCAGCGGCAGGCGAGGGGGCGGGGCCAGCACCACGACCGCGAGGTCCAGTCCCTCGAGCCGTTCCTCGCGCACGACGGTGAAGCCGGCGTCCAGCGCGGCGCGGCGGCCGCCGGGCGATGGATCGACCGCCACGATCTCGGCCCGCACCACGGGCCAGCCCAACGGATCGGCCTCCAGGGCGCCGTCCGACCGCCGGATCAGTTCCCGTAACCGGGCCGGGGCCTGCAGCGCACCGTCGACACGGCCGCGCAGCCCGTCCTGCAGCCGGTCGACGCCGGCCGGCAGGCGGTCTGGCAGACTTCCGGGCAGGGTCGGCGCGCCGGGCAGGCCGCCGGGCAGGCCGATCTGGGCGGCGACGGGCGCGGCGGCCAGAAGAACCGACAGCCCCGCGAGGGCCGCCGTGGCGAGAATGCGTATCGACACCGGTTGCTCCGTTCGGACAATTGATCAAAGGCCATTGGCGTCGATGCGACAATGGCCGGGTGGTTCAGGGATGAAACGCCTGGGCCCGGACGTTTCATCCTCATGACCGGAGTGCGCGCTTGGATGGGTTTCAGACGGAGCTGGTGGCGCTTCTGCCGAGGCTGCGCCGTTTCGCGCGCGCCATCTGCCGCTCCGACGCCGACGCCCAGGACCTGGTGCAGGCCACGGTGGAGCGCGCCCTCGCCAGACGCGGCGGCTTTCGACCGGGCACCCGGCTGGACAGCTGGGCTTTCACGATCATGAGGCGGATTCATATCGACGAGGGCCGTTCGAAAACCCGATGGGGCAGGGTGGTGACGCCCGAGGACGCCGCGACCCCGAACGTCGCCGACGCCGCCCAGGCCGATGAGGGCTTGCGGGTCGACGCCCTGGCGGTGCGCGACGCCCTGCGCCGGCTGCCGGAGGACCAGCGGCTGGCCGTCGCGCTGGTGCTGGTCGACGGCCTGTCGTACGCCGAGGCGGCCCAGGTTCTGGACATTCCCGCCGGCACCCTGACCAGTCGGCTGGTGCGCGGCCGCCAGACCCTGATCCAGACCCTGACCGAACAGGGAGTGAGCGCATGACCGGTTCCTTTGACGATGAAATCCTGATGCGCCGGGTCGACGGCGAACTGACGCCCGAGGCGGGGGCCGCCATAGACGCAGCCGCCGCCGCCGATCCGGCGCTGGCGCGGCGGCTGGACCAGTTGCGCGGACTGCGGACGCTGGCGCGCGAGGCCTTTCCCGCCGCGCCGGACCCCCGCGACGCCGAACTGGCGCGGATGATCATGGCGGGCGCAGCCCCGTCCGGGCGGGGGAGAGGACGTTGGGCGGACGCCGTCCGCGCGGCCTTCGCGCCCCGCCACGCCCCGGTCTGGGGGGCGGTCGCGGCGGCCAGCTTCGTGCTGGGTCTGTCGATTGGCTGGCTGGGGCAGGACCGTACCCCGGAAGGCTTCGCCGTGGCCGCTGACGGCGGCCTCGCCGATGCGGACCTTGTGCGGGTGCTGGATCGCGGCCTCGCCGCCGACGGCGCGGACGCCGAAGGCCGGGCGGTCGGCCTGACCTTCCGCGACGGCGCGGGCCGCTGGTGCCGGACCTTCCAGTCCGGCGAGGCACGGGTGGCGGGTCTGGCCTGCCGCAGCGACGACGCCTGGCGCCTCGAGGCCCTGGCTCCGTTCAAGCCCTCGGGTGGGGAGGTGCGCACCGCCGCGGCCGACACCCCGCCGGCCGTCCTCGCCGCCGTCGACGCCCTCATCGCCGACGAGAGCCTCGACGCCGGGGCCGAGGCGCAGGTCCGCGACGCCGGCTGGCGATAGGGTAGGGGAACGATCCGGAAGCGGCCGCCCGGGGAGGCGGGCGGCCGCTCCTTCGGGTCTAGCTCAGGACGACGATCGCCACGCGCCGGTTCTGGGCCCGGCCTTCAGGGGTCTCGTTGGAGGCCACCGGGGCTTCCTCGCCATAGGAGATGGTCGCCATCCGGTTGAGGGCGATGCCGTCGCGGCTGAGGAAGCGGCGCACCGCCTCGGCCCGGGCAAGGCCCAGGCGCTCGTTGTAGTCCTCGTCGCCGACCGAATCGGTGTGGCCCTGGATCTCGAGGTAGACGTTGCGGTTCTCGGCCTTGAGCCGCTGAACCAGCTCCGCCAGCCGGGCCTCGGCCTCCGGCGACAGGGCGTCCTCGTCGGTCGGGAATTTCATCGAGTCGTCCGAGAGCACGACCTCGTAGAGGAATTTGCCTTCCGCGAGTTTGTGGGCGGCGTTGGCCCGTTCCAGCGCTTGGCCGGCGGTGCCTTCGACGCCGGTGACGCGCGTGTCGACGACGGCGATGTTGTCACGGACGAAGCGGTGGCTGGCGCAGCCGCTGGCCGTGAAGCCGAGGGCGAGCACCGCGCCGGTGAGGGCCGCGGTCCTGAAAGTCGATCTGTTCAAGGTGAGTCTCCTGAGTGGGGGGTCGCCACTTCCGTTTTTGTCCCCGAGCCTCCAGCTAGCTGAGCCGAAGCGGCGCTGTGATGTCCTGTCCGGGGCGAGAAAATGTCAGCTTGACCATAAGCACAACCAGAGAGAACGCGGGTCGCCACGATCCTGACGCGAGTGAGTGATCTGCAAGGCTACGACGCAAGTCGGCGGCTGCACTGGAACAAGTCTATGCCAGTACCGAACGCAGATCGGGGAATGCTGAAATCCCGCCGTCGGCGACTGGCGGCGGGCGCGGCTGTGGCGGGCAGTCTGGCCGTGCATCTTGGCATCCTCGCCCTCCTGCTGACGGCCGACCGGGACGGGCCGGAAATCCTCGTCCCGCCGCCGCCCCCGCCGATCGTTGTCAGCCTGCACCGGCCGCCGCCGCCCCCGCCGCCCGAGCCCCCCCCCGCGCCGGAGCCCG
>NZ_JAKFDS010000032.1:0-53660 GCF_036676055.1 Brevundimonas sp. | reverse complement strand
CCGGTCTACAGCGCCAAGGCGATGAAGGGGCTGATCGCCCTGGCGCGGAAGGGCGCGTTCAGGGGCGAGACGGTGGTGTTCCTGCACACCGGCGGGGCGCAGGGGCTGTTCGGCTATGAGAGCGTGGTGGGGGCCGGGCTGTAGGGGGCCGCCGCGGACCGGAGGATCAGGCCGCGACTGTCGTGCTCTGCGGGTCCGGCGCCCCCAGAGCCTCATTGATGGCTGCGAAGAGCGAGGCGGGGGTGATCGGCTTGGTCAGGTGGCCGTCGGCGCCGGCCTGCCGTCCGGCCCGGACGTGCTCCGGAAGGGCGTTGGCGGTGAGCATCACGATCGGAGTGCGAGGGGCCCCGAGCCGGGCTTCGGCGGCGCGGATTTCGGCGGTGGCGGTCAGGCCGTCCATCACCGGCATCTGCATGTCCATAAGGATCAGGTCGTAGCCCCCGAGGCCGTGGGCGCGCACCGCCTCCAGTCCGTTGTCGACCGCGGTGATCTGTATGCCGGCCCCGGCGAGGATGATCTCGACCACCTTCCGGTTGGTGGGATGATCGTCGGCGATCAGCAGGCGGAGCGCCGGGGCGAGCGCGGAGCCCGCAGGGTCGTCGGCGGCCGTCGGCGCGGCGGCCGTCGCCTCGTCCGCCGGGGGCAGGGCGAGGGTGAACCGGAACTCGGAGCCCTGGCCCGGCGTGCTGTCGCAATCGAGGAGGCCGCCCATCATGTCGGCCAGTTGCTTGCAGATGGCGAGGCCCAGGCCGCTGCCCCCGAAGCGGCGGGTGATGGATCCGTCGGCCTGCTGGAAGCGGTCGAACAGCCGGTCACGGAAGGACGTCTCGAAGCCGACGCCGGTGTCGGACACGATGAACCGCAGCCGGCACTCGTCGTCGAGTTCCAGACGCAGATGAACGTCGCCGGCGTCGGTGAATTTCACCGCATTCGAAAGCAGGTTGAGGATCACCTGCCGAACCCGGATGGCGTCACCAAGCCAGACGCGATCCGCCGCCGGATCCACCGCGACGGTGAGGCGGACGCCCTTTTCCTCGGCCTTGGCGCGGCAGAGCCTTCCGGCGTTGCGTGTCAGCTCGCCGGCATGGAACGGAACGGCCTCGATTTCCAGCTGGCCCGCCTCGACCTTGGCGATATCGAGAATGTCAGACAGCAGCCGCTCCAGCATTTCGCCGGACGCGCAGATCAGCGCCGCCGCCTCCTTCTCGCGCGGCGGCAGATCGGCCTTCTCGAGCACATGCGCCATGGCCAGGACGCCGTTCAGCGGGGTGCGGATTTCGTGGCTCATATTGGCCAGGAACTCGCTCTTGGCGAGGCTGGCGGCCTCGGCTTCGCGCTGCTTCTCGACCAGGGCGAGGGTAGCCTTCTCCAACTCGCGGTGAGACTTCCACGCATTGGCTCCGGAACTGGCCGCATAGACCAGGACCAGCATCAGGGAGCCGAACAGGCCCACCGTTTCGGTCAGGGTGGCGCCGGTGAAGGATAGATAGAGCAACACGGTCGCCGGAGGGGCGCCGGCGGCGATCATCTGCACCAGCGAGCGGTGGCATCCCCGGACCACATAGATCAGCGTTCCGCCCAGCAAGGCCACGGCGACGGCCTTGGTGTGATCCCCCGGCGAAAACCACCATAGCGCTCCGACGGTCGCCCAAGCGCTGGACGAGACGGCGGTCGCCAGCAGACGCAGACTCCGGAAGAGCACGGGCCGCCGGGCCTGGTTGCGGGGGTCTGTCGCGAACCAGAGCGTGATGTCGCCGCTCGCGAAGGCGGCGGCCCAGGCCAGCATGGCCGGGAAGGGAATGGCCGTCAGACCCGTGGCGAACACCATGATGCAGATGGCGGCGCGGGCAGGCGCCTGACGGCGCGTCTGAACCGCCGTGCGATCGAACGCCGCGTCGAACCCCCACAGGCCCTGTTTCATTCGCCAACCCCAAATAGCCCGCACATCAAATACTTGCAGCGATGAAGCGCGAGTTAATCAGGAGTTGTGCAGGAGGCGGGGCGGCCCTGTGTGCCCGTCTTCCGGCCCGGTTATCCCGCCCCGGCCGCGATCTGCATCATCACCAGGCCGGTGAACCAGGCCGCCGCCGTGCCGATGATGTAGCCGACCACGGCCAGCAGGACGCCGACCGGCGCCAGCGACGGGTGGAAGGCGGCGGCGGCGACGGGGGCGCTGGCGGCGCCGCCGATGTTGGCCATGGAGCCGACGCCGAGGAAGAAGCTGGGCGCGCGGATCAGGAAGGCCATGCCGAACATCAGGGCTACGTGGACCAGCATCCAGACGCCGCCGATCAGGAAGTAGACGGGGCTGTCGAGGATGGCGCCGATGTTCATGTTCAGGCCGACGGTGGCGACCAGCACATAGACGAAGACCGAGCCGACCTTGGCCGCGCCGGGACCCTGCAGCCTGCGCGCCGGGGTGAAGGACAGGACCACGCCGATGACGGTGGCGATCAGCACCAGCCAGAAGAAGCTGGAGTCGAACGACAGCCGCTGGGCCCACGGGTAGCTCTCGCCGAACCAGACGGCCAGGGGGTCGGCGATGGCGTGGGCCAGGCCGACCGACCCGAAGGCCACGGCGACGATGAAGATCAGATCCTTGAGCGAGGGGATGCGGGCGTTCTCGAGCTCATAGGCCTCGGCCTTGTCGCGCACCCGGTCGACGGCGGTGGTGTCGGCGCGGAACAATTTGTCCATGCGGGCCTGGTTGGCGGCGATCCACAGGACGACGGCCATCCAGATGTTGGCGACGACGACGTCGACGGCGATCCAGATCGAGAAGGTGTCCGGGCCGGCCTCGAAGATCTCGTACAGGGCGGCCTGGTTGGCGGAGCCGCCGATCCAGCTGCCGGCGACCGTGGCCATGCCGCGCCAGATGGCCTCGGGCCCGGCGCCCATCAGGTCGGGGGCGATCCAGCTGGTCAGCAGCAGGGCCACCGGGCCGCCGATCATCACTCCGACCGTGCCGGTGAAGAACATGATCAGCGCCTTGGGGCCCAGTCCCATCACCGCCGGCAGGTCGGCCGAGACGGTGAGCAGCACGAGGGCGGCGGGCAGCAGGAAGCGCGAGGCGATGAAATAGAGGCGCGAGGTCTCGGGATCGACCACGCCGAAGGTGGTCAGCAGCGACGGCAGGAAATAGCACAGCAGCAGGGCCGGGATGACGGTGAAGAACCGCTTCACCCAGGGGTGCGACAGGTTCGAGGCCCAGAACACCCCGCCGAGGATGACGACGAGCAGGCCGAGGACGACGGCGTCGTTGGTGATCAGGGCCGTCGCGGCCTCGGCTTCGGTCGGCATTGGCGTCCCTTGGTGGTTTCGGCGCATAAGGGCGGCTGAACGTCCGGTTGGCAAGGCGTCGATCGGAGACGGAGGCGAGATGGCCAGACGAACCCTGGGTGTATTGGGCGGCATGGGACCGGCGGCGACGACCGCCTTCCTGGCGCGGGTGCAGGCTCTGACGCCGGCCGAAAAGGACGCGGACCACATCCGCATCCTCGCCGACATCAATCCGCAGGTGCCGGACCGGCAGCGGGCGGCCGACGCGGCCGAGGCCGTGCTGGGACAGATGGCGATGCGGCTGCGCGACGCCGGGGCCCAGGTGCTGGCCATGCCCTGCAACACGGCCCACGCCCTGACCGCGAGCATCCGCAAGGTCGGCCTGCCCTTCATCGACATGATCGAGGAGACGACGGTGGCCGCCACGGCCGGCGGGGCCAGGAAGGTCGGGGTGCTGGCCACCCCGGGCGGCGAGGCGCTGTACACCCGCGCCTTGCAGGCACGGGGCGTGAAGATCCTGCGGCTGACGGGACCGGACCGCGAGGCGGTGATGGGCTGCATCAACGCGGTCAAGGCCGGCGACCTCGGGGAGGCGCGACGGGTGGAGATGCGGCGGCTGGCGGCGGCCCTGGTCGGGGCCGGGGCCGAGGTGGTCATCGCCGGCTGCACCGAGGTGCCGCTGTTGCTGACGGCGGACGAGGTGTCGGTTCCGCTGGTGGATTCGGCCGAGGTGCTGGCGGCGGCGTGCGTGAAGGCGTGCCGGTGACCAAAGCGTAAGTTGAGCGGCGCGCCGGGGCGGGGCAGGAATACGGCTCCAGACCGGAGACGCCCGATGCGCACCCTCGCCGCCGCCCTGATCCTCGCCCTCCTGCCGGGCGCCGCCCTGGCACAGGAGGCGCCGACCTATCCGCTGCGTCTGCCGAGTTCCGGGGGCGAGGTGATCATCCCGTCGCGGGGCGGGCAGTACGCCCATGATGAGGTCGGCTACGCCCCGGCCCGGCGGGCGGGGGATACGCTCTACGTCTCGGGCGCGATCGTGTTTCGGGCCGAGGGCGAGGGGACCGATGAGGCGGCCTTCGAGGCCCAGGTGCGGCGGACGCTGACGAACCTGAACCGGACGCTGGAAGCGGCCGGGGCGAGCATGGACGACGTGGCTCTGATCAACAGTTTCCACGTCTGGGAGGGCCCGGACTTCGCCGGGTCGCGCAACGATCAGATCGAGGTGATCTCACGGGTCTGGCGCGAGTTCGCGGACGGGCCCCGCCCGGCGTGGACCGCGGTGGGAACGACCGGGCTGCTGGGGACCGGCGGGATCGTCGAGATCCAGCTGACCGCGCACGCGCCGGCGCGGGCCGACTGACAGGCCGACTGACGGGCCGCTTGCGGGCGGGCGCGGCGCGCGGCAGTGATGCCGGGTGAACAAGCAAGCTCTCATCATCGATTGCGATCCCGGCGTGGACGACGCCGTGGCGCTGATGCTCGCCTTCGGCGCGGGCGCGTTCGACCTGCTGGCCATCACCGCCGTGGGCGGCAATGTGCCGGTGCAGAAGACGGCGCGGAATGCGCGGATGCTGCGCCAGATCGCGGGGCGCGAGGATGTGCCGGTGTTCATGGGCGCGGACCGGCCGCTGCGGCGCGAACCGGCGGGGGCGGGCGAGTTCCACGGGGCCGAGGGCCTGGGCGACCTGACGCCGTTCGAGCCGGAGACTCCGTGTGCGGAGGGTCACGCCGTGGACGCCCTCATCGATCTGGTGATGGCGCGGCCGGAGCGGTCGGTCGCGATGGCCGTGCTGGGACCGATGACCAATCTGGCGCTGGCGCTGCGGCGGGAGCCGGGGTTGGCGGAGCGGCTGGGGCCGGTGGCGGTCATGGGCGGGGCGCGGTCCGAGGGCGGCAACATCACCGCCTCGGCGGAGTTCAACATCTGGGCCGATCCCGACGCGGCGGCCGAGGTGCTGGCCAGCGGCTGCGACGTGGTGCTGTTCGGACTCGACGCCACCCATCAGGTGCGGGCGACGGAGGACCGGATCGCCGCCGTCGAGGCGATCGGGACGGCGATGGCCGATACGGCCGCGTCGATGATGCGCTTCTCGCAGCGGATCGAGCGCGAGATCGTCGGCTGGGACGCGCCGCCGGTGCACGATCCGTGTCCGGTCGCGTGGCTGTTGCAGCCGGCGTTGTTCGAGCTGGCGCCGTGCCGGATCCGGGTGGAGACGCAGAGCGACCTGACCCGCGGGCACACGGCCGTGGAGTTCCGCGACGCCGTGGCCGGCGGCCTGCCGCACCGCTGGGCGACGGCGGCCGACTCGGACGGTGTGTTCGCCCTGATCGCCGCCGCCGTGGGGCCCGGCCGGACAATCTGACGCAGCCCGCTACGGTCAAGGTTTGCGCCCGCGCAAGGCCCGGGCCGCGCCGCGCGCCCATGAGCCGTCCCGACGCTTTCACCGGCCGCATGTCGCCGCCGGACGGCGTCGTGGAAGACGACGATGAAACGGAAACTCACCCTGGCCGCCGCCGCCCTGGCGATGACGCTGGCGAGCGGCGCCGCCGGCGGCGCCATGGCCCAGAGCACGGACTGGCAGGTCGCGCGCAAGGGCGATCTGATCGTGACCGGCCGGATCACCCAGGTGTCGAGCGACGCCGACGACGCCATCACCACTGCGGCCGGCGCGGCCTCGGGCCTGAACGTCGAGGTCGGCGACGACATCATGCCGACGCTGGGCTTCACCTATTTCCTGACCGACCACATCGCGGTCGAGGCCATCCTCGGCGCCACGCAGCATGAAATCCGGGCCCAGGGCGGCGCCACCGACGTGGCCGTGCACGAGACCTGGGTGCTGCCGCCGGTGGTGACCCTGCAGTACCGGCCGATGCCGGAAGCGCGCGTCAGCCCCTATGTCGGCGCGGGCGTGAACTACATGCTGTTCTTCGACGGCGAGGACAAGAACGGCTTCACGGTCGAGCTGGAGGACGGCTTCGGCTACGCCCTGCAGGCCGGGGCGGACGTCGCCCTGACGGGTCCGTGGACGCTGAACCTGGACGTCAAGAAAGTGTGGTTCGACACCGAGGCGACGATCAACGGCGGCACGCTGAAGAGCGATGTGGGCCTCGACCCGTGGGTCGTGTCGCTGGGCGTGGGACGCAAGTTCTAGGGGCGTAAATTCCAGGCCTCTGACGGGGCGAGTGGCGGCGGGGTCGCGGCCGGGGCTATATGCTCCGGTCGGGCCGCGCCGTGCGGCCGCTCGCGGGAGCGCGCCTTGAGGATCACCGTCGTCGGTTCGATCAATCTGGATCTGGTCGCCAGCGCGCCGCATCTTCCGCGCGCGGGCGAGACCGTGACCGGGGCGACGCTGGCGCGGCATCCGGGCGGCAAGGGCGCCAACCAGGCGCTGGCGGCGCGGCGGCTGGGAGCCGAGGTCTGTCTGGTGGGCCGGGTCGGCGACGACGCCATGGCCGGCGAGGCGATCGCCCTGCTGGACGCCGGCGGGGTCGACCTGTCCGAGGTCGATGTCGATCCGGCGGCGCCGACCGGCGTGGCCCTGATCGCCGTCGACCCGTCGGGGGAGAACCAGATCGTCGTGGCGGCGGGGGCGAACCACTTCGTGACCCCCGAACAGCTGCCGGCGCGGATCGAGGCGCCGCTGATCGTTCAGCTGGAGCTGCCGGTCGAGACGGTCGAGGCGGCGGTGGGGCGGGCGACGGATTTCGTCTGCGTCAACCTGGCCCCGGCGGCGCCGGTGTCGGACCAGTTGCTGCGCCGGGCCGATCTGATCGTGGTCAATGAGACCGAGGCGGCCTTCTATGGCGACCTGCTGCACCATGGCGGCGGCCGCGTGGTGACGACCCTCGGTTCGAGAGGCGCGGTGATGCACCAGCGCGGGGCCGAGATCGCGCGCGCTGCGCCGCCGAAGGTCCGGGCGGTCGACGCCACGGGGGCGGGCGACGCCTTCGTCGCCGCCATCTGCGTCGCCCTGCTGGAGGGGATGGAGCCGGAGGCGGCGCTGGGGTTCGCCTGCGCGGCCGGGGCGCTGGCCGCGACGCGGCCAGGGGCGCAGCCGTCGTTGCCGACGCGGAGCGAGGTTGAGGCGATCATTACAGGGTCGTAACTATGGCTCGCCGCATCGGCTGATAGGGTCCCGGTCCGCTGTTCAGTTGCTGACCGAGGGACCACCCGAATGACCCGCACCGCCGCGCTTCTGGGGGCCTCGCTGCTGGCCCTCGCCCCGTTCGCCGCCGGGCCGTCCCTGGCCCAGGACGCCGCCTCGATCAGCGTGCCGCCGCTGGAATACACCCATCGCGAACTGGCCAACGGGCTGGACGTCTACGCCATGCCGGACCCGAGCGCGGGCACGGTGACGGTGACCCTGTGGTACGACGTCGGCGGCAAGGACGACCCGCAGGGTCGCAGCGGCTTCGCCCATCTGTTCGAGCACATCCTGAGCCGGAAGACGGTCAACCTGCCGTACGGCCAGATCTCGACCATGGTCGAGAACGCGGGCGGCAGCCGCAACGCCTCCACCGGGCAGGACTTCACCAACTATTACGAGACCGTGCCGCCGCAGTATCTGGAGCGGATGCTGTGGACCCATGCCGAGCGGATGGCGCGGCCGGTGGTCGACCAGGCGGTGTTCGACGCCGAGCGCTCGATCGTCAAGGAAGAGCTGCGCCAGCGCGTGCTGGCCCCGCCATACGGCCGCTTCCAGCGCTTCGTGATCGGCGACAACAGCTTCGACGAGAGCATCTATCGCCGCAGCGTGATCGGTTCGATCGAGGAGCTGGACTCGGCGGTGATCGAGGACGCCCGGGCCTTCCACGAAGCCTATTACCGTCCGGCCACGGCGACGATGATCGTGTCGGGCAATTTCGATCCGGCCGAGCTGAACCGGCTGGTCGACCAGTATTTCGCCGACATCCGCAATCCCGACCGCCCGGTGCCTGTGTTCGAGCGGCCGGTGGAGACGCCGCGGACGGCGCCGCGGATGGTCGAGGCCTATGCGCCGAACGTGCCGCTGCCAGCCGTCGGGGTCATCTATCCGGGCGTGCCGGCCAACCATCCGGACGCCGCGGCGCTGGAGGTGATGTCGGGCATCCTGTCGCGGGGCGAGAGCTCGCGGCTGCACCAGGCGCTGGTCTATCGCACCGAGCTGGCCGCCAACGCCGGTCTCGGCGTCGGCAGCAACGAGGAGGACGGCACGATCGTCGCCACGGCGACCGTGGCGCGCGGCAAGGCCATCGCCGACGTCGAGGCGGCGCTGAACGCCGAACTGGCGCGGATGCGGGACGAGCCGGTGACGGCGGCCGAATTGGCGGAGGCCAAGATGGAGATCGTGGCCGGCGAGCTGCGCCAGCGCGAGACGGCTTCGGGGCGGGCCTTCATCCTCGGCCAGGCCATCGTCAGCGAGAACGATCCGAAGGCGCCGGACGAGAATCTGGCCGCCATCCAGGCGGTGACCGCGGCCGACGTGCAGCGGGTGGCGCGGACGTATCTGAACGACCAGGCCCGGGTGTCGCTGCGCTATCAGGACGAGAGCGCCCGGCCGGAAGGCGTGCCGGAGGACAGCTGGCGCAACCCGGCCCCGGTCCCGACCTTCCTGACCGTGCCGCCGGCGGTGCTGCCGCCGAACGAACTGCTGCCCGAGGGCCAGCGCATGGCCCCGCCGGCGCTGGGCGAGGCGCGGGCCGTCGTCGCCCCCTCGGTCGCCGAGCGCGTCCTGCCCAACGGGCTGCGGATCATCGCCGCGAAATCGACAGACCTGCCGATCATGAACGCCCAGCTCGTGCTCGGAGGAGGGGCGGCGGCCGATCCGGCCGACCGGCCGGGGCTGGCGACGATGACGGCGGCCCTCGCCACCCAGGGGGCGGGCGGCCGCTCGGCCCCCGAGATCGCCCGGACGCTGGAGGCGCTGGGCGCCAACGTCGGCGGCAGCGCCGGCGCCGACGCCACCCAGATGTTCGTGTCCGCCCCCATCGCCGCGGCGACCGAGGTGGGCGCCGTGCTGGCCGACGTCGTGCAGCGCCCCGACTTCGTCGAGGCCGAAGTGGCGCGCAGCCGCACCCAGGCGGTCAACGGACTTCGCGTCAACCTGAGCCAGCCGGGCCCGCTGGCCTCGTTGGTGCTGAACCGGCTGGTCTATGGCGCGGCCCCCTATGGCGCGCCGAGCTCGGGCACGCCGGAGTCGGTGGAGGCGATCACCCGCGAGGAGATCGTGGCCTTCCATCAGCGCTGGTGGCGGCCAGACAACGCCACGGTGATCGTCACCGGCGGCATGGAGCCGGAGGCGGCCTTCGCCTGGGCGGAACAGGTGCTGGGCGGCTGGGACCGGCCCTCGACTCCGAAGCCGACGGTCGGCGAGCGCGCCGGGGCGCCGACAGGTCCCCGCGTGGTGGTGGTCGATATGCCGGGCGCGGGGCAGGCGGCTGTGACGGCGGCGGTGCGCGCGCCGCGCCGGGCCGACGACGCCTACTATCCGCTGGCTGTGGCCAATGCGGTCATGGGACAGGGCCAGAACGGGCGGCTGTTCCAGGAGGTCCGGGCCAAGCGCGGGCTGAGCTATGGGGCCTATTCCACGCTGGGCGCCCGGGCCGAGGGCGGGGCCCTGATCGCCTCGACCCAGACCAAGAACGAGAGCGCCGCCGAGGTGGTCGGCCTGGTGCTGGCCGAGTTCGACCGGCTGGCGCGCGAGCCGGTCGACGACCAGGCCGTGACCGACCGCGAGACCTTCATCACCGGCGGCTTCCTGCGCTCGCTGGAGACCACCGGCGGACTGGGCGGCCTGCTGGCCGGCGCGGTGGTCGATGGCCTGCCGCTGTCGGAGATCGAGACCTATCCGGAGAAGATCGCCGCCACCACGCCCGACAGCCTGCGCGAGGCGGCGGGGATTGTCAGCGCCGAGGACGCCATCGTGGTGGTGGTCGGCCAGGCGGATATGTTCATCGACGCCCTGCGCGCGGCCCATCCGGACGTGGTGGTGATCCCGGCGGCCGAGCTGGACCTGAACAGCCCGACGTTGGGGCTGATGCAGGTGCGGACGGCGGAGTAGGCGCTTTCCTCCCCATTGCTGCGCAATGGGGAGGGCAGGCCGGAAGGGGCCTGTCCCGGGTTGATCAGCGTCCGCGGAACTTCGCGATGGCGTCCACCGTCTTGCGGACCTCGGCCTCGATGGCGGTCCAGGCGCCGGACTTCACGGCCGCGTCGGCGATCAGTTTCGAGCCCATGCCCGCGGCGACGATGCCGGAGCCGAACCATTTGGCGATCGAGGCCTCGTCGGGGTCGACGCCGCCCGTAGGCATGATCTTGGTCCACGGCATCGGGCCGAGCACGGCCTTGACGAAGTCGGGGCCGCCGACGCTGGCCCCGGGGAACAGTTTGACGATCTCGCAGCCCAGCTCATGGGCCTGGCCGATCTCGGTGACCGAGCCGCAGCCGGGGAAGTACGCGGCCATGCGCCGGTTGCAGACGCGGGCGACCTCGGGAACGAGGCAGGGGCTGACCACGAAACGGGCGCCGCGGTTGAGGTAGAGGGCGGCCGTGCCGGCGTCGATGACCGAGCCGATGCCGAGGATGACGTCCGGGTCGGTCCTCTGCAGTTCGCGGGCGATGTCCCCGAACAGGTCGACGGCGAAGTCGCCGCGGTTGGTGAACTCGATGGCCTTCGCCCCGCCGCGGGCGCAGGCGCGGATGACCTCAAGGCAGACGTCGGCGTCCGGGTGGTAGAAGACGGGCGCCACGCCCTGACTCTCGAGGGCGGTGAGGACGGCGAGGCGGTCGTGACGCATGGAAGTCTCCCTGATCGGTCCTGACTCGGCCCGGCGGCCGGGCGCGTCAAGTCGGCGGGCTTCAAACCGTGTGACCGGCCGCGGAACCGGAGCGGCCGACGGGACTTCTTCCGTCCATGATCGGCGCCGTGTTGACACTTTTCCTGAACCCCGCGCCGCAGGAAGCGTCCGCGCCGGCCCCGCCGACGGAACCCGACATCAGTCTTTCGATCACCGCGCGGGCGGACGAGGTGCGCTGGCGCCAGGTCGGCTCGGTCTCCGTCCGGGCGTGGAGCGAACCGGCCGGGACGGTGGTCGAGGAAAACCTGACGACCGGCCTGCCCCGACCGATTCCGGGGCAGCGAACCTTTCGCGATGTCGAATGGCGGCTGCGGGGCGAGGCGACGATCGCCGCGCCCGCGCCGCGGGTCGAGGTCGAGGCCGGCGCGCCGCCGGCGACACAACAAACCCCCGAGGGAGACCCTGAATGAAGTGCTTGCTGACGGGCGGCGCCGCCGCCGCAGTCCTGTTCGCCGCCGGCGCGGCGGCGGCCCAGTCGTCCCCGTCCGGTCAGGTCCCGCCGGTGGAGCCGGTCTCCAGCCAGGCGTACGCCGCACCGCCCTCCACCGATCCGTCAGCGGAGCCGGACGTGCTGCTCGACGTGCCGAACCTGTCGGTCGAGGAGATCACCATCGAGGTGGAGAACCTCGAGGCGCGCCTGGCGCTGGAGGCGCGGCTGGCCAATTTGCTGTTCCTCAAGGCCGGCGCCGACGTGTCGGTGGACAAGGTCAAGATCACCATCAAGGGCGTCGAGGCCCAGGTGCTGCTGAAGGTGCGGCTCGACAATGTGCGGCAGATCATCGACCGGACGCTGACCACCATCGACCGCAATCCCGAGATTCTGGAACGGCTGCTGACCACGGTCGACAACACGGTCGGAACGGTGGGCGATGTCGCCAACACGACGCTGCAGCCGGGCGGGGTGGTGGACAATACGGTCGGGACTGTGGGCGAGGTGGCCGGACAGGCCGTCGAACCGCGGCGCTGACCGCCCAAGGCTACGACCCGCGGCGGGGCGGCGGAGCGATCCCTACCCCCGCCGTTCCAATCCTGTTTTCCGGGACCCATCTTCTACCGCTCGGGGTTCGTCGGGGATTGACATCGTCTGCCCAAAATATGAAAGTGAATTCACTTTCATAGAAAGGCCGCTGTCATGAGCGCCCCCTCCGTTTCTTCCGCCGTCAAGGCCCCACGGTCCGGCCTCCGCCGTCAGGCCGTCTTCCAGGCGGCGGCGATGGCTGCTTTTGTCTTCGCCCTCTCGTTCCCGCTGTCGCCGAGCGACGTCGTTGGCGCGGGCTACGGTCCGAAGCTGGCCCTGCTCGGCCGCATGGCGCTGCTGGTCGCGGTGGCGGCCTGGATGCTACGCGCCGCCGGACGGCACTGGTCGGACGTCGGCCTGCGCGCGCCGCCCCGGTGGTGGTCGATCCCCGTCGCCGTGGTCGTCGGCTATCTGGCCCTGGGCGCCGTGGCGGGGGCGATGCAGATGGCGATCCTGCCGGCCCTCGGCCTGTCGGGGCCGGACCTGTCGGCCTTCGCCGCCCTGAGAGGCGACCTGCCGGAATACCTTTTCTGGGCCCTGCCGGTGGCCCTTGGCTCGGCCGCCGTCGGCGAGGAACTGGTGGCGCGGGGCTTCCTGACCGACCGCATTGCGGCCGTCCTGGGAGGAGCCGCGCCGAACGGGGTCGTGCTCTTCGCCGCAGTGATCCTTCAGGGCGCGCTGTTCGGCGCCTGCCACGCGTATCAGGGTCTGGGCGGCGCGCTGCTGACCGGGGCGGTGGGCATGGTCATCGGCCTGGTCTGGCTGTGGAGCGGCCGCAATCTGTGGGCCGCGATCATCCTGCACGGACTGGTGGACTTCGTTAGTATGACGGCCTTCTACACCGGAGCCGTCGGAGGGGCCTCTTGACCATCGAGCCGGAAGGCCCGCGCCCGCCGCAGCAGAAGCGGAGCGAGGCGACCCTCGCCCGCATCCTCGGGGCGGCCAGGACCCTGCTGGCGACGCGCGACCTTGACGACATCACGGTCGAGGACATCGCGCGCGAGGCGGGGGTGTCGGTCGGCGCGCTCTACACCCGCTTCAAGGGCAAGGACGAGCTGCTGACCCATCTGCTGGACGCGACCCAGCGCGAGCAGGTGGGGCGGCTGGCGGAAGTTCTGGCGGCGGAGCGATGGGCCGGGGTTGACCTTGCCGGGCGGCTGGACTGGCTGGTGGAGACGCTGCAGGCGAGCGCGCGGGCGAATCCCGGGCTGATCCGGGCGGTCTTCGGACGGCTGCTGTCGCAGTCCGCCGAACTGAACGCCGGGCCGGCGGCGCTGAATGCGCGCAGCGTGGCGCTGATCGCCGACTGGCTGCTGGCGTCCGCGGACGGGGTGACGGCGCCGGAGCCGGAGACCGCCGCGGCGGTCACGACCGCCTGGCTGTCCTATTCGGTGCACATGGCGATGCTGTATCCGTTCGCCTTCCCGGGACAGGATGGCGAGGCGGTGACGTGCGAGCTGCGGCGCGCGGCGCTGGCGGCGCTGAGACCGGGCGTCGGCGGATAGTTCAGCGCAGGCCGGCGAGCTCGACGATGCGCTTCACCAGCGCGCTGTCCTTGTCGAACAGCGGGTCCAGCACGGTGAAATGGTTGAGGCCGGGGAGGGCTTCGTAGCGGGTCTCGACGCCGCGGGCGCCCCAGAGGTCGGCCATCATCTTCGACTGGCGCAGGAACTCCGGGCTTTCGTCAGCGCCGACGAGGCAGTCCAGCACCGTGCCGCCGGGGGTCGATCCGTCCGGGACGGGCCAGTGGATCGGCGACAGGGCGGCGGCCTCGGCTTCGTCGAGGCGCAGGGCGACGTTCAGCGAGGTCGGGATCAGGGGGGCGAGGTCGAAGACGCCGCTGATCGCCACGGCGGCCGAGGCGCGGCCTTCGCTGAGCATGCACGCGGCCATGTGGCCGCCGGCGGAATGGCCGAAGACGACCGGGCGGGCGCCGGTGCGCTGGCGGACGGCGTCTACAGCGGCGCGGACCTGACGCAGTATGTGGCCGAGGCGGACGGCGGGGGCGAGGTCGTAGGAGGGGATGGCGAGGCTGACGCCGTGGGCCGCCAACGCCGGGGCGAGGCCGGAGAACCAGCTGCGGTCCAGCGCCTGCCAGTAGCCACCGTGCAGGAAGACCGCGACCGGCGCCCGGTCCCCGGCGGAGAAGAGGTCCATGATCTCGCGCTCGCCGGGACCGTAGGCGATCTCGAGCGGCGGATGAGCGGAGCGGGCCGCCTCGGCGGCGCTCCGCCAGCGCAGCATGACCGCCTGATGGTCGGGCACGCGGGCGCGGTTGTTGTATTCGGCCTCGAGATCGATCGCCGCTTCGCCCTTACCCGCCACGCTGTCATCCGCTAGAGGAAGCCCTCGAACCTGAGGGACCGCCGCCATGATGACCGCCATCTTCGTCTTCATCAAATGCGAGCTGGGCCACGCCAACGACGTGGCGGCGGATATGGTCGACAATGTCGAATACGTCTCGGAGGTCTATTCGACCTCGGGCCAGTACGACCTGCTGGCCAAGTTCCAGCTGCCGAAGGACATGGACATCGGCTCCTTCGTGACGAAGTCGGTGCAGACGCGGCCGCATATCCGCGACACCTTCACGGTGATCACCTTCTCGCCGTTCCTGCCGACGAAATAGGCGGGGCCGGCAGCCCCTCCACCGCTGCGCGGTCCCCCTCCCCATGAAATGGGGAGGAGACGCTGACGCTACGTCACCGCTGAATCGCTGCTAACGTCGTCGGGACGGAGGCGCTGATGACCGATCTCGAGACTTTCCGCGCGGAGACGCGGGCGTGGCTGGAGGCGAACTGCCCGGCCGAGTGCCGCGGGCCTGTGGCCAGCGACGAGGACAGGGTGTGGGGCGGGCGCAATGCGGTCTTTCCGACGCCAGCGCACAAGACCTGGCTGGAGACCATGGGCGCGCGCGGCTGGACCGCGCCGGAATGGCCGAAAGCGTATGGCGGCGGCGGGCTGAGCCGCGAGGAGGCCAAGGTGCTGGCCTCGGAGATGCGCCGGATCGACGCCCAGGCGCCGCTGGCCAGCTTCGGGGTCTGGATGCTGGGGCCGGCGCTGCTGGCCTTCGGCACCGAGGAACAGAAGCAGCGCTTCCTGCCGGAGATCGTCCGCGGCGAAATCCGCTGGTGCCAGGGCTATTCCGAGCCGGGCGCGGGGTCGGACCTGGCCTCGATCCAGACCCGGGCGGAAGACAAGGGCGACCACTGGATCGTCAACGGCCAGAAGGTCTGGACCTCCTACGCAGACAAGGCCGACTGGATCTTCTGCCTGGTGCGGACCGATCCGGAGGCGCCCAAGCATCTGGGCATCTCCTTCGTGCTGTTCGACATGGCCACGCCGGGCGTCAGCACGCGGCCGATCACCCTGATCAGCGGCAAGAGCCCGTTCTGCGAGACCTTCTTCGACGATGTGCGGGTCGAGAAGGCCAATCTGGTCGGGACGCTGAACCGCGGCTGGGACGTGGCCAAGGCGCTGCTGGCGCACGAGCGGACCATGATCGGGGCCATGGGCGAGATCGCCGGGGGGCGGCCGGTGGGGCAGGTGGCGAGCGGGTCGATCGGGCTGGACGAGGATGGGCGGCTGGACGAACCGATGCTCCGGGCCCGGATCGCGGAGCTGGAGGTCGATGCGGCGGCGTTCAAACTGGCGCTGGAGCGGACCGGCGACCTGGCCAAGGCCGGGCAGGCCCATCCGGCCATCGCCTCGATGCTGAAATACTACGGCTCGGAGCTGAACAAGCGGCGCCATGAGCTGCTGATGGCGGCGGGCGGGTCAGAGGCGCTGGAGTGGGAGGGCGAGCGGTCGCGCGACGGCGCGACGGCCCGCGACTGGCTGCGGACCAAGGCCAATTCGATCGAGGGCGGGACCAGCGAGGTCCAGCTGAACATCATCGCCAAACACCTGCTGCAGCTGCCGGGAGCCTGACGGATGCCGCTGATCCTGACCGAAGAGCAGACCATGCTGAAGGAGGCCGCCGACGGCTTCCTCAACGAGAAGGCGCCGATCGCGCATCTGAGGAAGCTGCGCGACAGCCGCGATCCTGACGGGGTGTCGCGCGAACTGTGGCGGGCGTTCGGCGAGATGGGGTTCGCGGGCGTGATCATTCCGGAGGCGCACGGCGGCTCGGGCCTGGGCGCGGTCGAGGCCGGGGTGATGGCCGAGTCGCTGGGGCGGACGCTGACGCCGTCGCCGTTCCTGGGCTCGGGCGTGCTGGCGGCGAAGGTGTTGGTCGAGGGCGGGTCGGAGGCGCAGCAGGCGGCGTGGCTGCCGAAGATCGCGGCCGGCGAGGCGATCCTGTCTCTGGCCGTGGACGAGGGGCCCAAGCACGCGCCGGCGCGGATGACGACGACGGCGGAGCGGTCGGGCAACGGCTTCAAGCTCAATGGGGCCAAGGGCTTCGTGCTGGATGGCCATGTGGCGGACGCCCTGATCGTGGCGGCGCGGACCGAGGGCGGGATCGGCCTGTTCCTCATCGATCCGTCCACGGACGGTGTGGCGGTCGAGCGGACGGTGATGGTCGATGCGCACAATGCGGCGCGGGTGACGCTGAGCGATGTCGAGGTCGATGCGGATGCGTTGATCGGGTCGGTCGAGGCCGGCGAGGCGCTGCTGGAGGGGGCGCTGAACCTCGGCCGGGCCTGCGCGGCGGCGTCGCTGACCGGGGCCGGCGATCAGGCCTTTCAGACGACGCTGGCGTATCTGCGGACGCGGAAGCAGTTCGGCAAGCTGATCGGCGAGTTCCAGGCGCTGCAGCACCGGGCGGCGCATCTGTTCAGCGAGATAGAGATCGCCCGGGCGGCGGTCATGGGCGCGCTGCAGGCGCTGGACCTGGGCAAGGAGAGCGCGCCGCTGGCGGTGTCGGTGGCCAAGGCCAAGGCCGGGCGCGTGGCCGAACTGGCGGTGCAGGAGGCGGTGCAGATGCACGGCGGCGTCGGCATGACCGACGAGTTCGACGTCGGCCTGTTCATGAAGCGGGTGCGGGTGCTGAACGAACTGCTGGGCGACGCCGGCTTCCATCAGGAGCGGATGGCGCGGGCCCAAGGGTTCTGATCTCACTCCGGTATTTCCCCGGGGTGGCGAGGCCGGACAGCGAACGCTAAACCATCGGCAGGGAGACACGCCAATGACGACGCGAACCAACGCGCCTGCCTATATGCCGGGGTTCGGCAACCATTTCTCGACCGAAGCCGTGCCGGGGGCGCTGCCGGAGGGACGGAATTCGCCGCAGCGGACGCCGATGGGGCTTTACGCCGAGCAGCTGTCAGGGACGGCGTTCACGGCGCCGCGCAGCGAGAATCGGCGGTCGTGGCTTTATCGGCTGAAGCCGTCGGCGCAGCATCCGGCCTACAAGCCTTTCCCGCAGGGACGGATGCGGTCCGGGCCGTTCACCGAGGCGCCGCCGTCGCCGAACCGGATGCGCTGGGACCCGCTGCCCATGCCGACGGCGCCGACGGACTGGGTCGAGGGGCTGGTCACCTATGGCGGGACGGGGGATCCGGAGGCGCTCTCGGGCATCGGCATCCACCTGTATGCGGCCAATCGGTCGATGGGCGACCGGGTCTTCTACTGCGCCGACGGTGAGTTGCTGATCGTCCCGCAGGCGGGACAACAGGCTTTTGTCACGGAAATGGGACGCATCGACGCCCGGCCGGGCGAAGTCGTGGTCATTCCGCGCGGCGTAAGGTTCAAGGTCGAGTGCGACGGCCCGATCCGCGGTTATGTCTGCGAGAACTACGGCGCGATCTTCCGCCTGCCGGACCTGGGGCCGATCGGGGCCAACGGCCTGGCCAATCCGCGGGATTTCGAGACGCCGGTCGCGGCGTTCGAGGACGTCGACCGGCAGACGGAATGCGTGCAGAAATTCGGCGGACGGTTGTGGACCACGACCTTCGACCACAGCCCGCTGGATGTGGTCGGCTGGCACGGCAACTACGCGCCGTGCAAATACGACACGGCGAAGTTCAATACGATCGGGACGGTCAGCTATGACCATCCGGACCCGTCGATCTTCACCGTCCTGACCTCGCCCAGCGATACGCCGGGGACGGCCAACTGCGATTTTGTGATCTTCCCGCCGCGCTGGATGGTGGCCGAGGACACCTTCCGCCCGCCGTGGTTCCACCGCAACGTGATGAGCGAGTTCATGGGGCTGGTGACCGGCGAGTACGACGCCAAGGAGGGCGGGTTCGCGCCGGGCGGCGCATCGCTGCACAATTGCATGAGCGGGCACGGTCCCGATCAGGCCAGCTATGACAAGGCGGTTTCGGCCGATCTGAAGCCGGTCAAGATCGAGAACACCCTGGCCTTCATGTTCGAGACGCGGTTGCCGATCCGCACCACGGAATGGGCGCAAACCTCGCCGACCATGCAACTGGACTACGACGACGTCTGGACCGGGTTCGAGAAGGGACGCGTGGAATGAAGCGCTTCGTGATGCTGGCGGCCCTGTTCGCCGCCGCCTGCCAGCCGATGCCGGCGGAGGACGGCAGGACCGATCTGGCGCAGGCGGCGCCGTCCGCCCAGGCGCCGGCGGCCCAGACCCCGGCCGACGCGGTGCGGGACTGCGCGGCGCGGGGCGGCAAGATGCTGCCGCAGGGCCGGATGCAGACGATGCAGTGCGTGGTCTCCTACACCGACGCCGGGCGGCGCTGCACCGACGGCGACGACTGCCAGGGCGATTGCCGGGTCGGGGACGCCGGGGCTGCGCCGCGCGCGGGCGCCGCCGCCGTCGGCCAGTGCCAGGCCAGCAGCGGCCGGTTCGGCTGCTACACGACGGTGGAGGACGGCAAGGCCGAAGCCACGATCTGTGTCGACTGAGCTGATGCATCCGGCGATGGACGGCGGCGTTTCCGCCTCATGACCCTGGCCGAGATCGCCGCCCTGCTGGGCCTGAACCTGGGCCTGACGCTGGCGGCCATGACGGGTCTGTGGGCCCTGTCGCGACGGCTGGGGGGGATCGGCTTCATTGACGCGGTCTGGCCGCTGGCCTTGGCGGCGCCGGCCGCGCTGACCTTTCTGCTCGCCGAGGGCGATCCGGTCCGCAGGGGGTTGCTGCTGTGGCTGGTGGCGATCTGGGCGGCCCCGCAGGCGTGGCGGCGTCTGTCCCGATCGGTACGCACCGGGGCGGACGCGCGCTACGCCGCCGTGGCCGGGCCGGTCGCCGCGGAGCGGGGATGGAGCCGGGAGCGAACCCGGCTGCTGCTGTTCTTCCTGCCCCAGGGCGCCCTGGCCTGGCTGGCCTCGCTGCCGGTGCAGCTGGGACAGGTCGACGTTCCGCCGCCGGTGGGATGGCTCGGCTGGAGCGGCGCCGTGCTGGCCGTGGCGGGCATCGGCCTTGAGGGGTTTGGCAGTCTGCGGGCGGCCGCGCCCGGCCGGCATGACGTCGGCGGCGGCCTCGGCCCATGGTTGCGGCGTCCCGACTATCTGGGCGATCTGGCGGTCTGGTGGGGGCTGTTTCTGATCGCGGCCGAGACCGGGACGGGGCGATGGTCCGTGATCGGACCGCTGTTCCTGACCGTGGCCATGGCGCAGTGGGCAAGGACGGAAAACCCCCGCCGCGTGAGCGACGGGGGCTGACCGTTCGAAAGGATCGCGCCGGGGTCATGAGCCCCGGCGGTGGTCCGTCTTACTGACCCGGGTTCGCCGTCGAAGGCGAGGTGTTCGGGGTGTTCTCGGTCGTCATGCCGCCGTCAGCGTTGCCGGCTTCCTGCTCGATCATGTCCGCCTTCTCGTTGAGGGCGGTTTCCTGAGCTTCGGTCGGGGCGGCGGCCGCCTGTTCTTCCAGGGCGTCGGCCTGGGTCTCGGCGGCCTTGTCGGCCTGGCTTTCGCAGGCGGCGACGCCGGCGAGGGCGAAGGTGGCGGCGGCGGCGATGATCAGTTTACGCATGGTGGGTTCCTTCCACAGTGGAACCCCGATAATGCGCCGCTTCGAAATTGGTTCACGCCCGCGTGACCTTGTCGTGAGAATCTTGCTCAGCCGGCTTCGGCGAAGGCCACCCGGGCGGCGCCCAGCAGGGCGGCGTGCTTGTGCAGGATCACGTGAGTCGGGATGGCGGCCATGTAATCGGTGAACCGGCCCTTGCGCTCAAACCGCTCGCGAAAGGGGCTGGCCTGAAGGAATGGCAGGATGCGGGGGGCGATGCCCCCAGCGATATAGACGCCGCCGCGCGCGCCGGTGGTCAGGGCGATGTCGCCGGCCACCGCGCCGAGGATGGCGCAGAAGCGGGCGAGGGTGGCGCCGCAGGCGCTGCGCGGATCGGCCAGGGCCGCCTCGGTGATCTCGGCGGGATCGTCGATATGGGTCTCGCGCCCGTCGATCTCGGCCAGGGCGCGGTGCATGTTGAGCAGGCCGGGGCCGCAGATCAGCCGCTCGATGGAGACGCGGTCGTAGCGGCGGCGGAGGATGCGCAGAATCTCGTCCTCGATCGGATCGCCCGGGGCGAAACAGGCGTGGCCGCCCTCGGACGGCATGGCCATCTCGCGGCCGTGGAAGTCGCGGATCAGGGCCGAGACGCCGAAGCCGGTGCCGGGGCCAAGCACGGCGATGGCCGACTCCGGATCGCCCTCTTCCGGCCCGCCGAGCGAAGCGAGCTCGTCGCGCGGCACCACCCCGGCGCCCCAGGCCAGGGCCTCGAAATCATTGATCAGGCGGACCGGATTCAGCCCGAGCGTGCCGAGTTCCGCCTCCGACACCCGCCAGGGCGAATTGGTCAGGTCGATGGCGCCGTCGGTGACCGGCCCGGCCACGGCGATGACGCCCGAGGTCGGCTTGATCTCGCAGCTGTCGACGAAGGCCTTCACCCCCCCGAGGAAGGTCGGGTGCTCGGCGCCCTTGAAGCTCTGGTGCTGTTCCAGCACCGGCTTGCCGTTGATCATATGAGCGATGGCGAAGCGGGCGTTGGTGCCGCCGACGTCGCCAACCAGCAGGGTCTTGTCCCAGGCGATGGTCATCAGGTGGTCTCCTCGGGGCGGGACATCAGGCGTCGACCGCGCGGTCGACGAAGTTCGGGTCGGGCTGACCGTCGTTCCACGTCGATCCGCCAAGGGGACCGGCGAAGCAGATCGACGCGCCTTCCTCGGCGGTGGAGACCACGTGGCGGAAGGCGCCGAACAGCTCGCGGCCATAGCCCCAGGCCGAGCCGCCGGCGTGTTCCGCGGTGCGCGCGGCCGCGGGTCGGGTGGAGAGGTCGACGCCGACGGTGGTCAGGACGCCGGAGTCGGCGTCCAGACGGATGATGTCGCCGTCGCGGACGCGGGCCAGCATGCCCCCGGCCAGGGCCTCGGGCGAGACGTGGATGGCCGCGGGAGTCTTGCCCGAGGCGCCGGACATGCGGCCATCGGTGACGAAGGCGACCCTGAAGCCCTTGTCCTGCAGCACGCCGAGAGCCGGGGACAGGCTGTGCAATTCGGGCATGCCGTTGGCCTTCGGCCCCTGGAAGCGCAGCACGACGATGACGTCGCGGTCCAGCTTGCCGTCCTTGAAGGCCTGCAGGGCGTCTTCCTGGGTTTCGAACACGGCCGCGGGGGCCTCGACGATCCGGTTCTCCGGCTTGACCGCCGAGACCTTGATGACGGCGCGGCCGAGATCGCCCTGCACGAGGCGCAGACCGCCCTCGCGGTCGAACGGATCGGAGGCCGGGCGGAGAATGTCCGTGTCCAGACTTTCGCTGACGCCGTCGCGCCAGACCAGTTCGCCGTCGACCAGCGAGGGCTCCTGGAAATAATGGTGGATGCCGGGGCCCATGACGGTGTGGACGTCGGCGTGGATGTTTCCGGCCTCGGCCAGCTGGCGGGCGACGAAGGCGACGCCGCCGGCGGCCTGGAAGGCGTTCACGTCGGCCGAGCCGTTGGGATAGACCCGGGCCAGCAGCGGGGTGACCGAGCTGAGCTGGTCCATGTCGGTCCAGTCGATGATCACCCCGGCGGCGCGGGCCATCGCCACCAGATGGATGGCGTGGTTGGTCGAACCGCCGGTGGCCAGCAGGGCGACGATCATGTTGACGATCGACTTCTCGGAGACGACGTCGGCCATGCGGCCCTCGCCCGAGCGGGCCAGTTCGACGGCGCGTTTGGCGGCGGCCGCCGTCAGGGCGTCGCGCAGGCCAGTCTCCGGGTGGACGAAGGCGGTCGAGGGCAGGTGCAGGCCGCCCAGCTCCATCATCATCTGGTTGGAGTTGGCGGTGCCGTAGAAGGTGCAGGTGCCGGGCGAGTGGTAGGAGCCGATCTCGCTCTCCAGCAGCGTCTTCCGGTCGACCTGGTTCTGGGCGTAGAGGGCCCGGACGCGGGCTTTCTCCGCGTTCGGAATGCCGCTGGGCATGGGACCGGCGGGGGCGAAGATCACCGGCAGGTGGCCGAAGGCCAGCGAGCCCATGAACAGGCCGGGCACGATCTTGTCGCAGACGCCGAGGGCGATGACGGAGTCGAAGGCGTCGTGGCTGAGGGCCACGCCGGTCGACATGGCGATGACGTCGCGGCTGAACAGCGACAGCTCCATACCGGGACGGCCCTGGGTGACGCCGTCGCACATGGCGGGGGTTCCGCCGGCGACCTGGGCCGTGGCGCCGACTTCGCGGGCGGCCTCGCGGATCACGGCGGGGAAGCGTTCGAACGGCTGATGCGCCGAGAGCATGTCGTTGTAGGCGGTGACGATGCCGACGTTGGGCTGTTGGCCGCCCATGGCGGTCAGCTTGTCGGCGATGGTCTGGCCGGCGAAGGCGTGGGCCCAGTTGGCGCAGGAGAGCTTGGCGCGGGCGACGCCGGAGGCCGCGGCGGCGTCCATGCGGCGCAGGTAGTCGGCGCGGGTTGCCCGGGAGCGCTCGACGATGCGGGCGGTGACCTCGGCGACGACGGGGTTGAGAGCGGGCATCAGGCGGCCTCCGTCCAGACGACTTCGAGCGCGACCTTGTGGGCGATCAGGGCGGCGATGGGTTGGGTCGAGGGATCACCGGCCGCCTCGCGCTCGAACACGGCGCGCTTGGCGGCGCCGGTGATGGCGAGGACGACCCGCCGCGCGCCGATCAGATACGGCAGGTTGATCGACAGGCGCTCGAGGCTGGGCGCCGCGCCGTCGCGACCGGGGGGCACCCCCAAGACGGTCGGCGGCAGGGTCGGGGAGAGCAGGGTCTTCAGGGTCGGGCTGTTGGGGAACATGGAGCAGATATGGCCGTCCTCGCCCATGCCGAGAAGGACCGCGTCCAGCCGCCCGCCCTCGGCCGCGAGGGCATGGCCGGCGAGGGCGGCGGCGCGGTCGACCGTGACGGACGGCTGATAGAGGGGCACGAAGCGGGCGGCGGCGGCCGGGCCGGTCAACAGGGTCCGCTTCAGCAGGGCGGCGTTGGACTCGGGCGAAGTCTCGGGGACGTAGCGTTCGTCGATGAGGGTGACGGCGATCCTGCTCCAGTCGAGTGGAGCGGTCGAAAGCCGGGCGTAGATGGGTGAGGGGGTCGAACCGCCGGAGCCGGCGAAAACCGCCTTGCCGGTTTCGACGAGGGCCTCACCCAGGGTCCCGGACAGGCGGGCGGCGCAGACGTCCGCCCAGGCGGCGGCGTCGGGGAAGGTGCGGATCTCAACCATGACCGCTGTTCCATTGGCGCCCGGTGCGATCCAGCAGGGTGTCGGCCTCGGCCGGACCCCAGCTTCCGGCTGCGTATTCTTTCGGCTTGAAGGCCGCGCCCCGCCAGGCCTCGGAGACCTCGTCGACCCATTTCCACGCCTGCTCCGCCTCGTCGCGGCGGACGAACAGGGTGGAGTCGCCGGAGAGGGCGTCGAGCAGCAGCCGCTCATAGGCGATGCGGCGGCGCGGCGGCTTGGCGTCCTTGTCGTTCTGGCCCCACGACAGGCTCATGCGGATCGGCTGCAGCTGCATGCGCTGGTCCAGACCAGGCTTCTTGTTCATCACCGACAGGGAGATGTCCTCGTCGGGCTGGAGTTCGATGACGAGGCGGTTGGCCTCGATGGCGCCGCGGTCGCCGTGGTCGAAGATGGAGTGCGGCACCGGTTTGAACTGGATGACGATCTCGGTGCGCTTTTCCGGCAGCCGCTTGCCGGTGCGCATGAAGAAGGGCACGCCGGCCCAGCGCCAGTTGTCGATGTCGGCGCGGACGGCGACGAAGGTCTCGGTGTCGGACGCCGCGCCGCGTTCGTCGTCATAGCCGCGCACCGCCTCGCCCTCGACGGTCCCGGCGACGTACTGGCCGCGCACCGTGACCCGTTCGGCTTCCTCGGGCGTGATCGGGCGCAGTGAGCGCAGGACCTTGACCTTCTCGTTGCGGACCGAGTCCGGATCAAGATCCGAGGGCGGCTCCATGGCCACGAGGCAGAGCAGCTGGAGCATGTGGTTCTGGAGCATGTCCCGCAATGCTCCGTACTCGTCGTAATACGGCCAGCGATCGCCGACGCCGACGGTTTCACCGACGGTGATCTGCACATGGTCGATGCTGAGGTTGTTCCACAGCGGCTCGAAGATGGTGTTGCCGAAGCGCAGGGCGATCAGGTTCTGGACCGTCTCCTTGCCGAGGTAGTGGTCGATGCGGAAAACCTGGTGCTCGGAGAAGGCGTCGGCGACGGCGTCGTCGATCTGGCGGAAGGTCTCGAGATCGCGGCCGACCGGCTTCTCCAGAACCACCCGGTCCTCGGCCTCGGCGAGGCCGGCCGCGCGCATGGCGGTGACGATGCGGGCGTAAAGAGAGGGCGACACGGCGAGGAAGGAGGTGCAGGCCCCGTCGCCGACCTTGTCCTTGAGCGGCTTCAGACTTTCGGCCGAGGTGGCGTCGACCGCCAGGTAGTCGAGCCGCGCCTCCATCCGCGCCCAGGCGGTGTCGGTCCAGGCGTCGTCGGCGCGAGCCTTGGCCTCGACCGACTGGCGCACCTTGGCGACATATTCGTCGCGGCTCTCATCCGAGCGGGCCGCGCCGATGATTTTGAGCCCGTCGGGCAGCAGGCCGTCGTGCTCGAGAAAGTAGAGCGAGGGCAGAAGCATCCTCATGGCGAGGTCGCCGCCGCCGCCGAACAGCACCAGGGCCGCCATGCGCTCTCCTCAGGTTACGGTCCCAGCTTGACCGGGGATTGGTCTGGCCGCTTCCGCGCGCTGCGCCAAGACGTCGAGGACGTCCTGAAACACCATGTGACGGGCGCGCAGCAGCACCAGCAGATGATAGACCAAATCCGCGGCCTCCGAGGCGAGTTCCGAATCCGGCCCGGCGGCGCCGGCCAGGGCGGTCTCGACGCCCTCCTCGCCGACCTTCTGGGCGGCGCGTTTGGGGCCCTCGGCGAGCAGCCGGGCGGTCCAGCTTTCGGCCAGGTCGGCCGCGGCGCGTTGGGCGATGGTCTGCTCGAGACGGGCAAGCCGTCCAAGGCCGGGCGCGTCCTCCTCGCCGAAGCAGCTGACGCGGTTCAGGTGACAGGCGTTTCCGACCGGACGGACCTTGAGCACCAGGGCGTCGGCGTCGCAGTCGGGGGTGATGGAGACGAGGTGCAGCCGGTCGCCGGACGTCTCGCCCTTGCGCCAGCGGCCGCCGCGCGAGCGCGAGAAGAAGGTCGCCTCGCCGGATGCGATCGTCTCATCGAGGGCGGCGCGGTCCATATAGGCGACGGTCAGGACCTGAAGGGTGGCGGCGTCCTGGACGACGACGGGGAGCAGGCCGTCTCCCTTGGCGAAGTCGAGTTGGTCGGGATCGATCATGGTCTCACCTCAACGCCCGAACCGGCGAGAAAGGCCTTCAGGTCGGGAATGGTCAGGGATCCGGTGTGGAAGACGCTGGCGGCGAGCGCGCCGGAGACGCGGGCCTGCTGGAACACATCGCGGAAATGGGCGGCTTCGCCGGCGCCGCCCGAGGCGACCAGCGGAATGGTCAGACGCTCGCGGGCGGCGGTCAGCTGGGCGATGTCGTAGCCGCGGCGGACGCCGTCTTCGTCCATGCAGTTGAGGACGATCTCGCCGGCGCCGAGGGACTGCGCCTCGACGATCCAGTCGAGGGTGCGGCGGCCGGCGCCGCGGCTGGCCGTGGGGTCGCCGGTGTACTGGTGGACGAACCAGTCATGGCCGGCGCGCTTCGAGTCGACGCCGACGACGACGCACTGGGCGCCGAAGCGATCCGCCATTTCGGCGATCAGGTCGGGCCGCTCGAGGGCGGGGGAGTTGATCGAGACCTTGTCGGCGCCGTGGTCGAGGCAGCGGCCAGCCTGTTCCACCGAGCGGATGCCGCCGGCGACGCTGAAGGGGATGTCGAGCAGGCGTGCGATGTCCCTGACCCAGCCGTAGTCGAGGGTGCGTCCCTCAGGCGAGGCGGCGATGTCGTAGAAGACCAGTTCGTCGGCGCCCTGGTCGCGGTAGCGGGCGGCGAGCTCGGCGGCGTCGCCCATGTCGACATGGCCCTCGAAGCGGACGCCCTTGACCACCCGGCCGTCCTTGACGTCGAGACAGGGGATGATGCGGCGGGCGGTCATGCGGCGAGGGCCTCGGCCACGGTGAAGCGGCCTTCGTAGAGGGCCCGGCCGACGATGGCGCCGTCGCAGCCGATGTCGCGGGCGGCGGCGAGGTCCGGGAGGCTGGAGACGCCGCCGGAGGCCTGGACGCGGAGGTCCGGCCGGCGGCGGACGATCTGCGCCAGCAAGTCGAGGTTGGGGCCGGTCAGGGCGCCGTCGCGGCCGACATCGGTGACCAGCAGGTGTTCGGCCGACCCGGGCGGGTAGCGGTCGAGGGCGGCCCACAGGTCGATGGCGGCGGCCTCGGTCCAGCCCTTGAGCGCCGGGACCCAGCGGTCGCCGTCAGCCTTGACGTCGATGGCGAGGGTCAGGCGGTCCGCCCCGAAGTCGTCGAGCCAACCGGAGACCGTGTCGGGGTCGGATACGGCGAGGGAACCGACCACGACGCGGCTGACGCCGGCGTCGAGCAGGCGCTGGACGTCGTCAGTGGAACGGACGCCGCCGCCGGACTGGATGCGGATGTCGATGGCGGCGGCCAGTTCGCCGATCAGGGCGTGTTGCATGGCGCGGCCGGCCTCGGCGCCGTCGAGGTCGACGATGTGGGCCCAGGTTGCGCCGGCGGCGGCGAAGGCGGCGAGGCGGGCGGCGGGCGCGTCGTCATAGTGGGTCACGGCGTCGAAACGGCCGTGCATCAGCCGGACGCAGACGCCGGCGCGCAGGTCGATGGCCGGGTAGACGATCATGCGGGCAGCTCCAGGAAGTTGCGCAGGATGCGAGCGCCGGCGGCGGCCGATCGTTCGGGGTGAAACTGGCAGCCCCAGCGGTTGGCGCTGCGCACCACGGCCGGAACCGGGCCGCCGTACTCGGCGCGGGCGAGGGTCGCCTCGCCGTCGGGGCAGACGTAGCTGTGTACGAAATAGGCCCAGGCGCTGTCGTCGAGGCCTTCGAGCAGGGGGTCGGGGCGGACGATCGAGAGGCGCGACCATCCCATATGCGGCACCGGGCGGTCCGGAGCGGGCTCCATGCTGCGCACCCGGCCGGGGATGAGGCCGAGCAGGGGGACGCCGCCGCCCTCGTCGCTGGCCTCGAACAGGAGTTGCTGGCCAAGGCAGACGCCGAGCAGGGGCCGGGGGAAGGCGCGGATGGGTTCGCCCAGTCCGAGTTCGGACAGCCGCGCCATGGCGTAGCCGGCGGCTCCGACGCCGGGCAGGATCAGGCGTTCGGCCTCGGCGAGCTCGGCCGGGTCGGCGGTCAGGCGGACGGTCGCACCCAGCCGCTCCAGCGCGAACTGGACCGAGGCGACATTGCCGGCGCCGTAGGCGAGGACGGTGACGGTGGTCACAACACCCCCTTGGTGCTGGGGACGGCGTCGCCCTCGACGCGGATGGCCTGGCGCAGGGCGCGGCCGAAGGCCTTGTAGACGGCCTCGGTCTTGTGGTGGTCGTCGTCGCCGGTGACGGTGACGTGGATGGCGGCGCCGAGGTGTTCGGCCAACGAGCGGAAGACGTGCGCGGTCAGGTCGGTGCGGTAGTCGCCGATGAAGGGGGTGTCGAAGGACCCTTCGAACACCGGATAGGGGCGGCCGGACAGGTCGATGGACACGGCCGCGTTGGCCTCGTCCATGGGCAGGACGAAGCCGTAGCGGGCGATGCCGCGACGCTCGCCCAGCGCCTGCTTCAGAGCCTGGCCGAGGGCGATGGCCGAGTCCTCGATGGTGTGGTGCGGGTCGGTGTGCAGGTCGCCCTCGCACGACAGGCGCAGGGAGAAGCCGCCGTGGGCCGCGATCTGCTCCAGCATGTGGTCGAAGAAGCCGACGCCGGTGGTGATGGAGACGGGGCCGGCCGCGTCGAGGTCGACGGCGCAGACGATGCGGGTCTCCCTGGTGTCGCGGACGGCCTCGCCGGTGCGGTGCGGCCGGGCCGGGGTCGGGGCGAGGTCGAGGGCGGCGAGCAGGCGGTCGTTGACCTCGGCCCGGGCGGAGACGGGCAGGCGCAGGCGCTCGCCGGCGCGCTCGGCGGCGACCGCATAGCGGGTCATGCCGACGAGGACAGCGTCTGGATCGGACGGCCGGGCCATGATGACGGGACCGAAGCCGGGCTCGACGACCATGGCCCGGGACAGGGCCTTGACCAGCCGCTCGCGCTCGGCGCGGACAAGGGCGATGCGCTGGCCGGTTTCCATCATGCGCGACGGATCGAGCGCCTGCAGGGCCAGCCGGATGGAGACTTCCGGCAGGGCCCAGGGCTCCAACACCGAGGCGAGACGGGCGAGGGTTTCGGCCTGGGCGAGGGCGGCGCCGACGCGGGCGCCGGCGAGGCCATAGCCCAGAGACAGGCTGCGCAGCACCACGAGGTTGGCGTGGGCGTCGATGACGGTGGCCGCCGACGGGGCGTCCGTGAACTCGGCGAGGCCCTCGTCGATGACCAGCAGGGCGGGGGCCACGCGCGCCGCCATCTCGGCGACCGCCTCGGGCGAGCCGAGGGCGCGCAGGATCACCGCGCCGGGGCCCGCGTCCGCGGCGGGGCGGGCGTAGAGGGCGGCGAGAGCGCGGTACGGCTCGGCGTCGGGGGCCTGGACCGTCAGCCCGTCACGGGCGGCGAGGCGGAAGACCAGCTCCAGCCCGTGGGTCAGGCCGCGCACGGGCAGCACACGGTCGGCAGGCACGCCGTAGACCTCGGCCATGCGGGCGGCGAGGGCGCGGGGCTGGGCCGGATAGCGGTCGAGGCCGTCGCCGCCGGAAACCAGCGGAGCGAAGGGGGCGGGCAGGTTGGTGATCATCGGGCCCTCAGGTCGGCGGCGCGGGCGTGGGCCTCAAGGCCTTCGAGGCGGGCGAGGCGGGCGGTGACCGGGGCGAGCTCGCGGGCCCCGGCCTCGGAGACGGACTGGACCGACATCGAGGTCATGAAGCTGGCGGTGGTGATCCCGCCGATGGTGCGGGCGGCGCCGTCGGTCGGCAGGACGTGGCTGGGGCCGGCGGCGTAGTCGCCGAGCGTCTCGGCGGCGAAAGCGCCGACGAAGACGGCGCCGGCGGCGGTGATGCGCTCGACCATGGCCTCGGCGTCGACGGTCTGCAGGGCGAGGTGTTCGGGCCCGTAGAGGTTGGCGACCTCGCAGGCCTCGGCCATGTCGCGCACGCGGATGGCGCGGCCCTCGGCCAGGGAGGCGCGGGCGATGTCAGCGCGGGGCAGGGTCTGCAACTGGCGCTCGACCTCGGCGAGGATGGCCGTGATGTTGGCGCGGCTCTCGGAGACGAGGATGACCTGGGCGTCGGCGTCGTGTTCCGCCTGGCTGAGCAGGTCGGCGGCGGCGATCTCGGGGTCGGCGTCACGGTCGGCGATGACCAGCAGTTCGGAGGGGCCGGCGGGCATGTCGACCGCAGGGCCGCGCGGCCGGGCGGACGCCTGTTTCTTGGCCTCGGCGACGAAGGCGTTGCCCGGGCCGAACAGCTTGTCGCAGGCCGGGATCTCGCCGTCGTCGAGCACGGCGCCGAAGGTCAGGGCGGCGATGGCCTGGGCCCCGCCGATCAGCCAGAGGGCGTCGAGCCCCGCCTCGGCGGCGGCGTAGATCATAGCCGGGTGAACGCCGCCATCCCTCGCGGGCGGGGTGACCACGACGCGTTCGCGCACCCCGGCGACCGTGGCCGGGATGGCCTGCATCAACAGGGAGGAGAACAGCGGCGCGGTGCCGCCGGGCACATAGATTCCGGCCGCGCCGATAGGCCGCCAGACGAGGCGGGAGCGGACGCCCGGGGTGGTCTCGAAGAAGGGGGTGTCTTCCGGGCGAGTGGCTTCATGGAAGACGCGCACATTCTCGGCGGCGATGCGCAGCGAACGGGTGGCTGTCGGCGGCAGGGCGTCGCGGGCGGCGGCGACGGCTTCGGGCGTGATCGCGATGCGGCGGGGGGCGAAGCCGTCGAACTTCAGGCTCCAGTCGGCGACGGCGGCGCCGCCGCGCGCCTGCACGTCGTCGAGGATTTCGCGCACGATGTCGCTGACCCGGGTCTCGCCACGGCTCGTGGGGCGGGCGAGGGCGGCGAGGCGGCCGGGGGCGTCGAGGGAGGACCAGTCGATCAGCCGCATCACATCATCTTCTCGATCGGCAGGACGAGGATGGCCGAGGCCCCGGCGGCCTTGAGCTTCTCCAGCGTCTCCCAGAAGACGGCCTCCTGGCAGACGGCGTGGACGGCGACGGCGTCGTCGCGGCCGGACAGGGGCATGACCGTGGGCGATCCGGCGCCAGGCAGGATGGCGGTGATCTGGTCCAGAGCCGAGCGCGGGGCGTTGAGCATGACGTATTTGGCGCCCTGAGAGGAAACGACGCCGGACATGCGCTCGATGATGCTGTCGAGCAGGTGCTGCAGGGCGGGCTCGGGGGCGGTCGGCGAGCGGATCAGCACCGCCTGGCTTTCCAGCACCGTCTCGCGCGCGCCGAGGCCGTTGGCCTCCAGCGTCGCGCCGGTGGAGACCAGGTCGCAGATGGCCGAGGCCAGTTTCAGCCGGGGGGCCACCTCGACCGCGCCGCGCATGGTGACGATGTCGGCCTTGATATTCCGCTCGTCGAGCCAGCGGCGCAGGATCTTCGGATAGGAGGTGGCGACGCGCAGGCCCTCCAGCGACGCCGGTCCGTCATAGGCCAGGGTCGGGGGGACGGCGATCTTCAGGGTGCAGCGGCCGAAGCCGAGCGGCATGATCACCTCAGCGACCGGGCCGCCGTTGCGCGCCTCCTCGAGCACGTTCTCGCCGACGATGCCGAGGTCGCAGACGCCGTCGGCGACGAAGGTCGGGATGTCGTCGTCGCGCACCCGCAGCAGGTCGATCGGATAGTTCTCCACCCGATAGAGCAGGTCGTTATTGCCCTTGACCACGCGCAGGCCTGCATCGCGGACGAGGTCGAGGCTGCGGTCGGACAGGCGGCCGGATTTCTGGACGGCGATGCGCAGCCGGCCCTGGACGGTACTCATGGTTCTACTCAGCTTTTGATACGGTCGAGGACGAGGCGGTAGCCCTGGTGCGGCATCTCCCTGAGGAACCGGGCGACACGCACGACCGTGGTCGGGCTGGCCTGGGCCTCGGCGGCGATCTCGCGGTAGGACTTGCCGCCCGCGTCGAGGAGGCGGGCCACCTCCCAGCGCTCGGCGAAGGCGCGCAGTTCCGCCGGCGTGCAAAGGTCGGCGAGGAAGGCGTCGACCTCGTCGCGCGTCTTCAGCGACAGCAGGGCGTCGTAGAGGGCGACGCGGCTGCGCGCCGTGGCGGCGGCGTTGCGGGGAAGGGTGTCGGTCATGGCGTGTTCCACTATGCTGTAACAGTGGAACGGTCAAGGGGGAGTTCGCCATGCCCCTCGACCCTCGCCTCCCGCCCCTCTATCTCCCTGTCCATGACCAAGGTTCTGATCATCGGCGCGGGGCATGCGGGCGGAACGGCGGCGGCCCTGCTGCGGCAATACGGGCATGAGGGGGCGATCGTGCTGGCGGGCGAGGAGACCGCGCCGCCGTATCAGCGGCCGCCGCTGTCCAAGGCGTGGTTGAAGGGCGAGGCGGATCTGGAGGCCCTGCTGCTGCGGCCCGAGGAATTCTATGCCGAGCATGACATCGCGCTGCGGCTCGGCGTGACGGCGACGGCGATCAATGCGGCCGGGAAGACGGTGACCTTCGCCGACGGAACGGTCGAACCCTATGACGCCCTGATCCTGGCGACCGGGTCGACAGCGCGGAAGTTGGCCATTCCGGGGGCGGACCGTCCCGACCTGCTGGAGCTGCGCACGCTGGCGGATGCGGAGAGGTTGAAGGCCGCGCTGGGGCCCGGCAAGCGGCTGGCGGTGGTTGGCGGCGGCTACGTCGGGCTGGAGGCCGCGGCCTCGGCGCGGGCGCTGGGCGCGGAGGCCGTCGTCATCGAACGAATGGACCGGGTGCTGGCGCGGGTGGCGTCCCGAACCCTGTCGGACTTCTTCACCCGGTATCATCGGGAACACGGCGTCGAGGTGCTGACCTCGGCCGAGGTCACGGCGTTCGAGGCCGGCGGCGTGCGGCTGGGGGACGGTCGGCTGATCGAGGCGGATGCGACCCTGGTCGGCGTCGGGGCGCTGGCGCGCGATCAGCTGGCGCGCGCGACGGGCCTGGTCTGCGAGAACGGCGTCGTCGTCGACGAGGCGGCGCGGACTTCCGACCCGGCGATCTGGGCGATCGGGGACGTGACCTGGCGGCCTGTTCCCGTGCAGGGCGGCCGGATGCACCGACTGGAAAGCGTTCCGAACGCGCTGGAACAGGCCAAGCAGGCGGCGGCGGCGATCACCGGGCGACCGGCGCCGACCCCCGAGGTCCCGTGGTTCTGGTCAGATCAGTATGACGTCAAGCTGCAGATCGCCGGCCTGCCTGAGAACGCGGATCGTCAGGTGCTGCGGGGCGACCCGGCGACGGCGGCCTTCGCCGTCTTCCATCTGGCCGGCGACCGGATCTTCTGCGTCGAGGCGGTCAATGCTCCGGCCGAGTTCATGGCGGGGCGGCAGATGATCGGACGGGGCACGCCGGTGGACGCGGCCCGGCTGGCGGATCCGACGGTGACGATGAAGACGGTGGCGGCGGGCTGAGGCTCAGGCGGCGACGACGGCCGCCTTGCGCGCCGGCCCGTCGAGCCGCTCGAGCAGGGCGGCGAAGGTGACCGGGCGGCCGATCAGATAGCCTTGGGCCATGTCGCAGCCCATGCCCCGAAGAAGGGCGAGGGCGGTGGGGGTCTCGACCCCCTCGGCGGTGACCTTCATGCCGAGGCCGTGGGCGAGGTCGATGGTCGATTTGACCAGCAGGGCGTCGCGGGCGGAGTCGTCGAGACCGAGGATGAAGCTCTTGTCGATCTTCAGCTCGTCGGCGCGGATTTGCTTCAGGTAGGTCAGCGACGACAGGCCCGAGCCGTAGTCGTCCAGCGACACGGAGATCCCGGCCTCGGCGAACCGGTCGAGGAGGCGCAGTGCGACCTCCGGATTGGCGACGACGGCGGTTTCGGTGATCTCGAAACAGAGGCGGGCCCCCGAGGTCTTGACGGCGGCGAGGGCGAAATCGGCGAAGCTCTCGTCCGACAGCAGACGCGCGGACACGTTCACCGAGACCGTCAGATCGTGACCCGCGCGACGGAGTTCGGCCTGGTCGTGGATGGCCTGATGAATGACCCATTCGGTGAGCGGGCGGATGTGGCCCGTCTCCTCGGCCATGCCCACGAACAGATCCGGCGAGACGCAGCCGCGCCGCGGATGGGTCCAGCGCGCCAGCGCCTCGACCGCCCGGACGCCCTCGGCGCGGAAATCGTATTTCGGCTGGTAGTTCAGGGAGAACTCGCCGTTGTCGAGGGCCGCCATCAGCTCGCTGATCAGCGAAAGATTGCCGGCGGGATCGCCGTAGCGCAGTGCGTCGAACACCACGGCGCGGCGGTGGGCGGCCCGGGCCTGGTCGACGGCGATGGAGGCCCGGTCGACGGGCGAGGCCACGTTGCGGTTGGCTTGTCCGGTGCGGGCGACGCCGGCGGTCAGGGCGATATCGACCGGCGCGCCGTTGAGGATCACCGGGGCCTGGGCCGCTTCGCAGAGGCGGGCGGCCATCTGGACGACTTCCTCGTCGTCTTCCGCCGAAAGGACCAGACCGAGAACCCCGGCGCCGACCCGCGCCACCTGCCCCCTTCCGGTCAGGCCGGAGAGGCGGTGGCCGACTGTGGTCAGCAGCCCCGCCATGGAATCGTAGCCGATGGCGTTACGCAGGACCTCGAAGCGGTCGATGCCGAACAGGACGACGTAGACCGGTGAACTTCCGGCGGCGAGCCGCTCCAGCGACAGGCGATTGCCAAGGCCCGTTTCCTGATCGTGCAGCGCCATGTGGGTCAGGCGCGCGTCGTGGTCGAGCGGGTTCGTCCGGCCGGAGACCGGCGATAGCAGCGCCGACAGGTACGCGAACGGACTGCGCATGCTTCAGCGTCTAGCGCATTCTCATGAAGCGGGCGTAAATCCCGAGGATCAACCCACACGGGCGGTGCGGTCTCTCAGTAGACATCCCGACGGTAGCGCCCGGCCTCTGCGAGCGTCACCAGGCGGTCCGCGCCGAGCGCCTGTTCCAGGGCCGCGTGGACGCCTTGGGACATGCCTTCGAGGCTGCCGCAGACGAGGACGGTGGCGCCGCGTTCGACCCAGTCGACCAGCTCGCCGGCGTGCTGCGCGATCAGGGCCTGTACGTAGCGGCCGTCCCCTGGATCGCGGGAAAAGACGCGATCCAGCCGCGACAGGACGCCCGAGGCGCAGGCCGCGCGGAGTTCTTCGTCGAGGAAGGCGTCGTGGGCCGAGGTGCGCTCGCCGAACATCAGCCATGAGCCGCCGTGCCCGGCGGCGGCGCGGGCGCGCCAGTGAGCCCGCAGGCCCGCGAGGCCCGTGCCGGCGCCGATCAGGATCAGCGGAACTTCGGGGGTGGGGCCGTGGAAGCCGCTGTTGACGCGGATGCGCATGTCGATCGGGTCGCCGACAGCGAGTTCGCGGGTCAGCCAGCCTGAGGCCAGGCCGGGGGTCCCGTCGGCGCGCACGCTCCGGCGGACGATCAACTCGACGCGACCGTCCGACGGCAGGGACGCGACGGAGTATTCCCGGCTGGCGGGGGCGACGCCGTCGACAGCCGGCAGGCCGATCTCGGCGATGTCGCCGGCGGCCCAGTGCGCGGCATGGTCGATCGGTTCGAAGGCCAGCAGCCAGGCCTCGCCGCCGGGACTGCCGGGGTTCAGGTGGGTGCGGGCGACCAGACGCCAGCGGTCCCAGGCGGGCGGGGTCCAGTCGGCTTCGATCGCGCGGCCGGTGACGGCGCCGAGCTGATGCCGCCAGTGGCGGATGGCGCCGGCGTCGCCGTCGTCCACCTCGATCCGGTCAAACAGGGCCGTGGCCCTGGAGCTGCGCAGCCACAGGTCCAGCGCCCGTCCGAAGCCGCAGAAATCGGCGTAGGTCCGGTCGCCCAGGGCGAGCAGCCCATAGGACAGGCCGGACAGGTCCGCAGGGCCTGTCATGTGTTTGCGGGCGAACCCCGACATGGCGTCCGGGCCGTCGCCCTCGCCGGTGGTGGAGGCGATGATGAGAACCCGTCCCGCGGTCTTCAGCGCGTCCGGGTCGAGGTCACCGAGCCGGGCGACGCGGGAGGGAAGGCCTGCCTCCGACAGGGAGGCGGCGGTCATCCAGGCCAGTTCCTCGGCCTGACCGGTCTGGCTGGCGAAGGCGATCAGGAGGGCGTCGCCGCCTTCCGCCGGGGCATGGGCGGAGGCGCGGTCGGCGGTGGCGCGGCGCGCCCGGGCGCGCCTCCAGCCGACGGCGGCGACGACCGCGAGCCAGAGGGCGACGGCGACAGCCGCCCACAACCAGCGAACCGGATCGGCTGTCACGCGCCCTCGGACAACATGGCGGCGAAGGCGGGGGTGACGATCTCGGTCAGTTCGTCCTCGCCGCGCAGGACGAAGGCGGCGGCGATATTCATGGCCCCGGCGAAGTCGGGTCCCTCCTGCGGCCCCATGACGGTCAGGGCCGTGGCCATGGCGTCGGCGTACATGGCCGTGTCGGCGAACACGGTGACGGAGGCGACGCCGTTGTCGACCGGGCGGCCGGTGCGGCCGTCGATGGTGTGGCTGTAGGCCTGGCCATAGACCTCGTAGTTGCGCACCCAGTCGCCCGAGGTGGCGACGGCGATGTCGAACAGGGCGGCGACCGTCCGGGGCCCGGGCGCGCCGGGCGCCTGCTGCAGCTCGGCCCACCACGGACGGGCGTCGGGCTTGACCCCGGCGCCGCGCAGCTCGCCGCCGATTTCGACGAGATGGTGGGTGGCCCCCATGGCGGTCAGGCGTTCCGAGACCTTGTCGACCGCGTGGCCCTTGGCGATGCCGGACAGGTCCAGCTTGACCCCGCCCAGCTGCTGCACCGCGCGGGCCTCGCGATTGAGCCGCAACCGGCCCCAACCGCTCAGGGCGCGGGCGGCGGCGATTTCATCCTCGAACGGCACGGTGGGGGCCTTGCCGAAGGCGTCCAGTGGACGCGGTCCGGGCGGGCCGAAGCCCCACAGGTCGACCAGGGCGCCCAGGGTCGGATCGACCGCGCCGTTGGTGTCGTCGGCGAGGTCGAGGGCGGCGTGGAGTAGCGACCAGAACGGCTCGGATACGGCCCAGAAGCCCGAGGGCGCCGCGTTGAGACGCGACAGTTCCGACCTGGGCTCCCAGTGGCTGAACAGGAGGATGATCCGGTCCAGCTCATCCTCGATCGCGGACTGGAGGGCGGCGCGATCGAGACCCGGGGGCGGCGCGAGGCGGACCGTCCAGGTGGTGCCCATGGTCTCCCCCGCGAAGTCCCAGATCAGGTCCGAAGGCGGGCGCGAGGGAACCCGGCCATGGGTGGGGATCAGCACGCGGTTGTTCTCGCGTGGTTCGCCCCCGCCGATCCTTACGGGCGGCGGGACGGAACGGTTCGGCGCTGAGAGGCGATCGGTCAGGGCAGGACTTCCATGACGGCCACATACTGGGCGTTGGCGGCGATGGTCTCGCCCCGGGCGGGAGTGCGGACCGTGGCGTTCAGCCAGTACATGCCGGGCTCGGGCCAGGTGACGGTGAAGGCGCCGTCCGGACCGGTGGTCACGGTCATCTCTTCCGGATTGTCGCGGTAGCGGGCGCCGCCGCGGGCGACGGTGACCTCGACGTTCGAGGCCGCGACGCCGTCGAGCGAGAGCTTGAAGGTCGCCGCCTCGCCCGCGACCAGGTCGTTGGGGTGGGTGACAGGGATCAGGACCAGGCCGTCGGCCGGATTGGTGAAGACGGAGTCGGTCGGGGCGCCGAGGGTGACGAAGGTCTCGATGCGGCTGGAGGTGCGGGTGGCGACGACGTCGGTCGCTCCGGCCGGAATGGCGCCCGGGAGGTCGGCGGCCTGACCGCGCCAGCGCTTCTCTTCACCGTCTTCCTTGTAGGTGGCCATGACGCCGCCCATGACGTTGGCGATCTTCCAGGTGCCGGGTTGGGTCAGGTGTAAATCGAACGACGAACGGTAGCGGGCGCGGATCATGTTCTCCGGCTGGGCGGTCGAGCCGTCCGGCGCGGTGATGACGAGGCCGGCCAGGTTCATGGCGGCGTGGTCGGGGATGAAGACGCCGTTCGACATGCCGGCATCGAAGCCGACCCAGGCGTCGGTTCCGGACAGGACGGTCGAGGTCGGAGCCAACCAGGCGCGGTGGGCCTGGGCCGACATGGGCAGGGCCAGGGTCGCGAGCGCGGCGAGGATGGCGAGGGATTTCTTCATGTCGGATCGATCCTTAGCGGGTGACGGTGACGCTGACCGCGCCGAGTTCGGTGGAGCCGGAGGCGCGGGCGGTGTTGGCCGCGCCCCAGCGGAAGGGCACGCGGACGGATTCGCGGCCGCCCAGTTCGCGGGCCGCCTCGACGACCAGGACGTAGTCGCCGGCGGGGAGGGCTGACAGGCGGGCGCCGGGGACGGCCACCGTGTGGCGGCCGGGGGCCTTGGTGGCGCTGGAGACGCCGTCGGCAGGCAGGGTCAGCGACCGGCCGCCGCGGCGCCACCAGGTGCGCATGTCCTTGAGCCAGTCCTTGCCCTCGGCCACGCTCGAGACTTCGTACCAGACGGCGAGGGTCCGCACCGCGGTGTTGTCCGGCCGCTCGATCCAGACCGCGACATAGGGGCGGTGGTAGGCGGCGACGGACAGGCGCGGAATTTCAACCGAGACGGTCAGGTCGCCGGCGAGGGCCGGCGCCGCGGCGACGCCGGCGGCAAGGGCGGTGGCGGCGAAGGTGAGCTTACGCATGGGGCACTCGGGTCAGTGAATGAACAGCAGGGCGATCACGGCGGGGATCAGCAGACCGAGGCCGAGCAAGGGCCAGGTGGAGGGTCGCTGGCGGGCGTGCATCCAGCTCAGGGCGAATCCGGTCACGGCGAAGACCACGCAGGCCACGGCGAAGATGTCGATGAACCAGTACCAGACCGGGCCGGTGTTGCGGCCCTTGTGCAGGTCGTTGAGCCAGGCGACCCAGCCACGCGTGGTGCGCTCGCGCAGGGCCTCGCCGGTGGCGCGGTCGATCGTCAGCCAGCCGTCGCCCCCGGGCTCGGCCAGGGCGATATAGATCTCGTCGGCGGTGGTTTCGGTAGGCCGGCCGGCGATGCGGACCTTGAAAGCGTCGGCGGCCCAGCGGGCGATCGCGTCGGGGACGGGATCGGTGGTCTCTTCGGGGAAGGCGGTTAGCCGCTCCGCGAGGGGCGCGGGCAGGGTTGCGGTCTGTTCGACGGTGGCCGGATCGGCGGGAATCTGGGCGGCGTGATTGAGAGTGACGCCGGTGACGGCGAACAGCAGCAGGCCGGTCAGGCTGAGGGCGGCCGAAATCCAGTGCCACTGATGCAGCTGCTTGAGCCAGAACGAGCGGCTGGCGTTGAGGGCTTTCGAGGGCCTGGGAGGCGCGGCGGCGTCGGTCACCGGCGGCTTGTGCCGAACTTGCGAACGATTTGCAATAGAGGGTTCAAAGGAGATCAGCGTGACAGCCTGACGCCGAGGCTCAGGGTGCGCGGCGGTCCGAATCCGGCGACGCCGGTTCCCGTTTCCGAGACCTCGACGTCGGCGTCGAACAGATTGTCCGCAGCAAGCCAGACGGTGGTCGAGGGCGTCAGGGCCCAGTCGGCGCGCAGGTCCAGGGTGGCGGCGGCTTCGAGCACCCGGCTGTTGAGGTCGTCCTCGAAACGGCGGCTTTCCCAGCGTAGGTCGGCGTCGAGATCGAGGCGATCAGATAGCCGCCATTCCAGCCCGGCCGAGGCGCTCCAGATCGGGGCCTGGGCGGGACGAAGACCGGTCAGTTGCGGGGCCATCGCGCCGCCGTCGAGGCGGGCGTCGGTGACGGACAGGGCGGCGCGGACGGACAGGCCGGGAGCGAGGTCCATGCGACCGTCCAGCTCGATCCCCGCGGCCTCGATGGTTCCCGCATTCATCCGCTGGCGCAGTACGCCGCCGGCGGGAACGAAGCCGGCGCGGGGGAAGAGCCCTGGGCCCTCGCCGATGGTGACGTTGACGATGGCGTCCCCGATCTCGTTCCAGAAGAGGGTCGCCGCCAGCGCGGCCCGGTCGTCGGTCCAGGACCAGCCGGCCTCGACGCCGGCGAGGCGCTCGGGCTCCAGCGCGGCGTTGGCCTCGGTCAGGTCGTTGCCGACCCGGAAGGGCCGGTGCAGTTCGTTCAGGGTGGCCGGCCGGAAGCCGCTGTAGGCGGCGAGGCGCAGCGCCTGTCCGGCGGCCCAGACTCCCGACATGTCGCGCCGCGCGGCGAGGCGGGCGCTGATCACCTCGCCCGAGCGGTCGGGGTCGGTCTCGTCCAGGGTGGGCAGACCCGTGGCGAGGTCACGTTCGAGGCGGCGACCGTTCTCGCTGCGCCAGCCGTCGTAGCGCGCGCCGCCCGCGACCAGCCAAAGGCCGGAGCTCCATGAAGCCTCGCCATAGAGACCGGCGACGGAGGTTTCTCCGCCGGCGATCCGGCTGCGGGTGAAGCCGGCCCCGAGATTGCGGAAGCGCTCGCGGGTCTCGCCATCGTTGAAGCGGGCGTCGGCGCCCAGCTCCCATTCGACGCGGGCGATGCCGCTGACGATCACCTGCCGCAGGGCGGCGTTGACGCCCCAGCCGGTCGCGGGAGTTTCGTACTGGTCGTTGGCGGGGGTCGTCGAGGCGCGGTCGGCGGCGACGGCGACCGAGGTGTTGGCCAGATCGCTCTCGCGCCGCCAGACCTGGAGCCTCCAGCCCGGGCGGTCGGCGAGGGGCTGTAGGGCCACGGCGGCCGACAGGGCGTGGCCGCCGGCGGTGGCGCGGGCCCCGTCGAGGCCGGAGCCGCGTTCTTCCTCGAAGGCGGAGGCGCGGAGCGAGAGCGCGGCCTCGCCCAAGGGGAGGTCGGCGCGCAAGGCCGCGCTGCGCACCTCGAGATCGAGCGCCGTGTCCGCAGGGCCCGCCCCGGACCCCCGCACGGGGACATAACCGTCGCTGGTCTCATAGAGGCCGGAGGCGACGAGGCGGGCGGGGCCGAGGTCCATCGCGCCAGAGCCGGCGAGCCGGACGCCGCCACGCTCGCTGAGGGAGGCGTCCAGAACAGCGCCGCCGTCACGTTCGCGCAGCTGAATGACCCCGGTCAAGGCCCCGGCGCCGTAGGGACCCGCGCCCGAGCCCCGCACGATGTCGAGGCCTGACAGGCTTTCGGTCGGGACCTGCGACCAGATCACCCAGCCGCCGAAAGGATCGTTCAGAGGGACGCCGTCCAGAGTCACGAGAGTGCGGCCGGCGCCGGAGGGGGCGATGGCGCGCAGGCTGATACCCTGGGTGGTCGGATTGGCCGCGAGGCTGGACGTGCGGCGGAACAGCGACACGGCCGGGACGGAGGCGAGGGCTTCGTCCAGCCGTTGCTGATCGCGCAGATCGTCCTCGCCGAGCCGGACGACCGAAAAGGCCGCCTCGCCGGCGGCCGGCGGCAGGCGTGCGCCGGTGACGACGATTTCGGGCAGGGCGGCCGGGGGCGGAAGCTGGATCATCGCCGCCCCCTTAGAGCGGGCCGGCGGCCGTCGCTCAAGCGGCGTGATCGAGAGGGTCGGGCTCGCGGCTGAGCACGCGGCGGATGGCGTTGAGCAGGGCGTCGGGGTGGATCGGCTTTTGGGCCACCCCATTCATGCCGGCGGCCAGATATTCGACCTCGTCGCGGGGATCGGCGTTGGCCGTAAGGGCGAGGATCGGCAGGCGGGCCATGGCGCCGCCGAGGGCGCGAATGGCCCGGGTGGCGGCCACGCCATCCATCACCGGCATCTTCACATCCATCAGCACCAGATCGAAGGCGCCGTCCTGGACACGGGCCACCGCCTCGCGCCCGTCTTCTGCGACTACGGACGTGCAGCCGAACAGTTCCAGCACCTTGCCGGCGACGAAACGGTTGGCGGCGTTGTCGTCCACGATCAGCACATGCAGGGTCTCATGGGCCGTCGGCGCCGCCATGGTGGTTGCGGCCTGACGCATCTCGGCGCCCGCGCACGGCAGGGCGAGGCTGAACCGGAAGCGGGCCCCGCCCCGGGGCGAGCGCTCCACCACGATGTCGCCGTCCATGCGTTCGACGATCTGGCGGCAGATCGCCAGGCCGAGGCCCGCTCCGGCGCCCTGACGTCCGGCCCGGCCGGTGTTGAAGGGTTCGAAGATGGTTTCGGCCAGGCCCTCGTCTATGCCCGGGCCGGTGTCGTCGACGGTGGCGGTGACCGCGACGGCGCCGTCGCGGGGGCCGCTGGCGATATGGACGTGGACGCCGCCGGCGACGGTGAATTTCAGGGCGTTGCCGATCAGATTGTTGAACAGCTGCTTCAGACGGACCTCGTCGCCGGCCACCCAGTCATGGCCCGTCGTGTCATGGGTCACCGTCAGGGCCAGGCCCTTTTCCTGGGCGCGGGGACTCCACAGCGCCCGCAGGTCGGCGGCGACCGCGTCGAGATGGACCGGCGCGGTTTCAAGCGCCAGCTGGCCGGCCTCGGCCCGGGACATGTCGAGGGCGTCGGTGAGGAGTCGCAGCAGGCTCTGGCCGGAGTCGAGAATGGTCCGGACGTAGGGCCGCATGTCGTCCTGCGTCAGTTCGCGCTCCATCAGGGCGGCGACGCCCAGCACGCCGTTCAGAGGCGTGCGGATCTCATGGCTCATCACGGCCAGAAACTCGGACTTGGCGCGACTCGAGGCCCGGGCTTCGGCCTCGGCGCGGGACAGGTCGCGGGCGAGCGCGCCCATCGCCTCGGCGCGGCGTTGGTGGATGACGCTGCCGGCCCGCAGCAGGTGCACCCCCGCGCCCACCCCGACGTAGTGGCCGCCGGCGGCGACGATGAAGCCGTTCAGCAGGGCCCCGAGGTTGGCGGCGTCGACCGACTGGAACAGACTTTCGGCGTCGGCGTCGGCCTCGAGGATGCGGGGGTTGGCGTCCATGAAGGTCGCCGCCGGCCGCCGCGCGTAGAGGGCGCGACCGAATTCGGCGGCCATCTTTAGGGTGAAGGCATTCCGCTCGATCAGCCCCACGGGTCGCCCCTCGCCGTCGACCACGGCGATCACGAGGGTGTCGGGCTCATCCTGGAACCGGTCGAAGACCTGGGCCCCGGGCGTGTCCGGCCCTATCGGCGCCGCAGCGCTCGCGAAATCCCCGATCCTGGCCATGCCCGTCCTCTGCCAACTGCGGGGGAGCGGATACGGGGTCCGGACTTAACGCCAGCTTTGCCGTTCGTGAAACTTTTGCGAGATTGTCTTGTATATCAATCCGTAAGCGGAGCTAAAGGCGGCCGAGGAGCGTCGCCGCGAAGGTCGAGAGGGTGTCGTCGCGGGCGCCCATGACGACGATGCGGTCGCCGGGGCGCGCCAGGTCGATGAGGCGGTCGCCGCAGGCCTCGCGCGTGGGCAGGGCCTCGGCGTGGCAGCCGGCGGCGCGGATGCCCGACGCGATGTCCTCGCTGCCGACGCTGCGGTCGGTCGTGCCGCCGTAGTAGACGGGCTCGGGCATCAGCAGGATGTCGTCCTCGCGCAGCAGGCCCGCGAAGCCGTCGATGAACTCCTGCTTCATCAGCTTCAGCGGACCGAAGCCGTGCGGCTGGAACAGGATCAGCAGCCGGCCGTCGAAGGCGTGCAGGGTCTTGAGGGTGGCGGCGATCTTGTCGGGATTATGGGCGAAGTCGTCGATGACCGTGACGCCATTGGCGGTCCCGACCACTTCCATGCGGCGGCGGATGCCGGAGAAGGTCTCCAGCGCCGCCACGGCCTGGTCCAGCGGTACGCCGACGGCGCGGACGGCGCCGAGAGCGGCGAGGGCGTTGGCGACGTTGTGGGCGCCGGGAACCGGCAGGGTCACCGGGACGTCGGCCCCGCTCGCGAGGTCTTTCAGCCGGAAGCGCATTCCCGTCGGCAGCGGCTCAAGGTCGTGAGCGGAGAGATCGGCGCTCTCATTGCCGAGCGCGAAGGTGACAACCGCGTCGCCGCGCCCGCTCTCGACCATGCTTTGGGCCAGAGCCGCCGTCTCGGGGTTGTCGAGGTTGAGCACGGCGGTCGCCGCGCGGACGGTGAAGCCGCCGAACAGGACACGCAGCTCCTCCATCGACTTGTGGTCCAGCGAGATGTTGGAGACAACGGCGACGGTCGGGTCGTAGCGGGCGATGGAGCCGTCGGATTCGTCGACCTCGGAGACGAACAGGTCGCGCCCGCCGATCAGGGCGCTGGCGAACGGATGGTCGGCGTCGGCGAAATTCTTCATCACCGCGCCGTTCATGACGGTGGGCTCCCGGCCAGCCGAATGCAGGATCCAGGCGATCATGCCGGTGATGGTCGACTTGCCGCTGGTGCCGGCGACGCCGATCGAGGCCGGGGCGGCGTTGAACAGCTGGCTGAGCAGTTCGGGTCGGGTGACGATGCGGGCGCCGGCCCGCTTCGCGGCGCCTATGTCGGGCACCGTGTCCTCGATGGCGCCGGTGGCGACCACGGTCTGGGTCGGGCGGGTGACGCCGGAGCCGTCCTGGGGGTGAAGCGTGACGCCGTGCGCCTCGAGCCAGGCGAATTTCTCCGGCGTGCGGCCCTGGTCGCGAGAGCGGTCGGAGCCTTCGATGCGCCCGCCCTGGGCCTGGACGATCATGGCCAGGGGCAGCATGCCCGAGCCGCCGATCCCGCAGAAGAAATAGTCGTCGTTCGCCATGCGCCGTGACTAGGCGGGTTCAGGGCGGCGGGGAAGGGGGTGATGGGTGACGACTTCCAGAAGCCGGTGCGGCCCCCTAAACTGGTGCGTAGGAGGGGCCCTCACAGATGACGCCGTCGCCAAGTCCATCGACAACCAGCCGAGTGCTCGACATCGTGTTCGGCAAGCGCGCGACGCCTGAGGAACAGGCCGCCCGGCCGCCTCAATGGGTCCGGCTCACCACCACATTGGTCCTTGTGATCGTGATGGTCGCCTTCGCCTATACCCTCGTCGGGAAATACGGCTGGTTGAGCCTGCCGTGGACACCCGCCTACTGGCCCGATTCCATCGTGTTCTACGGGCTCATGATGGTGACGGTCAGTGCGAGCCGGGCGGTTGAACGGCGATACGCCCGGCGCGATGGTCGCGAGGAACGTTCGCTCCAATGAAGATCGGCATCGTCAACGCCAGTTCGCGCTTCAATCGGGAGCGGGCGGACGCCGTGCACGACTGGTTCGCGGCCCATGTGCCGGACGGCTCGATCGATGTGGTCTTCCACCCGGCCAGCTTCGGCAAGCACGGGCATTTCGGCGGCGACGACGCCAGCCGGGCGGCGGCGTTCGTGGAATACGCCAACGACCCGCGGCTGGACGCGGTGTGGTTCGCGCGGGGCGGCTACGGGTCGTGCCGCATCGCCGAGGCTGTGCTGCCGCGATTGACGGATGTGGCGCGGCGGAAGCGGTACCTCGGCTATTCGGACGCGGGGACGCTGTTGGCCGGGCTTTACAAGGCCGGGTTTCCGCATGTGGCGCACGGGCCGATGGCCTCGGATGCGGTGCGCAACGATGCGACGGCGTGGCGGGCGCTGAACTGGCTGAAGCGGGGCGACCCGGCATCGTGGGAGCCGTCGCTGCACGAGGACGCACGGCCCGCAGTCGCCTTCAACCTGAGCATCCTCGACGCCCTCGTCGGCACCGCGCTGGAGCCCGACATGTCCGGCCATGTGCTGATGCTGGAGGAGGTGTCCGAGCCGCTGTACCGGGTCGACCGGATGATGTTCCACCTGACCGGCCAGGCCTCGATCCGCAAGGTCGCCGGCATCCGCCTGGGACGGGTGTCGGACATCGTCGAGAACGATCCGGAATTCGGCCTGACCCCCGAGGAGATCGTCCGCTACTGGTGTCAGCGGTCGGGCATTCCCTATCTCGGCGCGGCGGACATCGGGCATGACCGCGACAACAAGATCGTGCCGTTCGGAGCCCGGTAGGTCCGCGACAGCGGCGACGCTGGCGTCCCGGCCGGGGGCGGCCCATGTTCGAGGCGCATGAACCGTCGCCACCTTCTCCTTCGCGCCGCAGGACTGGCCGCCGTCGTGGGCGGCGCGTGGTGGGCGCGCGAGACCCTGTTCTGGCCGGCGCCGGATCTCGCCTTCGCCGAAGGCGAAGCGACGCCCTGGCTGCGCTATGCGCGGCGGGCCAATGTCCCGACCGTGAACGTGCGGATCGAGGGCCGCGAGGTCATCGCCCTGATCGACACGGGGGCGCAGTATTCCGTCATCGATCGCCGGCTGTTCGAGGCTCTTCCGGCCCGGCGCCGCTCGCTGTTCGACATGCCGCTGGTCGCCTATGGCGTCGGCGGCGGAAGCCAGATGGGCCGGGGCGCCGCGGTCGACGTGACCCTGCCCGGCCTGGCCATCGGGGCGTTGCGGGCGGCAATTCTCGATCTGGGGCCCCTGGCCTCGGAGAGCGGGCTGAATACGCCGCTGATCCTCGGGCGGGACGTTCTGGAGCATCTGGTCCTGGCGCTGGACCCGGCGCGGCGACATGTCCGGCTGATCGCCCGCGAAGCCTTCGTGCGGCCGCCCGACCTGGCCCCGGCGGAGGTCCGGCGTTCCGGCGGCGGGCTGATCGCCGAGGTGACGGTCGAGGGCGTGGCGGTCAGGGCCGTGGTCGACACCGGGGCCTCATCCCTTCTGGCGCTGGACAAGGCGACGGCGCAGACCGCGGGCCTGCTGGACGGCCGACCGCAGGAGACCGGGAGCAGCCTCGTCCTCGGCGGGGCAATGCAGGCCGCCGTTCTGGAAGCCCGCACCGTGACCTTCGCCGACCACCTGTACCGGCAGGTTCAGGTCGGGGTCTTCGACCAGCCGCCGCTGCCCCACTTCCCCGGAGGGCTGCTCGGCATGGAGGCTTTCGCCGACCGGAGGGTCGCGTTCGATCTCGGGGCCGGCGAACTGCACGTGTCGCAGCCGCTGGACCTGACGGTGGGCTGAGCCGTCAGAGCGCGGAGAAGGTGTCGCAAGCCGCCGGGTCGCCCGCCTGATAGCCTCGCCGCAGCCATTCCCTCCGCTGGGCAGACGAGCCGTGGGTGAAGCCTTCAGGCACGACGCGGCCGCCCTGTCGGCGTTGCAGGGTGTCGTCGCCGATGGCCGAGGCGGTGCGCAGGCCTTCCTCGAGATCGCCGGCCTCAAGCGCCACGGCGCCGTTCGAGACGGCTGCGGCGTTGGCGGCCCAGACGCCCGCGTAGCAGTCGGCCTGAAGCTCGAGGGCCACCGAATACTGGTTGGCCTCGGCCTCTCCCGATGCGCGCTGCTGGGCCTGCCGCACCTGTTGTGAGGCTCCGGTCAGCGTCTGGACGTGGTGGCCATATTCGTGGGCGATGACATAGGCGCGGGCGAAGTCGGCGGATGAAGCGCCGAGCTGGCTTTCCATCTGCCGCCAGAATGACAGGTCCAGATAAACGCGCTGGTCGGTGGGGCAGTAGAACGGCCCCATGGCAGACTGACCGAAGCCGCAGCCGGTCGAGGTGCCCTGTTCATAGAGGATGACGGTCGGGGGCTGATAGCCCTCCAGCTTGGTCTTCCAGACGTCGTCAACGTTCGTGCCGATCACATCGACGAAGGCGCCGGCCTGATCCTCGGGGCTGCCCTGGGCGCCCTGTTCGGAACTGCCGACCCCGCCCAGCTGGCTGGTGATCTGCTGGGTCGTCTGCGGGTCTATGCCGAACACGAAGTAGCCGATGGCCGCCAGAACGAGGGCGCCGATGCCCCCGCCAGCGATGCCGACACCGCCCATGCCGCGACGGTCCTCAATGTTGCCGCCGCGTCGTCCGCCCTGCCACCGCATGATCCGTTTCCTCGTCCCTCAGATTACAGCCAAGCAGGAACGCGGCCGTCGGGGAAGGGATGCAGGGGTGATGCTAGTTGGCGGGACGATCCAGCCAGGCGTCGATCTGGGTGACGCCCGCGGCGGCGGCCCGGCTCCGTCGGGTGGCGGAGTCCCGCAGGACCCGCTCTTCCTCCGGCGAGCGGAGGGACCGGTATGCGGGCGGCTGGATCGGTTCCGGCTGGCGCGCCGCCTCGATCTCGAGCCGGTTCAGCCGGGTCTCGAACTGGAGTTGGCGGGCGAAGGCCTCGCGCTGGTCCGCCCGGGCGCGCAGACGATCGACTTCGTAGCGATGCAGCTCGGCCTGATAGCGATGGGGATCGACGCCCGGCGAGACATAGGGCGGGACGGTCTGTGCCTCGGCCGTAGCGGCGAGGGCGGCAAGGGCGAGCGACAGGGGGATCAGCGCGCGGGTCATGATCTCAAGATGGTTCCGCGCCGCCTCGTCGGCAAGCGGAGCCGCAACGCTACCGGCTCCGGACCGAGTCCGACACCTCAGCATCGCTGGAGCGCCCAGACCCGGGTGCGTTTGACGGCGGAGTCCTCCAGCTCGCGGGTGGTCGGCACCTCGTATTCGGCCAGCAGGTCGAGGCCGGATTTGGGGAAGTAGGTCCGCAAGGGGTCGCCGACGAGCACCCGCGCGCCGCGGTCGGCGGCCGAGGTGAGCCAGGCCAGGACCCGTTCAGCCATGGGCTTTTCATAGAAGACGTCGCCGGCGCAGATCACCTCGACGTCGGGCGGCGGCCAATCGAGCAGATCGGCTTCCGTGAAGTCCAGACTGACCCCGTTGGCGCCGGCGTTCAGGGCCACGGCTGCGGCGCAGAAGGGATCAATGTCGGCGCACAGGACCGAGGCCGCGCCCGCCTTCATCGCCGCGACGCCGACCATGCCTGAACCCGCCGCGAAGTCGAGAACCCGTTTGCCGGCGACCTCGTCCGGATGGTCGAGCAGCCAACGCGCGAGGCCCTGGCCGCCGGCCCAGGCGAAGGCCCAGAAGGGCGGGGGCAGGCCGATTTCGCCCAGCTCCTCCTCGGTCAGCCGCCAGATGGGCGTGACTTCGTCGGCCAGCCACAGCTCGATCTCAGGCGCATGAGGCACAGCTTGCAGCCGGGTGTTGGCGAGGATGAAGGCGGTCGGGTCGGTGATCGGGCTCATGGTCGCCTGACCGTGTGAGCGCGCGTCAGCGCGATCCTGGTCAGCCCGCCTCGATCCAGGGGGTCGACAGCAGATAGCCCGAGGCGAAGGCGATGAAGAGGATCTGGGTCACGAGGACGATGAACAGCCAGTGCTGTCTGACGAATGAGACGATCCGCACGCGATCCTCCGGGGCGAGCGGACCTGAACCGCCGAACGCGGAAAAGGTTCAGGGGCGGGTCCGCCTTTGCGGACTTCATCGGGACGCCGCGGCCTTGAGCACCTCGACGTAGCCGTTCGCCATCTCCATGCGCGCGCCCTGCGGCTTGCGGCGCACGGCCCGATGCAAGGCCGGAAGTTTCCAGCAAGGCACGTGCATGAACAGGTGATGTTCGGCGTGGAAATTGACCCAGTAGGGGGCGATGAAGGCGCGCTCCCACCACGAGGCGCGGGTGGTGCGGGCGGCGCGGAAGGCGTCGTCGGCCGAACCCTCGACGCAGGCGTGCTCGGCGATGTTGCGCAGCCGGGTGACCATCGGGAACCAGGTCGCGAGCGGCAGTAGCCACAGGGCGAACCAGACCCACCAGACCCCGGCGAGGGCGGCGACGGCGAACAGGCCCCCGTTGAACAGCAGGAAGGGCGCGACGCTGCGGCCGGTCACGACGGCGCCCTCGGCGATGTCTTCGTCGCGCTGGCTGGCGAAGGCCTTGAAGAGGAAGAGGACGCGCTGCTTGAAGAAGGTCTGGCCGGTCAGGTCGCGGACGATCTTGCGGCGCAGCGAGGCGCGGGTGACCGGGAAGGGGGCGGACAGGACAAGGTCCGGGTCCTCGGGCTGCTGGGCGTATTTGTGGTGGCTGAGATGGTAGGGGCGGTAGAGGGCGAGCGAGGCCCCGACCGGGACGGCGCACAGCCAGTGACCGAGGAAGTCGTTGAGGCGGCGGTCGGGCGACAGGCCGCCATGCGCCGCCTCGTGCATCAGGATGGCGAGGCCCAGCTGGCGCGTGCCGATGACGGCGACGCAGAGCGGGATAAGGATCGGCCAGAGCACTCCGGCGACGGCCGCCAGCAGGATCACGCTCCAGCAGTGGAGGACCAGCAGGGGGCCGATCCAGGCGCGGCGCGTCTGGAAGGGGGCCCACTCCTCGGGCGTGAACAGGTCGGTCGGGCGGGCGCGGGGCGCAGCGGGCATGGGAAGCAGGATACGCCCGGGACCCGTGTCCTGAAAGCGGCGGGACGGCTCGCCGCAGTTGTCAGGCAAGGCTGACGAAAAGTCAGGTTGACATGACAAAACGTCGATGTAAGGTAAGCATGACATCAGGTCAGGAGGACTTGTCATGCTCGGCATTGCGAAAACACAGACTTCGGCCAGCCGGCGCTACGTCGTACGAACCGTGGCCTTCATGAGCGGCTATGTCGCCATCAACGTCGCCGCCATCTTCGGTGCCTTCGACGACATCGAGTCCCCGGTCGCGGCCTGGGCGCTTGCGTTGGCGGTCTCGGCCCCGGTGGTCGGACAGATCTGGGCGACCCTGTCGCTGATGCGGGAGTCCGACGAGTTCGTCCGCGCGGTCACCGCCAAACAGTTCATTCTCGCGGCGGGTCTGGCCATGGCCATCGCCAGCGTCTGGGGGTTCGGAGAAAGCTACGCCGACGCCCAGCACATCCCGGCCTGGATCATCTATCCGCTGTTCTGGGCCTGCTTTGGCTTCGCGGCGCCGTTCGTCAGGTCGAGCCGATGAAGAACCGTCTGAAACTGCTGCGCGTCGAGCGCGGTTGGACGCAGGAACAGCTCGGTCAGGCGCTGGGCGTGTCGCGGCAGGCCGTGAACGCGCTGGAGACCGAGAAACATGACCCGTCGCTGGACCTCGCCTATCGCATCGCCGTGCTGTTCGCCCGGCCGGTCGAAGAGGTTTTCGAGAACCCCCACGCCTGACGCTGTCAGGCTCGTTCAAAGGACATTTCCGATGCTGCATCTTCGTCACTTCGTGGCGCGCTCGACCCTGCGCGCAGTCTGCCTCGCCTCTGCGTCATTATTGGTCGCAGGCGCCTCGGCCCTGGCCGTCCGGGCGGAGGCGGCGCCGGTCGCTGTCGCGGCCCGGGACGCCTTCGTTTCGGACCGGCTGTCGGTCGAGGTGCTGGGCAGTGGGCCGGACGTCGTCCTGATCCCGGGCTACGCCTCCTCGCGGGAGGTGTGGCGGGCGGAGGCGACCCGGCTGGCGGCGACGCGCCGGGTGCATCTGGTGCAGCTGGCCGGGTTCGCGGGCGAGCCGTGGACGCATGGGGACGGGCCGTTCCTCGAGCCGATGATCGGCGAGCTGGCCCGCTATGTCCGCGAGAGCGGTCTGGAGCGGCCGGCGGTGATCGGCCATTCGATGGGCGGGCTGACGGCGCTGCTGCTGGCCCAGGGCCATCCCGATCTGGTCGGCAAGGTGATGAGCGTCGACAGCCTGCCGTTCTTCAGCGCCCTGTTCGGGCCGACGGCGACGGCGGAGAGCGCCCGGCCGTTCGCGGACCAGGCGGCGGCGGCCATCCTCGCCGCGGACGAGGCGGGCTTCGGGGCGCAGCAGGGGCAGACTGCGATCGGCCTGGCCCGGGATCCGGCGACGCGGGAGGCCATGGTCGCATGGTCGATAGCCTCGGACCGGCAGGCGCTGGCGACGGCGATCCGCGAGGTGATGACCACCGACGCCCGGCCCGGGCTGGCGGCGATGACGACGCCGGTGTGGGCGCTCTACGCCTCGGACGCCGACGGCGGGGCGCCGGCGGCGATGGCCGACGGGATGTGGGGCCGGGAGTATGCGGGCCTGCCGGGGGTCAGGCTGATCCGGGTCGACGGCTCGCGGCATTTCATCATGGCCGACCAGCCGGCGCGGTTCGCCGAACTGGTCGATCAGTTCCTGGCGGACTAGCCCGCCGGCGCCGCGACGGGAGTGACGTCCCCCGTCTTCGCGAGCTGACCGCCGAACTCGCCGGCGTAGGCGGTGGCCAGCAGGGAGCGGAAGACGGCGGCGGGAATGGCGATCTCGTAGCCGCCTTCGACATAGGGCCCGGCCTGATAGGGGCCGATCAGGAAGGTCAGGCCGGCGGCCTTGCCCGAGGCGTCGCCGGGAGTCAGGACGAAGGCGGTGGCGGAGACGCGGGGGCAGGCGAAGGGCTTGCTGTCGAAGGTCAGCATGGCGCCGTCGGGGACGCGGGCGCGCTTGGCGGTGTTGAGGGCCGAGCACAGGGCCTGGTCGAGCGTGGTCAGGTCGGCCCCCTTCCGGAACAGGTCGGCGAGGCCGATCTGGCGCTTCAGCGCCTTGTCCCAGAGGATGCCGCTGGTCAGGGTGTTGGGGTGGGCGCCGCCGGTCTCGAACGAGGTGCGCTTGAGGCTGAACAGCTTGCTGGTCTCGGCGGCGGCGGTGACGGTGACGGTGTTGCCGAACCGGGGCTGGTCGGGATCCGATCCGGCCTCGGTGAGGTCGCTCTGCGCGCCCTCGGAGAACTGGCGCAGCTTGCGGACTTCCTCGGCGTAGAGACGGGCGTGCAGGTCGGGCTGGGCCTTGATCGCGTCGGGCAGGACCAGCTTCACATCGGCGTAGGCGGACTTCGATTCATAGCCCATCGGCGCGGCGGCGTCGGCCTGGGTGACCAGCGCTCCGGTCTCGTCCGGACCCGCGGCCGGCGCTTCCGAATCCCGCTCGCGGTTGCAGGCGGCGAGGGTCGCGGCCAGGGCGGCGGTCAGGAGGAGGAAGCGGAGAGGGCGGGCCATGCGGGTGTCCTTCAAAGCGGAAGCTGAACCGAGCCGAGAATGATGGCGAGAAGCAGGATCAGGCCGGCGTCACGATTGGACCTGAACAGTCTGAGCGCAAGGGCGGGATCGTCGGGGCGGACGTCGCGGGTCTGGCGCAGCAGATGGGCGGCCCACGGCAGCAGGGCGACGTAGAACAGCGGGCCGAGGCCGGCGGCGGCGCCGGCGGCGAGGGTCAGAAGGACGGTGAGGAGATAGAAGACGCCGACGCCGCGGTGGACGTTTGCGCCGAGGCGGCGGGCCGAGGATTTGACCCCGACCATGGCGTCGTCCTCGATGTCCTGCAGGGCGTAGATGGTGTCGTAGCCGAGGGTCCAGAAGACGCCGCCGAGGTAGAGGAGGAGGGCGGGGACGGCGAGGTGGCCCTGCGCTCCGACCGCCATGCCCACGGCGTACCACTCCCCGGTCGCGACGAGAGACTGGCCATAGACCCGGAGCAGGAACGGCAGTCCGCCGGCGGCCGCCGCGAACCCCATCAGGGCGCCCCAGTTGAAGGTGAGGCCGAGCCAGGCCTGGGGCCACCAGGTAATGCGCTTCATGAAGGGGTAGGCGGCGACGAGGACGAGGGAGGCGACGCCGAGCAGGACGGCGGTCAGGTTGAGGGTCAGCAGGATCAGCAGGCTGACCAGACTGCAGCCGACGACGAAGGCCCAGGCCTGTTTCACCGAGATGCGGCCCGAGGGGATGGGGCGCAGGGCGGTGCGGGCGACCCTGGCGTCGATGTCGCGATCGACGATGTCGTTGAAGGCGCAGCCGGCGGCGCGCATCAGACAGGCGCCGATCGCGAAGCCGAGGAACAGCCAGGCGTCGTAGACGTCGGGCGTCTGGCGATACTGGCTGAGCGCCAGGGAGACGCCCTGCCAGCCGGGCAGGAGCAGCAGCCAGATGCCGATCGGACGGTCGAAACGGCCGAGCCTGAGCCACGGCTTGAGGCCTTCCGGCGCGTGGCGGTCCACCCAGTTCGAACCAGCGTCGGGAAGCGGGGCGGAGGTCATGGAAAAGTCCTAGCCCTTCTCCCCTTGCGGGAGAAGGTGGGGCCCGAAGGCCGACGGATGAGGGGTGGCGCCCGTGTCAGATCATCAGCCATTGCTACGCCAATCCCTCGTCGCCCGCGCGACCCCTCATCTGACCTCGCTCCGCTCGGCCACCTTCTCCCGCAAGGGGAGAAGGCATGAGTCTGCGCCGCCTGTGTCCAGACGGTTGGGGAGGGCGCGGGACAGCCGGGCCTCGCCCGGTTGTGAATGTGATTACCGTTTCGACGAGACAGGCTGCCCCGCGCGGCCGTTTTCCACACGCCCTCCGACTGGCGGCCCTGCGTCCGGGCCTTTGACGGA